>CAVQOL010000001.1:0-603297 GCA_963714415.1 uncultured Ignavibacteriaceae bacterium
GGCTGCGGTAAAAGTGTTTTAATAAAACATATTGTCGGTTTGCTTCGCCCTGATTCTGGTCACGTAAAAGTTGAAGGTAAGATTGTTGATGACTTATCTGAAAATGAACTGTATCGTTTGAGGAGAAAATTCGGATTTCTTTTCCAGGGTTCCGCCTTATTTGATTCACTAACTGTTGAAGAAAATGTTTCTCTTTCTCTAATTGAATCATTCGACAAACATTCCAAATTTGAAATAGAAAAGGTTGTGTCTGAAAAACTTGAACTCGTTGGTTTGTCCGGTACTGAAAATCTTAAACCGTCAGAACTTTCAGGTGGAATGAAAAAAAGAGTCGGGCTTGCACGTGCTCTAGTTACAAATCCCGATTATATCTTGTACGACGAACCGACAACAGGACTTGACCCCATAATGTCTGATTCAATTGACAGTCTAATCAAAGATCTTTCAGATAAACTTAACGTTACTTCAATTGTTGTTACGCACGATATGTACAGTGTAAAAAACGTGGCTGACAAAGTTGGAATGATGCATAATGGTGAAATTTATTTTTTAGGCAAACCCGAAGAGCTCAGTAGTTCTAATGATCAGGTCATTATAGATTTTAAAAGAAGAACTGAAGTATAAGATCAGGTATTAGTTCGTAAAAAGCTAAAATTATTAATTATTTAATCTCAAAAGAATAGCATCTCCGCACATAAAACTTTACAAATCTAAGTGCGAAGATGCTAATTAAATTACATTGTTAAAGCCATTATGGCTTTCTGAACGTGAAGCCTGTTTTCAGCTTCATCGAAAATTACAGAGTTAGGAGAATCGGCAACTTCATTTACGACTTCTTCTCCCCGGTGTGCAGGCAAACAATGCATAAACAAATAATCATCTTTTGCATTCTTAACTAAATTGGAATTAACCTGATATTTAGCAAACTTTTTCTTCCTTTCTACAGCTTCAGTCTCTTGTCCCATACTAGCCCAAACATCTGTGTACACTATATCTGCATTTTTAACTGCAGCAACAGGATCGTTCGTTATCTCTATTTTTGAGCCCATATATTTTGCAAACTTTTTGGCATTTTCAACAATTTCCTTATTAGGCTTGTATCCGGAAGGAGAAGCAATCGCTACATTCATCCCTACTTTTGAACAACCATTCAATAAGCTGTGCGCCATATTATTTCCGTCACCAATGTAAGCGAGTTTTAATCCATCCAATTTTCTTTTCTTCTCGAGAATAGTAAACAAATCTGTTAGAACCTGGCATGGATGAAGAAGATCTGTTAATCCATTTATTACGGGGATTCCGGCATACTTACCAAGTTCAACAACATCCTTATGATCAAAAGTTCTGATCATTATTCCGCTAAGATATCTCCCCAAAACCTTTGCTGTATCTGAAATACTTTCACTTGTTCCTAATTGTAAATCATTTGGACCAAAGTACATTCCAATTCCACCTAACTGATAAATGCCTGTTTCAAATGATACTCTTGTTCTTGTAGATCTTTTTGTAAAGATCATACCGAGTGTTTTTCCTTCAAGACACCTGTGAGCTTCACCCGTATAAAGTTTTTCTTTCAGTGATTTACTCACATCAAAAATCTGATAAATCTCTTCAATTGAAAGATCTGCAATTGAAATAAGATTTTTTCCTTTCATATTAACTGCCATTTATGATTCCCTTTTATTTTAGATTATTAATTCTTTTGTTCAGATGTTATAATTGTACCTGAGCGGGGATTTCCAAGCTGAGTTGACTCAGTAATAATTGTTTCCTTGCCGCCATTTCTTATAAAATGTATAGCTGCTTCAATTTTAGGACCCATACTACCTGCAGCAAATTGTCCTTGATTTAAGTACTCCTCTGCCTGTTCAACAGTAATTGTATCCAATGCTTTCTGGTCAGGCTTACGAAAATTAAGATATACTTTAGGAACATCTGTCAGAATAAAAAAGTCATCGGCGTCTATTTCATAAGCAAGAAGAGCAGAGGCACGATCTTTATCAATTACTGCTTCAATTCCGTGCATTTTTTTTTGTTCATCGAGATAAACAGGAACACCGCCGCCGCCGGCAGCTATTACAATGTTTCCCTTTTTAACAAGATTTTTAATGATCTTTTTATTCAAAACATCTTTAGGTTCGGGTGAGGCTACAATTCTTCGCCATCCGCGTTTGCCTGAGTCTTCTTTAAATATAAAATTATTTGCTCGTGCCAGGAGGTCTGCCTCTTCCTTTAAATAAAAAGCACCAACAGGTTTCGTGGGATTTTCAAAAGCCGGATCATTTTTATCAACTAAAACCTGAGTAACCATTGTAACTACATTTTTTCTTATTTTCTTTTCAGCAAGAATATTTCTCAGTTGTCTTTCGACCATATAGCCAATTCCGCCCTGTGAATCAGCTACGCAAATATCCAATGGCATCTTTGGAATTTTGTAGGTGTTATAGCCCGCTTCGTTTCTAAGAAGAATATTTCCCACTTGCGGACCATTTCCATGAGTGATTACAATATTAAAATCATTTTCAAGTAATTTTATAAGATTGATGCAAGTATCGTAAGTGTTTCTTTCCTGTTGCTGAATTGTACCTGTTTCATTTCCTCTTAACAATGCATTTCCCCCTAAAGCAACAACGGCAATTTTTTTCATAAAAACCCTGTTTACATTTTATCTTTTTCTGTAATATTTTAATGTAAATAATATACAAACTTAATCAAGGCTAAGTGGAAATAAAATAATTCTGTTAGTGATTTTGTCTATCTTTATTCGTTCTCTAAACAGTTTTTACTCATAATATTAAGCAAATGGATAATAAAGGTAAATTAATATCAGATGATCTGCTCAAACCGGATAATATGATCAGACTGTATGCTTCAGGTGCATTTCCAATGGCTGAAAGCAAAACCGGACACATAAATTGGTATATGCCTGAAACACGATGTGTTATCCCTCTGGATAATTTTAATATACCACGATCATTGAAGAAATCTGTGGAAAAGTCGAATTTTGAAATCAGATATGATTATGATTTTTTGTCAGTAATAAAAAATTGTTCAATCAGAGAGGAAACTTGGATATCAGATAAACTCATAGCGGCATATAAAAAATTACATAAGCGTGGATATCTTCATACAGTTGAAACGTGGATGAATGATGAGTTGGTTGGCGGACTTTATGGAATAACTTTTCGCGGGGCGTTCTTTGGTGAGTCAATGTTCTCGGTTGTATCACAAGCTTCCAAAGTAGCATTGATGTATTTATTGAACAGATTAAAAGATAAGAGTTTTGTTCTACTTGATGTCCAGTATATGACCGAACATCTAAAAATGTTCGGTGCAGTAGAAATTGAATGGGAAGAATATCAATTAAAACTTCAGGAGTCTTATTTGAGAAACTGTGAATTCTAAAGGTATAAAGTAAAAAATATTGTCTGCGAATTATTGTTTTTTTCTATAATCTCAAGTATTTAGCAGTTTAGCTAACTTTAATATTATAAGACCAAAGTGATTGAATCTTCAGAATTTCGGCTATTTTGAAAGCTTTCCTTATATCCGAAAGAAATCCTTACTCATAGGTAATAAAAGTTTACAAATGTAAACTATTGATGCATAACTCTCACTTTAAGAATTTAATCTTCTTTCTACAAAAAAAAGTACTGTTATTTACAACTGTCCAAAAATCAACGAATATTGTTGATTTTGAAAATTTTTCCTTCAAAATCGTTGTGTTTCATCAATTTGCATCTTATGATTTAACGACGGTTAAGCTATAATCTTTGTGGTATGGATATTGTTTACTCTAGTAAAGAGTTTTGAATTAAAAAATATAAATGTTTAGCACAAAACTTAATAGAAGCAAGAATTTGGTGGAAATTAAGATAGATCAGAGAGGTATATTATGGGAAAGAGTTCATTAATCATCGTTTTAGGTATGTCGATTATAATCGGTTTTTTCACTTTAAAGTTGAATTCAAATTCCAGTGAAAACGTTTCGACTACCGTTGACTCGTTTAATAAAACACAAGCTCGACTTATTGCAAACTCCGGAGTTGAAATTTATCTGGAAAAATTAAAACATGACCGAACAATGATCGGCAAAACTTATTCAGGCAACAATCTTTTTAGTGGAACTTATAGTGTCAAAATTGAAGGTCCAGAAGATACGGTATTGGTTACTTCTGTTGCTAATTTTATGAATGTGACACATACAACTGTTGTAGAAGCCGAAGCAGATAGAGTCCCTTTCTACCCAGGACCCGGAGCTATGTATTTATCAGGTAAAACTGTTGCAGCGTTAAAGAAAAATGCTATTAATGGAAGCATAGAAATTAATGGAAAAGATCACGATCTGAATGGCGATACTATCCCTGGTGCATCAAGTGTTCCGGGTATTGCCGTCGATGGAGCAACCCAATATAAATCTGTTATGGATATGATCACCAAAAACACTATCGATCAGATTATTGGTTACGGCGGCACTCCAAGTGTTCAGGTAATATCAAATGAAGTTAATTGGGCAGAATATGCTCAATTGCTGGCTGATAATGCCGATATTGTTATAAATACTCAAGAAAAAATGGATAGTGTTTTAGGAAAAAAAGAACCTTGGGGAACTGTAACGAATCCTAAGGTGACTTTTATAAATGGCGATATCCACTTAAATAATTCCTCAACAGCAAGCGGAGTTGGTATTTTAGTAGTGAACGGCAGCTTGGAAGTAAATGGTACCTTCAATTACAAGGGTTTAGTAATTGCATTTAAGAATACAAGTGTAGATATTAAACTTAATGGTAATGGATCAATTATAGGCAGCTTAGTTGTTGCCGGAGATAAGATTAACGTTGAAGTAGCTAATGGAAATTTTGATGTTTTATATAGCACCGAAGCAATGAATCTCATTCAAAATTTACTTACAACTAAAAGATTTACTATCCTTAGCTGGTGGGAATAAGAAAATAGCGAATTTATATAACATAAGCATTTATATGATTTCTTAACGGAGTGGTATTAAAACTTAACGTATCTAATATCTAACTCTAATTCTCTCTTCTTGAGATTTTCAATTATGTTTAAATTAAAATAAAGGAGAATATCACGTAATCCTTTTATAAAACCCTGAATTTTGCCGATATTCTATATTTATTTAGCTAAATCTTCCTTCTTTTATCAGCATTTATTTTTCAGAAATGTTATTCGATTTTTATGGCATCAATATTGAATTTATCCCCTTTGCATGGTTAACTAATTAGAATTAAGACAATCCGCAGAAAATACAGGGCAATCGTAATTCTCTCTTTTTTAGTCAATACGATTTAGTTAATCCTCTCCAGAAAATAAAATCTGTCTAATTTGGGACACAAACGGAAAATTTAAACAAATTTCTGAATTGATCGATCTATTGGTTGAACATTTTCAGAAATTAATTTGAAATTGAAATTAATCAGAGAGAAATGTCATGGGAAAAAGCTCACTAATCATCGTTCTGGGTATGTCGGTTATAATTGGCTTTTTTATACTTAGATTAAATGCCAATTCTAACGAGAATACAACGACTACCGTTAATATGTTCGAGCAAACTCACGCCCGATTAATTGCTAATTCGGGCGTTGAGGTTTACTTGGAAAAATTGAAACACGATCTGAGTCTGGCTAATCATACATACACAAATAATAGTTTGTTTGAGGGAACTTACGATGTTAAAATTTCAGAAGTAAGCACTGAGGGTGTTGTTACCGTAACTTCTAATTCAAGTTTTATGGATGTCAATCACACAACAGTTGTTGAAGCATTAGCTGACAGATTACCGATACCTCCACTTCCAGGGGCTCTCTATCTTTCAACGTCGGTAATAGAAAAAACCAAGATAAACGGAAACATCACAATAAGTGGTTTAAATCATAAACTCGATGGAACTTTAACCGAAGTCCTAAATGACGATATAATGGGAATAGCTGTTGATTATGAAAGCCAGGTCTCGCCGCTCGAGACAAGTATAATTGGTTCCGCAGTTGTTGAAGGGAAGCCACCAATTGGTGTAGTTCCTGAACAAGTAGATTGGAAGGATTATTCAGCAGATGCGGCAGATAATCCTGACATTTTAATTACACCAGAAACAAATTTAGCAAAAATAAACACATTAGGAACTCTTTCAGTGCCAAAGACCACTTTCGTTAAAGCTGGGGATAAAGGTGTAAAGTTCAATCAAAATCTCAGCGGTTGTGGAATTTTAGTTGTTGATGGTAGTCTGACTATTAATGGTACTTTTGATTACTGGGGAATTATTATTGCTTATAAGGAAACAAATATTGAAATAAACTTTATGGGTAATTCTACAATCTATGGCGGTATTTTAGTTACCGGTGACAGAATTGATCTTAATATATCAAGTGGAAATTTTGAATTGTTATACAGTTCAGAGGTTCTGAATCTTATAAAGGATTTATTGTTGACTCAGAGATTCAAAGTTTTAAGCTGGTGGGAATAAGACATACCCCTTAGTTGTTAATTATGCCCAAACGAATTCCCCTCGCAATGAGGGGAATTTGCTTTTTAAACTCATTTATCTGATCAGTATAAGTTCCTTCTGTGGTTTGGTTATAAATTCACAGCCATCTTTTGTTAAATAAACTTCTTCCTCAATTGTAGAAACACCAAAGCCTTTAACCGGCAAACGAGGTTCAATTGTAAATATCTGTCCTTCCTCTAATGGCATAAAAGGAGTATCACCATATTTTTCCCAACGTGGGAAAAGTCCGGCTCCACCATCGTGAACTGATCTGCCAAGCTGATGACCGAGTCCGTGCGGATATTCTTCATAACCATTTTCAGTAATATAATTTCTGGCAATATCATCCATTTCAACTCCCTTAACTCCGGGTTTTAATGCATCGGCAACCATTTGAATTGCATCACGAATAATTTCAAAACCTTTTTGAACTGTTTCAGGAGCTTTATCTTCATTTTTGTTAAGTACATACCAGGTACGTTGAATATCGGAACAATAGCCTTTTAGCTTTATTCCAAAATCCATATTGATCATATGTCCATAGTCAACTTTTCGATCTGTTGGTCCTGAATGCGGTCCTGCAGGATCAGGTCCTGTAAAAACAGCTGGACAATGTGTGTCCTCCCATGCAAGTTCGTAACCTTTCTCTACAACAATTCTTTTTACGTAGTTTGCAATATCTAATTCTGTAACACCGGGTTTAATAAACGTTGTTGCCATATCAAATATTTTAAGAGTTTCATCAGCAGCTTCTTTCATAATTGCAAGTTCCGCTTTTGATTTTCTTCCGCGCAATGCAGATATAACTTCTTCGGCACTTACGAGTCTCTTTACATATTCAGTTCCTGCCAGATGATCAAGAAGAATCTGATACATTCCGTAAGTTAGTCCGTCAGCAAGTACCGAATTTTTAGAATAATTAATTGCTATTGTTTTAGGATTTTTTTTAGTGATATATTCGACCAATGGTTCGCGGATGGATTTAAGGTATCCAATTACATTCTGATAAACACCTGCTTTTACAAAGTTCTCTTTTTCCATATCACCAACAATTGCTGTTTTATCACCATCTATATTGATTATGAAAGCTGATTGCCATGTGGAACTGTTTCCAACCGTAACATCTAATGCGGGATCTTTTAATGCTCCGGTTTCACGGACAAAGGTGATCCACATATCAATATTTTTTTCTTTAAGAATTTCTACTGCCTGATTGGTTTTTTCTTTGATTATTTCGAACGACATAAATACCTCTGAAATGAATATGATTTTTAATTAACTACACTAAAATATAAATTTAAACAACTATAAATCTATGAATGACTTCATCTATGGAATTAACTAATGATTAAATTATCATCTACCTTAGATAAATCATTTTTTTGGTTTGCCTGAAATTATTTGCGGTTAGAGTATAAAAGTAAACTCCACTTGAAAAATTGTTTAAGTTCAAATCAATACTATGAGGTCCTTTTGATTTTCTTTCATCAATTAAAGACTTCACCTTTCTTCCGAGAATATCATGAATCTCTAACTTCATATTAGAATCTTCAGGTAAGAAAAAAGTGATAATAGTTTTTTCACTAAATGGATTTGGATAATTTTGATCTAAAAAAATCTTTGAGGTATCATACGGCGGAATAAATGGTTTATCAAATTTGATTCTAATTAATGTCCCACTTACCCCTGAACCATAACCTGTATATTCATCTACAAATTGTAAATCGTAAATTTCTGAGCTATCTGGTGCATTTATTTTTTCCCAGGATTCTCCACCATCCGAAGTATAAAGGAAAAATGTTCCGGAGGCAGACCAGCCCTCATTTTCAGTTCTAAAATCCAAAGCAAAAGATAATGCAAAATGTTCTGTATCTGTAAATGTCCATTCCAAACCTGCATTTGTAGAACGAACAATTCCAACAGGAAAAATCCCTTCTGGGTCACCACTGATAGCAATAATATTGAGTGAGTCTTGAATATGGAAATCGTAAACCTCGTCGGGACTAACACCTTGAGCTGACCAGTTTAAGCCTCCATCTGTTGTTCTCCACATGACACCGGCTCTATCACGAGCACCTCCGCAAGCATATCCAAGTTGCTCATCATAAAACTTAAATTTAATAACGGGATAATCTGATAATAAACTGGAATCCACATTAGCCCTTATCCAATTCATGCCTCCATCTGTTGTGCTTGCAATATAATCTCCGCCCATAAAGCCGTTTAATGAATCCAGGAAATAAACTGTGCGGAATAATGTAAATTCCTCCGGATAATTTTGAACATTCCAGTTTTCTCCACCATTTGTTGTTTTGAGAATTTTTTGAATAAATGGCGTCGTGAATGGGAAAGACAAAGCCCAACCGAGATTTTCATTCAAAAAGAAAATATCATAAATAAATGTTGTTACCCCTGTATTGAGTATAGTCCAATCATCTCCGCCGTTAGTAGTTTTTACAACAGTCCCATTTCCGCCGGCAGCCCAAATATAATTTTCATTTACAGCATAGAGATTTCTCAGAAGCTGATCTGTGGGTGAATTTAACACTTCCCAATTGTTTTGTCCAAGTAATTGTGGACTTACAAATAGATAAAATAAAAATATTATAGTATGTGTTAGCTTGAAATTCATTTTAACGAGAATTTTTTAGAAGATTAATTATAACTATTTCCGGTGTCGAGTTATATCTTACCGGGGCAAGGGACATTCCAAGTCCGCCGCAAACAATTGCAAGCATACTATCGAAATAAAAATCACCTTTAATATATTTTGTTTCAACTAAAGTTGGAGTCAAATGAATGAACGGAAACAAAAAGGTTATTTGCCCTCCGTGAGTGTGTCCTGCAAGAAACAGGTTATAATTATTTTGCTTTGCGCTTTGAATTAGAAAATCCTGTGGTTGATGGGTTAAAAATATTTTAAAATCTGTATGATTTGACTTAGCTAGTCTATTTAATAACTCATCAGAAATTGTTTCAACATAAGTATTGGTAATAAAAGTAATCCCAATTTTAGTATTACCTTTTTCGATAAACCTGATATCATTATCCACCATTTCAACATCGTAAGCATTCAGAGCATCGGTAATTTCTTTTCTGCTTCTTTGCGTATCCCGCCGGTAAGCCCAGTTATCATGATCACCGACACAAGAATAAATTCCGTAGTTTGAATTGAGTTTACCTATGTATTTTGCCGCAGTTTCAATATAATCCGGTGTGGATGTAATAACATCACCAGCAATTAAAACTAAATCCGGATCGGCTGAGTTAACCGCATCAATATATTTTTTTAGTCTTGCATCATCTGTGTATCTATCCGCTTGAACATCAGTTATAAAAGCAATCTTAAACCCGACTAAATCTTCGGATAGATTATCTTTCTTAAATTCAACAAATCTGATATTAACTTTATGATAATCGTAAATTACTCTGGCAGGGACATAAATGATAAAGAAAGCTATTACTGCTAAAAACAACTTCGCCTGAAAAGAATACAGTTTTTCTTTATACTTTTTATATAAAGGAAACAAAAGCAGCTTAAACAAATCAATAATTAAAAAGAACAAACAAGTCTGGACAATTATTATAAAGAAAATCCAAAACGGATAAAGAATTAGATAGTCTGCCAGGACATTTTGCGGAAAAACAATTGACTGTTTTGTTATTGCGGCATAAACAGAATTGATTATTAACAGCACAGGATAAGCATTCAACAGCAGAAGAAAAACCAATAGAATTGTTTTTCTTTTTTTATCGGGAAAATTCGGGAAAAGTGTTTTTACTGATACTTTAACTTTTCTTACAAAGTAAAACTGAATAAGAAAAAGAAACACAACTGCTATAAGAACACGAATTATAATCCACATAAAAAATAATTTTTAGTTAATAGCTCCGGAAAATGTTTAATGAATTTCCTTAAATGATTTTACCTTTAGTAACATCTTTTCAAAATGCGAACCTTTCCAATAAATTTTGCCGCAAGAACTGCAGGTATAAAATTCTTGCTGTCTTTCTTTTACTTTAGGAGGAAGTTCATTAATAATTTTATCTTTCTCAATTGAAACCAATATAGTATTGCAATCGAGACAACGCGAAAATTCTTTTATAAGGTTGTTGAGATGAAATCTTTTTATTACTTCCTTTATTTGTTCTTCCTGATTATCATTTCGCAAATAATAACCATGAGAAACTTCTGTTCGCTTTAATAACTCCAAATCTTTTGTAAGAATTGTCCGTTTTTCTTTTTCGGATATTTTTACAATCTCATCATCAATAAGATCATTCTTATAAAAAGTATCAAACCCAAGCATTCTTAAATTTCTTGCAAGTTTGCCCAGATGAACATCACAAACAAATTTAGGGTCTCTTAAAGGTTCGGGACGAAGATGCTGAACATCCGAAATATCAAATGATTCAAAAACCGGATATACAGATATATCATCTTTATCATTAATAATATAGTCAAATGAAACTGACTTGCTGTTTATAAGTATCATGTCAACTTCTGTATGCGGCACACCAAAAGATTCAATCAGGTCCTTAACTGAAGTCCTGTCAATAAACTGATGCTCAAATTTTATTTTCTTCCTATCATCCGGCAGGAAATCATTAAGTTCTTCGTAGAAACGAAGATTCACAGACTTGAAGTTGAATTTCATTATTTAAAATTTTATATGAAAATTTCCTTCTGTTGGAATTTTTTGTTGACTGAGTAAAACGGACAAAAATTTACAGCAATTCGAAGAATTTCTTGTTAAAGAATTCTGTCTTTTTTAGTCTACTTCCTCGTTCTATCAATCCACTTAGCAATATCTTTAGCGAAGTAAGTTAATAACATATCTGCTCCGGCACGCTTGATGGCTGTTGCCGCTTCAATCATAACGCGTTCCTCATCAATCCAGCCGTTTGCACCTGCAGCTTTTATCATTGCGTATTCACCGCTGACCTGGTAAGCGGCTGTTGGCATTCCAAATCTTTGTTTTACTTCTCGTATTACATCAAGATAAGCCCCTGCGGGTTTAACCATCACAATATCAGCACCTTCTTTAATATCTTCTTCAACTTCTCTTAATGCTTCATTAATATTCGCTATATCCATTTGGTGAGAACGTCTGTCACCGAAAGCCGGAGTTGAATCTGCTGCATCGCGGAATGGTCCGTAAAATCCGGATGAATATTTGGCTGCGTAACTCATAATAGGAATTTTTGTAAATCCTTTATAGTCCAGTGCCTTTCTGATTGCTGCAACTCTTCCATCCATCATATCTGAAGGAGCAATCATGTCTGCGCCTGCTTCTGCATGTGAGACCGCTTCTTTTGCAAGAAGTGAAACTGTTTCATCGTTAAGAATTTCTTCACCGGAAAGCAAACCGCAATGTCCGTGTGAAGTATATTCGCATAGACATACATCTGTAATAACAAGAAGATCTTCTATCTCAGCTTTAATTGCACGAACAGCTCGTTGAATAATTCCATTCGGATCATAAGCTTCCGATCCTTTTTCATCTTTGTGCTCGGGAATTCCAAATAAAATTACTGCAGGAATACCAAGATCTCTTACTTCTTTGCATTCTTCAACAAGTTTATCAATTGATAACTGAAAAACCCCAGGCATAGATTTTACTGCATTTTTAACATTACTCCCCGGTACTACAAACAACGGATAGATCAAATCGTTCTTCATTAGCTCCGTTTCTCTTACCATATCGCGAATTATCGGATTATAACGAAGTCTTCTATGACGTATTGTTGGAAATTGTGACATTATATTGTCCTTTCTTTTTCTATCATTTCTGATTCTTAGCGCCCTAAATATTTTACCACAGAGGCACAGAGAAACAGAGGTTTAAATAATTTTTGAAATTTTGTTTGTAACTATTTCGGCATTTTTTATGCAGTCACCAACGGAAATACCTCCACGGTAATTACCGCTCAAAAACAAACCCGGATTCTTTTTCTCAAATTCATCAAAATAATTTTCGTGCTCAATGTAACCTAAATTGTATTGCGGAATTGCTTTTTCCCAGAATCTTTCAGCTGAGTAGACGGGATCACTATTTATTTTCATGAGCTCTTCAAATTCTTTTCGAACTTTTTTAAGTAACTCTTCCCTGTTCTCGTTAACAAACTCCGGGTTGCGCGCACCGCCGATAAATAAAGTGAAAGCTGCTTTATCCTCGTCTGCTCTTCCGGGAAATATTACAGAACTCCATATTGCTCCAAGAAATGATTTTTTTTCTTTTGACGGAATAAGAAATCCGAATCCATCTAACTCCTGTTTAATATTTTCTCTGTTATAAACCAGGTAATAAACAAGAACAGGCGGATAGTAAATAGCATTAAAATGTTTCTTAATACCACCATCGAATTTTGAGAATAAATAATCTGCGGCATATGATGGTATTGTCGAAAGAACTGCATCACACTTAATAGATTTGAGTGATCCTTTAAGATCAAAAATTACTTTGTAGCCGGTTTCTTCTTTCTCAATTGATTTAACTTCAGCAGATGTAATCACTTTTTGACCCAGAGCATCAGTAATTGCAAGTGGAAGTGTTTGCATACCTTTCTTAAATGAAATCATCTTTGCGCTCTGTTTTGATACCTCTGCTCGTCTTTTTCTTTCACGAATGCTTTTTATTGTTCCAATAATTAATCCGCCGTATTTTTCTTCTAATGCATAAAGCTTTGGGAATGCAGATTTCACACTTAACTCTTCCGGTTTACCAGCATAAACTCCGGCAACAAATGGATTTATTGCATAATCAAGAAATTCTTTTCCCAATCGACTGGTTACAAATTCTGCTATGCTTTGATAATATCCGTCTTCTGAACTTCCAATGAATGGCTCAGCAAAAAGTCTGAGCTTTGCTTTTGTTGAAAATAATTTCGTTTTAAAAAATGCAGGAGGAGACATTGGTAATGCATGAAGTTTATTGTCTCTGAGAATATATCTTTTATTTCCTTTTTTATTTGCGTAAAGAAATTCTTCTTTCAGATTGAGCTCATCAACCAGGTAACTAATAACAGGAGTCGTTTCCAGAGCACTGTTCGGACCACGATCAAAAAGAAAGCCGTTTTCGGAAGTGCTCTCAATTGATCCGCCGACAACTTCATTTTTCTCCAGTACAACTACATCAATTTCTTTTTTGTGTAAAAGGTATGCAGTAGTTAAACCTGATATGCCCGCACCAATTACGACTATTCTTTTTTTGTTTACCATATAATTTTTTCAAAATTCTAAACGAATTTACAAAATGTTAAATACTTTATAACTACTAATTATTAGTAGCTTTAAACTGGAAATATGTATTTACTTGACAGTATAGATTAGTTAAATTTCCGTTGTTATATAATTAAGAGCACTAAATGAAGATTTTAATTTTATTTCTAATAATTATTCAATTTCCTGCTTGCTCATTATTTGAAGACGAAACCAACTTAAATTTTCCTGCAGGGATTGACTCGCTTGCAGTCGAAAAAATTGAACTTCGCACAGTTGATTTTTCAACTCATATATATTGTGGAAGTATGTGCTGGAACGGTTATTATTTTAATAAAACAGAAAGCGGTAATGATATTTATTTAAAACTGTTTGTTACCAGTGATGGTAATGCTTGTCCCTGCGTTTGTGTTGAGCGATCTTTTTCATACAAATACAGGGTTATTTATCCGGGCACTTACACATTTCATTTCTGGCAAAATGATTCTACAAGTATTGATACAACTTTAATTTTTAATTGAAATGGAAATACATGACGTTTTTCTGATACATTCAACTTTATTCCATCAAAAAATTCACTTATATTAAATTAACACAAATCAAGTATTCTTTTCTACCGGGAAAACAAATGGAAACTCATGTAGCCAAGTTCAGGCAGTATAAACAAGAAAACGTTTTCGGTGCTCGCGTAAGACGGTTTCAAAAATTAATGCGATATAAGATACGGGAGATTCTGCTCGTATCAAGTATTTATGACAATTATTTGTTCGAAGAAGACGGAAGGTTGTACGAACTGATTAGGGAAGAATACCAGAATCTTAACCTGAGTCAGTCTCCTGAAATAACTCACGTAACAACTGGAGCCGATGCTCTTGAAAAACTGTCTGGCCGTCTTTCTTTTGATCTCATAATTACCACTTTACATATCGAGGATATGCATGTTGTTAAGTTTGCACAAATGGTAAGGCAGTCTGGTATAAATGTTCCGATTGTTCTACTTGCCTATGATAATCGAGAGAGAAAAGATCTTACTACAAATTACGACATTTCTATCTTTGAAAAAATATTTATATGGAATGGCGACTATCATCTTTTAATTGGAATTATAAAATATATTGAAGATAAAATGAACGTTGAGCAGGATACGAAAGACATCGGTGTCCATTCGATCATTCTTGTTGAAGATAATGTAAAATTCTATTCGTCGTATTTGCCACTTATTTATACAGAAATATTCATTCAGTCTCAGCGATTGCTTAAAGAAGGAATAAATCTTACGCACAAATTTTTAAGAATGCGTGCAAGACCAAAAATTCTTCTTTGCACTACCTATGAAGAAGCATGGTCTTGTTATGAAAAGTATAAAGACAATGTGCTGGGTATAATTTTAGACATAAACTTCAAACATCAAGGTGTAAAAGATCCCGAAGCAGGAATTAAGTTTGCAGTAAATGTAAGAAAACAGATAGAGGATATACCGATTTTACTTCAGAGCAGCGATCCGCGTTTCCGGGAAAAAGCTCAGGCAATTGGTGTGGCATTTATTCATAAGAAATCACCAAGATTGCTGCACGAGCTTAGTGAGTTTATGTTACAAAATTTTGGCTTCGGTGATTTTGTTTTTCAAACTAAAGACGGAAAGGAAGTTGGAAGAGCATCTAATTTAAAAGAACTTGAAATTGAATTAAAAAGAGTACCCGATGAAAGTCTGGTTTATCATGCTCAGAGAAATCACTTTTCAAAATGGCTTAAAGCAAGAACTGAGTTCTGGCTGGCTCACAAACTTCGTCCTGACAAAGTAGAAGACTTCAACACTGTTGCCGATCTCAGGAAGCAGCTTATCACTTCACTCATTGAATACAAACAATACAGGCATCGAGGAGTAATAACAGATTTTAATAAAGATTCTTTTGATCCCAAGAACAGTTTTGCAAGAATCGGCAACGGTTCCCTCGGAGGTAAAGCAAGAGGTTTGGGTTTCATTAATCAGCTAATAATAATGAATTACAACATCTCAAATATGTTTGAAGGAGTTGATATATCGGTTCCTTCTGCAATAGTTATAGGAACCGAAGTATTTGAAAGATTCATTGAAGAAAACAATTTTGATAATTTTGCTTATCAGGATGTTGATGATATTGAAATAACAAAAACATTTATAGAAGCACGATATTTTCCTGAAGATATAAAGCAAAGATTAAGAGAATTTTTAGAAATTACTGGTTGCCCTCTCGCTGTTAGATCTTCAAGTCTGCTGGAAGACTCTCAGTTTCAACCCTTTGCAGGTGTATATGAAACTTACATGATTCCAAATAGTAATCCGGATATTGAAAAACGACTGGATGAACTTCTTCAATCGATAAAATCTGTCTATGCTTCAACATTTCACCGCAAAGTAAAAGATTATATGAAAGCAACTGATTACAGGCTTGAAGAAGAAAAGATGGCAGTAATTGTTCAGCGTCTTGTAGGTGCCTCCCACAACGGAAAATTTTATCCTAATTTTGCGGGAGTTGCAAAATCGTATAACTTTTATCCTGTTCCTCCACAGAAATCATCAGACGGAATTGCTTTGGTTGCGCTTGGCTTAGGTAAAACAGTGGTGGAAGGCGGAAACACAGTTCGTTTCTGTCCTAAATATCCACAACATCTAATGCAATTCTTTTCAACAAAAGAAACACTCCGTAGTGCACAACAGGATTTTTACGCACTCGATCTGAATGCAGAACTTGATGACATAATTACCACTATTGAAGATGTGTGCTTAAAGAAATATGATCTTCATGATTCTGAACAGGATAATACTTTACATTATGTTGGTTCGACTTACTCACCAGAAAACGAAAGTGTTTATGACGGTATTTCAAGGGATGGAACGCGTGTAGTTACTTTTGCACCTATTCTTAAACACAAAGTATTTCCTCTGCCTGAAATTCTCGATCTTCTCCTTGAAATGGGAACGTGGGGTATGGGAACACCAATTGAGATAGAGTTTGCAGTGAATATGAATACACCACCCGGGACTCCTAAAGAATTTGCAATGCTTCAAATGCGACCTATGGTTCTTAGCCGGGAGGTCGAGGAACTAACAATCGGAGATATTGCTCGGAAAGATTTAATCTGTAAAAGTTCTCAGGTTTTGGGTAACGGCGCAATCAATGAGATTTATGATGCTGTTGTGGTCGATATGACAACATTTGACCGCGCACAAAGTAAGGGAGTTGCACTGGAAGTAAGTAAGTTTAACACAAAATTATTAAACGAGAAAAGACCTTATGTTCTTTTGGGTGTTGGCAGATGGGGTTCGTTAGATCCCTGGCTCGGAATTCCTGTAACCTGGGATCAGATTGCCGGAGCTGCTGTAATTGTTGAATCTGGTTTTAAAGATTTTAGATGTTACTCCTTCACAAGGTTCGCACTTTTTTCAAAATTTAACTTCATTCCGGGTTGGATATTTTACAGTCAATTCTCAAACTCAAGGTGGATTTATCGATTGGGATTGGCTGCTCTCACAACCCACTATTGAAAAGCAGGGGTTTACCAGACATCTCCGTTTCGATAGCGCAGTCTCAGTTAAAATAGATGGACATAATAATATGGGTGTAATTTTAAAACCGGGTATTGAAACAAGATAAATAATGTAATTCCATATACAATTCTGATCAATCAGCTTTTATCTTTATCTCTTCATAGTAAAATAAAGTGAAGGAAGCAAAATAATTATTAATGTCTCACCTATTTCTATTTATTTATTTTTTTGCAAGATTGAGGTATAACTTTTACGGTATATTAATGAATGCTTCTTGTGCTAAGCAAACTCTCAAACAACACTCACGAGCAAAGTTATGACAGACCAAACAATTACGTCTCCAGAAAGCAAAACAACCAAACCCCCGGACGGAATAATATCCATTCTTGAAAACATCCAGGCAAGGTTCGGTTATCTTCCAGAAAAAGAACTTAGAAGTGTTGCCGAACAAACAGGAAAATCTCTCGTTGATATTTACGGGGTTGCAACGTTCTATAAATCTTTCAGCCTGAAACCTCGCGGCAAACATTTAGTATCCGTTTGTCTCGGCACAGCCTGTCATGTTAGGGGAGGTCCAACGATAGAAAAAGAGTTTGAACATCGACTTAATGTTAAGCCAGGTGAAACCACAAAAGACAAAGAGTTCACTTTAGAAACTGTAGCCTGCCTTGGTGCTTGTGCATTAGGACCGATTGTAGTAGCCGACGGTCATTATTTCTCCAAAGTTATCACCCCGAAAGTAAAACAAATCCTGGATAAAACAATTGAAGGATTAGACAAAGTAGAAATAAAAACTGATCAAAGAATATTTCCAGTAGAGATTAGCTGTGCACGTTGCAATCATAGTCTGATGGACCCTGATCATTTAGTTGATGATCATCCTTCAATACGTGTTACTATTTCATTCGAAAGGAAGCACGGCTGGTTACGGTTATCAAGTCTTTACGGCAGCTTTAACATTGAGTCCGAATATGAAATTCCGAAGGATATTGTAGCACACTTTTTCTGTCCTCACTGCCATACTGAATTAATAGGTGGTACAAATTGTGTTGAATGCGATTCTCCAATGGTTCCTATGGTTGTTAAAGGCGGTGGTGTAATACAAATATGTTCACGAAGAGGTTGTAAAGGACATATGTTAGATCTCTCGGGAGGTTTATATGGAGAATAAACATTCTGCAGTTTGTGAATTAATATTGGGAGTATGTTTATGTCGAAGTTAAAATCTATTGACGAATTAAAAGAATTAAAGAGTAAAATAATTGCGGAGCATGATACCAGTATCCCGACGATAGTAATTTCTGCTGGTACTTGCGGACAAGCAAGCGGCGCAAATGATTTGATCCGCATAACTAAACGCGAACTGATTGCAAACGGATTAACTAATAAAATCCACCTGCGCATTACAGGATGTCACGGATTCTGTGAAATGGAACCCTCTGTACTAATTGAGCCTTCCCGTATCTTTTACCCGAAGGTGACAACAGAAAATATGAGCAAAATCATAAAATCCATTTCCCGTGATGAGATTTTAAGTGATTTACTTTTTCATCACCCTGAGACAGGCAAACCGATTATCAAACAAGATGATATTCCATTCTACAAAAAACAAAAACGAACTCTTTTATCGTTAAATGAAAAAATAGATCCAATAAGGTTATTTCAATACTTCGAGGTTGGTGGTTACGATTCATTTGTTAAAGCACTAGAATCATCAGATTCAAAATGGGTAGTCCAGGAAATTAAATCTTCCGGTTTGCGTGGTCGTGGCGGCGGCGGTTTTTCAACCGGAACAAAATGGGAAATGCTGGCTGCTCAAAGAAATGGAAAAGAAAAATATCTGGTTTGTAATGCTGACGAAGGCGACCCGGGTGCCTACATGGACAGAAGTCTGTTGGAGGGAAATCCGCACAGTATCATTGAGGGAATGTTAATAGGCGCTTTTGCCACAGGAGCTTCCACCGGAATTATCTACGTTCGTAATGAGTATCCGCTTGCAATCAAGCATTTAATAATTGCGTTACGACGTGCCAGCGAAATTGGATTGCTCGGTGAAAATATTTTAGGAACAGAATTCTCTTTCGATATTAATATTGTAAGAGGTGCGGGTGCTTTTGTTTGCGGTGAAGAAACCGCACTTATCAAATCTGTTGAAGGTAAAATGGGAGAGCCACGTCAGCGTCCTCCATTCCCAATTGAAAAAGGTATTAATGGAAAACCAACTGTAATTAATAATGTAGAAACGTGGGCTAATATTCCAATCATCCTAAAGCTTGGTGCAAATGAATATTCAAAAATCGGAACGATGAAAAATTCGGGAACTAAGATTTTTAGTTTAGTAGGAAAAGTAAAGAATACCGGTTTGGTAGAAGTTCCTATGGGAATTACAATAAAAGAAATTATTTTCGATATTGGAGGAGGCGCACCAAGCAGAGCAAAAATTAAAGCTGTCCAGACTGGCGGTCCTTCAGGAGGCTGCATACCAATAGAAAAATTTGACTTGCCGATTGATTACGACAGTCTTTCATCAGCAGGATCTATTATGGGCTCCGGCGGTATGATTGTTATGGATGAAAGAACCTGCATGGTAGATCTAGCAAAATACTTTACCAATTTCTTAAAAGATGAATCTTGCGGTAAGTGTTTTGTTTGCAGAAAAGGAACTCAGCGTATGTATGAATTGCTTAAAGATATTTCGATGGGTCTTGGAACGATGGAAAAATTAGCTTTGCTGGAAGAACTAGCTCTTGTAGTTAAAGACACATCTATGTGTGGTTTGGGACAGACTGCTGCTAATCCAGTGTTATCAACTATAAAGTATTACAGGAAAGAATACCTTGAGCATATCAATCAGAAGAAATGTTCCGCAGGAGTTTGTAGTGACCTCGTTGGTGCTCCTTGCCAGTCAACCTGCCCGATAGGTACAGAAGCCTGGAGATATATTGCTCATATTGCCGGCGGTGAATATGAGAAAGCATATTTTGCCATACGAGAAGCAAACCCATTTCCATCTGTTTGTGCAAGAGTATGCAGTCATCCTTGTGAATATATGTGCAGGTCAGGAACGAGTGGTGGTCAAGCAATTGCAATTAGAGCACTTAAAAGATTTATAACCGACAGGATTGAACCATCGACTTATAAACCTGTTAGAGAAAAGGACAATCGCAAATCAAAATTTAAAGTTGCCATTGTTGGCGCCGGACCAGCAGGATTAACTGCGGCACATTATCTGTCACTTAAAGGTTATAAAATAACTGTATTCGAAAAAGATGAAATCCCCGGTGGAATGCTTACAAGCGGTATTCCGTCTTACAGACTTCCGCGGGATGTAATTAAAAAAGAAATTGATGCGCTTATTGATAAAAACATAACTCTTCACACAAATAGTGTATTAGGAAAAGATATAACTATTGATGGTCTGTTTGATCAGGGATACAGTGCGATATTCCTGGCAATGGGGGCTCATAAAAGCAAATTGCTCAACATTGAAGGAGAAAACCTTAAAGGTGTATTCCCGGCAATTGAATTCCTCAAAGCTTTTAACTTAAAAGGAAAAAATCTTGCAAAGGGACGTGTCGGTGTAATTGGCGGTGGTGACTCAGCCATTGATGCTGCACGTGTTTCACTACGCCAGAAAGATGTTAAAAGTGTAACCTTACTATACCGAAGAACCCGGCAAGAAATGCCGGCGCTTCAACACGAAATAGATGCTGCAATTGAAGAAGGGGTAAACTTAGTAACTTTAGTATCACCGATAAAAATTGAATCTGAAAACGACAAACTTTCCGGAGTTAAATTTATAAAGAATAAGCTCGGTGATGTTGATTCAAGCGGCAGAAGAAATCCTGTTCCTATTCCCGGCTCAGAAGAATTTATGTTCTTTGATACGCTTATCATAACCATTGGCGATACTCCGGATGTTGATTACATATCATCAATGAACATAAATGTTAATAAGTGGGGCACTCTGATTGTAGATGAAGAAACTCTTCAAACAAATCGTGATGGTGTCTTTGCCGGTGGTGATGTTGTAACCGGTCCTAATACCGTGGTAGATGCAATTGCAGCAGGAAAGAAAACTGCAATTATGATTGATAGATATTTAATGAAAGAAGAATTGAAACAACCTCCGGAAATTCGATTACCAAAAGTCTATGTGCCACCGGTTGAAGTTTCTGATGAAGAGACGAAAAGAGTTACACTTCCTACTATACCGGTAGACGAAAGAAAATCTAGCTTGAATGAAGTTGAACTCACGCTGTCAGTTAAAGAAGCAACCTATGAAGCCCGTAGATGTATGAGATGTGATCTTGAATTTATCCATGATCAAACAAAAGATAAAAAATCAGAACTCATCGAAAGCGAGGAGATCCACAATGATTAATCTTAAAATGAATGGATTAACCATAACCGTTGAAGAAGGCACAACTATTCTTGAAGCGGCTCAATTTATGGGATTTCCTATTCCAACATTGTGTCATATGGAAGGACTTTCACCTTATGGAGCTTGTCGTCTTTGTGTCGTAGAAATCGGAGAAGGTACCAAATCAAAACTTGTAACATCGTGTACTTCACTTGTTCAGGAAGGTTTGAATGTAAGAACCGCTTCAACACGAGTTGTAAAAGCCAGGAAGATGATAGTTGAACTTTTACTGGCATCATGCCCTCAATCAAAAATTATTCAGGACATTGCATCAGAGTTGGGAGTTCGACAACAGAGATTCAAACAAGAGCACGAGGATTGTATTATGTGCGGACTCTGTGTACGAATGTGTGAAGAACAAATGATGGCAAAGGCAATTGGTTTCCGCGGACGCGGTGATCATCGCAGTATTGGTACACCTTTCGATATTAAGTCGGAAGTATGCCGTTTGTGCGGAGGATGTATTTACGTTTGTCCCGCTTGTCAATTAAGATGTACATTTACTGAGCCTGACAAAGCAATATGCGGCGGTTGTGCAAATCTGACACCACCTTGTTTGGAAAAAGAAAATTTTGAAAATATGATGTGTTACATGGATCCCTGTGTAGCATGTGAAATTAAAACTAAATCTGAATAAAGGAGAATCTAAAAATGTTGTACTCAAGAGTAAATTCTTCAGCGGCAACTTTAACAAAAAACAGAACAGAGGGCTCTATAACACCTTCGTCTGGAATGTGCGTTACATGTGTTGATGGCTGTATTGGAATGTGCGAAATCGGAAAGTCCGCCTATCGGGGACATGAGGTAATCTACCCGCAACCTTTTGGAGTAATAACAACTGCTTCAGAAAAAATTTACCCTGTTGATTATTCTCACTTCAACATAATGGGAACGGCTGTTGGTGCTCATGGTATTGAGGCCGACAGTGATAAGGCTATTTTCCCGAATGTTAAAATTGATGTGCGCTTTGGTCACGACAAAGGAGTTCACTTTCGCTATCCTTGGATCATACCAGGTATTGGTTCAACAAATATTGCAAAGAACAATTGGGAGGGTTTAGCTATAGGTTCTGCTCTTGCTGGAACCGGATTAACGATTGGAGAAAATGTTACTGGCATGGATGATGAATCAATAATAAAGAAAGGAAAAGTACTTGATACAGTTGATTTGAAAAGAAGAGTAAAACTTTACAAAGATTATCAGCGAGATGGTTACGGGGCAATAGTAGTGCAGGCAAATGTTGAAGATACACGTCTTGGTGTTCAGGAATATGCTATTGATAAACTTGGAGTGGAGTGTGTTGAATTAAAATGGGGTCAGGGCGCTAAAGATATCGGCGGCGAGGTTAAAATTAGAGATTTAAAAAAAGCACAAATGTTATATGAACGTGGATATGTGGTGTTACCAAATCCAATGGAACCACACGTTATTAAAGCATTTGAAAAAGGTGCATTCAAAGAATTTGAACGTCACTCGAGACTTGGAATGGTAAGCGAAGAATCATTTGCAAATAGAGTGGACGAATTAAGAAAAGCCGGTGCAAAATATGTTTTCTTAAAAACGGGTGCTTACCGTCCAGCTGATTTGGCACGTGCAGTTAAATTTTCTTCAAAGTATAAAATTGATTTATTAACCGTAGATGGTGCCGGTGGTGGAACCGGAATGAGCCCCTGGAGAATGATGAACGAATGGGGTGTCCCGCCGGTAGAACTTCATTCACTCCTTTATAATTATGCCAAACAAATGCATGATAAGGGAGAATATGTTCCGGCAATAGCTGTCGCTGGTGGATTTACCTTTGAAGATCAGATTTTCAAAGGTCTGGCACTCGGTGCACCATTTGTAAAACTTGTTGGTATGGCACGCGGTCCTATTGCAGCAGCAATGGTTGGAAAGACAATTGGTCGAGCAGTTCAGGAAGGACAGCTCCCTGTTTATGTTGAAAGATTCGGAGATAGTATTGACGAGATTTTTGTAACAGCAAGTGAATTACGAAAAGAGCTCGGTGATTCCGAATTTGAGAGCTTACCTCCCGGTGCAATTGGGCTTTATACATATTACGAAAGACTTGCTCAGGGTTTAAAGCAATTAATGAACGGAAGCAGGAAATTTTCTCCTGAGTTTATTTCACGTGATGATATTGCCTCATTAACCAAAGAAGCTGCCGATATAAGCGGCATAAAATATATAACAGAGGTTGATAAAGAAGAAGTAGAAAATATTTTGAATGGATAATACATAGTACGCTGAGATTACTAGGTATTGCGCGTGTGGCTAAAGCATGTAAACTGAATGGATTTATCTGAATTAAGTAATGATTTGTGGTTTTTGATTTTTATCGTTGGCAGGGTGCCAGAAATATCTTAATTTGATCTTAAGTCAAACCTAAGTAAACAGGATGAAGTATAAAAACTTAAATCTTGCTTTTCTAATTGAAATTATTGTTGGATTTGGTTGTATTCTTTCAATCGGATTGCTCGGATCTAAGGGATTAGTTTCTCTAATATTAATTGCACTCAGACCATTGATTTTGGAACAAGAAAAAATTGAGAACGACAAAACTTACTGGAAGTTTTTCTATAGGGTATACTTTCATAGCATTGTTGTTACTTCAATATTCATAATTATTTTTTATTTTATTAGCTTTTTTCATCTAAGACCTGATATAACAAAAGATCATTTGCTTCTGTTACAACTTATTCCCTTCTTTTTATTAACACACGGAGTTGTTGGCATTATAATGAATCAAAATCTTGGCCGAAGAAAATAATTTAAATCGAATCAACATTTTTTTGTAAATTGCAATTAGACATTTTTTAGTTAAGAAAACAAATGACTTATCAAATAAAAAAAGTTACTTCGAATAAGCTTCTTAAAGATTTTATTTCTTTTCCGTATACTCTTTATAAAGACAATAAATATTTCATACCTCCTTTGCGTATGGATGAAAAAAAGACCCTTGATAAAAAAATAAATCCCGCATTTGATTTTTGTGAAGCTGAATACTGGCTTGCTTACAAGGATGGTAAAGTTGTAGGTCGAATTGCTGGTATAATAAATCATAGGTACACAGAAAAATGGGGAGCTAAAAATGCAAGATTTGGATGGATTGATTTTATTGACGATGAAAATGTATCGTCACTTTTACTAAATACAGTTGAACAATGGGCGAAAGAAAAAGGAATGGAGAGTATTCACGGTCCACTTGGGTTTACCGATATGGATGGGGAAGGAATGTTAATTGAAGGATTTGAGGAAGAAAGTACGCTTGGAAGCATTTATAATTACTCTTACTACTCTGTGCATCTTGAAAAACTCAAATATGAAAAGGATGTTGACTGGATCGAATACAATGCTAAGATACCCGAACAGATTCCTGAAAAAATTGAAAGAATTGCAAAAATTTCCGCTGAACGGAATAAGCTAAAATTACTGAATCTTAAAAGTGCAAAAGAAGTTGCTAAATATGCTTACGATGTATTCTATCTGATAAATGAGACTTATAAAGATCTTTATGGCTTTGTTGAACTTACAGACAAACAGATTGACGGCTATGTAAAGCAATACTTCTCTTTTGTCCGTCCTGAATATGTTCCCCTGATTGTTGACGAACAGGGTAAGCTTGCAGGTTTTGGTATTACAATGCCTTCCTTAAATAAAGCCTTAAAGAAAATGAATGGTAAACTTTTGCCATTTGGTTTTTTGCGGCTTCTTCGTGAAATAAAAAAAAGCAAGAACCTTGACCTTTATCTTACTGCGGTCAGAACAGATATGCAGAACAAAGGTGTTAATGCAATGCTCATGGATCATATTTATAGAGTCTGCAAAAAAAATAATATAAAATTTGTAGAAACAAACCGTGAGCTTGAAACCAATCTTAAAGTTCAGTCGCAATGGAAATTCTTTGAAACGCGTCAGCATAAACGAAGAAGATGTTATAAGAAGACTATCACTTACTGAAGTTAATCACCCCCTTCTAAGCTGAAGATTAATGGTTTTCGTATATTGAACCGTTAAAAAAAATCATATCTGAAATGAATCAGTTTTTAGTTATACAAGACATAGTAGTTATACTTCTAGTCGCTCTACCTATCATATTTCTTTTCAAAAAACTGGACATCCCTAGCATTGTTGGTTTTCTAATTGCCGGAATGATAATTGGACCTTTCGGCTTTAAACTCATTACTCAGATTGACGAAGTTGAAGTAATGGCTGAGATTGGAGTTATACTTCTTCTATTTACCATCGGGCTTGAGGTATCTTTTTCACAACTTATAAGAATTAAAAAATTCTTACTCATTGCCGGTGGTTTACAGGTTACCCTTACAGTTCTTTTCTCTACCGTGATTTTCTATTTATTCGGCATTCCATTAAACCAGGCAATATTCTTTGGAATGCTTGTAAGCTTATCATCAACAGCAATAGTTCTCAAACTTCTGTCGGATAAAAACGAACTTGAGGCGCCGCATGGTAAAATTTCTTTAGGAATATTGATATTTCAAGACTTAGTTATAGTCCCTATGTTCTTGGCATTACCAATATTAAGTACAGCGGGTGACCTTGAATTATCTGAAATTGCAATTAAATTAATTATTTCATTCGGATCAGTATTAGCTATCGTAATTATCGCCAAACTGATAATGCCTAAAATTATGTATCAGCTTGCTAAACTTAGACTGCGTGATGCTTTCACAATTGGAATTTTGTTGATACTTCTAGGAACTGGTTATCTAACTCACACACTTGGTTTATCATTCGCATTAGGTGCATTTATTGCCGGACTAATTCTTGCAGAATCAGAATATAACTTCCAGATTATTTCGGATATTCATCCTTTGCGAGATGCTTTTAATAGTATCTTTTTCGTTTCAGTTGGAATGTTGTTGAACATCCAATTTGTGATTGACACTCCTTTTGTGATTATTGGTTTTTCTATTGGACTTCT
This sequence comes from uncultured Ignavibacteriaceae bacterium, assembly GCA_963714415.1. Lineage (GTDB taxonomy): Bacteria > Bacteroidota > Ignavibacteria > Ignavibacteriales > Ignavibacteriaceae > JAGXRK01. Next base: position 26,622 of record CAVQOL010000001.1, read on the forward strand.
TGCCTTTAAAGCACTTATTATCGGCTCAATCGTTCTTTTAATGAAGTATCCGTTAAGAATTGCAATCATTACGGGATTAATTCTCGCTCAGGTTGGGGAATTTTCTTTTATACTCGCGCAGGCAGGAAGCAACTTCAATCTCATTGCGAGAGGATTATTATAATGTTTTTCTTGGCTCATCAATCTTTACCATGATATTAACTCCATTTCTCTTCATGCTTGCACCGCTGGTTGGGTTTAAGTCATCCGAACTAAGATTCACGAAAGAAAAAATTGAATATGATAACAAAGAATTAATCGGGCATGTTATTGTTGCTGGTTTCGGATTAAATGGACGAAATTTAACACGTGTTTTAAAGGAAACCGGAATTAAATATATCGTTATTGAAATGAATCCTGATACCGTAAGAGTAGAAAAAGGAAAAGGAGAAAAAATTATTTTCGGTGATGTAAGCAAAATCGATATCCTTAGAAAAGTTAACATACAAAATGCTAATGTTTTGGTATTCGCTATTTCTGATCCGGGTATAACACGCAGAGCTTTGCAACTTGCAAAAAAACTTAATCCAAGTATCTATACTGTTGTTCGAACAAGATATGTAAACGAAATTGAAGAGCTTTCAAAGTTAGGCGCCGATGTAATTATACCCGAAGAGTTTGAAACTTCTTTACAAATATTCCGAAAAGTTTTAGAGCAATATCATATTCCGTTTAAATATTATAATGAAGCAGGTCTCACTAATCAGGAACGAATCTTATAAATTGTTAAGAAAAGATGTAAAAGAACCCAGTTCATTTATTCATCTTGATGAAATACTTGCTGAAGGATTAACGGAAACTTATTATGTAAATGAAGATAATCCGCATGTTGACAAACTGCTTAGCGAAATTCATTTAAGGGCTGAGACAGATGCGACTATTATAGCAATTGTAAGAAACGGAAAAACAATTACAAATCCTTCGGGCAGAGAAAAAATTCTCGCTCACGATACTTTGGTTATTACCGGAATACATGCATCGGTTGATAAGGCTATCTGGTTATTGAATGGTGAAAAGGATGAATAGTTTTTCTTAAAGAAAGATTTATTATTTTAACAAAATAAAACGAAGAGATCGGCAATGAAAAAGCAAGTTGTTATTAGCGGCAGTCTTAAAGATATGGTCACTTATTGTACTGCTATTTATGAGTTGTCAGGAATAGTAGTTCCCGACGTAATCGAAAATATTGTAAAGCAAAGTCCTATTTTTGAAAATAAAAACTTCTATACCAACATCCTTGGAACAGTACAGAAAACCACGGTAACAAGAAATTCCAAAGTGTTCATTAACAATAATATCATCACTTTGCAGATCAGATATGAAATTCTTCGTGTAGTTGATATTGAACTTACTGATAAAGATGAGCAATGGATTAAGAATGATGTGGAGAGCCTGTTAAAACACTTTGAATTCCTGCTTCAATCATTTGAAGAAAAACCTCAACCTTAAAATCCAAAGGATAAAATGCATAGTTAGTAATTAATGAGGCTTGAAATAAAATGAAAAAACCATTAATGTTTTTAATAGCATTTCTGTTTATAACAATTACTTCTTCAGCACAGGATAAGGATTATACCGACGGCAAAGGAAATGGTTACTTCTGGTTATCACTTAATATCAATTATAACTCGCCTCTATATAATCCAAAATATGATTTGCTAAATATAATGCTTATACATTATAACTGGCAGAAGAATTCATGGAACGAAGACTATCTAATAGATTGTAGAGATGAAATAACAAGACTTCTATCTGAAGACAAGACTGAATCGACCAGTTTTGATACTGTGATTGAAAAAATAGACAGCTTTTATACTGATCAAAGTACTTTACCGATACCGATAGTCAATGCTTATTGTTACTGTATTAAAGAAATTGCCGGAGCCGGCAAAGATGAATTAAGTAAGTATAAAAATGAACTGATGGAAAGGTATAAGAATTAGAAATCCAGACTTGTCTGATTTATTTTCTGATGCTTCTTGCCTGTTTTATGTTCTTTAAGGAATTCCCCGAAATCTTCTTTAGAAATTATATAAATTTTTCCAACCCGATTAGATTTCAGATTTCCGGATTTAATATGATATAAAACCGCGGAACGACTTAGATTAAGAAGCTTTGCAACTTCAAGCACGCTAAAGAATTCTTTCATGCTGCTGCACTTTCAAAGTAAATAAACTTTAACCAATTATAAATTAAGCAGTTATATCTACATATTCAATTGTTTGAGAGTATTTTAATTTATTAAAGTAATATTTAATAATGATAGAATATAAATTATTGTTTTTTACATAAATTAGACCGAGTTTAAACCAAGCAAAATTTTAGGGAGATGAAGCATGAAAAAGTTTTTAATTTTTGTTCTAGTAGTTGCCGCAGGATATTTTGTTTACGAATATGTGATCAAAGAAAAACCTGCACTTGAAATTAAAGCTGATAAGTTTCTTACAACCGCCCAATCAATGGATATCGATGCTCCTGCATTATCACCTTCAAGATCAGGAGCAGTCAAAGGTACCGTAAAAAATATTACAGATGAAGTTATAACAAATATTATTCTTAAATACAAAATGGATACTAAACCGGTTGAAGCAAAAATCGATCGTTTAGAACCTGGTGAAACAAAAGATTTTTTAACTCAGAGTGTTCGTTTAAAATACGCTGAGCCATCATTCTTTCTTGAGGAAGTAACTCACGATTAATTTTAGATCAGATGTCGAAGATTTTTATTTGTTCAACTTGATTTTTTATTTTTAATAAATCAAATTACTATGGCAGTAGAATACAAAACTGAACTACCGGATATTCATCAATACTTTCAACTGTTTGAATCAACCGGATGGAATGAAGAATATAAATTGAGTAAAGAGAAACTCTATTCAAGTCTTTCCAAAAGTTATTCTACAATTTCTGCTTATGAAGGAGAAAAATTAATTGGTTTCGGTAGAATACTATCAGATGGAATTCTGCACGCTATGATATATGAGATGATAGTGTATCCTGAATATCAGGGAAAAGGTATTGGTGCTAAGATTCTTGATTTGCTTGTTCAAAAATGCCAAGATGACAAAATCAGAGATATTCAACTTTTTTGTGCAAAAGGTAAAAGAGGATTTTATGAAAAGTACGGATTCTCCGCCCGTCCGGAAGATGCACCAGGAATGGATTATAAGAAAAATTAAAAATTAATTTCATCCAAATTATTTTTATCTGAGTTCTCCATTTTCCACCTTATTTTTAAGTGTTAAAATTAAAACACTCCTGCTGCTTTGAAACATTTTTAAATAATTCTTTGTGGGATCCCCTTCCATAGATTACCCAAGAACGTTCTTTGCCAAATAATAATACTTGCCAATCTTTAAGATTAATTTTCTTGACATTGGTTTCTTTAATGATTTAATTTCGAAGTAATTATTCTGACTATTAATCTTTGGACTTCTGGAGAACAACTTGTTGTAATCTTATTGTCCTGTCCTCGTTCAGTTAGACTCCTATTAAGGAGTAGCGATGCTAAATATGATGTACAGCAAATTATTTTCTTCCACCTAAATAAACATTATCAAACTTAATCGGAGGAGTGATGAAAAAGTTATTCTTAATTTTCTGTCTGTTTTTTGTTGCATTAAATATTTCACCTGTAAATGCTCAGGTTCAACTTGGTCTACAGGCAGGAGCAAATTTTTCCGATGTTAGTATGGATCCGGAAATGACCGGAGTTGAAACTAGTATACGAACCGGATTCATAATTGGCGGTATGCTAGTTTACGATTTTTCACCCTTACTGGCTTTACAAGTCGAACCAGCGTACGTAATGAAGGGTTCAAAAGTTGATATGTCCATAGAGGAATCCGGGGAAACTATCGAAGTAGAAGCAACTCTTTCTGCTGATTACTTTGATATCCCGGTTTTACTGAAAGCATCTTTCGGAGAGGGACCGGTAAAACCATATTTAATGGCAGGCTTTTCTATTGCATTTTTACTAGGTGATGCCACATTAGAAATGGACAAAGCTACCTTGAACGGCGAGGATGTTATTAGCTATATTCCCAGTGACGAAAGAGAACAAAAGTTGGAGACAAAGAGTACAGATTTTGTACTGAACTTTGGAGGCGGAATTACAATTCCGCTTAAAACGGTAAATCTTTTTATTGAAGGACAATATAATTTAGGACTTACAAATGTGAATGATGATCCGGAAGATGATATGAAAATCAAAACGAAAGGTATTCAGGTTAAGGCAGGAATATTATTTCCTCTTTAGAAGATAATACATTATCTGGTTTTAACCATTTATTTTATAAAAATAGTTTTTATAATTAGACAACATTTATTAAACAATTATTAGGAAATAAATCCCTGTGGGAATTACACAGGGATTTATTGTTTATTAAATACATACCAAGTACGCCATTTTTTTAAGCTTACTGCATTCTTAATTGAACGACAAACCATTCATTGCAAAAAGATATTTTTTCACTTATTCCTTTATAAAACACATCAATTTATTATTTTTACATATGCACTCTCCGGTTATTTTTCATTCTGAAATATTGTGGAGCTAATATGAAACTCAGGATTTTTCTTTTCTCAACCTTTCTTTTTACAGCATTTATTTATGCCGGTTCATTAGATAGTGTCTTGGTTGGACCGGGTGTAATGCATTATCATCAAGTAATTGATGCGGGTCCCTGGAATATAAATATTATAAAAATTGATATACAAAACTCATGGTTAAAATTTAAGTCTGTTAAAGCCGGAGATAAATTAACAGCTTTTGAAAAGACATCTTCAATGGCGGCTCGCAATAACTATGAGGAGCACCGGGTTGTTGCAGCTATTAATGGAGATTTTTATAACACCAGTACAGGTGAACAGGTCGGAACTCAAGTGGCAACCGGCGAACTATTAAAAGTAACAAGTGATTGGTTAAACGTAGCATTCGATATTGATAAAAAGCCATTAATTGGAATGCAAAGCTTTTCAGGTTCTATAATAACGGGCGACAGTATAAAAAGTATTTCCGGTGTAAACAAAATTCGTAACACAGACGAATTGATTTTCTATAATTCCTTTATGGGCAGTACTACTTTAACAAACCAATATGGAACTGAAGTTCGAATTATTCCTATAGATAACTGGCTTGTTAACGACACAATAAGATGTATAGTGGATACAATGGTGGCTGGTGTTGGAAACATGTCGATCGGCACTAATAAAGCTGTGCTTTCCGGTCACGGAATATCCGCTTCATTTTTAGTAAATAATTTGTTTAAAGATGACACAATAAAAATCGTTCTAAATTTAACTCCAGCACTTCCAAAAATTGAGCAGCTCATAGGCGGAAATACATGGCTTGTACACAATGGAATTGTTAATTCGGATAACGGTGACCGTCATCCTCGTACATCAGTTGGATTCAACGAGGATTCCACTCAATTTTTTATGTTTGTTGTTGATGGAAGACAACCGGAATTAAGCGTGGGAATGTCATACAAAGAACTTGGTGACTATATGAAATCTTGGGGTGTTTATCAGGGTTTGAATCTTGATGGAGGAGGATCATCTACTATGGTTGTAAGGGGGGTAATTGTTAACAGCCCATCAGATATTGGCGGTGAAAGATCTGTTGCCAATAGTCTTCTGTTAATTAGTACAGCACCGACCGATACATTGGCACATATAAGAATTCAACCAAAAGAAATATTTGCAATTGGAGGCTCAAGCGTTAACCTTTCTGCTTCGGGATATGATCAATATTATAATCCCGTTAGTATTACTTCCGGCACTCTTGTATGGAGTTGTGACCCAATATATCGGCAGCATCACTCAGAACGGAGTTTTTACAGCAGCATTCGATACAGTATCAGGGTATATCTATGCGGCTGTTGGTGATATTAATTGATTCGGCATTGGTTCATCTGACAAAAATTTCGGAGATTATTGTAGAACCGAATCCGGTAATTCTGCAAGTCGGACAGTCACAACAAATGACAGCAACTGCATATGACAATTATAACAATATAATTCTGCTTCAACAGACTGATTTTCAGTGGTCTGTTGCGGGCGATCTTGGCAGCATAACTTCAGGAGGTTATTTTACTGCAACAAATACAGGCAGTGGAGAGATAATTGCCGAGATTGATTCTATCAGTGGTTCCGTACCTCTTATAGTAGGTACATCCGCTACAATAATTATTGATGATTTTTCTGATCTTTCCGGATACACTTTGACCGGAACAAGAGTAGATCTGGCACAATGCAGTTTTGTTTATGATAGTACAAATTTTATTTCAGATCCATCTTCAGGGAAGCTTAATTACAGCCTGACTACCGGCGGAACAAGTGCTTTATATTTAAACAAAGAAATTCAGATTTCCGGTACACCTGAAAAACTGAGCATTCAGGTTTACGGTGATGGCAAAAAACATTGGCTGCGCGGTGAATTTAAAGATGCTGATAACGAAGCATTCCTGATCAATTTTACATCAGCAGATCCTGGAATTGATTGGATAGATATGTGGAAATATATTGAAGTGAATATGAGTGATGCTGTTCCTAGCTGGGTAAATCCTACGGCGGTTTTAACGTTTCCAATTAAGTGGACTCGCACTTATCTTGTTGAAACAAGTGATTTAAAAAAAGATGCGGGTGCGATAGCTTTCGATGATTTTCGTGCTCATTTTATAACCACTGGACTTGAAGATGATACGGTTTTACCTGAAGAGTTTAAACTATTTCAAAACTATCCCAATCCGTTTAATCCAAAAACAGTTATTAGTTATCAGTTATTAGTTAATAGTTATGTAAGTCTTAAAGTTTATGATGTCCTCGGGAAAGAGGTTGCAACTCTTGTTAAAGAAGAAAAACCTGCTGGCACGTATGAGATAAACTGGGATGCAGCAAACCTACCCAGTGGAGTTTATTTCTATCAAATCCAGGCAGGCTCTTTCATTGACACGAAGAAAATGATTCTACTCAAATAAAAGAAAAAGAGTATTGCCTTATTTGTACTTGTTATGTAAAATAAAAAATCCTTCTCAAAAGAAGGATTTTTGTTTTAGTAGCGGGGGCCCAAAACAAATACTAAAGAATTTTATATTTTAATTGTTTTTTAATGTTTTTTCCTCAGAGAAAATAGAATAAGCACTTAAAATTCGATTTGCAATGTGTTAGAAAAGTGATTATTAACGTTATCTATTAATGCGTATATATACAAAGATTTTTTCAAGGGAAGGTACCCTGTGACCCATAACCTCGAGTCAATTCTAAGATCACCTTCAAAACCTGTTCTTGGGTTTTTCTGATTTCCTATAGAGAATCGGATTTGTAAAAATATTTTATAAAAAAATTATCAAGCAATAAAAAGAAACCCCGCCATTTTCACAGCGGGGTCCAGCCCTAACAGAAGGTCTGGGGGTAAACCTTAACTGCTAGCTGCTGAAATTATTTTAGAATCGAATTTGGCTTTAATAATTATTGAAAAATCTTACTTTAGAATTTATCAATTTCATTTCCGATGTTCTAAAAATATTAGACTTTCAGAAAATGCTTCCAACCATAGATTCCAATCGTGACCCCCATTGTAAACTCTTAATTCTGCAGGACCACCTAATTCCTTATTATATTTACTAAAAAGCAAATTAGCTTGCCAATCGATGTTATAGTTAATTCCTTCCGGATGATTCCAGTCATCGTCACCAACAGTTATTATTAAAAGAACTTTTTCTTTATCATCATTAGATTTTAGCAGTATTGTTGGATAATTTTTTTGAATCCAAATATTTTCGTCAAATGGCTTTCCAAAGGCACCTGATTCTCTTGCACTTGATTCAGGCGGAGGCAGTTCATCATATAATGCCGGACTTAATAAAATTGCTGCTGAAAATAAATCGGGATGTGTCAGGCTATATCTTAAAGCACCATAACCACCCATCGAAAATCCGGCAATAAATCTTTTATCTCTCTGGTTGCATACTTGATATGTGTTCTCGACATAGGGTATTAAATCATTAAAAAATGCTGATTCGAAATTTTCCAGACCATCAATCCACCAACTGGTTCCAGACGATGGTGCAACTGCAATTATAGGACTAATAACTCCATTTATAATAAGTGAATCAATTAGCTTAATTCCAGGATTCCAATCTGTTTCGTTACCGCCACTACCGTGCAGTAAATAGATTATCGAATAGCAATTCTCATTATCATATCCTGGTGGCAGATACAAGTTAAAATGCCAATCTCTGTCTAATGATTTTGAGAAAAATGATTTTGTTTCTAAAGATTGGGCATAAATTTTCAACGGCAGGAATGATATTAAGATACTATAATTAATAGAAGAAAACGATTAAACCTTTTCATAATAAAAATTAATTAAATGACAGATTGATTACCTGAACTCTCAAAGAAATAAAGTTTTTTAGGATTAAGATAAAAAGTTAATTTGATTCCAATCTCCGGCAGTTTTGCCATATAGCTTCTAGATATCCAGGACGTATTATCAATCCTCACATATATAAAAGATTCATTTCCCATCGGTTCAACCAACTCAACATTTGATACAAATTTAATTTTACTTTGCAAGTCTTTGTCAGCGGAGACATCCTCTGGCCTAATTCCTAAAATAACTTCCTTATTGACAAACTCTAGAAATCTATTTCTTTCTTCATCTGGCAAATTAAACTTTAAATTTCGTCTGTCACTGATAAATTCAAGACTATTTGTGATACTGCCCTTAATGAAATTCATTGCCGGACTGCCAATAAATCCTGCCACGAATTTATTTTCCGGTTGATTATATAAGTTCATAGGGCTGCCAATTTGCTGTATTATTCCGTCCTTCATTACTACGATCTTACTACCCATTGTCATTGCTTCAACCTGATCATGTGTGACATATACAATGGTCGCTTCAAGTGCCTTGTGCAATTTGGATATTTCTGTTCGCATATGCACACGAAGTTTTGCATCAAGATTACTGAGGGGTTCATCAAATAGAAATACTTTTGGTTTTCTTACTATTGCTCTTCCGAGTGCAACCCTTTGTCGTTGCCCACCGGAAAGCGCTTTTGGTTTACGATTAAGATACTTTTCAAGTTCTAATATTTTAGCAGTTTCATTAACCCTTTGTTCTATTTCTTTTTTGTCGAATTTTCTGAGCTTTAATCCAAAAGCCATATTTTCAAAGACCGTCATATGCGGATAAAGAGCATAGTTCTGAAAAACCATTGCAATATCGCGATCTTTAGAAGGAACATCATTCACAACTTTATCATCTATTATTATTTCCCCCTCAGATAACTCTTCGAGTCCCGCAATCATTCTTAGTGAGGTTGTCTTACCACAACCAGAGGGACCAACAAGCACAACGAATTCCTTATCATGAATTTCAAAAGATGCATTCTTAACTGCAGCAGTGTTTTCGTCATATCTTTTAGATACATTTATAAATTTTACATTTGCCATAAAATGATTTTTTCCGAATTATATCTTATCGATTTTTAATTATGTAAAAATCTAATTAGTTTATTTTCCTATAAAACCTGCAAGTTTTTTAGAAATTTCATATATGTCCAGTCCATTTGTAAATGGTAAGCAAGTTCCCGTCGGATATCTTGTTTTTTCTTTCCACACTTCAGGAATATTGTTCGCTCCGTTTTTTGCTCCTGCAATAGCACCAACAATGGCCCCAATAGTATCAGCATCTCGTCCAAAATTTCCACCGTAAATTACTCCTCTCTTAAATTCACCATCTGTCAGTTTAAGTACGGCAAATGCAGAAGTGACAGCTTCCGGAACTACTGCTTTATAAGTGCTCCATAAGGCTTGATGAAGAGGCATCCACGCATCTTCAAGATTTTCATGTTGGTCAATAATTTCAAATGCTTTATCCATTGAAAATTTAAACCATGTATCGTCCGGTATAACTTTCATAGCAGCTTTAATAATATCATTAACATCAGCATCAACCATTGCTACCGATATAGCAGCAGCCACAGCTTGAGCACCCCAAATTCCTTCACGCCAATGGCTTAATGAAGCTTCGATTTCAGCAAGTTCGGAAGCTTTCTCAGGATTACCGGCACAAACAATACCGATAGGTGTAATCCTCATTGCGGCTCCATCGCTCATATAATATGCATTATATTGGCCTGATAACGGCGGCATAATACCTTTTTTTATATTTGCCATTCCTTCTTTTTCGCTAGAACCACCGCGATTCAAATGGCTCAGCGGAGCTACATATTTATTCCAGGAATTAACTACATTTTTTATGTTTATCTGCCCATCATTTTCAATAATTGTTTGTGCTGTTAAAAGTGCAAAATCGGTATCATCAGTACTCCAAGTTGCAGCATCGGAAAAATCAGTTGTTATTCCATAATTAAAATGATTTTCAGGAGTCCTGGCAGCATCTCCAAAAGAATCACCGATTGCATGCCCAATTAATGCGCCGTAGGATTTATCATTTTTAAGTGCTTGGTCTTTTAGTAATTTATCTAAGGTCTTCATCTTGTCTCCCGATTATTTTGGATTACTTTTAAAGTTCTCTTGGCCAACTCATCAAATTCGGAAAAATCATATCCTTTGATACTACTGCGAATTTTATTATTTAGTGGTCACACCCATTTTTTAGGTAATTTATTATATCCCTGTAATAGTTCCCACAACGGATCCAACGGTTGCTGCGTTACTATCTGTATCCCAACCACCCATAACGGCAGCACATATCGATTTTTCAAAATCATTTTTCCCGTACAATAAAGAAGCAATAATTAAAGCCGAATTATTAATAACGTGAACCCAATGTAAATGATCAAATCTTTGATATAATTTATCAAGAGTCCACTCCCATTCTTTATTTTTTTTGGAAATAGAGACCGAGAATATTAGCGCGTCATAAATTTCACTTTCTTCAGGAATAAACTTAATTGCAGATTCTATCAATTCATCAATGTCTTTAACAAAGAAGGCCATTGAAAGTAGGGCGGAAATGAATACAGCACCTAAGATACCATTATTCAGATGAGTCAAGGAAGCATCTTTGAAGGCACATCTTACTGCTTGTTCAGGATTACCGGGTGAGACCCATCCCCATAAATCTGCGCGTATTAGGGCACCAATCCATTCTCGGTATGGATTATTAATTAGTGCCGAATTCATAGGATTTATTTGATTTAACAAATTAAAATAAGCAACTCGTTCAGCAGTGAAAGTAGATAGTATCAGGTAGTAATTCTAACCAAGTTTCTGCAACATTTTCTGTAGTGAAATGTAATCCAAAATATTCGGCTATGCTTAAGTTTATCATTGCATAATTAAGATCATCGTCTTCAGTCATATATTCAATATTTTCTTTTAAGCTTTCTTTCCCAGAATGTTTATTCCACGGATATTTTTGAAGAATTTCATCTGGAATTTTTTCACCGGATATATAATCTTGAAGAGGCCATTGTTTTGAAACAGTAAGTATTTCCTTGATTATGGATCGTGAATACTTTTCAATCGGTTTTCCTAACAAACATCCGGAAGCTCTTCCAACCCATCCGCCATAAAGCTTATCATATAATTCAGATTCTGACAATTGATTTAAATCATATTTAATTGGAACAGATTTAAATTTCCCCTCTATAAAATATTCCAACTTTTTTCGTTCTTCTAAAAAGTAAGAGCTCTGATTATACTTTTCGTAAAGATGGTTCTTAAATCTTAATACCTCTTTCTCATTGTCAATTTTCCGTTTTATACTATTCCACTCAGAATTAAGACGATCAACATTCTTGCCCTCAAGCTCTAATTGCCGAATTTCATATTCAATTAAATCTTTTGGATCGATCCAACTAATTCTCAAATTAGTCTCCTAATGACTCAGTTAAATTATTATTACAAAAAGTGTCAACCAGATCCAGATAATCAACGTTTGCTAATTGAGGCAGACATATTCCCTTTAAATATTTAATTGCATTCTTCCAGTCTTCAGTCAAAACACTTTCTTCTGTTAAAGAACCGAGTATTGCTCCAAGAAGAGGGGTTACGCTATCAGACACTTTTGTTATCGAGTTTGCCGCAAATAAAATTTCGTTGAAATTATTATTGTATTTGTACAGCATAGATAGTATCACAGCCAAGTTAATGGGGGCACAACTACCGTAATTATAAGAATTATCAACAATTTCGTCATTCAATTTCAACGCTAAATCAAAAACCGAAGATGAATTTTGTGATATACTTAGTGCTTCTGTTACAACATTATTAATCCACGATTTTTTATCAATGTATTGAACTACTGTTTCGATTATGTTTGTTATATTATCGTCATACAAACAGTAATAGAGCAGCCTGTTATAAAGCAGAGCGCATTCCACACCTTCATAGCTATTAGTAATTGATGAGTCCAACTCAATATTTTTTAATGCTGAATCTAAATCATCCAACTTTGATAGTAAGATGGGAATTGTTCTGGACATCGAGGCATCATCAAAGTAGTGCGGATTATCTTTACCTGATAGTGGTGGATATTTACCTTTAGAAATGTTGTCTAATGCCGCGATAACACTAACGCTTCCCCTTATTTGGTCCTTAATTTCACTTAGCTTTTTCCAGGAATCTAAATGATTTTCGTATATATAATTGCCATTGTTATTTCTAATTAATTGAAGATTGAATGTTACCCATTCTGTGTCATCTGTCGGACACATTTTGAAGTTTTGCGATTGTTGGTTTAAAGAAAATGGTAAGCTCGTTTTTATGATATTAGTTTGTTCAGATTCTTGATCTATTTCTCTTCGGATACGTCTGGTCCAACTTGGATATAGGTAACTTCGGTGAAAGAGTGCATTCCAGCTTAATGCATCACCAACGGCTAAACCATATAATACATTCTTACATTTTGAGATCATTTTAGATTCAAGCATTTTTTTCGATTACTTCAATAAGAATATCGGAACACTCCAGTAAATCAGTTCCGGCGAGAGACTTAATACAGATTCCTTTTACTTTTTGAATTTTTTTTGTCCAGTCTGAGGGCAAATTTTTATATCCCGTAATTGTTCCTGTAATTGCCCCGCATATCCCTGCGATTGTATCGGTATCCCTTCCTATATTCACTCCGCCTAAGACAGAATTTTTAAATTCTCCTCTTGTGTAAGCTAAAATTCCAAAGCTTAACCCGATTGCCTCTGGAGCGATATCCGACCAATGATAATAATCACAAACAATTTCCTTATTTAAATTAACAAAACATTCCTCTAAACTTCTTGCTTCTGATCCAATTTGAATCGCACGAATAATATTTCGGTGAGTCCAACTGTCTTTTTCAATAATATTAGTAACGTTTTTAAAAATTCGATCAACATTGTTTGTTAAAAGCGCCGAAGAGATTGCAACGGCAACGGCAAGTCCGGATTGTATTCCCTCTTTTGTATGAGACACACTGCCATCCATTAAAACTAATTTTGCAGCAACACTATTATCCCCGGCTGAAACAATTCCGAAAGGAAGAACGCGCATTGCTAATCCATCACTCCAACTATGTGAATGGAATCCGCTTAACGGAGGGAACAAATTTTTCCTAAGATTTTCAATGGTCATCAATTCACTAAAACCAGCACCCCTAAGAGGTTCTTGGTTTGTTGTAAATTGTTTTTTCCATTCCAAGGCAATTTCGTTTGCAGTTATACCGAGTCCGTATTTCTTCAGTAACAAAGTATTAAAGACTGCAAATTCAGTGTCATCACTGCCAACCGGATCGTCAGTTAAAAAATCTTTTAGGAAACCCCTTTTCTGAATTTCGGAGAAATTTTTACCTTCGGTTTCTACACCAAGTGCATCACCAATAGCTAAACCAATAAATGCGCCCTTGGCTTTATCTCTGAGTATTTCCAAATCTGTTTTTGTCATTGTTTATATCTACTTAATACATACTCGCTTTCGTCTTCAAGTCTTATTTTTAATTCCTCAATTTCCATTCTGTTCGAAAAGAATTCCTGAAAAAGCGGATTTGCTACTCTTCCTTTCCACTCAGCAAAGCCAGGCAGCTTTAACCACGGACCAATCTCAAGATGATCGACCAGCCTTGAACAAATATCCCAGCCATATTTTGTGGTTCTAAAATCTTCATCGTTTAATAATGATAATCTTGCAGGCGCCATCCAATCACCTTTAGCAATCTTTGCCATATTCTCCCTGTTAAGAAAGAATTCTATAAACTGAGCAGCTTCCTTTTTATGTTTTGATTTTGCTGGAATACTTAATGTTTGAGAATTTGATCCCTGTTTTTGACTAACACCTCTAATTGGGGCCAATACTTCCCAATTAAAATCTGGAGGAGCATTTTCAACTAATTGTTGTCTTGCCCAGGTTCCAATCCCAACAACCATTGAAAATTTGTTATTAAAGAAAGAGGGAATGATACTTGGACCTGATTGGGTAACAGCGAAAGGGGAAGTAGATTTATCTTTATAAATCATATTTTTAATTGTACTTAAAAATTCCATTTCTATAGAATCTACTCTGACCGTATACGCTTCATTTTCTTTAACAAAAAACTTACAACCAAATCCCAACCCCAAATTAAGTAGAATATTTGACGAATTGCGTAATCCGATTGCAGCACCATATCGTTCAGGCAAACCATCTTTATTAGCATCTATAGTTAATTTAATGGCTACATTTCTTAAATCTTCCCAGTTCCAGGGTGAATCAAATGTAGGTGGAACTATTCCGGCTTCATCAAAGTGGTCTTTATTATAAAGAATTATCATGGATTCAAGAATAAATGGTGCGCCGATTATTGAGCCATCGTTCATTCTTACAGATTCCCATGCAACACTGTGAATATCTTTTTTGAATTCTTCACTTAATAAAGTATTCAGGTTGGCTAAATTGCCCCGCAGAGCAAAATCAGTTATTATTGACGATTCATAATGAAATATATCGGGGACATCACCTGTTTCAAAAGCTGTAATAAGATAGTCGTGAATTGCACTCCAATTTGATTGAACATATTCAACTTGCTTGTCCGGATTCAAGACATTCCATTCGTTAACAATTGATTTGTGAGCAATCATTGTCTGTTCCTGCCAGGCTAAACTTATAAAAATAATTTTATTGTTATTTCTCTGATTCGTGCAAGAATAAACAACCAGTATGATGGTCAGTATCTGAATGAATAAATATATTGATTTGTTGAACGACATTATTCTTTAACAGCTCCCGATAGTAAACCTTCAGAAAACCACTTTTGTAAAAATGCGAATAATATAAGAGAGGGTATAGTGGCCAATATACTGGCGGCAGCTAATGGTCCTGTTCTGGCTTGTCCTTCCATTCCCGTGTATCTTGCCAAATCCACTGGTAATGTTATCAGGTCCTGATTTTTTAAAAGTACAAGTGCAAAGAAAAATTCATTCCAGGCCGTAATGAAAGCGAATAATGCTGAAGCACCTATTGCAGGTAAAAGAAGTGGCATTACCACCTTGAAGATGATTTGTGTTTTAGATGCTCCGTCAATTGAGGCAGCTTCTTCTAATTCAATTGGAATACCCTTTATATAACCTTGCATCATCCATAGTACGAAAGGCAAAGTCCAGACAATATAAACGATGCTTAAACCCAAGAGAGAATCAGTTAAACCAAGATTTCTAAGAATCATGTACAATGGAACCATTATAAGAATAACCGGGAATATTTGTGAAGTTAAAATCCAGCCCAGAATTCCCTTATTTAGTATGGTTCTATATCTTACTAAAGAATAAGCTGCCGGTAAAGAAATAATGATCACACCTGCGGTCGATATTAAACCCACCTTCAAACTGTTGAGCATACTATTAAAAATGTTTTGTTCAAACAATACGAACTTATAATTTTCGAAATCTGGACTTTGAGGAAGTAGATATGGTATACCTGAATAAATCTCAGCCGAGGATTTAAATGATAACGACAAAACCCACACTAAAGGGAAAGCTAGGAATATTAAAAAAAGAATTAGTAGAAAATTTTTCAGAAGATTAAAACTTATTTGTTTCATTGCTTATACTACTTTTTCTTTAAATTGTCTTCTTAGATAAAAATATAATATAATCGAAATTGCAATCAGCATTATATTACCAATAGCAGCAGCATACCCCACATTACCATATCTGAATGCCTCCTCGTATGCTGCAAGCATAGGCAAACGCGTCAATCCGCCGGGCCCACCCTGAGTTAAGACCCAGACCAAACCAAATGTATTAAAATTCCACATAAATGTAAGAGAAATAATTGCTGCTAAAATCGGCTTAAGCATAGGTAATGTAATATACCTGAATTCGTGCCAGGCACTGGCACCGTCTAGTCGGGCAGATTCATATAAATCTTTTGAAATAGTCTGAAGTCCAGCTAGAATAAAAATTGCCGCTTTAGGAAGTTCTCCCCAAATTCCCACAATAATAATCGAGGGGATAACCCAATCAAAAGAGTTTAACCAGTTTATAGGATGATTTATAATTCCAATATCCATCAACAAATAATTAAAAATTCCAGCATCGGGATCATACATTAGTTTCCACATAATACCCCTTATAATAGGAGGCATTGCCCAAGGAATAAGGATTATGATTCGAGAGAATTTAGTTAATTTTAATTTAGAGTGAAGAAGAAGAGCTAAGCCAAATCCCAGTATGATTTGTCCGGCAGTTACAGCGATAGTCCAAATAAATCCGATTTGAAAAGATTTCCAGAAGTATCTGTCCCTAAACATATAAATATAATTGTCTAACCAATTGAACTCTGCAGGTGAACCCAGTCGGTAATCGGTAAATCCTAAGTATATTCCTCGTAGTAAAGGGAGAACAGAAAAAATAATTACCGGAATCAATACTGGAAGCAAAAACTTTATCTGATTAATATCAAAAAAAGAATATGTCTTTTGTGAAGTCAAAATTTGAAACGAAAGTAAAGTTAAAGAAAGCGGAGCCGGGTACTAAATCCCAAAACTCCGCTATTATAAAATATCATAAAATAAAGCATAAAGAAAACATATTTCAGTCTTCTATTTTAATAGAATCATTTTCTTGGTTGATGTAAAATCATCAGCACTTAATTTATAAAAATAAACTCCTGAAGAAAGATGTGAAGCATCAAAAATAATATTATGACTGCCGGCAGATCTATATTCATCAGCAAGTGTAGCGACAATTTGACCCAATGTGTTTACAACAACCAATTTCACCAAACTCTCTTCTAACAACTCAAAAGTAATAGTTGTTGTCGGGTTAAAAGGATTGGGATAATTTTGATATAACATAAAGTCATTTACAGAAAATTCACGATTATTATCAACACCGGTTATTAAATCATTTTTATAAATTGAAAGCCCTGCTGTTCTTTCAGCTACGTAAATTATTCCATTATTAACAGCAATACCCCTAGATGAATTTATACCATCATAATATCCAACTTCTATCGGATTAACTTTATCCATGATATTAAATATTTTTATACCTTCTCCTTCAGATACCGTATAAGCATAGTTTCCTTCTACCTCTACGGTTCCGTCCCATTCACCACCCTTGTAAACAGCACTTAATTGTGCGGGTTGGTTTACGCTTGAAATATCATAGATCCTCATCGTGTCGAAGTCAGATATATATAAATAATTACCTACTAAACAAAATCCGGCACTGCCCGTAGATAATGTTATTATTTTATTTCTTTCTATCGGATTTGTTGGAGCAGGCATATCATAAATTTTAATTGCATCCCATCTTGAAACTGCAGCTAGATTTCCGTTCACGGCCACAGCTTCGCCATAAAAATCCGTTGCTGATTTAACCCATACTGGAGCAGAGGGGTCAGTTAAATCTAGTATAGCCATGCCACTATCGCTCGCGGCTACGTAAGCATAGTTACCATTTATTGCTATCCCACGTGCTCGGGGTGTACCAATGGTACTTATTTCAACTGGGTTTGATGCATCCGTTGCATTAATAACTCTAACACCTGAATCTCTATCGGCTACATATGCGTAACCGTCTTTAACAACCGTTCCTCTTGCATCATTGGGAGTATCAATTTCGCCAAGCAGGACCGGACTATTCAAATTAGATACATCTATGATTCTCAATCCGGAAGTTCCATAAGAAACGTAGGCTTTATTGTCTGTATAGAATACATTATAAGCTGATCCCGTAGCCGGTGGAACTATTGGTGCCTGATGAATAATTGTTGGATTAGAAGGATTGGATATGTCTATGCAATGTAGTCCGAAATTTCTATCAGCGACAAAAGCTTTTTGAATTCCAATAGAAATATTTACTGCTCTGTCTTGCATAGCTACGCCGGTAATAATTTGCGGGCTCGATGGAGTACTTATATTTAAGACTCTCATAGAGTCGCCATTAGAAACAAAGGCATAATCACCATCGAAGACTACTTTTGTTGTTCTATACCCGGTTGAAGCATATCCAACCTGAACGGGACTGGCGGGATTGCTTATATTAAGAACGTAAATCCCGTTGTCATAATCACTTAAATAAGCAAAACTACCAGATATTGAAATATTTTGAGTCCAACCAGCAACAGGGAAACTGAATTCCCAGACGGGAGTAGAAGGAGTTGCTATATTAAATATAACAAGGTCTCCACCCGTAGTTGCAAAAACGTAATCACCACTTACAGCAACTCCCTCTGTATAACCGATTGTATCGACTTGTGCTATTTGAGTTGGATTTGCGGGACTAGAAATATCAACTATGATTAAACCACCATCACCTCCACCAATAAATGCAAGATTTTGTTTGGTTGCTAAAGACTGTGTTGTCTTGGCAAATTCAAGGCTTCCTACAACAGAAGGGGCCGTCGGATTTAAAGTATAGATAACGTGGAGTTTGTTACCCGCAACGAGATATGCATAATCTCCGACTCTGACCACCTCTTCAATTAAAGCATCGAACGTTAGAGAAGATAATTCTTGAGGGGCCGTTGGAGTTGTATAATCTACAATTTTTAGTTTATTTCCCACCCCGTAATAAGTTAAGTTCCCTAAAGCAAAAACCGCAAAGTTTTGACCATCCCCAGCACCCCAATTACTTAAGTAAGTTATATTTGAACTTACCTGTGCTTGCAGATTAGTCGTCATTATAATCATTATTACTAATGACTGGAGCAAGCTGACCAGATGCCGAAACGTATGTTTCATATATCTCTCCTTTTTATTGTTAATTAAATTTATTCGCCTATTACTAATGAATTTTTCAATAAAAATTGATTTATTTCATTTTGAAACGGGGCTGATGTTAAGGAGCCTAGCCTTGTTACCGAAATTGCTGCTGCGGCGCTAGCATATTTTATAGCCTCCGGAAATGAAAAACCTTCAGAAATTCGAACTGCCAGAACACCATTAAAAATGTCACCCGCAGCGGTTGTATCTACTGCATCAACAGAAAAAGATGGTATAAAATCATTGCAATTATTTGACTCACAGTATACTCCTTTACTTCCCTGAGTAATTATTACTGTTTCTATTCCTTTTCTTAAAAAAACGTTAGCTGCTTTTTGAATATCCTCTGAAGATTTTATTTTAATACCACTTAAAGTTTCTGCTTCGTGAACATTAGGTGTAAGAATCGAGATATAACTAAGCAAGTCACCGGTTAATTCTCTTGCTGGTGCAGGATTCAACATTACTTTTACATTATTTTCATAAGCTATCTTTGCAGCAGTCCTAACAGTTTCAACTGGTATTTCTAGCTGCATCAGCAATAAATCTGCATTTTTAATTACTTGCTTCAATGACTCAATGTATTCCGGAGTTAGGCACTCATTTGCACCAGAAGCAACGGTAATAATATTTTCACCATATCGATCAACTATGATCATTGCCAATCCGGATGCTTTTGATTTTTCAATTTTGATGTGTTCGACACTTATCCCTTCGTTACTAAAGCTTTGAATCGATTCTTTTCCATAAATATCATCACCAAGGCTGCATATAAAAGTTATGTTGCCGCCTACTCTTGAAGCAGCTACTGCCTGATTTGCGCCCTTGCCTCCAAGTGATTTATAAATTTCACCACCAATAACTGTTTCCCCCGGTTTTGGTATAGTTGTTACTTTCATAAATAAATCTGTATTGGAACTTCCGATAACTACAATATTTTTCGACATAAATTTTTATGATATTAGATTAATAATTACCTTTTTGAATTTGTTAATAACCAAGTATAAAGATCTTGATTATTATAAGTTCGGGTCCAAGCATCATGACCTAAATCGGGATAGATTGTAAATTCAATTTGTCCGCCGCAATTTCTGAATTGATCAACAATTGCTTGGGCTAGAGAAAGTGGAATGACCAAATCATTTGCTCCATGAAATCCCCATACCGGAATATCTTTAGCAGTGCAGGGACTCCAACCATCTCCTCTGAATGCAATGGGAGCAATAGCAGCAAATCTTTCAGGATTTTTTATTGCAAAATACCAGGTACCTATTCCGCCCATACTTAAACCGGTCAGATAAATACGGTTGGTATCTATCGGATATCGCTTAATTGCATCATCTAGCATTACATTTATAGAACGAACATTATCTTCGTTTGTATAATACCACTCAGTAGATAAAGGACATTGAGGTGATATTACTATAAACGGGAAGGAAGTGTCGCCATCAAGAATTTTTGGAAGTCCTTCTCTTTTCAGAAGCTGCAGATCACTTCCTCTTTCTCCAATTCCATGAAGAAAAATTATTAGCGGGTATTTGTTATTAAGAATCTCATTATCGTTTGCGGGCATAAATAATAAAAAATTATATCCTTCTGAATCTCTTACTTCGATTTGTATTGCTTTCTCGTAATTGTTATCAGAATCGGAACTCAGCGGATCTTCACATCCTTGCGTTATAAGAATTGATAACATAACTATCATAATCATTATAATATTAAAATATCCCAGCATAGATAAGTTTCTGTTTAAATAGACATATAATTACTAATATGTATTTCCATGTAAAAAATCTTATTTAATTAAAAGTAAATCCTATCGTGAACATATGTACTCTCTCCAGATCTCCAAAATCTACATATGCGTATTGCACTTTTAAATTATAGTCTGAGACCGGATAGTTAATACCAAGACCGGCACAAAATGATTCCTCGTCATAATTAAATTTATATCCGGCTCTTAAAGAAAAAATCTTATTAAATGTATACTCAGCGCCTAACATGACTTTTTCCTTTTCGTCATTAGGATGATTCCCGTCTAATGAAATTGTTAACAGATGTTGGCTGTGTTGGTCCTCCAGGAAATCCATTGCGATACCAAATCTAAAATCAAGAGGCATTTTCACATCGACCGGTTCAGATTGATATTCTTCACTAAAACCAAAAAACCTTGAATCGGGACCGAAGTTTCTTGCTGCCAATGCGATTCTAAGAGACTTAAATCCGGTATAGAACAGTGTTCCTAAATCAAACGCCCAATTGGTCATACTGACTTCGTCAATACTCTCCCGAATCCATTTAATACTGCCACCAACTGAAAGTTGTTCTGTAATAATTCTGGCATAGGAAACACCTATAGCTATATCGGAAGCTGTAAACATACGTCCGGTAATAACAGAAATTGTTCTATCATCACCCTCGATAGGGCTGTTAATTGTTTCAGGGATATCGCCATAATCTACATTGGCTAAATGAATTGCAAATGCACCAATACCGTCAAAATTTTTCACCACACTTAAAGCATTATAACCTATATCTGCTATCCAATTAGTTCTATTTATAGCAATATCTATGTTCCGAACATTTGTTATAGCTGCCGGGTTACCAAAGATGGAATTCGCATCGCCATTTGACAGAGCTGTATATGCTCCTCCCATTGCTGCTTGTCGTGCATCACCATTAATTTTTAAGAACTGCCAGCCAGATTGTCCCACCCGTTCTATTTCATACGGTTCAATACCACTTTGTGAATATAAAACGGATATCTGAAATAGAGTGATAAATAAAATAATAATTACCATTAACCTTTTTTTCATATTAATCTCCTTTTTACAGAATCACTTAAGTATGGCAAACTTTCCAATGAAAGATTCTCCTTCTCGTCCCGGAACTTTTGATTCAACTCTGTACACATAAATCCCGGGGGCTACCTGCAGTAGCCATTTGCTTAATTGATAATCCAATTTTTTTATACTGCCCCATGCTTCGGAACCGCTACCGTCATCGTGTTCAATCTCTTGGACTAGTGCCCCGACCATTGTATAGATTTTTATCGAACATTTTGAAGGAAGACCGATAAATTCTATTCTATATCTTTCACCCGTTCCCAACAGACCACTATGCTGTCTAAACGGATTTGGGACAACATATACATTTTTAGGAAATTCTTCGTTTGGACCGCGAATGGGATAAATGGGAAATCTGTTATTATTTACTTTACCACTTTCATTGCCTTCTAAATCATAGGTGGTCACACAATAGTAATTACCAACACCATAGGCTATATCCTCGTCGATATAATATACTTTTCCTTCTTCATCAAACTGCGAATTCTCTTTTGATATATCGGCAATCAATTTCCAGGGACCAATTGTATAGTAAGATGAACGGTACACTTTATAACCAGCAAAATCATTAATCCCAAGAAGCGGATCTTGATAAGTTGATGGTACCTCGGGCCAGGATATCTTGATTAATCCCGGTTCCGTTTTCATCGTTAGACTATTCTCACCATCCGTAACTGTCATTGGGGGATATGCAGATGGAACATAATTATTTTGATAAAACTCTTTAGCTTTTCGCACATTATCTAATAGTGCTTGTTTAGATTCTACTTCCAGAAGATCAATATTCTCCACACCACCCTCAACAATTTTTTCCCTATCCATCTCACCAACCACTTCAGCAAAAACAAGAGTAATAGACTGATAAGCTGGAATGGAGTAAGGACCAGAGCTTACAAGATACTCCGGTTTTCTCTCATACTTGTTTCCACCTTCTCCGCCAGCCGCACGAGCATCATCCCACGATAATCTGGGTTGCTGATGTGTCATAACATCTCTTAATCTGTTTGGTCCAACAACTTCCAGCTGATCTAATCGAAACATTTGATCTTCAAGAGGAGCCTCGGTTGTAAAATCACCACCTAAATGTTCTAATATATTGAGATAAACTTCTTTTCCTTCTGAATTCAGACAGATGGCCGTGAAGTAACCTGGCGCATCCAATTCATGTTCACGGCTTCCTGCTTCATAAATATCTCTTGAATCGCCTAGATCACCGCGTAAAGGACCAACTCCAAAATTAAATTCTATCAAGGATTCATCTTCCCATCGAAAGCTTCGATGATCATAAAAATAGAATACTCCTTCTTCTTCATCCCAACCATATTTCTCATCATAATCAGTTCTGGATCTTTCCGTCATCCTAATACCATATCTCAAACCAAAATACATTTCTTCCAATGCTGTCCAGTGGCTGTTGAAAATCGTTATCTCATGAATAATAAAATCACTATAACCGGGGAAACTCCAGACCATACTTTTATGCTTAATATCAACTATTAAATCATTTACATGGTGTCCGCCTGAAACTATTTCTTCTGCTTTTTCTGTCGGATCCGACAGATTGTAGTTTTTTATTCTAATAGCTTCTTCAGTGGGATAAACATATCTACTAGAGGGTTTAAATCTCGTATTAATTGTATACGCTGCAGGGATAGAATTTCTTTGTCCGTAAATACAGAACCCTGTGGCTTCGGTATAATTAAGCGCATCGTATGCACTTGTCCCTTTTGAATAACCCGGATAATTTATAGTAAAAAGTGGACTGCTAAAAAGATTATTGGGTTCACCATACTGGAAAGAGTTCCAGATAGTCTCCCATAGTTTTCCTCTAGTTAAACTTTCATAGTTCCATGTGATCTGGGAATTCAGATTGGGTGTTGTGATCAAAAAGAAAATTATTATTAAAACTTTCCTAAGTCTTTTTTCAGATTGAACATTATATACAATCATTTTATACCTATTAATTAAATATCAAATTTTATTTGGAAGTAAACTTGTCTTGGAGGAACTTCATAACTATACCACCGCCATTCATTCGGTTCATTGGAAAAACTGTGCTTCGGTAATCTTTCTTCTTCAGGGAGATCAGTTCTTTCATGCCATCTGACCAAATCATCATCATATAATCTTCTTAAGAATTTGCTGTTCAGCAGATTATATATATCAACGCTAAATTCAGTTCTGACACCCAGAATCTGAAAAGCTTTTGCTACTTTAAGATTAAACTGATAATAGTTGAACCAGGTCATATTATTCGGTTCGGTCGATAAGTCTCCGGGGCTGTGGTATGTATATGGGTCTCCGCTGCGCCACCAGAAATAGAGATAGAGATAAAAATCACTCAGTGGTTTAAATCCCATTATCTCGGGGCCATAATCAAGAGGAAAATTAAGAGTTGCCCAAGATTTTATTTTATGATAGCTACTCCAAGCTCCTTTGCCATATCTGAGTCCTTTTGGAACATCTTCTCTGTCGGCCCCGGGTTCATATAATCTTGAATACCCAACCACACCATCCCATGCCCAGAAAATATCGTAACTAATACCAAAATTAAACGGCATATTAAATCTTGATTCAAGTTTACTCTCAATACCCCTAATGTCGTAATATCCGCCATTAAAAATCATTAGTGGTTTGTTAGAATAATGAGTTGCTGGATAAACACCGGTTATAGCACTGAAATTAGTGACTCCGGTAGCATCCTTATAGTAACCGGTAACATCAAGTAAAAGATTGCCATTAATATTATAATCGATACCGACTTCATACTGAATTGTTTTTTCATAAGATAATTCAGGATTACCATAGTACCCATGCCATTCTTCCATGTAAGTAATCTGATCTCCGTATTGGTCCAATGCCGCGCTGTCATCTTCTGTATAACTAACGGTAGGAAAACCAAACATTTTACTCCAGGATGGTCTCTGATAAAAGTGGCCGTAGACAAAATGCAAAACAGCATTCTCGCTTATTGGATGAGAGATCCCTAATCTAGGAGAGATTGCATATTTTAATTTGGTTTTGGTAAGTGGAGGATTGCCAGGAAAACCATATGGTTCATCGGGATCATGTCCTTCTGTATCTGTCTGAAAAGCTAATGGATCGAACATATTGGAGGGTGCGCTACGGTTTTGATTAAAAAAGTCGAGTCTAACGCCGGCATTCACAACCAAACCAGGATATTCCATTTTATCCTGAATATAAAATGAACCCTCATATGGACGACCGTCAAATTGATTAACAAAGTTTTCTACTCCACCACCCTTATATTCGATCATAAAATGTTTTTGATAAAAATCATAATAAGTGAAATTTAATCCTGTTTTTATTAGATGATTCATAGTAACCTGACTAGTTAGAGCAGAGGTCAAAGAATATACTTCGCTCTTTGTAATATCATATGCATGCATATAACCCTGATCAAGATAACGCACCATTTTCATAACATCATCTTTTAACGCATAGAGAGAATCGGGAACAATTCCATATCGATCGGATCTATCCATGTCGTCGCCCAAATAACTCAAGGAAATCTCGTAAAAGGTTTTATTTGACAGTAAGTGTGTCAATTGTGTAGATAGTTGTGTCCATTTTCTTTTTTCAGGCCATTGAAAGAGAAATGCACCCATTATTGCATATTTCTCTCTCATATAAGGATCGTTGACCTGCATTTGAGAATACCATAGTGCTTCTTGTGCTGACTCCGTTGAATTGAAATTTGTGGCTAATTTTTCAGCACTTTCCCACCCGCCGTGAATCCCATTAATTTTTAATGTTAGCTGAGGACTAAACTTGTACTTTAGATATCCTTGTATGTTGTATTCAGGATTGTAGGGAAGGGGTTGAGGATAAATACTAACATTTCGGACATACCTGCCCGAAATCAAAAAACTGAGATTATCTGTTATCGGCCCATACAAAGTTCCTTCGTTTTCAAATTCTATTCTCTTACTGTAATCAGCCAGCGTATCACTCGGAGTAATTTGTGCTTGCCATCTCGATAGTAACTCACCTGGCTCTTCACCATAAAATGTACTGTTGGGGTCCTGTGATTGAATTGTCCAATAATCAAGATTAAAATGCGCCCAGTCATAATTTTCTTTGCTGAACATATCTCGTCCAAAATGATAAACTCCGGGAGGCCTCATTCGAGCAATAAAAGATCCATGTATTTTGTTTACATCTTCTTTTGTAGTAACGTCAATAATTGCGGATCTCGCATTACCGTATTCAGCATTATACCCTCCAGTTAAAACAGCTATTTCCTGAATAGTCGATGTATTTAATCCAGTGTAATTATCTGAAAAAAGTCCGCTGTTAAGACTAACATTATCTAGCCTATAAAGTACTTCAACCTGAGTTGATCCTCTGAAATAACCCTGAAAAATTCCAGTTTGAGTTTCCAGAGCTTCCGGTATGGTTCTGACAAAAGATCTGGCAAGCAAATCAGAATCGATTATTTGTTCGCTGCTTGTTAAATCTTTTACTACAATAGGTCTTTGAGCTGTGACTATCAATTCTTCCTGTTCATATGTTTCAACAGCGAGTTCAAAATCCACTTGAATTGTTCTGTTAGTTATAACCCTGACATTTGTTTTAGTGATGGTGTTATAACCGATATAAGAAACTCTTATAGAATAGTCTCCCGGATTAACATTAATCAGCAAAAAGTAACCATTCTGATCTGTCGATGTTCCTACAGATAATTCCATAATCATCACATTAGCTCCGATTAAAGGCTCTCCTGTCTCTTTGTCAACTACTCTTCCGGTTATTTTCCCTGCCGCGAAGGAACATACAGATAGTATGCTAAACAGAAATAGAAAAAATGTTGAGATTAAAAACCTTTTTATTATCTGCTCCATAAATCTCTCACTTTATATAATGGATTTTAATAAATTCTTTTTACTGACTTACGTAAAATCAATTTAGTCGGAAGAAATATTCCGTTGGATTCAACTAATCTTTTTGAATCGATACTATCGATTAATAATTTTGTTGCTATGTAACCTATTTCCGAGCTTTGTTGGGTAACAGATGTCATAGGAGTAGCTAATAGACTCGAATATGGTTGATCATCAAATGAAATTATAGAAATATCATCCGGAACATTCAACCCCTCTTCCTTCAGGGCTCTTAAAGCTCCTAATGAAATAAGATTGCTTATTGCAAAAATTGCAGTTGGTCTATCATTTCTTTTCAATAAAATTTTAGTCTCGATGTATCCGTTTTCTTCACCGAAGCTGTCACCAACTATTAAGCTGTCATCGACAGGCAAATTATTTTTTCTAAATGCATCTCTATAACCTCTGACTCTGTCAATGTTAGGCATAGTATTTATTAATCCCTGAATACATGCAATCTTTTTATGACCACTTTCGATTAAATAATTAACTGCTTCAAAAGCGCCATTGAAATTATCTGATGTAACAAAGGGAATATTAAGATCCGGGAAGTGTCTATCTATCAGTACGATAGGAATGTTTTTTTGATGAACCTCAAGTATATGCTTAACATCCTGACCAACGGGAGAAATAATTAATCCGTCAACTTTTCTTTGTATTATTGATTTTAAAATTTGTATTTCAATCTCGGTACTTTCCTCGCTATCGCTCAGCAATACGGAATAACCAAACTTTCTTGCAGATCTTTCAACACTTTGTGCAATGCTCGAAAAGAACGGATTAGAAATGTCAGGGATGATGTAACCAATTGTATGGGTTTTTTTTAATCTCAAACCTCTGGCAATTTGGTTGGGAGTGTAATTGAGCTTCTTTGCCGTCTGAAAGATGAGGTCTTGAGTCTTCTTGCTAATTCTGAATTTATCGGATTTACCATTTAACACTCTGGAGATAGTAGAAACAGACACACCTAATTCTTTTGAAATGCTTTCTAAGGTAGTATTTGGTTTGTCCATCTAAATTCCTTCATTAGCACAATCGTTTGTGCAATAATAATAAAATTGTAATGGCTTGTCAATAACTACAGCGAAAAATTTTATTTTATAGTTTCTGTGAATTTTTGAGTTATTTAAACAAAATCTATCTTAATGTTTGTAAAGTCAGTTCAATCAAATAATTAGCTCGGACTATAATAATCCTTTTTCAATGGGATTTGAGCAAAGGTTTGTGCTTAAATTAAAGATTTTTACTCCTAAAGGTTTTACTTATTCATCATTTTGAAATATCTTTCTATAAAATGACTCAGTCTCACAACATCAAAGGACAAACAAATGCAAAACGAAATAATCTATAAAAAACTACTTGAGATAGAAAAACTATTACATCTGAGTAGTGACGAGATATTTGATATCGAAGTTGCTGCTAAATTCTTGAAGACAACAAAGAATACGATTTATCAATATGTTTTTGAAAGAAAAATTCCGTTCTTCAAACCAAACAAAAGACTGTACTTTTCAAAATTAAATTTGATGGAATGGTTACAGGAGCATAAAATTAAAAGTGTTGAAGAATTAGAAAAAGAAATGCAGCCAGGTTATGATAGTAGGTATAGATGATTAAGACCGAATAAATAGTAGCACTAAATAAGATCAGGGGGGTGCACAAAATTATTCAAGTATTTCCCTCGCTTTACAATAATGTTCCTCCTGCATTCCATTATCAATACTGATTTTGACGTAGTGGCTTATCTGTTCTTCCAAGACATTTACATCATCGTCCAGGATTACATGGTCCGTAATATCAGAATGTTCATCCAGCCACATTTTAATTTCAGTGCCACGATGGCTTAGATAAATCTGAGGTGTTTTCCAGTCTTTAAGCAGATATTTTTTTTCAATTTAAAATAAACTTTAAAAACAGAAAATCCCGATTGTTTGCACAATCAGGATTTCTTCTGTAGTTATTGTAGCGGGGGCAGGACTTGAACCTACAACCTTCGGGTTATGAGCCCGACGAGCTACCAATTGCTCCACCCCGCGATGTAATTCCAAAATTATTAAAATTTGGGAGGACAAATATAGCCATTCCATACAGGTAAGTCAATAACATTGAATTAAGCTATATCTTACGCTTAAAACCTATCTATCAGTATTATCGAAACTAGAAGCAACGCCATCAATTGCCTGCGAGCGTACGTGAATTTCATTCAGTTTTTGAATAAGGCGAAGTATAACGTTTCGTTTTTCTTCAACCAGATCATTCATAAAAGTGCTGACATCCGGCATATTACAATCATCCAGAATACTTTCATAGAATCTAACCATGGCTGTTTCCCTGCGAAGGGCTTCATTAAGAGTAGCGCAGGTGTTTTTACAAGCGTGCTCGCAATTTACGTCTTTTTCTGTCATGGTTTCCCTCAGTACTTATTAGTTACTGATTTATGCTGAAACATTTCTGACTATCGGCAGACAGGTTCAGCAAGTTTAGCTAATTCTTTACCACGCGCTAATGCCTTTTCATTGAAAGGAATCAAATTGTGTCTTCTTTCAGGTAGTGCTTTTTTAAGGGCATCAACTATTGTTTCAATCTTTAATAATGGACGCTTTTCAAGAAAGGCTCCTGCCATTACCATATTTGCAACCTGTTTCGCCTGGAGTTTGTCCGCTTCTTCATTTGCTGCAATACATAAAATATCAATATCTGTTCTTGTTGGCGGATGAATTACTGTTGATTGTTCGTAAATGAGCAAGCCTCCCGGTTTAACAGCCTTTTCAAACTTATCCACAGAAGGTTGATTAAGAAGAACTGCTGTATCGAACTTTGTAACAATCGGTGAACTGATTCTTGAATCGGAAACTATAACTATACAATTTGCAGTTCCGCCTCTCATCTCGGGTCCGTATGAAGGCATCCAGCTTACTTCCTTACCTTCTATCAAACCTGCGTAAGCAATTAGCTTTCCTAACGAAAGCACGCCTTGTCCGCCGAATCCGGCAAAAATCATTTCATGTTCTTTTGTCATTTATAAATTCCTTTATCTTAAAACTCAGAATTACTTTTGTGGAACTTTCAGATCGCCAAGAGGATACATTGGAATCATTTTTTCCTCAAGGTATTTTATTGTTTCAACCGGTGTCATCTTCCAGCCGGAAGGACAGTTTGTAACAACTTCTACAAAACAAGTTCCTTTTTTCTGTTTCTGATATTCAAAAGATTTGATTAAAGCTTTTTTAAGTTTTCTAACACCGTTAGGATTATGAACAGCCTGTCTGGTTACATAATAAGCCCCGGGAAGCAGAACCAGCAGATCGGCAATTTTAATCGGGTTACCCACCATTGCAACATCTCTTCCGTAAGGTGAGGTTGATGTTACTTGTCCGGGTAAAGTAGTTGGAGCCATTTGCCCGCCAGTCATTCCGTAAATTCCGTTATTTATAAACACCATTAAAATATTTTCGCCGCGGTTTACTGTGTGAATAGTCTCAGCAGTACCAATTGCAGCGAGATCGCCGTCTCCCTGATATGAAAAAACATATTTATCGGGACGAACTCTTTTAATTCCTGTTGCAACCGCACTTGCTCTACCATGTGCAGCTTCCTGCATATCAATGTTCATATATTTATAAGCAAATACTGAACAGCCAACCGGTGCAACGCCAATTATATCTTCCTGAATGCCAAGTTCATCAACAACTTCCATAAGAACTCTGTGTACAACACTATGTCCGCAGCCGGGACAGTAATGAAACGGAAGATCCGTTAATGCCTTCGGTTTACAATAAACCTGTTCGAGTTCCATTTCTTCTGAGTCTAACAATAATTTTTCGTTCATTTCATTTTCTCCTACTCATGGAGTACGTTTAATTTTTCTTGAATTGTTTCAGCTTCGTGAAGTATTTCTTCAGGTGTTGAAATCATTCCGCCCATTCTGCCTTTAAAGTAAACCGGAACTTTTCCTTCTACTGCTAATTTTACGTCTTCAACCATCTGCCCTGCACTCATTTCAACTGTTAGCATAAACTGAACCTGATCAGCAAGTTCTCTTAACCGTTTATATGGATAAGGATAAAGGGTAATTGGTCTCAGCAAACCAATTTTAATTCCTTTTTCTCTTCCAAGATCAACAACTTTCTGGCAAATTCTTGATGAAAGACCATAAGCAACCAGGATAATTTCAGCATCCTTAGTTTGAATTTCTTCGTAGCGAACTTCACTTTGCATAGCCTCATATTTTTTTTGAAGCTGCAGGTTCACCTTTTCCATTTCTTCAGGTTCGATGAACAATGAAGTAATAATATTATGATCTCTGTTTTTTGATTTTCCAGTAGTTGCCCATGGAGAAGGAATTTTTGGAAGCGATCCTTCTTCAGGAAGAACAACCTTTTCCATCATTTGACCGAGCGCCCCGTCGGTTAATATCATAGCCGGGTTGCGATATTTTTCAGCAAGACGAAAACCATCAAATACAAAATCTGCCATTTCCTGAACTGAAGAAGGAGCTAAAACAATAAGGTGATAATCTCCGTGACCACCTCCCTTTGTAGCCTGAAAATAATCACCTTGAGAAGGCTGAATAGTTCCCAATCCGGGACCTCCGCGAGCAACATTTACCACTAAACAAGGAAGCTGTGCTGATGCGATATACGACAAACCTTCCTGCATTAAACTTATACCCGGTGATGAGGATGAAGTCATTACTCTTGCACCTGCACCGGCAGCACCGTAAATCATATTGATTGAAGCCACTTCACTTTCAGCCTGAAGAACAATAATCTTATCATTTTTATTTGGAACTTCACGAGTCAGATATTCAATGACTTCGGATTGGGGAGTAATTGGATAACCAAAATATGCATCTATGTTAGCGCGAATAGCAGCTTCTGCAAGAGCATCGTTGCCCTTCATCAAATCTGCTTCACCTGTTCTTTTTTCTTTATTCTCCATTATAATACTTTCTCAGTTTGTCTGATTATTTTATTTTACTACCGCTGTTTTTTTGGCAGTTTTAGGCTGACGATAAACTTCTATTGCTGCTTCCGGACAAACGAGTGCACAATTAACACAGCCAGTACATACATTACTTATAAGTTCAACATATCTGTAACCTTTATCATTAAAATTTGCAGATAAAGCCAGTGCTTCTTGGGGACAGGCAACAATACATAATTCGCATCCTTTGCAGATTCTACCGTCAATTTTTACAGTTCCTTTTACCATAAATAAACTCTTTCAGGATATGAAATTCATTGAATTAGCAAGAAAATCTCAATCTTAGTGCCATGTGCTATAAATGACTTAAAACACTAAAAAGCACGCTTATCAGCTTTTTTTTATCAGAATTAGGAAGGTTAAAAGATAGGGTATTCCTATTTTCGAGAAGAGAAAAATTATATAAAATTACTATCGTAAAACAATTAACAAGTGTCAAACTTTATTATGCTATTCAAGTTTAAAAGAAGCGTGAATAGTATTTATTCAATCCTTTGGTAAGGTTCCTTTTTTAACAACTTGATATTATTTTTTGTCAACTAAACACTCTCATAGTATCAAGCAACTTTTTCCATTTCCTGTGTTTGTGTATTATGTTCAATACTGAACAGGAATTTTGCTTTAGGATTTTTTTCTTTGGTTAAATCTAATGAATAAGCCGATTCCGCAAGGAAGACTAATTTATTTTGTTTGTCTAAAAATAAATTGTGAGATTGAAGTCTTTGCAGCTCATTTATATCATCATTCTTTTCATATACAACCCAGCAGGCTTTATAATAATTTAGTGGTCTGAATCTGCAGGCAGCACCGTATTCATTTAACAACCTGTATTCAAGCACATCAAATTGTAAATCTCCAACAGTTCCAACAACTTTTCTGTTTCCGTAATTCTGAATAAATACCTGTGCTAAACCTTCATCTGTTAATTGTCTGATTCCTTTATCAAGTTGTTTCGATTTGAAAGGATCAACCAATTGCAGTTCTTTAAATATTTCCGGAGAAAATGTTGGAATTCCTTTGTACATAAATTCACTGCCTTCTGTAAGCGTATCGCCAATCTTAAAATTACCCACGTCATAAAGCCCAATCACATCACCGGGGAAAGCTTCTTCAATAGTCGTTTTATCCTGAGCCATAAATGAAGCAGGACTGGGAAACTTTATATCACGGTTAAGTCTTACGTGATGATAAAATTTATTTCTTTCAAACTTGCCCGAACATATTCTAAGGAATGCTATTCTGTTACGATGTTTTGGATCAAGATTAGCATGAATTTTAAATATAAACCCGGAAAATTCTTCTGATTCAGGTTTGATAATTCCGTTTGTAGTTTCCCGTGGTTGCGGAGATGGAGCAACTTTAATAAAGGTATCCAAAAGTTCTTTCACCCCGAAGTTGTTCAATGCGCTTCCAAAAAATACCGGGGCAGTATTTCCGGCAATATAATCTTCACTGTTAAAATTATCATATGCAGCATGAATAAGTTCAAGATCTTCTTTCATCGATAAAACATCATCACCAAAACGCTCATAGAGTTTGGGATCGTCAATTCCTTTAAATATTTCTATTTCATCATGAAGCTTTTGTTTGTTAGGTGCAAAGTGAGTAAATGAATTTTCATAAATGTTATAAACGCCTCTGAAACTAAAACCAATCCCCAACGGATAACTTAACGGGCGAACTTTTATGTTTAGTTTACTTTCCAGTTCATCAAGCAGCTCTATTGGATTTTTACCTTCACGATCAAGCTTGTTGATAAAAACTATCACCGGTGTATTCCGCATTCTGCAAACATTCATAAGTTTTTCTGTTTGCTCTTCAACTCCTTTAACACAGTCAACAACTAAAATTACACTGTCAACGGCGGTTAAAGTTCTGTATGTATCTTCAGAAAAATCTTTATGACCCGGAGTATCAAGCAGGTTTATGTTAACACCTTCGTATTTAAAGCTTAACACAGATGTTGAAACAGAAATTCCTCTCTGCTTCTCAATTTCCTGGAAATCAGAAGTTGCTGTTTTTCTTATTTTGTTTGATTTAACTGCACCGGCAATCTGTATTGCACCACTGAATAATAATAACTTTTCTGTTAACGTAGTTTTCCCGGCATCAGGGTGACTGATTATTGCGAATGTTTTTCGTTTTTGAATTTCTTTAATAAGACTCATTATTGTCTAAATTTTCTTTTTAATAGTGAATTAAATGGAATAAAAATTATTGAGAGCTTGTCAGAATTGAGCAAGCCTCGCTAAGAGGATAAATTGAAGTGGTTAATAGTTCTTATTCTTATACATAACGGGTGCAAATATAATTAAATTTTAGCACATATTCAGTTGACTAATCCGTCGGCTGACGGACAACTGCAATAGAAAAAATTATACGTGTCACTTACAATAAATCTACACTCAGACAAACTTAGCAATTGTATCAAGCAATAAATCTTTTGAGAACGGCTTTGCTAAATAATCATTACAGCCGGCTTGTAATGCATTTTGTTTGTCACTTTCAAATGCATGAGCTGTTACACCTATTATAGGTATGTGTAAATATTCTTTAGAAGCTTTTATTTCTTTTGTTAATTCCAATCCATTCTTACTTCCTTTAATTGAAATATCCATCAAGATCAAATCAACTTTATTGTTTTTCAGTAATTCAATCGCTTCATCTGATGAATCGGTGCTAATTGTATTATAACTGTTTTCAATAAATCTTATTATTGTTTTCTGGTTGATTGCATCATCTTCAACTATTAACACTAATGGTTTGCTTAAGACTTTTTGCTTAATAAAAGTTCTGTCAATTTTTACTTCGGTTTTATTTTCTGATGCTTGTTGTAATGATTTTCCGAAATTAATAGTAAATGTAGTGCCCTTTCCTTTTTTACTATTAATGGAAATAGTTGCATGGTTTAAATTCAAGAAGTTTTTAACCATTGATAGTCCGAGTCCAATGCCTTCATAAGCGCGCCCGTAACCTATTTGCTCTTGCTGGTATGGTTGAAAGACGCGCTTTTGATATTCTTCACTTATTCCAATTCCACTGTCTTCTACATCAAGCATTACTTCATCATTATTGCCTTTGTAAAGTTTCAAAAAAACAAAACCTTTGTTCGTATATTTAATTGAATTATCAATCAAGTTGGCAATGGCTTGTGTTATGGAATAGGCATCACCCTTTATTGCTGCATCACCAAATTTATTCTCAAACGAAAGATCGAGCATTTTCGTTCTGGCGGCTAATGTATATTCACTAATTAAATTTCTGCAAATAGAAGACAGCTCAATTTCTTCCGGGTTAATTGGAAATTCGCCTGTTTGGATACGTGAATAGTTCAATATCATATCGATAGTTCTAATAATACGCTCGCTTGATTGATCAATTCCAACAAATAATTCTTCATCTTCTTTTTTAATATGATGTTTGTAGGTCTCTTTTACTAAACTCGTTAGTCCTAAAATCCCGTTCAAAGGAGTTCTTATTTCGTGCGACATGTTGGCTATAAATGCATCTTTCAATTTATTTGCTTGATCGGCTAATTCTTTAGCTCTAATCAAATCATCAACCATATTTTTCTTTTCCGTAATATCTTCCTTAACAGCAATATAATTGGTTATTTCTCCTTCACTGTTTACAAGCGGAGAGATCAATGAGGATTCCCAATATAATTCGCCATTTTTCTTTTTGTTCAACATCTCACCTTGCCAATCTTTACCAGATAAAATATAGCTCCAAAGTTCTGTGTAAAAATTTTCATCGTGATGATCGGATTTTAAAATACGTGGATTTTTATACAATACTTCTTCTTTTGAATATCCTGTTACTTCACAGAATTTTTCATTTACATATTCTATATCACCTTTTGAATTTGTTATTACAACCGAAGCCGGACTTTGCTCAACAGCTCTTGATAGTTTTTTTAATTCTTCCTCTGCTTTCATTAGATCAATTGCTTTTGCAACCTGCGATGATACATACTCGAGCATATGAAGATCGCTGCGGCTGTAAGCTTTTGCGTCCTGGTAATGCTGAACAACCATAACACCAATAGTTTTATTTTCAACTATCAGCGGAACTCCAAGCCAGATATGCGATTGTGCTCCTATCAGATCAACCTCACCCTTCTGGCGCAATTCAGTATCGGTAGCTTCATCACAAAACAGCGGTTTGCCTGTTCTGAGAACATATGCGGTTAGACCTCTGCCCACTTCAATCGGCTCTTGAACTGGATCCATTTCATCGACAAAATATGGAAATTTAAGCAGGTTTTCTTTTTCATCGTAAAGTGAAATATAAAAATTTCTTGCCGGCATCACCGAACTAATTATTTCATGAACAGATTTAAAAAGATCATCGAGCGATTCAGATTTATCGGCAGCCTGGGAGATCTGATAAACAGCATTTTGTAATAAATCCGATCTCTTACGTTCCGTTATGTCCCGCACAATTGCCTGAAGCATTGCCTCACCGGCTAAATAAATTCTATTCAGACTTACCTCAGCGTCGAATTCCGTTCCATTTAACTTTATATGCTTCCATTCGAATGTCTGGGGCTGCCCTTCGAATGCAGCATATATCTTTTCGAGAGCTTTCTCCTTCGAGTCCCTTCCATCCGGCTGAAAAGGCGGGGAAAACTCATAGGGTTTTTTTAACAATATTTCGTCCCTCGAAACTCCAAACATCTCTTCGGTTTTGGGGTTGCAATCAACGAAACTATCTTGCCGCATAAGAAAAATTGCATCATTTGCGGTTTCATAAAGGGTTTTATGCTTAAGTTCACTTGCTTTTAGTGCTTCACGTACCCGTTTACGTTCGGTAATATCTCTATTGCTTACACGTCTGCCGAGATATTTTTTGTCTTCACTATAAATCGGTCTGCAAGTGTGGTAAATATTAGCAATAGAACTGTCTTTCCGAATAATTCTAAAGTCTAATGCACTTAGATCATCTATATTCTTAATTGAATAAACCACATCGTGATGATTAATAAGTAAATCAATATCATCGGGATGAACAATTTTAATTAATAATTCCGGATTAGAAATAAATTCATCTCGGTTATAACCGGTTATTCTTTCACAAGAAGGAGACATATAAACAATTTTCTGATTCTCATCTTCCCAGTATTCCCAGTTATAAGTAAAATCTGCAAGAGTTCGGAATTTTTCTTCGCTTTTTCGCAATGCTTCTTCAGCTTTTCTACGTTCCGTTACGTCTCTTGCAATTACATAAAATCCTTCAATCTGATCGTTTTCAATAATCAGGCGCACATTTTGATTGAACCATTTTGTCTCACCCGATTTTGTACGGAATGGATACTCAGTAGTTGATAATGCTCTTCTCTCTATAAATTGCCTAAAATAATTTAATTTAACTCTTTGTCTATATTCCGGTTCGATTAAATCTATATACTTTATTTTTGTTAACTCATCAAGTGAATAGCCGGATGATTTTATTCCTGCAGGATTGATATAAGTAAAATAGCCCCTGTTATTTATCGTAAAAACAATTTCAACAGCTTCTTCAACAACAGAGCGGAATTTATTTTCGGATTCTTTTAATGCTTCTTCAGCACGTTTACGTTCGGTTATATTCCTAAAAACACTTAATAACAATGTTGGCTGATTTTCAATTTCTAAGAATGTATTCGACAATTCCAGATTTATTCTTTTGCCATTCCATAATATAATTTCAGTTTCTAAATAATTTGGAATGGTGTTGGATCGGAATCGTTTCGAATGTTTACTTAATATTTCAGCCCGTCTGATTTCTTGATAGACAGCTGACATCGGTTTCCCTTCAATTTCCATGAGCGGTTTTTCAACCAAATTGCAGTATGCATCATTAGCCAATAGTACAACACCTTCTTCATCCGTAATCCGCATTCCATCTGTGCTTTTTTCCCAAACTGACCGGAATCTCTTCTCGCTTTCATTCAATGCTTCTTCTGCACGTTTGCGTTCGGTATCATCGAACATATAACCTTTCAATCGAATCAACTCACCATTTTCATCAAATTCACCAATCACATTTTTTATTAGACTAATAACCCTGCCGTCACGAGTGATATGCTCCTGTTCGTATCTTTCAACTTTTTTCTTTTCACGTACTAAATCAAGAAGTTTTTCTCTATCCTTCTTGTTTTTATAAAACTCGGAAATATTTGACTTCCTCAGTTCATCAACAGAATCAAAACCGAATATTTTTGCCATTGCCGGGTTACATAATTCAATCGTTCCATCTAACGAAATGACAAAATTTCCGGTAAGGTCATCATTAAATAATCGTTTATATTTTTGTTCACTTTGCCTTATCAATTCTTGAGAATTTTTGCGCTCGGTAATGTCGTATACAATACCTTCAATTCCTGCGAAGTCACCCTTCGGAGTAAAAATTGAGACTTTGTGATCGTTCACCCATCGTATGCTTTTATCCTTGGCAATGATCCTATATTCCTGGATTATATTCATGGGCTTTTCTTGTAATACGCGGCTTTGAGCAAAAACAATTTCCTTGTCTTCTTCATGGATGAGGTCAAGCCAGTTTATCTTATGATCAGATGAACTCGGCAATGGAGTAACCACAGACCTCCTCGGAATTTGAAATGATATCAGCCGTCCAATCCGTATGCGCTCTATAAATCATGCCCGGAATGTTACTAATTAAACTCCGGTAGAGTTCTTCACTCTCCCGCTGAATCTCTTCAGCCTTCTTACGCTCGGTGATGTCTGTAATATAGACCAACCCGCATTTCTCCCCATTCCAGATTGTTGTTGTTGCTCGTAGTTCTACCGGGATCACTTTTCCGTCTTTCCTGACAATTGTTCTTTCATATTGAGACCGTACTTTTTCTCCTCTTAACCGTTTATCATACATTTCCTTGTATTTCTTAAGTTCATCCGGCGGTGTCATTTCTCTTATGGTGAGATTTAAAAGTTCTTCATAACTATATCCAGTTATCTCGCACATCCTCTGATTTGTAAACAGATGTTTTCCGGAATTATTGGCAATTAGAATTCCATCGGGACTATGCCCGACGAGATCACTTATATTCGCTTGAATTTCGAGTAAATCTTTTTCATCTTTTTTGCTCTGAGTGACATCCATAGTAACCTCGATTCCACCCACCATATTGCCTTTTTCATCTTGCTGTGGATAGCCTCGTATGAACCAGGTTTTCCCGTCTGGAGTTGATTTTTCTACTTCCTGAATCTGATTTGTCTCCATTGCTTTCTTGACAGGGCAATCAGGGCATATTTCATTGCGCTTAGGCCATATCTCGTAACAATAACGCCCCACCAGCTGCTCACGTGTCAAACCGGCAGATTCACATGCTGACTTGTTAGCCCAGAGAATCTTCATATCTATATCTTGATGTATAACATGTTCTACCAAACTGTCCAGAATAGTCTCTTTTTCTCGTTCAATTTTTCTCATCGCCACTTCAGCCTGCTTGCGACTCGTGATATCGTGGATAACAGAGTGTAGATAATTCTTCTCTCCAACAGAAATTAATCCGCTGTAAACCCCAACATCTCTTATAGAACCGTCAGCTCTACGATGTTTAAATTCAAAATAGTTTTTTTCTTTGTTTCTAGCTGACTCCATTTCTTTTTTAATTTCGTCCGGGGGTAAAATGTTAATCTGAGATATCTTCATCCTTTTTAATTCTTCAATTGTCCAGCCATAGAACTTTGAAGCAGCTACGTTGGCGTCAGTAATATTTCCGGTTTCAGAGTCAATTAGAAGTTTTACAGCGGAGTGATCATAGAATAATTTTTTAAACCGTTCTTCGCTCTCGCGCAGAGTTTTTTCAGCTTTTTTTCTTTTTGCTTCTTCATTTAAAATTGTTCTTACTTTGGTAAGGGAATAAAAGTAATATATCATTACAATGAACAGAAAAGAAAAAATTATGATTAAACGGTTACGAAAACTGTTAAGTGCAGCATAGATTTCTTCTTCACTATATGAAATTAAAATTGTCCAGTATGTGCTCCCAAGTGGAACACGGTAAAAAACCATATATTTTTCTACAAGCTTATGTTGTTTTTTGTCGTTATCCTCTTCATGA
Source organism: uncultured Ignavibacteriaceae bacterium (assembly GCA_963714415.1). Classification (GTDB taxonomy): domain Bacteria; phylum Bacteroidota; class Ignavibacteria; order Ignavibacteriales; family Ignavibacteriaceae; genus JAGXRK01. The sequence goes on from CAVQOL010000001.1 coordinate 66,660, forward strand.
ACACTTTTAGCAGTTCCTTGATTTTCCCTTTTTAATTTTTTCATTAATTCAATTGCTAAAGGATCTTTGTGCGTGAGATCGAGAAATGATTTTCCTGTGTGTTCTTTATACAGGCAAAATATTTCTACACCATCTTCACTAAGTAACCATGCGTTGCTGGTTTCTCTAATCTTAATTTTTTCAAAATATTGTTTCCCAAGCTTATCAATCTGGATCAATATGGCAATGCTGCCTTTAAATTCTTTTCCTTTAAATACCGGAACATGCACAGCTACTGCAAGATAACCTTGCACAGACATAAACACATCGCTTATTACCGTTTGATGTGTTGTTAAGACCTGATGAATATGTTTCTGGTAAGAAATATCTTTTCCTATTGCTGATTGATTATAAGGATAAGTAAATAATATTTTCCCGCGTGAATCTACTCTTGTTACAGCCTCAATAAAATTTTTGTGATTATTATAGAAGTTTTCCATCAATACTCTGGTATCATCATTAAAATCAATTATACATTTATGTTGTGATAAGAAGTTAAGTTCATACTGATAATTTTGGAAGAAAGAAGTAATACCTTTAGATGCGGCTTGTGCCAATATTAATTGCTGATGATTAAATTCATTTATGGTTTTATCTTTAACATCATTATAAACCAGATAGAAAAGTAAAGTGAATACAATAAATATTACCGGTATAAGAAAGTAACGCTTTGAAAACCTAAGTTTTTTCGCATTATAATTTCGTAGAGACATAAAAACCTCTTGATGGACAATTAGTAATAGTATTTTTCAGATTTATTACCCACAGTGTTTAATATTTTATCTTTTTTACAGCTACATTATTAACTTTAAGGAAGGAAGGGATATTGAGGTAATAAATCAACTTTGGCAGCGGATTATTCTTAAAGAGATGATCAAAATTTAACTGGTCAGTTGTTGCTTTAGGGGACATACGTCCTCCTCATATCATTAGTTAAAATAACTATACTCTAATTTGCTTTCTCCCAAAATTATAATGTAAAAATAACATTAATACAGCTCAATTAACATATTTTGATATGGCCTCTTAAAAATTTTATCTGACTGTCACAGTTTGTCCGATTTGTGGGAGAATCATTTTCGTGACAACTTTCTTTTAGAAACTTCTGAAAAATTGCTGGGATTATTATTCCGGTTGAGGTCCGTAATCTATTTCTGTAGATTCTGAAATAATCCGTCAACTGACGTACAGAAAGGAAAAAAATAATCTTAAAATTATTGTCAACTGTAAAGACACCATCGGTAAGAGAATCAGGATATCATTTTTTGTTTCTTGTTCTTCTGACATAATTTACATTGTATTAAAAATTAAATAAATTCCACCAAGGATAACCAACACACCACAAATACGTTTAATCCACAAAATTGTTTTTGATTCCTCTGACCAGTTTAGGTATTGTTGAACTTTTTTAGTTAGTGTTCCCGCACCCACAATAACTGCACAGTGTCCAATCCCAAACGATAAAAGTAGAATAGCAGCAGAAGTAAAATTAGTTTGAGCTGTCTGAAAAACAATTCCAAGTACTGGAGCCATATATGCAAAAGTACACGGACCAAGAGCAATACCAAAAAGCAATCCAAGAATCAAAGCTGCAAGTAATCCTTTAGATTTAGTTTGTCTTATACTTGATGTATTCCAATCAAATTTTATAATATCAAGCAAGTAAAGTCCAACAATAAAAAAGATTCCTGCAACAAGATAGTTGCCTATACTTCCAATATCACCCATCAATCTTCCAAGTGAAGCAGTAATTACACCAATTGCTGCAATTGTTATTAAAATTCCTACTGAGAAAATTAATGAGATATAAAAAGTCCTACTAAGTGAGATTTTGCCTTGCGAACTTATAAATCCAATAACAAGAGGAATACTTGAAAGATGACAAGGCGAAAGAAGGATTGATAGAACTCCCCATCCAAAAGAAGCAAGCAAAGCAATCCAATAATTCTCGTAAAGCGCAGTGCTAAGTATTGTGAAAATTTCTTCAATCATTTTTTACTTTTCTTAGTTAGTCCTTTGCCTTGTAAAATTTTATCTATTTCTTCTTCAGGATAAAATCCTTCGTGGCGATGAAATTCTTTTCCGCTTGCATCAAGAAAAACTTGAGTAGGAATAAGCTTAATCTTGTATTGTTGAGCATACTTTTTTTGTTCCTGTGTCCACACATCATAGAAAATAACTTTTACCTGGTCACCATATTTTTCTTCTATTGCTTTCATTACCGGTTGCATTTGTTTGCAAGGGATACAATTTATAGAACCAAGTTCCACAAATGTCACTTTCGGTTTTGAGTTAATTAAGGTTCCTGCTTTATTATCCTTTGACTGTGCATCGCATCCCTGAACGAATATAAAAATTACCAATATTATAATTGAAATTATATTTTTCATATTATTCTCCGTTTAACCATTTAATAATTTGATCATCTTTAGGAATGATACCAAAGCTTTTTACTTGTTCATTTACAACTAAACCCGGAGTCATCATTATTCCATACCTAACCATCTCCTGGATATCCGTAACTTTTTCAACATCAGCATCAATATTATTTACAGCAACCAAATCTCTTACTTTTGCCTCGAGTGTTTGGCACTTTTTACAACCTGTGCCGAGTATTTTTACTGTAATCATAATTCTTCCCTGTTATGTAATAATGGATTATCAGAATCATATATGGTGTTTTCTGCAAAGTATTTTTTCTTAAACCAAAGAGCAACATTTACAAGCATAATCAAAACGGGTACTTCTACAAGCGGACCGATAACCGCTGCAAATGCTTCTCCGCTGTTAATTCCAAATACTGCAATTGCAACTGCTATAGCCAGCTCAAAATTATTGCTCGCTGCTGTGAAAGAAAGCGTTGCTGTTTTGCTATAATCCGCACCGACTTTCTTGCCCATATAGAATGAAACAAAAAACATTATAATAAAATAGATAACAAGTGGAATTGCAATCCGTACAACATCAAGAGGAATTTTTACAATATACTCGCCTTTAAGCGAAAACATTACAACAATTGTAAACAGCAAAGCAATCAAAGTTATTGGAGAAATTTTGGGAATGAATTTCTGCTCATACCATTGCTTGCCCTTTAGTTTAAGAAACACAAACCTTGTTATCATTCCAGCAAAGAACGGAATTCCAAGATATATAAAAACGCTTTCAGCGATTTGACCTATTGTAATATTTACAGCAAAAGTTTGTAATCCCAGCCAAGAAGGCAGAACAGTTAAGAACACATAAGCATATATCGAAAAGAATAAAACCTGAAAGATTGAATTAAATGCAACTAATCCGGCTGCATATTCAGTATCGCCTTTTGCAAGTTCATTCCAAACGATAACCATTGCAATGCAGCGTGCAAGACCTATCAGTATTAATCCGGCCATATACTCAGGATAATCCTGCAGAAATATTATTGCAAGAATAAACATCAGTATCGGACCAATAATCCAATTCTGTACAAGGGAAAGTGTTAGCACTTTAAGATTTTTGAAAACATCTGGCAGTTCTTCATACTTAACTTTTGCAAGCGGCGGATACATCATTAAGATTAATCCTATTGCAATTGGAATGTTTGTTGTGCCGGATTGAAATGAATTCCAGAAATCAACAACTGAAGGGAAAAGATAACCGGAGAACACTCCGGTGAACATTGCAAGGAATATCCATAAAGTGAGGAAACGGTCTAAAAATTTTAATCGTGTAGTTCGCAGCATTTACTTATCCTCTTTAATTGCTTTGGAAGATTAGTCTCATAATTAAATTAGTTTTTAGCAGCGTCCATTAACCAATGTTCTAATGTAGATTTTGTAGGAACTTTTCCCTGGCTCACTACTTTATTGTTCACAATAAGTCCAGGTGTCATCCATATACCAAGTTCTGCAAACTTTTCCCTGTTTGTAATTTTCTGAATATCAGCTTCTAATTCATTTTCTGCTGCAATATTCACACATAACTCGTAGAGGTTTTCACAGTTTACACAGCCAGTTCCGACTACTTTTACCGTTAACATTTTAACTCTCCCTGCTTATTATTTTTTCATTATAGAATTGATAAAAATCTTTTTTAATTTCATTTCTAACTTTTCTGAATACTGAAAGAACTTCTTCTTCTGTTCCCATAGCATTCGCAGGATCTTCAAATCCAATATGAAGCTGTTCTTCTACCTTGCCTAAAAAAACCGGGCAGGTTTCTTTAGCATTATCACAAACTGTTATTACATAATCAAAATGGTCCTTGATAAATTCATTTACATCCCGAGGTTTTCCGCTGCTAATGTCTATTCCCAATTCACTCATCACTTTTACGGCACTTGGATTCACTTTTGCTTCAGGTTTTACTCCCGCAGAAAAAACTTCTAATTTATCATCAAATGATTTAAGAAAACCTTCAGCCATTTGGCTTCTACAGGAGTTTCCAGTACAAAGTACGAGCATTCTTTTTTTCATTTATTATTTCCCTTTTATTGTTTGTCATACCCGCAAAAGCATGTATCTCATTTATGATTATTTCTAGACTTCCCCTTTCGCTAGAATAATATTTAGTAATAAAACCAGTTGCCTTAAATCAGTGATCCATAAATCAATCCACTAATTGTTGCCATAACCACAACAAGCAAAACATACACAACTGTTTTTTGTGTACCGATAACACCGCGTATAACTAACATATTAGGTAATGATAGTGCCGGACCTGCTAATAATAAAGCAAGTGCTGGACCTTTACCCATTCCGCTGCTCATCAATCCTTGCAAAATTGGGATTTCAGTTAAAGTCGCGAAGTACATAAATGCACCTGTAATTGATGCAAAGAAATTTGAGAATAAAGAATTACCGCCAACTAAATTTGCGATCCATTCATTTGGGATAACTCCGTTATTATTATTTCCAGAACCGAGCAAAAACCCCGCGATCAAAACACCGGCAGCAAGCAGCGGCATAATTTGTTTTGTAAATCCCCAGGTTTCGCCAAGCCACTGATTTGGTTCATCTTCTGAAAAAGTTAAAGTCAGAGTTGTGGCTATTATTGCAACAATGAAAGGAATAGTTGGTGAGTGAAAAAAGAAAAATGCTGATATTAGTACTGCACTTGTTCCGAGAAGTACATATAATCCTTTTACCTTAATAATAAATATCATTGAAAGTGCGAATGCTAATCCAAACACTCCGGTTATAAACCATTTATTAGCAAACATAAAAAACCAGAATCCCTCTGCTGCATCAGGCTTGCCCCAATTAACAAAAACAAGAATTGCAACGAGAATAAAAAAATGTATAGCAGTCTGCCACATCGGTCTTTCGTCAGGCATATCGGCAATTGTTATTTGTGCATCGGATTTTTCTTTTTCTTCTTTCCGATATATGAATGACATTATCAGTCCTATCACAATACTGAATACAACTGCACCGATTATTCTGGCAATGCCAAGTTCAAGTCCAAGTATTCTTGCAGTGAGAATGATTGCTAAAATATTTATAGCAGGACCGGAATAAAGAAAAGCAATTGCAGGACCTAATCCAGCACCGCGTTTATGAATACTTGAGAACAGAGGAAGAATTGTGCATGAACAAACGGCAAGTATCGTCCCCGAAACCGATGCAACAGAATAAGCAACCAACTTTTTGGCGTTCGCTCCGAAGTATTTTATCACCGCAGTTTGACTTATAAAAACGGCGATAACGCCCGCAATGAAAAACGCCGGTATTAAACAAAGTAAAACGTGTTCCTGTGCATACCATTTAGCAAGATCAAAAGCTGCTAATATTGCTCCGGAAAAGGATTCATCCTCAATGGGCATAAAGTATGCGAATAGAAAGAATCCGAGGATCCACAAAAATATTTTATATTCTTTTTTCCAATTCATGCTAATTATTTTTTATTTCCATAATTCGATAAATATCGAATTGTATTTAAAAACATATTATCCGCTGCAGATTTTATTACGATCAACCTTCTGAACTTTCTGTTTATCTGAAAAAATCAACTTATCATTAGAAATCCAAAAATCGAGGGTTGATAGAATGGATGAAATTCTGCTGTCTGATGGGCGTTCATTAATCTGATAGTTAACCCATTTCCCATCCTTCTGTTCAATAATAAAACCGGCGTCTTTAAGAATGCTAAGATGCTTTGATACTGTGGAATTTGCCAACTTTAAAACATTTGTGATTTCACATACACAAAGCGATTTGCTTTGAAGCATCTTTAAAATTCTTAAGCGGTTCTGATCGGACAGGGCTTTAAATAATTTTGTATTGTCTTTTACCATAATTCATTTCGTTATCTAACGAAATATAAAATCAAAAAAAAGAGGATGCAAATTTAATTGTACCCCGAATCTTGTTATTTTTTATATCCAACAACCGTTATGCTAAAAATACCAACTTGATTTTCTTTAAACTCCTTTAATTGTTCGGTATTTAAATACTGAAGTAAAACTTCATCAGGTAATTCTATCGTTTTCGTTTTTTTAATTTCAACATCAATAAAACCAACCTGCTTAAATAAACCAATATATTCTTCCTGCTGTACTGCACCGGCAACACATCCTGCATACATTTCTGCTGATTTTTTTAACTCCGGATGTAACTCCCCTTTTATAACAATATCGGAAACACAAAAATGTGCTCCAGGTTTTAATACCCGATAAATTTCGCCAAAGGCTTTTTTCTTATCCGGAACAAGATTAAGAACACAATTGCTGACAATTACATCCGCAATATTATTTTCAAGAGGCATCGACTCTATCTCACCTAACTTAAACTCAACATTTTTATATCCAAGCTTATCAAGATTTAAATTAGCTTTAGCCAGCATTTCATTAGTAAAATCAATCCCGATTACCTTTCCCTCTTCACCAACTAAAGCGCGAGCAACAAAAACATCATTACCAGCGCCGGAACCCAAATCAACAACAGTATCACCTTTTTTTATATCTGCAAACTCAGTTGGTAATCCACAGCCCAAACCTAAATCGGCTTCTTGTACATAGCCTTGAAGATTATCATAGTTATCTTTCATAATTGTATAACCAACAATTTTGTTGTCCGATGATCCGCAGCAGCATTTTCTGGTTGAGGATACTGCAATTTCCGCATACTTTTCTTTTACAATTTCTTTTACGTCTTTTTGCTTACTCATTGCTATTCTCCTTTTTATTAACAGGCGCAAACCTGGTTAAATAATTTATCCAATTCTTTTTTTGCTTTTTGAAGTGTTTTATTATTTACGCAATAACAAGACAAATCAGATTGATAAGAATATATTTTGAGAAAGGAATTAAACTGTTTTTTGAGGATTCTTCTGAAAAGTTAATTTTAGTCCTTCTGCCTTTTCACAGCTTTTCAGAATTACAATAGATCTTCAATCACCTCGAATATTTTTTCAATAACGCCCGAAATTTTGGTTTGTCATTAAGTGAATTAAATTCCGGTATTATTTTAATATACGGAACGGATACCCAGGAAGGAATTTTCAACAAGTATTCTAATTGATCGATTGCTTTATCGTATTCTCTTGTTAACGTATATATTAAAGCTAGATCCTGAGCGGGTGGAACACCGTATTCGGCGTCTTCAGAAATGGGTAACAGTTCCGTTGCTTTTATTCCCTCCCTTATTGCATCGTTCTTTCGACCCAGCGCAGCATATGTAATACCGAGAGAGCTATGGTAGCGGGGATCGTCAGGCCATTTGGCGATTTCATCTTCTAATAAAATTTTTGCTTTCTCAAGTAAAGAATAGCTTTGTTCCTTTTTGTCTTGAGCAATGTAAACCAAAGCAGCAAGCAATGATTTCGGTATCGCCCAAACTTTATGTCTTATCCATTCCCCCGGTGCTGATGCGAGGACTTGCAAAGCCTTTTCATAATTTTTTTCACCGACTTCCTGCCAATACCATGCCCAGTAATAAAATTCGTGTTCGGGTGGAACGGATTTGAGAGCAATTCGAGACTCATCGATTGCTCCTTTCCAACTCCAATAGATAAATGCTTTATATAAGTATGCCCACTCTGCATCCGGTGATATTTTTGCTGCATTGTTACATGCATCAATTGCTTCTTCATATTGGCGTGTAAGCCAATAAAATAATGCAAGATTTAAATATAGAGTTGGATCTCTGGGACTAAGAATTATTGCTTTTTTATTTGCATCTATTGCTTTTTCAAACTCGCCATTTTTTCCATATACATCTGAATTTGCTTTTAGAATATCTATATTATTCGGAAGGACTTGACCAGCGATTTTCCATTCCTTTAGTGCTTTTATATTATCGCCTAGTGCCCATAAGTAGTAGTAACCAATTGATATATGTACTTCGGCAGATTCCGGAGCTAATTTTAAAGCCCGATCCGCCGCTACCCGGGCCATTTCTAATCTTTTATCTGAAATATCGTAGCGAAGGAAGAAAAGTCTCGAATGAGCTTTTGATAATTTTGCATAAGCCAGAGCAAAAGTGGAATCCAGATCTACAGCACGTTGATAGTTATCTACAACCTTAAGCCAGTTTTCAATCGAAAAATGAGGTTTAAGTTCATAAAACCGTGCTAAAAGATAAGCTTGATAGGCATCCAGGTTTTTGGTTGGTTTACTTTCAACTGTTTTAAGTTCCGATTCCATGAGTTCAATATCGAGATGTTCGATTACTTTTTTTGCAATTTCCGATTGTATTTGAAAAATATCCGTAATGAACCGCTCGAAGGGTTCTGCCCATAATTGGACGTCATTTGAAACTTGAATTAATCTGGGAGTAACTCTAACCCGTCCCGGTCCCTCCGAAGTTTTGGCCCATCTAACTGTGCCTGTAATAATAAAATCAACATTTAACTCTTCACCAATTTTTTTTGTTGTTGCATTTGTATTTGCATAATAAAAGGCACTTTTGCGGGAAATGACTCCAACACTTTTTATGTTTGAAAGCAGACTTGAAATTTCATCTGTAATTCCGTCGGCAAAATATTGATCTTCAGGCAACCCTAAATTTTCAAAAGGTAAGACTACCAGCATTTTCAACTTCGAATTAAGATCAGTTTCACTATTAGTAAAGAACAAATATTTGCTCAATACTATTACTGCAGCAAGCAGGAATACAATTGCGATAGAATAAAATATTTTTCTATTGCTAAATATTCTTTTTTTTCGTTCGGATGTCATTGTAGTTGATTTTGAAAATTTTTTCGTTCGGCGTAAATCAACAATTAATTCATTCGCATGCTGGTAACGGTTGGATTGATTTTTATCAAGACATTTATTCACGATATTTTCCAGTTCCATCGGTACGCCGGTTCTTAAACCAGTTATCGGCTCGGGCTCTTCATTAATAATGGAATAAGTGATTGCTTGTTCGTAATCGCCTTTAAAGGGTGCTTTGCCTGTTATCATTTCATAAAGTAATATTCCAATAGACCAAATGTCAGTTCTGTGATCTACTATTTCACCTCTTGCTTGTTCGGGTGACATATAGTCAATAGTCCCGGCAGCACTTCCCAATTTAGTCAATTGTGTTTGTCCTTTTACTTTGGCTAATCCAAAATCCAAAATTTTAACAACACCATCGCTTGTGATAAATATATTTGCCGGTTTTATATCTCTATGAATTATGTTTTTTTCGTGTGCTTTAGTTAAACCTTCTGAAACCTGAACAGCAATATCAATAGCTTCATCTGTTTTTAGCAGACCTTTCTCTATTTTTTGTTTTAATGTTTCGCCCTCATAACAAGACATAACAATAAACATTTGCCCATCCAGCGTTTCATCAATTTCGTGTATTGTACAAATGTTATTATGCTCTAAAGCAGAGGCAGCTTGAGCTTCATGGATGAATCTTTTCTTTGCATCATCATCAAGAGAAAAGGAGGGCGGAAGAAATTTTAATGCAACAGTACGTTTGAGTTTTGTGTCCTCGGCTTTATAGACTACTCCCATCCCGCCTCCGCCGAGCTTCTCAATGATCTTGTAGTGCGATATAGTTTTACCTATCATCACAAGCCTCGTATTCGTATTAAGAGATTTTGTTCACCCTGTGAGATACCCTGGGAGAACTTTCAATAAAATACTTTTTTTAATATTATATATAAATTAACATATGTTATTAAATTTCAACCTATCTCACGGTGTAAATGTGATCCGCCGCGGCGGATGGTTTTACCGATCCCCTCATTCCTCCATCGGGAATTTCATCTTGTGCAACAAAGCCTGATAGCGCGGCCCATCATGGATCAAACTTCTTAACTCTAATTCCGTAAAATAAGCATGAACCGGATCTTTTGTCTTATATCCCTTTTCCAGCCAGTCGAGGCATTGTTCTTGTTCCCCTGCAGTAGCGTAGAGGGAAGCAATCCAGAAAGGCTGGATATAATGCTCTTTCGCAGCAAATGCCATGACCTCAGCAGCACATCTCATGGCTTCAAAATAGCCGCCTGTTTCATATCCCCGTTCCATGACTTGTACAACCGGATCCATACCGAAAGCAGTAAAATGCGCCTTCGCATTTTCAAATGCCTTATCGTACTCCCCCTTAAAGTGATGTGCCAACCAGAGAATTTGGAGCCCTATCGAACTATTCGGCGATGCCCTGAGCTCCTTGTAAGCCATTGTCATAGCCTCATCATACCGCCCTAACATGGATAATGTGCTTCCATAAAGTCCCAGGACTACAGGATTAAAAGGATCCAGTTCAACAGCCTGCTGAGCCTGCACGATCGCTTCCTCTGGACGCTTTAGTATTGCCAACAGCTGGGAGTACTGCACCCGGGCCAAAGCATAGTTGGGATTGATCTCAATGGCCCGATTGAATGCCTCCTCCGCACCTTTCCAGTCCCAATCAAACCATTTGACGAACGCGCAAACGTAATGGACCTCCGCCAGGGTAGAATCCAGATCCAGGGCTCTTTGGGCGGCAGCTCTAAAAAGCGGTGTTGTTTCACTTGGCGGCAATGATCCCATAACCTGGCGTAAACACCAGACATTGGCAACTCCTGTATGAGCCAGCGCAAAATCCGGATCTTTCTCCAGAGCGGATTCAAAGTAGTGCATTGCCACATCAATGTCCTGCGGGTTTAATTTGCAAGCATAAGACATCCCCTTTAAGTAGGCCTCATAAGCCTCAAGATTTTCAGTAGGTATTTTTTCTATAAGTTGTTTTTCCTGAGGTGTTATAAACGCTTTTAATTCTTTTGCAATTGTTTCTGCAATCTGACTTTGAATCCTGAAAATATCTTTAACATCATTTATCTCTTGCTGGAAAGACTCTCCCCAGATATGACTTTCTTCATCTTCCGCGTTAATCAATTGTGATCTCAGACGAATGGCATTACCATATTTTTGTCCGCTGCCTTCCACTACGTAATTTACTCCAAGTTCTTTGGCTATTTCCTTGATGGGTTTTCTCTGATTTCTGTATTGTTCAACCGATGATCGAGATATAACCCTGAGTTCCTTGATTTTCTGCAGGTTATTCAGAATCTCCTCCATCACTCCGTTGATGAAGTAGGTGTTCTCCTGGTCAGGGCTGTCGTTGATGAAGGGAAGCACTGCTATGGATTTCTCCTGCTTTGGTAATTCGATTGTCGATGCGCGGCCTGACTTCAAATCAGCTATAAACTCTTTCATTGTTTGATATCTATATTTGCAATCCTTTTGTAACGCCTTACCAATAACAGAGACAACGCCTTTAGGAACATCGGATCGTAAACTTGATATCTCCTGCGGTTCCTCATTCAAGATGGAGTAGATAACTGCCTGTTCATAGTCACCCTTAAAGGGACGTTCTCCGGCAACCATCTCGTATAGTACAACACCTAATGACCATATATCTGTTCTGTGATCTACTTGTTCTCCTCTTGTTTGTTCGGGTGACATATAGGCAACCGTACCGGCAGTACTTCCCATTTGTGTTAATTTTGTTTGACCGGTTACTTTAGCTAATCCAAAATCAAGTATCTTTACAATGCCATCATTAGTTATATATATGTTTGCAGGTTTTATATCACGATGGACAATTCCTTTTTCGTGTGCCTTTTGTAAACCGTTAGCGTTTTGGATAATGATATCAATAGCTTCATCTATTTTTAACGGACCACATTCTATCTTCTTCTTCAGTGTCTCACCGTCATAGCAATTCATAGAAATGAAAATTTGACCATCATCTGTCTCATCAATTTCGTGAACAACACAAATATTATTATGATCTAAGGATGACACAGCTTGAGCTTCGTGAATAAATCTTTGCTTAGCATCATCATCAAGAGAAAAGGATGGAGGAAGGAATTTTAATGCAACGGTACGTTTGAGTTTTGTGTCTTCGGCTTTATAGACCACACCCATACCACCTCCGCCAAGCTTCTCAAGAATTTTGTAATGGGATATTATTTTACCGATCATAATTTTAGTTCATAGATAATTTGAGGATATGGAGAAAAAGTTCTAAGTAATGTTTTCAACTCATTTCTCTCAAGGGATAGAATAATTTTTACTAAACTTGCAAAAAATATTTGTTAGAAGCAATGGTTCGTTAACAATTGGCAAACAAAAACCGCACTGAACTCTAATTAAAGGGGTTTTTTAAACTAATTTTTTTCAACTAAACTCGTCTTATGTGTTAACGTAGGAAAATGTTCTTTTTTGCTTTGACAGTATCCTCAAATCATTTGTTGAATTAATTATTTCAATCCCAACATATAACGCTGCCAAAGATCTTTCGTGCCGATATTTAAAATTGGGGAGACCGCAAGTCTACCGGTAGGGCCAATACTTTTTTCCAGATATTTTAATTCATTTAATTTTTCTTTTACTTCATCTTCAATAATCACCGGCAGACCTGCATTTCTTAAAAGCAAGACGCCTTTGGCTTTAATTGATAATTCCAGTTGGATTTTGATTAAACAAAGCATATCTGCTAAAACAGTTCCGGGAAATTTATTTTGAAGCGATAGCAAATATTGACCAGAGTGAGATTCAGAAAAAATTCCATTATCAATCTGCTCAAGCAGTTGAACATCATTGTCCAATCCTGTTTCCATCCAATCTCTCAAAGCTATCTCACTTCTGTGAAATACAAATATTATTAAAACCGGCAGAAGAATTAGTTGTAAAATCGTAACTACAATAGCGGGCAATAACAAATGATTAAATATTGAGTGAATTATTATAGCAGAAAAAAGTCCAGGCATAAAAATTAGGAACAATGAATGATAAAGAATTGCAGAAATCAGACCGGGTAAATAATTCATAATTTTAAATTTATCTGATCTGTCAAATAAACTTTTGGTTAAAACAGCAAAGATGGCAGTAGTTCCACCGTGCATCACAGCAGTTCCAAATCCTCTTATAATCCAGAGAAAAATGTTGGACGATTCAACGACATTCAGATAATATATGTTCTCTACAAAGGCGAATCCGGCACCGATAGCAAAGCCATAGATTACAGCATCTACCAGAAATCCTATTTTCTTTTTAGAGATCATATAAATAATAAATGCCGCTTTTAGTAATTCTTCTATTACTGGAGCTATATACCTGGCATAATATGTTATATCAATTGGTAGAATACTGAGAAGTACTTTATTGATGACATAGCTTATTAAAGCGGCACCAAAACCGATAAGGATAACTAATAGTACGTTAATAATTTTTACAAGTTTGTAGCTGTCAAGATAAATTAAGATTATTAAAAAGATAAAAACCGGTAAGAGACTAACAAGAATTTCAATCATCGGGTTAAAGGATTTTTAATGAAAACATTATTTCATCTGATGTCTTTTGATGTTTTTTAAAAGCCACTGCATAGCCTACTGAAAACGTCATTTTAAGATGGAAGAACATAATGAATTTAAAGTCAACTTGAGCACCAATATTAGTTAATAATCTTCCTGCAGATTTAGAATCGATATTTGTTTTTAAAACATTAGAGAATAATGATGTGCGTGCATAATTAAGATAAAAAGATGAAAATCCCAAATTACTAAAACGAAGCGGGGGAAGATTCCACTCAAGCATTAGCTTACCATAGTTTGTTCCACTGATACCGTTGAGTTCAACTCCGGAAAAACTGAAGTATTCACGATATCTTTTTTCATGAAGATTATCCACATAATTATTTCCGAATCCTCCGAAATAAAAATTAGCGAACGGTTCATTTCTGTCTCCATAAGAATATCCGGCAGAACTTCTCAGCCAAATCGATGAATGATTTAAGGGTAAAGCAAAGCCATAATCAAAATTAGTATGAACATGTGGATAAATTGTTTCTCTTACATAATTATTATTTGAATTTATTTGCCATTTAAAACCTTTTTCATAATCTACTGCACCAAGTGATGCTCTTAAATCCCGATAATTAAAAGTGAATCCTGCATTAAAAAAACGGTCAAAAGAAACTATTACATTTTGGTAATCCGGAAGTCTTTCTAAATTTCCATAATAATTTGCATAAACATTATAATCCATTATTTCAGGCGTATCGTATATGATGTTCTCATGGTATTTAATTCCTAATGAATATCCTTTTCTGCTGCTTTTTGTCGGACCAAAAAGATCGTAAAAGTCAGCATTATTTAATGTTGCAGTTGCTTCCCACCCGAAATGAGAATACTCAAAAGCAAGGTGATATTTTTCATTCTCCTGTAATAAATTATTAGGAGAGTAAGAAGCGCTGATATTAAAATTTTGAAATCCAACAGGGTCAGAAAGATTAATTCTCATCCCATAAGAAACAAATTCCTTATAACCTTCTACAACAGGGTATGCGGACGCAAGGCCTATATGTGCAAAAGCATTGTATTCCCCAGAATCAATTGTAAGAGAATCAATATTTACAGAAGATGGGGGCGGTGCAACCCAGGATTTTACAATTGGATCTGCATCAACAATTTCTTGTCCTAGAAAATTAATTGCAGCTACATTTTCAAGGGACTTATTCTCAATCATTATGGGTGAAAAGCCTTGACTTGTATATCTGAATGTAATTAATGAATCTGCAGAAATCGGAATAGGTCTGAAAAATCCAGTTTCACTGTTGCTGAGAATATTCATATCCTTATTATCAAAGCTGTATTTGTAAATATTTGATACTCCTGAGTAGTAAGATGAGCCGTATAAATATTTATCATCATCTGAAAAAACAAAATTAGCGGGAAGGCTATTTTCAAAATTAAAAAGTGTATCAAACTTAATTACTCCGTTTATCAGACTATCAATATTAGATTTGATAAGCAATTGATTTCCATTTACTTCTGCAAGTGCTCCAATAATCATTTTTCCATCGTTTGAAATATCAATGTCATACATTGTCTTACCATACGGCAGGGAATAAATCTGATTCCATTCAGTGTAAGGAAAGGGTATTCTCACTATAGTTGAAATACCATTAAAGTGTCTGATTCCCCACAAAGAATTATCAATCTCATTAAATGTTAACTCTCCCGTTCTTACCTCTTCAATCAGAACTCTTGAATCACCGGTATTAAGATCAACTTCAAGTAGGTCACGCCAATCATTATTATCGGACGTATAAAATATTTTTTGATTTTTGGGATCGTAGGCTAGCGATGTAACAAAGTAAAGAGCCGGTCCTTTAACATCAATTATTTTATTTATTGTTCCAGAACCAATATCAATTTCTGCTATGTGAGCTGTTTGCCCGGGATAATTGACTGCTGCATATAATTTATTATTTTCCCGATCATAATAAGGGCGCGATAATGATCCTATTATATTATTTGTGATATTACGAAAAGTAGTAACGGGATATTTATTAATAGTCTTTAAATTTTTTCTTTGAAAATATCTTTCCCAATCAATCCATTCTGACCAGGCATCACTTAAACTTAATCCATAAACATCCTTAAATTGAGCACCAAAATAAGCGGAGCTGCCTTCGGTTCTTGATGTCCATTTTATCAGTAATTCTGAGCCATATTTTAAAGCAAGATAGCTCATGAATCTTGTTCCATAAAGATACGCATTCACTTCTACCTGAAAATCAGTCTGGGTTCCCTCAGATTCTAAACTGACAAGATCATGAATGACTGCATCCTCTTTGACTAATGTACGGAAAACCATTTCATCGAAACCACCGAGTGCTCTTCCGAGACCTCCGGCCATCCATGTTTCCAAATAAACAGCTATTCCTTCGCGATACCATCTTGGAGAGGCTCTTCTTGGAGTAGTTAAATAACTGTAGATCATTGTTAGCGGATTTTCTGATGCTTCCGCAACTTTACCAAAAAACAATGAACGGTAAAACTTATCAGTACTGTTTGCTCCATCAAGAGTAATGATATGTGCAAACTCATGATTCATTGTAGTATTAATTCTTTCATTGGCAGGAGCGGTCTCATATACAAAGTTAGAAGGTGCAATTGCTATCATTACAAAATTTCTCGGGATCGTGCTTGCACCGGCATTACCATAATCATTCAGATCGTGCATTATTACTGTAACTTTTTCAGAAGGTTTATAATGAAAAAGATCACTATGAAATCCTAAAGCATTCTCAACACAACTTCCGACATATTTAACCATATAGGATGAGGCTTCACCATAATAGACTAATCTCTGATTCGGGGTAACAATATTATTAAATTGAGCTGAAGTATCTAAAAAAAATAATACCGTAAATAAGAGAGAATAAAATAAGATTCTCATTTGTTTATTGGTTCTTAGTCTAAGATAATAATATTTTTTTTACTCTTTAAAATAAAAGAAATGCTGTGATAGAAACAGCATTTCTAATAGGAAATTGATCTGTTGATTATCTAAGAACAACTTCAACTTTTTTTTGATTTAGTCTTTTAAGGGTGATTGCCTAAAATCTTCACTGTTGATTGCTTTTAAGAAATTCTCGTTATTCGCTGCTTTTAGAAAAACCGGATCTTTCATTGCTTTTAAGAAATCAACATTATTTACAGCTTTTAAAAATACCGGATCTCTAACAGCTTTTAAGAAATCTGCATTATTCATTGCTTTAAGAAAACTCGGCTCGGCAGCGGCCTTCAGAAAATCTGCGTTACTAATTGCTTTACGGAAGTCAGAATTAGCAGCTATCCTTAAAAAGTCTTTATCCACAGCTGCCTTTAAGAAGTCCTGATTAGTTGCAGCTTTTAAGAAATCTGCATTACTAACTGCGTTTCGGAAATCTATATCAGCAGCAGCTTTTAAGAAATCTGAGTTTTTGATCGCTTTTAAATAATCCGGATTGCTTGCAGCTTTAAGATAATTCTCATCTTTAACAGTTTTTAAATAGTCAGTATCCTTTGCCATTTTTAAGAACATAGGATCCTTCATTGCTTTTAAGAAAACAGGATCTTTCATTGCTTTAAGAAAATCAACATTACTAATTGCTTTTAAATGTTCTGTGTTGCTAATCGCTTTTAGATATTGAGGATTACTTGAAACTTTTAAGTATGAAGCATCGGTCATAGCTTTTAATTGATCAGGATTTTGTGCGGCTTTCAAAAAATCAACACTGTTCACTACTTTCATAAATGATGGATCATTTATCGCTTTAACAAAGTTAGCATCATTCATCGCCTTTAATAGATCTGCATTTTGTGCTGCTTTAAGGAAATTAGAATTATTCATTGCTTTCAAAAAATTTTCATCTTTTAATAGCTTCTGAATTTTATCATTCTGAATTAAAGAATGCACTTCAGAATTCTGAAGAGCTATATCACCTTCACTGATCTGTTCTTTCTGATATTTCTTTGCTTTTTCTATACCTCCCATAGTACCTAAAACATCTTCATCTGGCCAAGGATAGATTAATGCAAAATAAAGAACAGCCATTACAATAATAGTTGATCCTCCTATAATCATTCCCAATTTGAAATTGTTTTTTTTATTCTGGGTTTCCATGTTTGCCTCTCATTTTTTAAGATTAATAATTACTCTTAACTTTGTCTATAACAATTACACCTCAAATAAATGAATGTTGGTAAAAATTCAATCATTTGATAAAATAACTTCACGCTCAAACAATTTGTTTCCGTTGCTGAGAATCTTAAAAGTAAATTTTTCCGATGATAATTTTTTAGTTGAGAATAATAGCGAGTATGTTTCAGAATTAGACCCGGTTATTTTAATAAAACCACTTCCTTTTTCAAGTTGAATATTATTGAGGTTAGCCAAAGAAAAATTATCGAAGACTCACATTAGTCGGATCAAATTCTATTTGTAAGTTATATCTCTCGGATGAATTAAGATTAATTTTGAATCTATAAAAATTCAATCCTTTGATAATTTCAATTTCGCCTGAAATATTAGTTGAATTAACTGTAAAAGATTCAACGATCTCAGTTTCAGAAAGTCCCATTGTCCCGAAAATATCATGAACCTCCGATGAATTATTATAATAAGAAACATAGAAAATGAGTGAAAAAATTAAAATGCCGGTAATGAAACCCAATGAAAATGAAGTTGTAATTTTTTTTCTTGGGCCAGAAAATAATGAAGAAATATAATCAGGAATAATCCGCATTTCCTTTTTATGAGCATATCTGTTGTAATCAATTTGGTTTAGAATTTTTTTCTTTAGGTTTTCGGAAGGTTCATTATCGGGAAGTTTATCTAGTAATTCCTCAGTCCTTAATAATTCCTTGTGCAGAATATTAGCCTCGGGATTTGTATTTAAATATTTATCCAATTTTTCTTTTTCATTAAGAGAAATTGTTTTATCAATATCTTTATGTATTAGTTCCAGATGTTTCATAATCATGCTATAGAATGTTTTTTTTAATTAATATATCTTTTAATAATTGTCTTCCCGTAAAAAGTCTTGACTTAACTGTTTTTTCCGGCACATCTAATAAATAACTTAATTCTTTATATGAATAATTAAGAAAATGTTTAAGAACTACTGGGAACCTATAATTCATATCGAGTTCCATTAAGGCGTCTGTTATATTATTACTTAATTCACTGCTATCGTAAATTTTTTCAGGATCGTTTTCAACTGAGCTAAGATTTTCACTTATCTCTTCGACATTTTTTCTTCTTTTTCCAAAATTTATTGATTCATTGACAGTAATTCTGTAGAGCCAGCTAAAAAATTTATATTTTGGATTATAATCATTAAGGTTTTCGTATGCTTTAACAAACACTGATTGTGTAATTTCTTCAGCATCATCAAAATCCTTAACAAATTTATTTGCTAATCTGAAGATTATTTTATGATATTTTTCAACTATTTTCTCGTAAGATTTTCCATTCCCATTTAAACAGTCTCTTACTAAAATAAAATCTTCATTCTCCAATTGTAAATACACTCCAAGGTGGTTAAAGTTGGTAAATAATAAAAAAAATATTTTCCGGATTATTCTATAAGAAATACTTTATCCAGACCGGTATATTTGAAAACTTCTTTAATATGCTTATTCATATTTATTAGTTTTATTGAATTGCCCGATTCTTTTAGTCTCGCACAAGTTTTTATCAATACTCCCAAACCGGCGCTTGAGATGTAATTAAGCTCTTTAAAGTCAACCAAACAATTGCCCGTAATTGAATCCAAAACATTTTGAACTTTATCAGTATGGGAAGCATCAAGTCTGCCAACCAACAAAACTTCTTTCCCATCTTGAATTTTTATGTCAAACATTGTTTTCTCCATTCGAGATATTTATAGCTAATAATTATTTTTCAAAAATCTCTTTATCTGCTAATCTTAACTGTTATTACTCCCCAGTAAAAATTTTCATTGTTTTTCAAATTGCTTGTTCTCATTAATCTGTGCCGCGGCGGCGTATGGTTTTACCTATCATCTAACTCATCCACTGGCAGATTCATCCGGCGCAGGAGGTCCTGGATCCTAGGGTCGGGGCGAATGTCATCGTATATCGGAAGACAGCTGACGTACGGCGACACCGGATCATGAACCTCGAAACCTTTCTCCAGCCACTCGATGGCCTTGTCCTTCTCTCCGGCCGCGAGGTAAAAGTTTCCGATATCGTTCGGCAGACTGAAAGTCTCGGGAAGGCGGGCGATCAGGGACTCCGCCCCGCGCTTCATTGCGTCGGCGTATCCTCCATGCGCATAACCCTCTTCGAGCGCGGCTTCAAGTCTGGGATCCTGGTATATGGCGACCATAAAGGCCTTGATGGCCTCGAAGGCCTCCTTCTCCATCCCCTTCTTTTCATGCATGATTATCCAGAGGGTGAATCCTACGATGGGATGGTCCGGGTCGATCCGCTGGGCTTCATGGGCTACCGCAATTGCCTCGTCGTATCGGTGTTGCGTATAGAGAACTTGTGCATGCCAACTTTGGACCAACGGATTGAATGGGTCGAGCACGGCGGCCTTTTCGCTGTGGACCCGGGCCTCTTCGACATGCCCCGTGATCGCCAGGAAATGCGCGTAGAGCGCCTGCGCGACGGCCACATTTGGATTGAGCTCAAGCGTGCGCCGCCAGAATTCCCCGGCACCGTCCCAATCCCAGTCGATATAGGTCCTGACCGAAGCCAGCACGTAGTAAGCATCGGCGGAATTCGCGTCGAGCTCGAGCGCCCGCAGGGCAGCAGCCTTGGCCTTCGGTCCCGCTTCCCCAGGCGACGTGATGCCGGCCTGGTTGCGAATGACCCAGACCAAGGCCCGACCGACGTAGGCTGGTGCGAACAAGGGATCCTTCTCCAGGGCCAGGTCGAAGTGCTTTTCGGCTGTGTCCAGATCCCCCGGAGTCACTTTCATACAATGGAACATACCCCTGAGATAGGCTTCATGAGCTTCGGGATCGACGGGACGGACCTTGGCCAGCTGGTCTTTCTCGGACGGAAGAAGCTTAATCGACAGCGCCTTGGCCACGCTCTCCGCCACTTCACTCTGCAAGATCAATATACCCGACAAATCTTTTTCAAATATGTCTCCCCATAACTGCATCTGGTCCCGTACATTAATGAGATCGGCTGAGATTCGTACGCGGCTCCCTTCTCGCCTGGTGCTGCCCTCAAGAACATAGTCGACCTTAAGCTCGCGGCCAATCTGGTCAATAGGAATATCACTCTTCTTGTAGCGCATAACCGAAGTGCGGGCGATAACACCAAGACTCTGAGGATGCAATCGGCCTAACTGAGTAATCATTTCCTGGGTCAAGCCATCGCTTAAGTATTCTTGTTCCGGATCGCCACTCAAGTTTATAAAAGGAAGCACAGCCAGCCTAACCTGAACTGCTTTCCTTGGTTTCTTATTTGCGTGATGAGGTGCTTGCCGATTGAACGATTCTTGTTCCCCGGGTTGAAGACCATACAGGTGATTTTTCAGGTCTTTCAACATCTCCGCTACTGAGGCATATCTATAATCTTGATTTTTCTCCAACGAACGATTGATAATCTGTACAAGATCAGCAGGTATATCCGGAATATAATTTTGTATCGGCTCCGGTTCATTATTAATGATCGTATAGATCAAGGCTTGCTCGTACTCTCCTCTGAATGGTCTTTGTCCTGTGATCATCTCATACATTATCACACCCAGCGACCAGATGTCTGTTCTATGATCTAATTTATCTCCTACTGCCTGCTCAGGTGACATATACGCTACTGTTCCAACTGTTGAGCCGATTCTTGTAATCATCGTTTGATCAATTAGTTTTGCAAGACCAAAATCAACAATCTTTACAATTCCTGTATCAGTAACTATAATGTTTGCAGGTTTGATATCTCGATGTACTATTCCTTTTTCGTGCGCGTTTTGCAATCCGCTTGCAATCTGTATTGCAATTTCTAAAGATTCATTTATACTTAGGTTGGATTTATCAACTGATGCAGCTTGACGAATTTTCTCCTGCAATGTTTTACCTTGATAATAAGCCATTACAATAAAAAGCTGTTCACCCGCCACGTCGGGTAAATCAGAGGTTTCACTAATTTCATAAATTGTACATATGTTAGAGTGATCTAATGCCGATGCGGCTTGAGCCTCACGAATAAAACGTTTCTTCGTTTCTTCATCCCGCACTAGTTCGGGTGGCAGAAATTTAAGTGCAACAAAACGCTCTAATTTGTGTCCTCGGCTTTGTACACTACACCCATCCCGCCCGTCCGATGAGCTCTTCTAAAATTTTATAATGCGAAATAGTTTTGCCGATCATCAATATCTCCAATTAATAATTTAGTTCTTATCTAATTTATATTTATAAATTTAAATCAAATAGGCAGTTTCATTTTCTTCATAAGAGCAATATATCTTGTATTGTTTTTCAATTTCTCAAACTCTATGGAAACCATTCCGAGGTAAGGCATATTTGGATCATGGATGTCGTAAGCTCTTTCTAAACAGTCCATAGCCTTATCATATTTGCCAACAGCTAAATATCTCCATGCCTGGCCCCACATCGATATATGAAGATTTTGAGACGCTTTTACATTTACTTCTATTATCTTTTCAACTGCAGCCTGAAATCCTACTTTGTAAAAAATATCATCAATAACAGCAAGGGTTTTATCATCCCACCAGGCAATCTTCTTCCACGATTCAAACCATTTTATAGTATCTCCCAAGCAATAATATGCCTTCGCCAGTGTGTTTTTGGCAAAATGATTTTCGGAATCAATTGAAAGGGCTTTTTGAGAATAAGTAAGAGCAGATTGGCAATCACCCTGCCAGATCATCACAATTCCGTACAATCCCAGCAAGAAAGGTCTCAAAGGATCCAGTTCAAGGGCCAGATTAGCTTGTTTGAGTGCCTCTTCCGGTCTTTTCATAATCATCAAAAAATGTGCATAGAATATCCGGCACAGCGCATCATTGGGATTCAGTTCAAGTGCCTTTAAGTATGCTTTCTCACCTTTCTCCCAATCCCATTCCAGCCATACTGCTAATGCGGCTTTGTGAGGTTGTAAATCCGCAAAATTTGGATCTAGCTCAAGTGCTTTATTCAGATATTCATAGACTTTTGGAAGGGCAACAGTCGGCTCAACTCGACTAGATTGCATAAGTATTCCCCAGGCACTTGATAATCCATTGTAAGGAGGTGCCCAATCCGGAGCCTTCTCGATGGCAATTTGGAAATACTCTATTGCTTTTTTTAGATCCTCATTTCCAAATCGTTCCGTATAAAATTGACCTTTCATATATGCATCATAAGCTTCTGGATTTACCGTTTTAGATTCAGCCAGTAAATTCTCTTCCTGAGGTGTCAATACAACATTTATCTCTTTAGAAATTTGTTTTGTGACTTTGCTATACAAATTCAGGATTTGACTTTTCTCTTCAATATATTCTTGATTCCAGAGCTGCTTCTCCTCAGGGAATGCGCTTATAAGTTTTAACTGAATAACTATACTGTCGCCTAAGCCTAATACTGAACATTCGATTATTGCATCAACATTCAGTTCTGATGCTATTTCGGAGATTGATTTTTTTTCATTTTTATATGCATTGGAAGTGGTTTTGGAAATCACTCTTAATGCACTGATCTTTCCGATATCTCCAATCAGTGAAGAATGCATTCCGTCAACGAAATACTCAAGTTCATTGTTACCTGTCAAATTTTCAAAAGGTAAAACAACTAATGATTTTATTTGTTGTTAGTTCTGATCCAAAAGGATTGGTAAGGTAAAAAATAAATGCAACGAGCAAAATAAAAGCTCCAAGAGCAAAATACTGCCATCCTGGATAACGCTTTTTAGAGATTTTTAAACTACCGAAAGATTTAGATTTGTATTCCGAAGAACCAAAATTCTTAAAATCTGAAAGCAATTCTCCGATATTCTGATACCGGTTATCAGAATCTTTAGTTAATGCTTTTGTAATAACCTGAGTTACTTCTTGCGGAATATCATCTCTACTTGTAGTTACCGGTCTGGGATCTTCGTTTAAAATTGAATAAATAACGGCTTGTTCATAGTCACCTTTAAAGGGACGTTCTCCGCCAACCATCTCGTAAAGTAAAACACCTAGTGACCAGATATCTGTTCTGTGATCAACCATTTCTCCTCTTGTTTGCTCAGGAGACATATATGCAACTGTTCCCAAAGTCGAACCCATCTTTGTTAATCATCGTCTGTCCGGACAGCTTCGCTAATCCAAAATCGAGTATCTTTACAACACCATCATTAGTTATAAATATGTTTGCAGGTTTTATATCACGGTGAAGGATTTCTTTTTCATGAGCTTTCTGTAATCCAGCAGCAATTTGTATAACTATATCAATCGCATAATCTGTTTCTAATGGACCTCTTTCAATTTTTTGTTTTAATGTTTCGCCTTCATAACAGTCCATACAAATAAAAAGTTGTCCATCTTCAGTTTCATCAATATCGTGAATAGTGCAAATATTATGATGCTGAAGTGAAGAGGCTGCTTGAGCTTCGTGAATAAATCTTTGCTTTAGCATCATCATCAAGAGAAAAGGAGGGAGGAAGAAATTTTAATGCAACGGTACGTTTGAGTTTTGTGTCTTCGGCTTTATATACAACACCCATTCCGCCCCGCCGATCTCTTCAAAATTCTGTAGTGCGATATTATTTTCCCGATATACTCGCTCAAGAAATTACCTCCTCAGATAGATCGGACGAGGTCTCGTCCGTTCCGCTCTGCGGAACGAGACGGACTCCGCCGAGCTTTTCTAAGATTCTATAATGGGAAATTGTTTTACCAATCATACTTTACTCAATTATAATGTGATATTGATTTTCCAATCATTCTTCCAATCCTATTTTTTTCAGCAATGCTATAAACCTTGGATCAGAACGAATGCTATCGCAAACCGGATGTACGTTTATCAATGGGAATTTCGATTCTCGCGACTGATACGCACTTTCAAGCCATTCAAATACTTTCTCTTTATCACCAAGTCCACCGTAAACTGTAGCAATGGCCAGTGACACGGGATACCCTTGCTTCGAGTACTCAAGCAATTCATCCAGTATCTTTTGCGCTTCATCTTTCCTTCCAGCCAATGCATACGTCGAACCAAGTTCTGCTAGTGAAGTAGGATCACCTCTGCCCACGAGTGACCTTGCCTTTTGTAACTCTGAGATAGCTTCCTCAAATTTGCCTTGTGCTGCATACAGCCCGCCTAGACTTACACGAGCGGAAATATAATTGGGATCAAGATCAAGTGTCTCCCTAAATTGATCTATCGCTTTGTCATATTGCCGCATAAAATACATAGCCCAACCCACATTGTAATTGATGACAAGCGAGAGTGGATCAAGCTCCTGTGCGCGTCTGATCTCAGCAAGGGCTTCATCAAGTCTGCGGAGACTAGATAAGAGTATGCTATACCACTGGTGGACTGTTGGATAATTCGGATTAAGTTCGATTGATCGCTTGTATTCACTTTCCGCACCTTTCCAATCCCACTGATGGGCTTTCATCAACCCCATAACAGCATAGGGTTCCGAAAGTGTAGCATCAAGCTCCAATGCTTTTCTTACTGCGGCTTCAGTTTTCGGGTAAACATCTTTCGGCGGGAGTCCAAAATAATCTGGAAGCACAACATACGCTGAAGCTAATCCGGCATAAGCAAGAGCATAATTTGGATCTTTCTCTATTGCCTGATTGAAAAAATCGATTGCCTTCTCTAAGTCTGCTAAAGTTCGCTTATTCCAATAGAAACGTCCTTTGAGATAGAGTTGGTATGCCTCTGTATCCTCAGTTTGAATTTTTTCAATTCGCTCTTTCTCAGAGAAAGAGAATTTCACTTTCAATGCAATAGCAATTTGTTTTGCAACATCACTCTGGATGGCAAAAATATCTTTCATTTCGCGATCGTACGTCGCCGCCCAGATATGCTCATCTGTTTTTGCATCTATCAACTGACTAACAATTCGAACACGATTGCCTGCCCTCCGAACGCTCCCTTCTAGAATAGTTTCAACACCCAGCTCTCTACCAATTTCTTGAAGGCTCTTCTTGCTGTCTTTGTAAAGCATTGTTGAAGTACGTGAGATAACCTTCAGATCACCGATTTTTGAGAGATGTGTGATGACATCTTCTGTAATGCCATCGCTGAAATACTCGTTAGCTTTGTCTTCACTGATATTTTGGAATGGCAAAACAGCAACGGATTTCCTTTCAATCGTTAGTGACTTATTGAGAAAGATAAAATAGAATGCAACCAATAAAACAAAAAATAAGCCTGCAATGGCTCCAATAACATATTTCTTTTTATTTAGTTTTAGAGGCGTTGTAATTACTGTTTGCTTCGTTGTTCCATATTTGAATTCCTTTCCGAGTCCTTTCAAATCAACTAATATCTCATCGACATGCTGGTATCGTTCATCAGGATTTTTCGAGATGACTTTTTTTACAATCCGTTCCAATTCCATTGGTACACCTGTTCTCAATGCAGTCGGAGGTTCAGCCTCTTCATTAATTATTGAATAAGTTACCGCCTGCTCGTAATCACCCTTAAAAGGTACTTGACCAGTTATCATTTCATAAAGCACAACTCCAAGTGACCATATATCTGTTCTATGATCAACTATTTCTCCCTTGGTTTGTTCCGGTGACATATATGCAACAGTGCCAACTGTACTTCCCATTTGGGTTAATTGGGTTTGACCGGACACTTTTGCTAATCCAAAGTCGAGAATTTTTACTACACCATCATTAGTTATAAAGATGTTCGCAGGTTTTATGTCTCTATGAATTATATTTTTTTCGTGAGCTTTTGACAATCCTTCTGAAATCTGAATAGCAATATCAAGAGCTTCATCTATTTTTAACGGACCTCTTTCTATTTTCTTTTTTAGAGTTTCGCCTTCATAACAGGACATAACTATATATGTTTGTCCACCCGCCACATCGGGTAAATCATCGGTTTCATCAATTTCGTGAATAGTACAAATGTTATTATGTTCTAATGCAGAGGCAGCTTTTGCTTCGTGGATAAACCTTTGCTTTGCATCTTCATCTAATGTAAACGTGGGAGGTAAAAATTTAAGTGCAACGAAACGATCTAATTTTATGTCTTGGGCTTTATAAACCACACCCATCCCGCCTCCGCCGAGCTTTTCGATAATGAGATAATGTGATATTGTTTTGCCTATCATACTTTACTCACTTATAATCTCAAGGCTCCGGCGGACAAGTCCGCCGACACTGAGCTTTTCTAAAATTTTGTAATGTGATATAGTTTTACCAATCATTAAATTATAAACTTTCTTTATTGTACTGGCCCTAGATACTTATCGAGCCAGTTTAAGGTTTCTTTAATAAGTTCATTCTTCGGTATGAAATGATCAGTGTCATATAGAATTAATTTCTTGTCTTCTTCCGGGGTTCCTAGAAGATCATACGCTGGTTTGACATGTGTTTTATGTGGGAAAACCATATCAAATCGTCCGTTAAGCATTAGAGTTGGAATTTTAATTCTGGTTACAAAATTAAATACATCAACCTCCGGACGGTATTTAACCGTAGAAAGTCCACCTACTATAAGTATATTTGCCCTAAGGCGTTTTTCAATGGCAGGAATGAGAAAACCCATATTGCCTCCCCAGCTCATTCCATAAAAGGCTAGTTTATCAGAGGCTATATCGGGACGGGTTTCTAAATAATCGATTGTCCGGCTAAAATCCTTTACGTGCTGTATTCTCCATTCAGTCAACTGATGTTCGCCCATTTTAGATAAGTCAACATCGCGCTCAAAGGTTCCTTTATATATCGGATATACTACCGCTCTATGGTTTTTTACTATATGCAAAAGATAATATTGATAACTCGGATTTATTTCTATATTATCACTTGTCCTTACATCTCGCGCACTTGAACCGGGGAAATAAATTACTGCCTGATAGGGTGGAGATGTATTTTTAGGAATAAAAATAAGAGCACACATGCGTTCTCCGCCATACGCTGCAGTAAAAGACACCTTTTCTTTTATCCAGTCTGCTGAACTCTCATCTCTAAGTTCAACTTTGGGATCAAGTTCCATCGGATCATATGCAAATAGGGTTTTATATACCTGGAATATATCATCCGGAACCGGTTTCTCAAGGGAGTAATCCCTATATTTAATTTCGTATATACCAAAAACAGCATCAGATATTTTATCAGTCTGAAGATAGCGGACACAGCGAAATCCATTTTTGGCTGACCGGTCAAACGGAGATATCTGGCTGATATTACCAAACATATAATCATTATCATTCCAAGCTCCTCCCCGGATACATCGACCCATGCGCGTCTCATTCCAACACCACTCCCTGACATTCCCGGCCATATCATAAGCTCCGGAAGCGGTTATACCTTGATAAGTTCCAACCGATACCGGTTCCTCATTTCCGAAATTGCTCATCGATATAATCAAATAGGAATTCATAACAAGTGATGTTATTCCTCTAGCCTGATTCCAATGATATATTGTAGGGAGGCTTTTTCCGGCATATTCGGCATAAGCAGCCGCTTCAAACCAGCATATGCCAGACACCGGATAATTATCTTTTCCAACGGGATAGGTTCCAGCTTGCCATGTTGAAGGGCCAGCTCTGCCAGTTTGATCCACAAATTCTGCCATAGCCTTTTGCCACGAAAGCACTTTTCCGTTCCGGATGAACTCATGCTTCCAAAATTCTTTTTTCTGATAACCACCTTGATCCAGGAATTTCTTGTACTGTTTATTTGTTACTTCAAATTTGTCAATAAAAAAGTCAGCCAGTTCATCATTACCCTGAACACGCACCATATCAGATGGAATTGTTCCTGTTTTATCCAGCTTGAATTCTATTTCAACCGGTGTTATCCCTTCTTCTACAGAAAAATTAAATGTTGAAGATAAAGCTGTAATAGTTTCGAATCCTTCTTTTTCTATTTTCCACCGGAAAAAACCAGCAGCTAATCTGATGTTTTCAATTGGAGAGATACCGATAAATGTCCAGTCTTTTTCCGGAGTTTTATATTCTTTGAAGTATATTTTTGCACCCGGCGGGGAAGTGTGGACGGAAGTGTGAACGGCACACTGAGAGAAAAAATTATTCAGCTTTTTATCATCCGGAATATACTTCTCGGCTTTTTCTATTAGTTCATAAGCCGGGATAAAATTTTCCAGGCCAACCTCCAGTAAACTGCTTACTTGCGGGATGACTTCCTCTCTGGCCCAATTAATTTTGGCCTGTCGGTTCAAAAACCAGACAGCACTAAGCGTGATAAAAAGTATAATAACAACTGCCGGAATAGCAACACGAGGCCTGCGGATACGACGAATAATTGTTTTCAGGTTAAATGCCCCCATCTCCAATACACGCAAGCTGTCCTGATATCCCTTCAAATCCTTTAACATTTCCACCATTGATGAATAGCGTGATTCAGGATTTTTCCTCAACGCTTTATTGACAACTTCTTCCAATTCTGTTGGAACAGCGGTACTAACTTTTTTTACAGGCATCGGTTCTTCATTCATAATAGAATATATCACCGCCTGTTCATAGTCACCTTTAAAAGGGCGTTCTCCGGTAAGCATCTCATAAAGTACAACACCTAACGACCAGATATCTGTTTTATGATCAACTATTTCTCCTTTCGCTTGTTCCGGCGACATATAGCTTACTGTTCCAACTGTACTTCCCATTTGGGTTAATTGAGTTTGACCAGATACTTTTGCTAAACCAAAATCAAGTATCTTAACAACACCATCGTTTGTTATAAATATGTTTGCTGGTTTGATGTCACGATGGACTATTCCTTGTTCGTGAGCTTTCTGCAACCCGGTAGTAATTTGTATTATGATATCAATCGCTTCATCTATTTTTAACGGACCTCTTTCTATTTTCTTCTTAAGTGTTTCGCCTTCATAACAAGACATAGAAATATATATTTGTCCACCTGCAACGTCGTAAATCATCGGTTTCATCAATTTCATGAATAGTACAAATATTATTATGCTCTAAAGAGAGGCAGCTTTTGCTTCGTGGATAAATCTTTGTTTTGCATCTTCATCTAAGCTAAAGGTGGGAGGTAAAAATTTGAGGGCAACGAAACGGTCTAATTTTAAGTCTTCGGCTTTATACACTACACCCATTCCGCCTCCGCCGAGCTTTTCTAAGATTCTATAATGGGATACAGTGGAACCTATCAATTTAACCTCGCAAGTAATTTAAGGCTACGGCGGGCAAGTCCACCCCGTCCGATCTCTTCTAAAATTCGGTAGTGTGATATTGTTTTCCCAATATACTCGCTCAAGAAATTTCCTCCCTTGCTTGATCGGACGAGGTCTCGTCCGTTCCGCTTTGCGGAACGAGACGGACTCCGCCGAGCTTTTCAGTAATCTTATAATGTGACCCGCCGTGGCGGATTGTTTTGCCGATCATATTCTAAAGCAAATTAAATTAGTCGATTCAGTTGAATGATTTAACCGCTTCATCAACATTATTATAAATGTTAAATATCTGATTTAGCTTTGTTATGTTAAGCACACCCTGAACTTTGTCAGATATGTGAGCGAGTTTCAAATCGCCCCCGGCATTCTTCAAGGTCGTATAACCGCTGATTAATATTCCTATCCCTGTACTGCTAACAAATTTTACATCAGACATATCCACAACTAAGTTTTTCTTGTTTTGGTTAATAAGCTCATACAGCTTTTCACGAAATAGTTTGGCATTTTCCCCGCCGATCAGGTTGCCCTTTAATTCAATTATAGCAGCCTGGTACTTTTCTTCTATTGTTACTTTCATATAGCCTCCTGTAAAATTAAGTTTTATTCATTACGTTTAATTATCATCAAAGTGATGTCATCCATTTGAGGAATTCCAGAAGTGAATTTTTTTACATCACCTAATATTTCTTCTGCCAAAAGTTTTGAGCTTAAAGACAATTTATTTTCTATAAGATCATACAGCCTCTCCTCGCCATATTCTTCTTCGGCTTCATTCATTGCTTCAGTTATACCATCTGAAAAAACAACAAGAGTTGACCCTTTTTCAAACGATATTGCTTCTTCATCATAGTTTGTATCTTCAATGCAGCTAAGCAGCATTCCACCTTTATCAAGCTTAAATTTATTTTCTTTAGCAAGAAAAACAGGCACATTATGTCCTGCATTGCAATAGGTCAGAGTATTTTTTTCTGTATCAAGGATTCCGAAGAAAAGCGTTACGAATTTTGATATGTCTGTGCTTTTGTGAAGAAGATTGTTAGCTCTTTTAATACAATCTTTTGCACAATTACAAAATAATAACTGTCCTCTTAATGTTGCCTGAAGATTTGCCATCAGCATTGATGCTGGTAATCCTTTGCCGGACACATCACCAAGTGCAATTGCAGTTTTGCTGTCTGAAATTTTTATAAAATCGTAATAATCTCCACCTACTTCACGAGCCGGAATATTAATTGCATAAATATCGTAACCATTAATATCAGGTATTTTCTGAGGTAAAAGATTTTTCTGGATTTCACTTGCAACCTGAATTTCTTGTTGTATCTGAATAAGTTTTTTTTCTTCTTCAAATAATCTGGAGTTTTCAATTACATTTGCGGATTGAGCAGCAATTATTTGAAGCAATCTTTGATCGGCTTCGGTAAAACCATCATCAGATTCCTTGTTGAATAATGATAGTATACCTATCATTTTTCCTTTAATAATCATCGGCACACTCAATAAAGATTGTATTTTTAGAAACCGAATCTTCCCGCAAAGCAATTTTTTCTTCTCTTTTAAATTCATTTATACGTAATGGTTTTTTATTTGCCAGCATTATGTCGGACAGTTGCTTGTCAAACCGCAGTGAATCTTTATCATCAATATTATCACGGACTCTTATCATTGTATGGAAAGGATTGACAAAATCTTTTTCATCAATAAGTTGAATTGATCCCTGTTCGGATTTAAGATGTTTAACACATTTTTTTACAATAAGGTTTGTGATTTGATCGAGTGATTGAGTAGAGGCAATTGCGGTTGCCATATCATTTAGGATAGAGAGCTCTTCAACAGCAGATTTTAACCGAAGATTTTCCTTGCTTAATCGATCCTCTTCTTTATAAGATTTCGGGCACATATATATCCCTTATCTAATAATAAAAAATCAAGGATTTTAGGTCATAACCAGTTTAATTATTTTAAATACTGATAATCCTCCCAAAGGAGGTAAATATCAAAATTAGATATTTGCTTCGGTAGAGGTATCCGGATGTTATCTCTGCGGGTAATCAGCAATATAACTCTAAACCATTTGCTCTATCGGAGCAAAGAAAAATTAATCACTGTAATTTGTAGCTAATTTTAAGGAATCGATTTATAATTTGCAAGTAATTGTAAAGAAGAATAGCAAGTGAAGTAAAAAACATCTGCCTTTTTCACTAAAAGGCATCAAAAAAAATATAAATTGTACCCCGGAGAGGATTCGAACCTCCGACCTACGGTTTAGGAAACCGACGCTCTATCCTACTGAGCTACCGGGGCTTAAATTACTTAATATAAATTTTATTCTTTTTCTTCCTGCTGCTGATTTGAAATATTTTTCCTTCTCCCTGGCAAGTTTACGATTATTTACCTCTTCTTTATACACTATTTGCCACAGCTTAAACATTCGGGTATATATTGACTTACCAGCATTATGTTCTATCAGCCTTCTATCAGAATCATTTGAAATTCCCACATAAGTTTTATCAAATTCCAAACTTTTAAGTATATACACAAAATATTTCATAACTATATAAGGAAACCGACGCTCCCCGCCTTGACCGACTTTTCCTTTACCCGAATAAGTCGGGCAGGCCCGCCTTTGACCGACTCCCTCATTCCAGAGCCAAGTCGGGCAGGTATCCTATTTACCCACCAAAGTCAAATTCTTTTGACGAAGGTGGGCTGAGCTACCGGGGCAGGATAATTAAAAATTGAGAATGAACAATTAAAAATAATAATTAATAAATCAGGAAAGTTTATTATTTGTTCTTTTATTCTTAACAAAATTAAAGAAGTTTGGAGTGTTATAAAAGATGATTGATTTTATATAAAAAACCCGATCACTGCTGACCGGGTTTTGTGGAGAAGAGATTAAGTATGAAGTCACTTATTGAACCAATACGTATGTCAAAGTATAAAAATATTATTCATTTATTGTATAAGAATATAAGATACATTGTTCGTACACTTCAATCTGACCCGCAATTTATAATTATTATTTCTTTTTAATCTCAATTTTACCCATAGCGGTTTCAAGCTCAACTACTGGTCCACCTCCATTTAGTTCCAGTTTCGCAACAACCTCTCGTTTACTATCATTAACGTCATATTTCAGTCCTTCAAAATCAGATTTGATATGAATATATGACTCATCATCTTTATCAATATATTTTGTTTTCACAGTTGCAATGATCGTTGCTTTTATTTTTTCAGGAACAGTAAGAGTAATATTTCCTGCACCGGTTGACAATGAGCTGTTGCTTTTAAGATCAGCTGATAATTCCACATCAATTTCTCCAGCTCCTGTAAGAGCTTCAATGCCACCTCCAATATTTTTCAAATTTATATTACCACCGCCCGTTGAAACTTCAACTTTGCCCTTTGAACTTGATAATGAAATATTACCGCCGCCAGAACTTATTTCCGCAGTACCACTTACGCTACCAATTTTAATATTTCCACCTGCTGTTGCTATTTCTACGTTCCCGTCAACGTTACCAACTTTTATATTTCCACCAGCACTGGATATTTCAGCAGATTTATTGATATTACCGATATCTATATTACCACCTCCTGTTGATACTTCAGCCTTACCGGTAATTCCAGATACTCTAACTTCTCCACCACCAGTTGATATATTAATATCTCCCTCAATTTCGTCACATTTAATGTTACCGCCTCCTGATGATATATCAACTTTTCCTTTTACTTTAGATGTCTTAATATTTCCTCCACCGGATGAAATGCAAAAGTTACCAGACAGTAAATTATTCAGTTTGACATTCCCACCACCTGTTCTTGCATTAATATTAAATTGAACAGGAATCCATACTTCAACAGAAAATTTTTCCGAGTCCTCTCCTTTAAAAGAAACTGATACATCAGATCCGTTCTGTTCAATTGTAAGTTTATCTAATTCATCTGAGTCAACATTTTGTGCCAGAATCTTAGCTTCATCTTTATCCCAGGTATTTATGATAAGATTCCCATGCCTTAGATCAGTGCTAAGATTATTGTTTTTACCTACCTTAAAAGTTTTTTCAACGTCTTCTGCATAGCTTACCTTTGTGGCTACTACTAATGCAAATATTAGAAATGCTGCCAATGAAAGATTTTTTTTCATTTTAGTTGTACTCCTGTAATATTGTTTTTGTTTTGAATTTTACATAATTATTTTCATCATTACTGAATTTCTCTTTAAATAATTTCAGTTCATCCTGAGTCAGCAAAAATCCTTTCACGGTAAGATCCGAAAGAGCGTTAATTGCCTCTATCCTTAATCCGGAGGTTGTATCTGTTGCAAGAACTGTTAAAAATGCCTGCTTAATGCTTTCATCATAAGGAAGACGTTTTACAACTTTTAAAGCTTCGAGTCGTACTCCAGGGTTTTCATCTGTAAGCATCACGGTCAATAATGTATTTTTCACATCGCTATCGATTTTCAACATAGGTTTCGAATCCATCACATTTATTGAATTTAATCTTGATCCGGGATTCTGATTATTGAGCATTGAATAAGCAAGCACAGCCTGAATTTGAGGATCGTTAACAGAGCCTTTTAATCTTACCGGCTTTACAGCTTCAAACTCAAACTCAATCTCACCGTCGCTAGCATCCGCATCAATAAAATGTATGTTGTTAATTTTTAACACCTGATTATCAAACGTAAACCGCTCATTTGCAGGAATTATATTTCCGTTATCAGGTTTTATTAACAACGGTGATTGCACCTGTCCGAATAGTATATAGCCCAGCAGTATTCCAAAAATCAGAACAGCTGCTGCAGAGAATGCAATCCGATATGGAGTAAAAAGAAATGAGAATAGTTTATCAAGAGATGATTCTGAGCTTAAATTGAGTTTCGTTACGTAATGCTTTTTTCAACTGATATCTTGCAGAAGATAGAATTCTACTATCAACATTTGAGGATTTGTTTTTTTCAAGATCACGAAGAAATGAAAGTTCAAGCTCATATTCCTTCGAGCATTCTTCACAATCGATTTTATGTTCCTCAAACTGCACTCTTTCAGATTCAGACAATTCTTCATAAAAGTAAAGCGCAATTTTCTCTTTAAATTCTTTGTGATCCATTTTTTCCTCTTGTATCAGTTATTAATATAACTGAGTTTCTTTCTTAGGTTTCTTGTTGCATCGAACAGATATTTTTTAATCGTACCCTCATTACATTCAAACATTTCAGCGATCTCTCTGATTTTATATCCGTCATAGTGTTTCAGTATAAATGTCATTTTCTGTTTCGGTGGTAAGGTTTCTACTGCGTTATTTATCAAATATCCTATCTCACTTCCTGTTGTAAGCACTTCAGGTGAACTATTATTGTCTATCAACTCTACACTTTGAATATTCTCATCTTCATTATCATCAGAAACAGAAATGTTGAACTTTCTCTTATCACGAGACTTAAAAGTGAAACAGACATTTGTTGTAATTCTATATAACCAGGTTGAAAACTCACTCTTAAACTGAAAATTTTTAATTCCCTTGAATACGCGAATAAAAACCTCCTGATATAAATCTTTGGCATCGTCTTCATCGCCGGTATATCTTAAAGCAAGAGATAGAACACTGGAGTCGTATTTATATACTAGCTCTTCAAAAGCCTGAATGTCTCCATTTTGAGCATTCTTGATTAATTCTAATTCATCTGGCGCCATTCAATTTCCTTTTACTGTTTGATTAGACCACGATATATATAAAATGGTTGTGTGATTAACAGAAAAAATTATTTCCCGAAATAAAATTAATGGATTTTTGTATGGAAGAACAAAAATTGTGATTAGCGGTTAATTAAATTGAAGAGTAAATGTAGTTGACTAATTGTTTTATCGGAATTCATAATTATATGTTCACTACAGAAAATTGGTCGTCAAGCTCAAAAATGAAAAATTATTTATCTTTGATTTCGTTAATCTTATAAACTGCAAATGACTTAGGTGATATCATTACTGTCAATTCTGAAGCCTGGCTTTCAAAATTTTCAACAACATCGGTCTGATTATCCAATAAATTAGTATAAATAAATTTTTCAATCCCGGTTGGTAATGATAACTGAGCCTGCTCTTCACCAAGATTAAATACAACAATTGTTTTTTTGTTAAAGTAGAATCGTTCGAATGCAAATAATTTCCTAAAGTCATCAGAATAAATGAATCTTATTTTTCCCTTAGTTAGCTCGATATTTTCATTTCGTATTCTAATTAGTTTTTTATAAAAATTTAGAAGGTCTCCATCGGGTTTAACACTGTATTGACCAAATCCTTTTTGAAAGCCTGAACTTTTGTCAATCACTTCATCATCATATTTCAACTCCTCCCATACCATTGGTTTGCGGCAGTGCGGATCATCAGCACCCCACATTCCAACTTCATCACCATAATAAATCATCGGTGCACCCCTATAAGTCATTTGAAACGCTGCAATTAGTTTCTGTGTTTCTAAATCTTCCGCACCGGGCTTTGAGGGATTATATTCCGGATTGCTTTCATTTGCATCACGATCATAATTCCTGTCAGGATTTTTTATAAGCGAAGCAAGTCTTTCGGTATCATGACTTGTCATCAAATTTTGAAGAATAAAAAGATTTTCTTCCGGATAAGTCTCATCTACTTCTTCAATCATTTTTATAAATACTGAGACGGGAATTTGGTTTCTTTTATCAATAAATAATTTTTTCACACTATAAGCGAAATTATAATTCATTAGTGCATCGAAAGGACCAGATTCCGTTATATAATCGGGAGACAATTCCCATAACTCCCCAACAATAATTGCATTATGATTCAGAGTTTTAACTAAGCGGCTCCAGTCTTTCCAGAATCCGGCTGGCACATCACGAACAACGTCAAGCCTCCAACCGTCAATCCCGTCAGAAGGATTACCGTCGGCATCCGGATCCATCCATCTTGATGTTGCATGATAAATATACTGTTTGGGACCGGGGTAAAGGTCATCATCGGTTCGATTAAATTCCGGCAACGATTTTATATTCCACCATCCTCTATAATCAAATTCATTTTGTGGAGTGCAAGGATCATCAAATGATTTTATTTTATACCAGTCAGCGAATTGTGAGTTTTCACCCTTCTCGACAATATCCTTAAATGCCCAGAACTCAACGCCTGTATGATTAAACACTCCGTCAATAATTATTCGCATTCCCCGCTTATGAACTTCCTGTACAAGTTTCAGGAAGAGCTTATCTGCTGATGTCCAAATCCATGTTTCAGGTTTAGCTAGGAATTTCGGATAAAATTAATTTTCTGTCACCTTCAGGATCGGGACCGAAGTTTACATCGATATGATGAAAAGTTGAGCCGTCATATTTATGAAGTGATGCTGCTTCAAAAACAGGATTGAGATATATTGCTCCAACACCAAGTTCTTTTAAGTAATCAAGTTTTTCAATAATTCCCTGAATGTCACCGCCGTATCTTCTCTGGTAAAGATGATCACGGACATTTCCTCCAAGATTTTTTTCCCAATCAGATTGTCCGAACCAGTTGCTTGTCCATCTGGTTATTCCCCAGTCTGCAATTAAAGAATCTTCTCTTGCAAAAACTTTAAATGCTTCCGGATCATTATTCATATCTCCATTTCGGAATCTTTCAGGAAAAATCTGATACCACACAATCCCTT
Source organism: uncultured Ignavibacteriaceae bacterium (assembly GCA_963714415.1). Taxonomy (GTDB): domain Bacteria; phylum Bacteroidota; class Ignavibacteria; order Ignavibacteriales; family Ignavibacteriaceae; genus JAGXRK01. The sequence goes on from CAVQOL010000001.1 coordinate 104,417, forward strand.
TCGCCCATTCTGGAACGACATTTTGAGAAAAGCTGAATGATGATATAAACATCAATATTAATAGAATCAGTTTTTTCATTCTACAGACGTAATTCTTTTTTCATTAATAACAGTGTTTCTTCAATTGTGTGCGGCTTAAATCCAAATTCTGATTGCGCTTTGATAGTCAACAAACCCGATTTAAGAGGTCTGCGAGCAGCCTGATTTAGTTCTTCTGTCTTGATTGGAATAATTAGTGATTTATCAAGATTAAAAAAATCTGCAATACGTAGAGTAAAATCATAACGTGATAAAAATTCCGGTCCGCCGATATTATAAATTCCAAACTTTCTGAATTCAATAACTTTGCTTATTGCCTGAACAAGGTCATCAATAAAAGTGGGATTATTTATCTGATCGGTTACAATTTTTATTTGTTCTTTGTTACGCAGTTTATTAACAACCCATTTAACAAAATCGGGGCGACTATTTTTTGCCGTTCCATACAGCACATTGGTTCTAAGAACAGAAAAATTTATTCCGCTGATCTTCAGTGCATTTTCGCTTGCAAGTTTTGTTCGGCCATAATAACCAGATGGATTAGGTTTTGCAGTTTCGCTGTAAGGTCCATTCTTCCCATCAAAAATATAATCTGTAGAAATATGAACGAGATGAGCATCAATTATACGGGCGGCATCTGAAAGATATTCGACACCTTTAACATTTATTTTCCATGCCAGCTCGCGTTCTGTTTCGCTGAGATCTACATTTGTAAATGCTGCTGTATTAATAATTGAATCGGGACAAAAGTCGAAAACAGTTTTCTTAACAGCTTCTTTATCTGTAATATCAAGGGATAAATATTCTACCTCATCAATAACCGATTCATTTTCAACAGAACAACATAACAATTCATAATTTTTTAATTTTAGAAAAAATTCGACAGTCCGCTGACCAAGCATTCCGTTTGAACCGATAACAAGTATTCTGTTTTTTACTATATCACCTGACAACATTAGCCATAAGTTTTTTAAATTCAGATAAATTATTTATTGATGCAATATACTCTGCAGCTGATGCAGCTAATTCAGCAGCTTTGAAAATATCTTTGTTCAAAATATAGCTATAAAAGAAAGCTGCCCCAAAAACATCTCCGCATCCAACATTATTGTTATTACTTATATTTTTTGTTGACCTGAAATATGATGCCATTGCAGTTTTGTTTTTATAATAAATTTTCGAACCTGTTTTACCTTTAGTAATACAGACTATTTTAATTCCACAATTAAATAAATGTTCAACAATTTCAACTTCTGTTTTTCTGTCGGATAAAGTAAACATTTCGTTTTCGTTGCATTGAATGATATCAATATTTTTTGCCCATTCATCAAAATCAGGAATTAAACGGAAACTTCTATGCAAATTTTCATCAAGCCCGCGTGAAAGTGTGTGAACATCAAAATAGATTACTGCCTTTGTTGATTGTCTTATTTTTTGAAGTTGAATGATATCAATATCAAGACCTGTAATCATATTAATTAAAATTCCGTCAAAATCATTCAGCTTCGAAAAATCAATATTTAGTTTATTTGAAATATTTTTATAATGTTCTTTCCTTTCAAAGTGACCTGAAACAGTTAACTCAACAGAAGGAATAGCATCAACTCTTTCGATGAATGACTGATCAACATTTTTATAAATATTTTCATAAAGATGAAAATGCTTATCATCAATCTGGGTGCAAAGATATATTTCATCATTGGGTGAAATTAATTGCAGACATGTATTGACAGAATAAAATATACCTCCGGGCTGAATTACTTTGTCACCATCTCTATCAATTATATCAACCACACTATGTCCTACTATAAGAAGTTTCATAAAGAATAATTTTTTACCTGCTAAATATGTTTAATGTTTTACAGTCATACTCACTTAATAATATTGAATACTATCTTCCATAAAATTCAATTATATTAGATGTATCATTCATTAGAAAATTAAAGAAAAACCTTCAAGCATGAAAATCGGAATAACTTGTTATCCAACGTACGGCGGAAGCGGAGTGATTGCTACTGAACTTGGTAAAGAACTTGCGCTACGAGGACACGAGGTTCATTTTATTAGTTACGCACTTCCCTTCCGGTTAAATCAGTATATCGAAAACATATTTTTTCACGAAGTTGAAACCAGCACTTATCCTTTATTCGAGTTTTCCCTTTACACTCTTGCACTAACAAGCAAAATGGTTGAAGTTGCTAAGTATGAAAATTTAGATTTACTGCATGTTCATTACGCAATTCCGCATGCTACTTCAGCATATCTTGCAATGGAAATTCTTAAGGAAGAAAGAGATCTGAAGATAGTTACAACTCTTCACGGAACTGATATAACCTTAGTTGGACTGGAGCCGTCATTTCTTCCATTGGTTAAATTCAGTATAGAAAAAAGTCATGGTGTTACGGCAGTATCAAGATTTCTTAAAGAAAAAACGCTGACAAATTATTCAATAGAAAAAGAAATTGAAGTAATTCCAAACTTTGTTGATACAATTCTTTTTTCTCCCGGTGCAAGCAATGAATTTTGCAGACGTATCGCCCCGAATGGTGAAAAAATTCTGGTGCATACTTCCAACTTCAGACCTGTAAAGAGAGTTCAGGATACAATAAAGATTTTTGAGAAGGTTAATAAAGAAATTCCGAGCAAGTTACTGCTTGTAGGCGATGGTCCAGACAGATCTGATTGCGAAAGACTTTGCCGTGAACTCGGTTTATGTGATAGCGTAAAATTCCTTGGAAAACAGGATGCACTTGTTGAAATATTAAATGCATCGGATATTTTTTTAATTCCGTCTCAATCAGAAAGTTTTGGACTTGCAGCTTTAGAAGCAATGTCCTGTGGACTTCCCGTTATTTCTTCAAGTGTTGGTGGTTTACCGGAACTTGTTAAACACAATGAATGCGGATTCATTGCCGAAATTGGTGATGTTGATAGAATGGCAAAATACGCACTGGATCTTTTAACGAACGAAAAAAAGTATGGAATTTTTTCTTCAAATGCGCGTGAAAGAGCAGTAGAAAATTTTGATAAATCGAAAGTTGTTCCGCACTACGAAAATTTTTATAAAAGCATTTTATAATAATATTTTGAAATTGACTTTAGTTTATTCTAAAACTGCGATGTGACTGAAAAAGATTTTATAAATAAATGGACAACTTTTCTTACTGCGGAAGGATTGAAAAAATTTCCGGATGATTTTATTAACTCTTTTAATTTTGAGACTCTCGAAGTTCCGTGTAAAACATTAATGCTTGGTAAAGAGTTTTTCGGCGGATACGAAGTGATTACTACTGACGGTGAATCAGTTTACCAGGCAAGCGATCTTGCTGAAGCTAAATTCATAGTCTACTCAGCAAGAAGTCGCTCGGGAAAAATTAAGCTGCCCGGTGATAGAAAGCTTTTTTCCTCTATCATCCAGCAATATGAAAATTATATTGATTCAATTCTTTCAAGAATTGATAAAGATTACAAAATTCTTTTTCCCGGTCAGAAGAACTTTCCATCTTTATCAAACGAAATATTCAAAATATTAAACCTTATCAGGTATTAAAATTGCCAATAGAACTATCCAACAGTATTTACGACTATTTTTCTTCACTTTACGGCAAAGAATCCGCAGAACAATATTTAAAGTTTATTGAAAGTGAGCCAGCACAATATATCCGCGTGGACAGCTTAAAGACTGATAAACAATCTCTTTCGAAAATTCTAAATAATAAATATTCAATTCAAACTGAAGAGATTAAAGGATTTGACAATGCACTAAAAATTGTAAAAGATGAAAATGATCTGGTGGGAAAAACCTTAGAACATTTACTTGGTCTCTATTACATACAAGGCTTATCATCAATGCTTCCGCCTATTGTTCTAAAACCAACATCAAAGGATATTGTGATGGACTTATGTTCTGCTCCCGGTTCGAAAACAACTCAGATGGCTGAGATGATGAATAATGACGGAACTCTTGTTGTTAATGAAATTGCGCTTGACAGAATTAAATCACTTGTATTTAATCTCGATAGAATGAGTATCGTTAACACCGGCATAATTCATTCCAAAGGTGAGATTCTGAGCAACTATTTCAGCAATCATTTTGATAAAATACTTGTTGATGCACCTTGCAGCGGACTTGGAATTATTCAGAAGAAAGAAGAAGTAAGTAATTGGTGGTCGTTAGACAGGGTTCAAAGACTGCAGGATTTACAAACAAGACTTTTAGTTGCCGCAATAAAAATGACTAAAGTTGGCGGTGAAATTGTATATTCAACCTGCACTTTGTCTGTAGAAGAAAACGAAATGGTAATTGATAAAATCTTATCAAAGTATCCTGTTGAAATTGAAGATGTAAATCTTCCTGTAAAAACACATAAAGCTTTTACCAGTTACAATGGCTTAAAATTTAATAAATCATTAAATAAAGCAATCAGAATTCTACCCTGGGAAATCAACTCAGATGGTTTTTTTCTTGTAAAACTTCGTAAGGTTGATTCTACTGAATATACTGAACACAAATTACTAAGCACTCCACATATTAAATTGTTAAAACCAACTCATAAAGATATTTCACCTTTGCTTGATTACGTGTCAGAGCATTTTGGAATTCCTATAGAAGTTCTTCACAATTATCAATACATCTCCAAGACAAGAGATATATTTTTTATAAATAAAAACTGGCAAGATGATAAATTGGGATTATTCCATCGTATAGGAATAAAATTTGGAACATTGGATAAGAAGAGCAGGATTACTTTTTATACAAGTGCGGCACAGGTTCTTGAAAATCATATCACCAAATTTGTTTATGATATTAAAGATGAAGAAGAGTTAAAGAATTATCTGACCGGATGGAAAATAAAAAACACAGATATTCCAGCCGGACAATATGTTATGAAAAATAACGGCAGAGTTTTAGGAACAGCGCTTGCAAATGAAGACGGAATTAAAAGCCGCTTCCCGCGTATAAAAAGAACACAGAAGTTTGTTATTTAGCCAAAATCATTTTATGTGTTTGTATGAACTCTCCGGAACGCAACTGATAAAAATAAACTCCGCTTGAAAGTCTGCTTCCATCAAATTCAACCTCATAAGTTCCCGTAGGTTTGTATTCATCAACAATAGTTGCAACCTCTTTTCCGAGGACATCATAAACTTTAAGACTTACATAACTATTAACTAATAACTGATAACTAATAACTGTTTTGGGATTAAACGGATTCGGATAGTTCTGATAAAGTTCAAATGTCAAAGGCTGATCTTTTTCATTATCAATACCGGTAATGTTAAGCTTTGTAAGCGTCGTAATTCCCTCGTCAGGAACTATTTGACATAAAACAACTTTTCCGGAATCTGTAGCCAAGGAAGCCAACGTATCAATCCTGCCGGATTGTGAAACCAGAACATTGTCCCAATCTTCAGGTATAGTAACGTATGCTGATAAAGGATAATTATAAATTTCATCAGCAAGATTGTCTGTTATTTCAATTTCAATTTCATATTGTGTCGATGAAATAACCTGATACTCACAGTTATCTCTTTGCTTCATATATCGAACAACATTTCCGGTAGTTTCCACCCATATTTCCTTATTTTCTGATCTTGTATTTATCCAGTCGCACAAATTAGTAAACCATTCGTTTGTAATTGGTTCATACAATCCTTCTGAAACCAAATCCCGGTAACTCTGATTGCGGAACGATCTCGTGAATCATCATTATTGCCCACTCCTCATTTAATATTGAGTTATGAGTCCAGTTCATAAAACTGTATAGTTCATCAAGATCATCGGCAAGAGTATTTCGCGGCAGATTAAAATGAACAACGTAGGAATTCAAATCATAGAAATAATCAAGTGAATAGTAGTTTGGTTCTTCACCCGCACTTCTTCCCGTTTCGTAAAATAATGATGCCAGTGAATCAACAAATTGATTTCTTTCGGAATAAGGATAAGCCAGCGTAATACATTTTTTATCAGGAATTCTCTTTTCAATTTCTTTTTTCGATTGATATAATTCATATAAAACTGTTCCTTCAGTCAGAGTATCGCCGACAGGAAGTATTGTAAGAGAGTCGTGATTCATTGTATGAGAAGCTATTTCATGCCCTTCCTGTGAAAGTTCAATAAACATCGGCCAGGTACCGTATCGCCATATTCCAGGTAAAGAGTCAGTAAGATATGGAGGCATAACATTAAACGTTCCTTTGAATCCGAACTGGTTAAGAATTGGCTTTGCACTCTGATAATGAAAAAGATATCCGTCATCAAAAGAGAAAGAAAATGCCGATTGTTTATCATCAGACCATTTTGCTACTCTGACTTTTACCGAATCAATGGAAAAAGATTGGCTAATCGAAATATTATTTGCTATTAACATCAATACAAATAATTGTATCAATATGGATAAAAGGTTGCTCTTTAGTAAAAATTTGAGATTCATCTTTGCGTAAATCGTTCTTTTTTATTTCTTTTTAACATATAACAAATTAATTGTACAAAAATCACACCGCAAATTTTTTACAATGTCATCTACGTTTCAATAACACTACTGTTTTTATAATCATATTCTTGTTTTTTTAAGTAAAGAAAAGTATAAACATTTAAGATTCTTAAAAATACATTCTCATACCAAATACTCCTTCAAATACTTTCCAGTCCAAGACTTTTTATTTTCAACAATTTCTTCCGGAGTTCCTGTTACAACAACTTCCCCACCTTTATCTCCCGCTTCCGGACCAAGATCAATTATATAATCCGCACATTTTATTACATCAAGGTTATGTTCAATGATGACGATGGAATTATTTCTATCAAGAAGAAGATTAAAACAATTCAGGAGTTTTGAAATATCGTGGAAATGAAGTCCTGTTGTAGGCTCATCAAATATGAAGAGAACATGTCTTCTTTCTCTCTGAGCTGTAAGATGTGAGGCAAGTTTTATTCGTTGGGCTTCGCCTCCTGATAATGTATTTGATGGCTGACCGAGTTTTATATATCCTAATCCAACATCTGCAAGCAGTTGAAGAAGTCTTGTAATTCTATCATTGCCTTCAAAGAAAACCAGGGATTCATCAACGGTCATTTGAAGAACATCGACAAGATTTTTACCGCGGTAAGTAATCTCACGTATTTCTTTTTTGAATCGTGTACCTTCACAGTCTTCACACTGAAGATAAAGATCCGCAAGGAATTGCATTTCAACTTTTATGAAGCCGTCGCCCTGGCAGGTTTCACATCTTCCGCCGGGAACGTTAAAAGAAAAATATCCCGGTCTATATCCTTTTGCTCTTGCCTGATGCGTTGATGCAAACAACTCTCTTATCAGTTCAAAAACTTTTATATAACTGGCAGGATTTGATCTTGGAGATTTACCAATAGGTGACTGATCAACTATAACAACGCCATCAATATACTCTGCACCTTTAATATCCTTGTACTTGCCAATAAATGAAGGGGCATTTCCAAAATATTTTGCTATTCCGGCATAAAGAATATCGTGAACAAGCGTACTCTTCCCTGAACCGCTTACTCCTGTTACAACAACAAATTTGTTTAATGGAATTTCAATATCCAATTTTTTAAGATTGTTTTCCGCAGCGCCGGTAATTTTAATTGATTTAGTTTTCTTTGTGTTTCTTTTTTCAGGTAATGGAATTTTTATCTCACCTAGTAAATATTTTCCTGTAAGAGAATTTTTATTTTTCATCACTTCGGTGTAATGTCCCATGGAAACAATCTCACCGCCTTTAATACCAGCATCCGGACCCATATCAACAAGCAGATCGGCTTCTTTCATCATATATGCATCGTGTTCAACAACTAGTACAGTATTACCAATATCGCGAAGATTTTTTAAGATGTTTATTAGTTTTGAATTATCTCTTGGATGAAGTCCGATGCTCGGTTCATCAAGCACATACAAAGTTCCAACTAAAGCAGAGCCAAGCGAGGTCGCAAGATTTATTCGCTGTGTTTCTCCACCTGATAAGGTGCTGCTTAATCTATCAAGAGTTAAGTAACCAATACCAACATTATTAAGAAACTGTAATCGCTTAATTATTTCTTTTAAAACTCTTTCAGCAACCTGCAAATCGTAATCAGAAAGTTGCAATTCTTCAAAGATAGTTAATGACTGTTCTATTGGAAGTTTAACTATGTCGTGAATCGATTTACCGTCTATCTTAACTTGCTGTGCTTCCCTTCTTAATCGTGTTCCTTTGCAAGCCGGACAGGTTGTATAACCCCGGTAACGGGAGAGCAGAACTCTTATATGCATTTTATAAGTTTTGCTTTCTAGATTCTCAAAAAATCTGTCTATTCCTTTATACTTTACAAATCCATTTCTGAGCAATTTTATTTGCTCTTCGCTTAAATCTTTATAAGGAATGTTCAGAGGAATTCCAACACTCTTTGCACTTTGTATTAATTCTCTCTGATGAGCGCTGTATTTTGCAGAACGGAACGGAGCAAGAGCGCCATCCATTAAGCTTAAGTTTGGATTCGGCACAACAAGATTCATATCGATTCCAACTACCTTACTGAATCCCTGGCAAACGGGACAAGCACCAAACGGATTATTAAATGAAAAGAAACGCGGTTCAGGTTCTTCGTATCTTATTCCGCAGCATTCATAAAATTTGTTGAATTCAGTTTGTTCATTTGTATCGATATTGATTAATGCTAATCTGTTCTCACCTTCCTTAAATGTAACTTCGATTGAATCAGAAAGTCTTTCTCTAACTTCGCCTTTATTTACTTTGAATCTTTCAACAACAACACGAACATCATTTTTATTTTTTGGTTTTACTTCTTTTTCATTAAGATCGAAAAGAGCATTATTATAATAAATTCTGAAGAAACCTCTTTTTTTAAGATGTTCCAGTTCATCTTTTATGCTGTGTCCTTCGTGATCAGGAAGCGGGAATGTTAAATAAAATTTTGTTCCATCCGCTTGTTTCTCAAGCCAGTCAGCAACAGTACTTGTTGTAGCTTTCTTAACTTCTTTGCCGCATCGAAAGCAAATAGTCTTTCCTATTCTAGCAAATAACAATCTTAAATAATCATAAACTTCAGTTGTTGTTCCAACCGTGGAACGGCTGTTACGCGCACCGGATTTCTGTTCGATTGCGACTGCTGGAGAAATGCCCGTAATTAAATCAACATCGGGTTTGTTCATTCTTTCCAGAAACTGACGGGCATACGCTGAAAGACTTTCGACATATCTTCTTTGTCCTTCGGCATAGATTGTATCAAAGACCAATGATGATTTACCGCTCCCGCTTACGCCGGTAAATACAATCAGTTTATTGCGCGGAATTTCGAAACTTAGATTTTTAAGATTATGCTGACGAGCACCACGGACAATTATTTTCTTTTCTTTTTTACTATTGTTTTTATTCATAAAGAAATATCAATTCCAAAAGGTAACAATCATAATTCATAAAAGTTTGAATTTATAGAATATTAATTTAATAATATTTTTAGCAGGAATAATAAGAAATGTTGGCAGCAAGTACTTCCGAAAACAGATAGGTACCTGCTACGAATAGCTTAATAATTCAGCAAGAAATAACCTTTAAAACAGTTTTAATTCGCACCTTTTTCCAGTGCTTTTAACTCACCTATTTTTGCATCCAGCAACTTTATCTTTTCATTCAACTCAAGAATCTTTGTATCAATTTGTTCTTCAAACTCGGCTTTATCCCAATAACCCCTGTCTTCAAAATAGCCTTTAAAGAGCCAGTTGTATTTTAAGGCTTCCATATTTTCAGCCAGACGAGATGCACCAAGTTTCGTGTCTTCGGTAACAGTCACAAGATTTTTTAGAATCTGATTAAGCGATTCCGCTTCTTTACCTTTATCAGTTAGAAGCGAACCCATCAAACCTTTGCCCTCCTGAACACCACTCATTAGAGTATCTATATCTGTAACGACTTTATTAATATTATTCACAACATCTTGAACACCGTTGCCAAGGTCATCAAATAAAACAATTACATCTTTTAAATCATTAGTTAGATTTATTAAACTACTATCAGCGCTCTTTGTCAAATTAGTAGCGGCATAATAAAGTTCTTCATCCTTCAATATTTTACCTAAAGTTCCTTCACCGCGATTTATTCTGTCCATAACTTCTGCCAGATTTTTTGTCATTTCTTTTGTGAATGCAAGAATTCCCTGTGTTTCTCCCATCACTTCAGCAAAACCCAATGGTTCTTTAGATTGAATTGTTCCGCCATCTGCTACTTCTTTAAAATTTTCATCGCCCATAGAAATCATCATTATTTTATTACCTACTAAACCTTCTGTTTCAATAGTAGCTGTAGAGTTTTCTCTTATGAATCTTTTAATATTAGTTTTTATCCGCATTGAAATTTCAATCTTTCCTGAAACATCGTCAACAATTTTTATCTCTTTTACAGCTCCCACATCAATGCCGCCGAATCTTACAGAAGCACCATTTCGTAAGCCTTCTATATTATCGAAGTATGCTTTTACAGTAAAAGTGGAAGCGAATAACTGATCTTTATTTCCAAGCAGGAATATTCCAACAACGAGTAAAGCGCTTCCAAGAAAAATAAAAATTCCTAATTTTGCGGTTGCTAAACCTTTCTCCATTATTTGCTCCTGTTATTCTCTTTAACAATTTCGTGACTGAAGAAATTTCTTAAAAATGGATCGCTCGATGAAGTTAATTCAGGTATTGTTCCCTTATATTGAATTTCACTATCGTTTAAAACAATTGCCCTGTCGGCTATGATCTTTGCGCACAGTAAATCATGCGTTACAATTATTGAGGTTATATTTAATGATTTTTGCATATCAAGAATAAGCTCACTTATTTCTTTTGATGTTATAGGATCTAAACCTGTAGTCGGTTCATCATAAAGCATTAACTTTGGTTCTGTAATAATAGAACGGGCTAATCCAATTCTTTTTTTCATACCTCCCGAAAGTTCTGCGGGCATTTTATCAATAGCTTCTTCAAGTGTAACCTTTTTAAGAACTGCCCTTATTTTTTCTTCTCTCTCTTTAGGAGTGAAATTAAAATGTCTGATTAAAGGAAATTCCAGGTTTTGCCTTACACTCATAGAATCATATAAAGCAGCACTCTGAAATAAAAATCCCAACTGTTTTCTTACTTCATTTAATTTTTTTGTGTTCAGCTCAAGAACATCAACACCATCAATTTTAATGTCACCGGAATCAGGTTCTAATAATCTAACTATACATTTAAGCAAAACACTTTTTCCGGTGCCGCTTCTTCCGAAGACGACAAAATTTTCACCATTCATCACATCAAGAGAAACATCGTTAAGCACGACAAGCTCGTTAAACTGCATATGCAGATTATTTATTTCAACCATTTTTAAATTGTCGGCCATAACCACAACGTAACTTTAACAAGTATCATATCAAAAATTAAAATAAGAAGAGAGGCTACAACAACTGCTGTCGTTGATGCTCTTCCTACGCCTTCGGTTCCATTTGTTGCAGTGTACCCTTTATAAGAACCGACGACTCCAACGATAAATCCAAAAACGAAAGTTTTTGCCACGCCGGGGATTGCATCACCAAATTCAACCGAAAGAATAACGGCTCCGGTGTAATATTCCCACGTCATATTTTGAACAAGAACAACAGCAATATAAGAACCTATCAATGCAATAAAGATAACATAAACTGTAAGTAACGGTAGTATAAATGTTGTAGCAAATATTCTTGTAACAACGAGAAATTTAAATGGGTTAATAGCTGAAACTTCCATTGCATCGATTTGTTCAGTCACACGCATAGATCCTAGTTCAGCACCAATTCCCGAGCTTACTCTTCCTGCAAATATTAAAGCTGTTAAAATCGGACCAATTTCTCTAACAATTGAAATTCCAACGGAACCTGGTAAAAATGCTTCCGCTCCGAAACGTGCCAGTACGGGTTGAGTCTGCATTGCCAGCACTAACCCAATTATGAACCCGGTTAAACTTACAATTGGAAGAGTTTTCATTCCAAGTTCAACCATATGTTTTCTAATTTCAACAACTTCATAAGGCGGGATAAATATTTGCTTGAAGAAATCTATTGAGAATTGGGTTAATCCGCCAATCATCAAAAAGAATTCATTCATTCTGTCGTTAAAATTTTGCATTATGGAATTATTAGTATCGACTTATTTCACGAATTGTTTTTCTGATTAGTTAATCTGTCCAAAAATAATGAAAAATGACTGACATTAAAAGTTAGATCTTTCACAAACAAACTCAATTAAAAATTGCTGATATTATTATTTAATTTATTGATTCTGGATACAAAACAAAAAATATATTTAGAATCCAGCCTCAAGAAACGAGCAACCCGCATCTAGTCAAAAGCATTCCTATAATGTGTTATTTGAGGCTTGGTTTCTCTGTTCCAAATAATAGCAACTACATCAAAGCGGCATTCAACTTCTTTTATTTCTTTTTCATAAAGATATGATTCTGCTATTTTTTTCAACTGCTTTATTTTGCTTTTTGTGATTGCATATTCAGGTTCACCAAATTCCAGATTTTGTCTTGTTTTTACTTCAACAAAAACAAGATAACCATCGAATTTATCTTTAACAATTATATCAATCTCGCCATGCCCGAACCTGTAGTTCCTGGTCACCAATTCAAACCCATTTTTTAAAAGGTAATCTACGGCAATATCTTCGCCTTCCTGTCCGATTGTTTTTTTGTTGGATTCATTCATATTGTTTAACAATTATAAAAGTTATCAAATTATGCCTTGCAGGTCGCTCCGATGGAGCTTAATAAAATTTCATTATTTTACTACAAACAGGTCGTCCCTCCGGGACTTTTTTATTTATCGATATTGTTCCTAGTTTATCAAAAAAACTATTCATATAGATTGTTTCGTATTTTAGCTCCGTAGGAGCGAACTGTTTGTAAACCATCAAACGAAAAAACAATCTGGCGCTATAGGAGTAAACTGTTCAATCTGCATAATTGTCAGATATTGTCCAAGGCAATCATGATTGTTCATTGAAACAATTTTTACATACTATGATCTTTTTAGCATTTACTCCGTAGGAGTTACCTGTTTGTAATTACTCAAATGTAAAAAATATTTTAGCTCCGTAGGAGCGAACTGTTTTAAGCATCTATTAGCCTATAAATAATTAACAAAACTCATTTGAACACCATAAAATTATTCTATCCATTTAAATAAATATTTTTCATCATATTCAATTTCAAACTTTTCTAATAATTCGATGTATTCTTCCCTGAATGTCTTCTTTTGATGATGTTTTTCCTGATTTAAAATATATTTTATTACGGTATCTATCTGACTTCGTGAATATGAAAACGCTCCAAATCCTTCCTGCCAATTAAACTTTCCCTTTATTAGTTGGTTATCATTAATATGTTTTGATGAACCAGCTTTAATATCTCTTACTAATTCCGAAATGCATAGTGTCGGTTTCATACCAATAAAAATATGCGAATGATCCGGCATACAAAAAACAGCAAGCATTTTTTGATCACGTTTCTGAACAATCCCGGTGATGTATTTTTGTAATTCTTCACGTATTTGTTTTGGTATAAGGTTTTGTCTTCCAAGAACGGTGAAAACAATGTGAATATAAATTTGAGAATATGTGTTAGCCATAAATTGCCATTATAATTATTTACAGATCGCCCCGATGGAGCTTAATAAAATTTCATTATTTTACTACAAACAGGTCGTCCCTCCGGGACTAATTTTGATATTTTCTCTCTCATAAAATTTTTTCAAAAATGTTTTTCTATGCAGTGGTGTTTCACCAAAGATTTTTATTGCTTCAAAATGTTTCCTGGTTGGATAACCTTTATTCTTCTGCCAACTGTATTGGGGATAATATTCAGATAAACGATTCATAATTCTATCCCTGACAACCTTTGCAATAATTGATGCTGCAGCTATTGTAAAAGATTTTGAGTCCCCTTTTACAATCGGAATGACAGGAACATCATATTCAAACGATTTATTTCCATCAATAAGAATTATATCCGGCTTGATTTTTAGTCTTTCAACTGTCGTTTTCATTGCAAGAAGAGAAGCATTAAGAATATTAATCTGATCAATTTTACCATGAGAAATACAGGCTACAGAATAAGCTATTGCATTTTCCATTATTTTGGGAAAGAGTTCTTCTCTTTTTTTATGGGACAATTTTTTAGAATCGTTAATTCCCTCTAAATAAAAATTACTTGGAAAAATTACGGCGGCGGCAACAACAGGACCCGCTAAAGGACCACGCCCAGCCTCATCACAACCGGCAAGATATGTTACTCCATTTGATAAATATTTTAAATCAAATTCTTTCATTTGCCAAGATAAATTGCAATTAATCCAAACAGCATATTTAATTTAAGAAGTGAGCTCATTCTTTTCAGATTCTCTTTTGAATGATCTTTATAAATTGATTTTAAGAAATAAACCAAGAGCGGATTCACTAAAATCATTACAAAAATGAAATATTCAATTTTATAAAGCTGAAATAAAAATGGATATGTTGTGAATAAGACAAGTACGGCGGTAATTATTAAAATAATTAGTTTCGATTTTTTAATTCCATACCTTGCAGAAAATGTAACAACACCAGCATTTAAATCACCTTCCACATCTTCTATATCTTTTACAATTTCACGATTAAAGTTTATCAGAAACGCAAATATGGCTGGAATAACAGATGCAGTAACATTCTCGACAACAATCCCGCCAAAAATAAAAACCATTCCTGTTAAACAGGCAACAACAAAATTACCTAACAGAATTACTTTTTTAAGAGAGATGGAATAAAGCAACAATTGAATAATTGTAAATAAAACAAATCCAAATGCAAGCGGACTTATCCAGAATGAGATTACTAGAGCGATAAAATTCAAGACAGTATAAATTATTATAACTTTATTTTTATTTATTACTCCTGTTACTAAAGGTCTTCCGGGATGGGCAATCTTATCAATTTCAATATCATAATAATCGTTAATGACATAACCGGCAGCCGCTACCAATGCCGCAGCAACTGCAGCAAAAAAAACAGCAGAAAGTGGAAAGGAATTAAGTGAAGCTATGAAAGCAGCAACGATGACACTGAGAAAAGTGATTAAGCAGTTTACCGGGCGGAATAATTTTATGTAATGAATCATAATTCAATTGATGAAAATAAAAATGCTGCTGCAAAATAATTGAAGCAGCCTTTAAAGTATAAGAATTGTAACTCTACTTATCAAACTCAACTTTTTTATGAGCACCGTCACAAAATGGTTTGTTAGCTGATTGCCCGCATCGGCAAAGGAAAACTTTTCCTTCTTTTACAATTTCATTTCCTTCACCATCAACGATAACACAAGTACCTTCTATCAGATATGGTCCTCCTTTAAAATACTTGATTTTAGTTGACTCCTTTGGCTGCGAATTTGAATCCTGCATAGTAATGTCTCCTATATTTTTTAAAAAGTTCAATTAAAAGACCTTCCTAAAATTCATTGATTATTCCGAAATGAATTTTACCGTCACTGAAAGAATCACCTTCGCCGAGTGCAAAACTTACAGCGAGAATGCCAAGTCCTGTTTCTAAACTGAGCCCTAAACCATAACCTAATTTAAATTCTTCAGATTTTAGAATAAGCTTCTCCGGTTCTTCATTACGCAGATAATATCCGGCATCAAAGAATACAAAAGCATAAGAACGCTGCGTAAGTAATGAACGATATTCCAGATTTGACCAGAAAATTCTGGAGCCGAGAAATTGTTCTTCCCTGTAACCACGTAAGCTCATTGTTCCGCCGAGACGAAATAAATCACTGTTTTCAAAATCTGAACCGCGCAGTTCTTTACCATTTAGTCCAAGAGCTAAAATCTGATGCGTGAAAATTTCATAATACAGATTTAGACTTACAGTTATCCGCTGAAGATTAATATCGGTTTTTAAAGTGGAAGTTACAAATTCCTCCGGTCCGTTTATTTTTTTTTGACTAAACGAATAAGCCGTATTAAATAACAATCCACCTGTTGGTGCAAAAGGATCATCACGAGTATCAATCCGGAAACTTATTCCACTTGTAAGAATAGAAGAATTATAAACAGTAAAAATCGGTATTTCTCTTTCCGTTGGAATGACAGATTCGGTGGCGATAAAAACAGCAGCGGAAATATCTTCTGTTGCAAGATATTCAATTCCTCCTTCAATTTTTCTTTGAACATAGGTTGTATCTTGTTTTCGCTGGTACAAAGAAAGATTTATATTAAATGGATAACCGAGCAGCCAGGGTTCGAGATATTTTAGTTCAAGGTCTTGCGAATTTCGGTCAAACTGCTGCCAGCGAAATGCTGCAGCTCTTCCTGTTCCGAAAAGATTTCGCAAAGAAATGTTTACTAATCCTGTTAAGTAACCTTTTTCGTTATCACTCTTTGGTGGTATGTAACCAATAACACCGTCGAAGTTGTTGGTTTGCCTTTCTTTTACTTCAATTAAAAGGACACCTTCATTCTGCGGATTAAGATAAAATTGGGGAAAGCTTACCGGTTCAAAAAATCTTAATCTGTTCAATCGTCGGGGCAATTCTTCTATCATTCTCTGAGAATATTTTTCGCCCTGACTAATTCTTAATTCACGAATAATTACATAATCTTTTGTTGAATTATTTCCTCGTATTTCAACATTATCGATTTTACTTTCTATTCCTTTATCAATCTTAATATAGATATCACATAGATAATCATTCTTCAAACTATCAGAATAAATATTTACAGATCTTATGATAACATTACCAAACGGAAAACCCGTATTCTCATACTCGGTTAAAATATTATTTATTTGAAATTCAATATCATCTTTACTGAAGATTTGTCCTCTAAGAAAATTTAATGATGAAATAAGATCAGGTTCTGTTACTGAATCAGATTCAACAAAATAAATTTCATTAATGTAAGTGGGCTCTCCTTCATTTACATGAACAAAGATATTTACAGATGAAGAATCTTCTGTAATTTGAAATGTTGTACCGTCAAAGGCGGGATGATGGTATCCGTATTGAGCAAGATTTAACGAAATTCTTGATAATGCAGTATCAATCAATGAAGGATTAAACTGCAATCCTTTTCTTAATCCGCTCCATCTTAATATTTCCGATGAAGAAAAAACTTTATAGCCGGATACTTCTATCTTATCTGTTAATTGAGCAAAATAATTTTGTGAAAACAGAAATAAAATAACAAGAAGATATTTAATCCGGTTTATCATCTATAACTTTTATTTTTTTACCGATATGCTCAATTAAAACAGATTGACTTAATTGTTTTGCTTCATCAATTTTTACATTGCTCACTTCAAAAGTTGTTGCATTGATTGACGCTAATGCTGTAGCAAGTTTAAGAGAGTCCTCAAAGACAAGATTATGATGCCAGCCATATACAATACCAGCCACAAAACTGTCACCGCTTCCGGTCGAATCTATTCCTTTAACTTCTGACCGGATAAATTTTATAGTGATAATTAAAGTTTGATGCATAGAAAGGATTTGCTTCATTCGTAAGATATGACCTTCTGACACCTTTATCGTAAAGAGAATTCAGGTAAGAAATAATTTCTTGTTCATTCTTAAGAGATGTTTTTAATGAGCTTGCGGTTTCATCCAGGTTATTATGAATGATAGTTGGAGATGCATTCAGAGATTCAATAAGATTGGTGCCGTAAGTATCACACACCGACACCTTATCATACTTATTTGCTATTTCAATACCGGCAGGAATTATTCTCTCAGCACCATTAGGCGAACTTCCTGAAAAAATCACCATTTCACAATTTTTGATCATCTTTTCAAGCCTGGTAATAAACTCGTCACATTCTTTTTCACTTATCAACGGATCATCGGAAAAATAAGATGTGATTCTTTTTACATCTTCTTCAATTATTACTGAAGCAAATCTTGTTTCGCTTTCGCTATGAACAAAAGAAAATTCAAAATTCTCGCGTCGTAAAACATCTCTGTAAATTTTGCCATCATTTCCACCACTGAAAATAATATTATACGATGACAGTCCAAGCTGTTTAAGTTGCTTGCTTACATTTATTCCTTTTCCGCCGGGTTTAATTGAAAGAGACGCGTTACGGTTAACAGAGCCGTGAATTATACCTTTGTATGAAAATCTTTTCTCAAGAAGCGGATTGAGGGTTACTATAAGTATCATAAAAAATTATAGAAAGAATTCTGATGTTTGTTCAAGTATCTTTTTGAAAGCAAACCAAAAATAGTTGATAGCCTTTTGTAAATGACAAATAACAAAATCCAAATTTCAAATAAATAACAATAAACAAACCGACTGACAGCAAAAATATTTAAATGGGTTTAATTCCTCCTGCAGATGTTGGAATAATTGATATTTCGATATTAAAGATTATTTGAAATTTGTTATTTACATTTGGATTTTGATTATCTCTCACATATTTATAAAATACTATGGACGATATCTAAACAGGTCTCCGGTAAGCGGAGTAGTTAATCTGTAATCACCAAAACCTGTTTCGTCAATAAATGTAAAACTCCTGTTAATTGTATAATACTCCCACACCTCATAAGGTTTTGAATAATATTCAAAGGGATGCCTGTCAATATTGTTAGGAGGACCTAAAATAATAAACACCATTCCTCTGTCAGATTTCCAGCCTTCTCTGTAATTGGAAAAATTATCATTGGTATATTTAACTCTGCTGTAATACTCGGCAAACATTTCATTTTCATCATTGTTCGGTGAGGGATCTTTTGCTTTCCAGTATTCAAGAAATCTTTTAAGCTTTTCATTCGGTGATTCAGCTTTTTCGACATGTAATTTAATTCTTCAGGTGTAGCGATATAAACCATTTGTTCCACTGCTTTATCAATATCAACTATGTTTGCCGGTAAACCAAGCCAGCGTGAAAAAAACTGCTTATCTAAAGAAATAGTTTTTTTATCATCCGAATTGAAGATTGAAATATTCAGAACGTATGAACCAAGATCAATATTAACGTCATCTAAAGTCTTTAAAATTTGATTCTTACTTTTTTCAACTAAATAATTTTCTTTTTCATAAAAAATTGTTTCCCTGTTTGGCTTCAAGAACAGTGTATTCAACAGGTATTTCCTGAACTAATGAATCTTTTGAATAAATTTCAAAATAGATCTGAACTTGTCTTTTCTGTTCCAATAAGATTTCTGGATATATTCGGAATGACCTGATTAACACCATCAATAACTCTGCTGCCTGATACGAACATGACATCGCTGACACTGATTAGCGAATCAAAATCTCTGACTGTTAATTTGTTCCCGGTGGTATGTTCACGCCTTGAGTCACGATCTTCTATCATTGTGCGAATGAAATAATTTCCCGGTGCTAACTCAAAGCTGCGCATTGTGAGGTTATAATTTTCTTTTGCTATTGTCTGATTAAAATCAATTACATTAATTGTTTCGTTCCATGATTTTTCAACTATTAGCTTGCTCTGACTTGTATCATAGATTGATGCTGTAACTGCATATTTAGCAGTAAAGCCCTGAGAGGATTTGATAAATTGAATACTGTTGTAAGGTATTTGAAGATACACATCAACCCTTGTTATGCCTTCCTTCCCGGAATGAAAGTTCAGAAATTCCTGATAGTAGCTTGGTTCAGATGAAAGAATTGAATTTTTATCAAAGTTCTCCACCTGAGAATAAACCAACACAGAAAACAAAACAAATGATAAAAGGATTAATAAATATTTCATTTTTATTCTCCGTTTCTAAATTTTTAATTCTCCGAACAAATCATATTCATCGAAATCTGTAACATTAATATCGTAAAAATTACCCGGGATTAATTTAATTCCTTTTTTATTTATAAGCACTTCGCCGTCAACTTCCGGAGCATCTCTATATGATCGCCCAATATAGAAATCTCCTTCCACACCTTCAACCAATACTTTTATATCTTTTCCTACAAAAGAAGAATTATTTTTCAAGGGAAATATCCTTTTGAATTTCCATTAATACATCTTTTCTACGCTCCTTCTCTTCATCAGGGACAGGATCGCCCAAAATATAACTTGAAGTATTTTCTTCCATTGAAAAAGTAAACGTGCCGACTCTGTCAAACTTTTCTTCCCGCACAAAATCACACAGCATTTCAAAATCTTTTTCTGATTCGTTAGGATATCCGACAATAAAAGTTGTTCTCAAAGTTATGTCCGGAATTTTTTCCCTTAACTTATTAAGAAGCTTTTTTGTTTTTGCTGCCGTAACTCCTCTTCTCATAGACTTCAGAACATCATCTGAAATATGCTGCAGAGGTATATCAACATAATTAAGAACTTTTGAATTAGTACTGATTTCTTCAATTACATTATCGGGAAATTTAGACGGATAAGCATACATTAATCTTATCCATTCAATACCATTAATATCGCTTAATTTAGCGAGAAGTTCAGCCAAATTATGACGACCATACAAATCTTTTCCATAGTCAGTCGTATCCTGTGCAATAATTACCAATTCTTTAGTATTATTAGCAGCTAGGAATTCAGCTTCCCTTAATAATTCGTCCATTGGTTTTGATCTATGCAAACCGCGAATAATCGGAATTGCACAAAACGAACAAGGATGATCGCATCCTTCAGAAATCTTTAAATATGCTGTATGCGATGGAGCTGTTAGAAGTCTTTCGCCAAGAAGTTCATATTTAAGGTTGCCGCCCAATTCTTTTACAATTGCTTCAAAGTCTTCCGTTCCAAAATAAACATCAACTTCAGGAATTTCTTTTATCAGATCATCTTTATATCTTTTTGATAAACATCCGGCTACAATTACTTTTTTAAGTTTACCTTCATTCTTTAATGCAACAGAGGTAAGAATAGTGTTTATGGATTCTTCTTTTGCAGCTTCGATAAATCCGCAGGTGTTTATTATAACTGTATCGGATTTATTCGGATCATCAGTTAATTTTATTTTATTAAGCTGAAGCTGCCGCATCAATCTTTCAGAGTCAACAGTGTTCTTTGAACAGCCGAGTGTAATCACCGAAACTTTCCCTTTGTACGCCATTTATTCCTTAATGAGGTGTTATGCTTTTATAAAAAATATGTCAGATAAAAATAAATTACAGGTGAGCTGAAAAGTAATGAGTCGAACCGGTCAAATATTCCGCCGTGACCCGGGATAAGAGTCGAAGAATCTTTTACACCTGCATCACGTTTTATAAGCGATTCAACTAAGTCTCCAATCTGACCAACTATTCCAACTATTAAACCTATTACAATAACATCTTGCCACTCAAGAAAATCGAGCACAATAAATTTTGCTAAAATCATAGTAAGAATTGCAAAAATGAATCCGAATATTGCGCCCTCCCAGCTTTTATTAGGACTAACTCTTGGAAACAACTTGTGTTTACCTAATGCCGTTCCGCCAAAGAATGCTGCAGAATCGCAAATCCAGATTGTAGCCATAATTGAAATTATTAAATACCCGCCGTTCAAATAAAATTCATCATCAATGGAATAGAATTCTCTGATACCAAGCAGTGAGCTTCCAAATAAACCGAGAAACAATACGCTTAATAAAGTTGCACCAAGATTATTTAAAGCCGAGTTTTTATTTCTGAATAGCTCAAAGATCAGAAGAGCTACGAACCAGATGATTAAAAATAAATATGCATTCATCATCGGGTGATATTGATTAAGGATAAGAAAAGTAACGGCGATAAATCCCAATAAAAAATTCACGTGAGAGTTTTTATTTCTTCAGCATCAGAGCAAATTCATAGAATGCAATAAGTGAAATTGCCAATACAAAAACCAGGAACGGCACTTTCCCGAAATATGTTACAGCAACTATAGCCGGTATGGCAACAATGGAAACAAGAACACGTGTTGCAGTATTTCCTAACTTCATCCGATTACTCGTCTTCGATTTTTTTATTTATATCTTTTATAATAGTAACAGCCGAATCCGCATCTTCTTTTTTAACCATTATTTTTATAATCGATAAATTCCCCGGTGCAGGAAAGTTATGATCTTGCTGAGAAAGAATATTTACATCTATTCCGGCACTTTCAAGATTATCCTTAAACATCTCAGCTTTATATTCCTTATCAGTTGAATAAACAACGACCCAGTCTTTTTCATTCAAGACAACAGGCTGCTCTAACTCGGAAGGATCAACAAGTTCCACATTACATTCTGCACAAACTTTTATTCCTTCTACATATTCATATTTACAATTAGGACAAACCGGCATATTCTTTTCTCCTTTCATAAAACTTGTTAATCAAAAAAATCAAACCTGAAAACAAAACGCATAAACCTAAGAATAAACTCAAATAATCTCCAAGCTCCGTGCTTGGCTGGACTTTTGTTTCAATAAGTTCATCATCGCCAATAACATAGAACAATGCGATGGCTATAAAGTTATTAAGAAAATGAAGAACCATTGGAACAATAATGGAATTACTTTTATATGCAGCATATCCAAAGAACAATCCGAGCAGAATAAGCGGAATAATTCCATAAGGATTAAAATGATATAATCCGAAAAATATTGCAGTAATCAAAGCTGCTGTGAACGGCTTCATTTTTAATTCAAAACTCTTCTGTATATATCCTCTGAACATAACTTCTTCGGAAACAGCAGGAATGATTGCTATAATAAAAAACACAAATGCCATTTCAAAAATATTATCGGCACGAAGAAGATTGCCGTATGTTTTTTCAACCATTTCATTCAACATATCGAAAAAGTGATTTTATAGCATTTACGAAGGATGAATTCTCTGCAATAATGTAAAGGAAGTGGTTCTGAATATGCAGATACGCCTGCAGCAATGGTGTGAGAATAATAATACCGATTGAGAATAAACCAATTTCTTTTATTGAAGTTCTGTTAGCACGAATTACTTTTCCGACATCATTATAAAACCATTTTGCAAAAAGAAGTGCAGGAAGAAGAATAAATAAAATTTGTCCCGCCATTGTCATTAGTCTTAATGCAGATACTGAAGCGGCTTCAAGGTCGAAACCGATAATTATTATAGTCAGCAGTCCGCCGACAAACTGATACAGAAAAAATCCGCCAATCAATCCGATAAACGCAGCAAGTATAGGAGAAATAATTGGATTTAAACCTTCAAATTTTTCCTGTTGAGGTTGAATTTCTTCAGGTATAGGATTTTCGTCTTTATTATCTGTTTCGTTAAAATCTTGCATTAAATAGAGATTCTGTTATTTGAGAAATTGTTTATTATTCAACGGTAAAATAAAAAAAAGAAGTTGTAAATGCTTCTTTATTTGAAGGTAAAAAAATGCCATATATAAAATACAGTTGACTATCTCATTTTATTTTATTCATTTTACTGTAGTTTGTAAAAGAAATTTGGGATTAGCCCCAAATGCTTCCGTAATTAACAATTTACAGGGAGTTATAATGAGGACAATTGGGTTAATTTTATTTTTAATTTCTCTTACTTCTTGCAGCACCACAGAACCGCCGGATAATCCCGAACCTGTACTTAAACTTGAACTTGAAGACGTAAGCTGCACAGAAGCGTGGATAACACTGACAACCGATCAACCTCCAACTACCAACAACACTTAACCTGCTAAAAGATAATAACGTAACTAAAACAATAAACCTGCAAACAGCAGACTACATTACTTTACATCGATTCACTCCTGCCAAACCAAACATACAAACATGCAAGTATCCAGCATCCAGTATCAAGTATCCAGCAACGAGCTAAGCGTAACCACAATGGACACCACCAGCCACAACTTTACCTGGCAGACGTGGACATTTGGCGAGCACAGCAGCAGCACACTTTACGATGTTGCAATAATAGACGAAAACAATATTTGGGCAGTGGGTGAGATTTATATGAATGACTCACTTGGCAATCCTGACCCAGATGCATATAATGCAGTACATTGGAATGGAAGCGAGTTGGAGTATAAAGAATATCTCTACAGAGTACAGAGGCAATTTTAATCATCCGGCTCTATATGGAATATTTGCATTTAATGCAAGTGATATTTGGTTTTCGTGGATACGTACCTATCATTGGTGACGGGACTAATTTCTGGCAGTTCCAATACCAGATATACTTGATATGGGAGTACTTACTCAACAGGATGGATATCAGACAAAATCTGGGGCAGCAGCAGCAGCGATATTTATGTAGTTGGTAAACGGAGGCAACCATAGCCCATTACAATGGAACTAGCTGGACAAAGATAGAAAGCGGGACGACGGTTGAATATTACGTGATATTTGGGGGAGCGCTGATAGTACATGTATGGACTTGACGGATATAATAGCGAATGATGTCTTTACTAGCACATATAGCGTCGGGAATGGATGTACAAAGGAATAAGGATTATGAAGAGTATCACCAATATCAAGTATGAATAACAATGAGATATATGACCATACACTGCGGAGTTTGGTTTAAGCCAAAGTATTATACATATGTTACTAGCTGGGGAAAAATATATAGACAGCCAAATAATACATATTCTATAATATACAAGAGTCAAGACCCTAACTTATCGATGTTGCATTTGGACAATAAGAGGAACTATTCATAATAATATCTTATATTACAGTGACAGCACGGATTTGTGGGTCATTTATAACGGAGAAACACGTATAATGAATATAACTGGACGAATTAAAAGACGAAGATGACATATCTGTTAAAGGATAGCACGGTCAATAAAGTAACAATGGCAGTTATGGTATTGAGAGATAACTATAAGAGTTATATGCCGTTCACTAGCAATTAATCATATGTATAAATATAAATTGATAGATTGGCTTTGTAATAATTAACCTCTCCCCCACCCCTCTCCTTAGTAACCTGCCTGACGGTAGGCAGGGGAGAATTGCGAAGGGTGAGGTCGATTAATATAAATAATTAATTCTTTTTATCTCTTCGATTTTAATTTACCCTTAAGTCCCTCATATTTTGTAAGGTCTGCATCAATTGCACCGACAATTACTTTTGTTTTAACGCGAACCGGCATTTTAATATCATCATCGGTTAGCCAGACAATAATATTGCCTTCACTTTTAAAAAGTCCGCCTTCCTGAACGAGCGGTTCAACTATTATACAATCGAACGTACCAGCAGGAACAGTAACTGTTTCTTTTCCGTGATATTTAACATTAAGGTCATAAACTTTATTTTTATAAAAATTCTGCAGGTAAATAGTCTCACCCACTTTTAGATTTGAATAATCCAAAGTTCTTGCAAAATAAAAAGCTGAAACTATATCGTGAACATACTTCGGAATTTCATATTCGCCTTCACTGGTTTTTGCTTTACCTTTTCTCTGATCGAAGAATGCTGCAAAGTCCCTTGAATAGCCGCCTTCACGAATGTGCTGTTCAAATCTCCAGGGGAATAAACCTTCTTTGTCAATGTAAGTTTCATAACGGTCACGGACTTTATAAAACATATCGAAGCTTGGAAC
Source organism: uncultured Ignavibacteriaceae bacterium (assembly GCA_963714415.1). Lineage (GTDB taxonomy): Bacteria > Bacteroidota > Ignavibacteria > Ignavibacteriales > Ignavibacteriaceae > JAGXRK01. The sequence continues at coordinate 129,962 of CAVQOL010000001.1, forward strand.
AGTGTTAACTTCAAAAGTAATATGATATGCATCCCGCCCTGAAATTCTTTTCATTGCCGGAACTTGCATAGTAGCGATTCCTGCTGTTACGAATCCGTATTTAACATCAAAGGTAAGCTTCTCGCCTTCTTTGAATGCTTTGTTTTCTAATTTTCTAAAACCATCTCCCTCACTGTTTGCAAAAACAGAAACAGAAAACAAGATGATTATTGTAATTACTGATTTAAATGATTTCATTATCACTCCTTATTTAAACCCTTTATTATTTCCAGAATATCCGAATGAACTTTTTCTATGTCAATTGTATTCATACATTCAGTTTTTGTACACTGCTTATTTCTGCAGTCGTCACAATCACTTTCAGGCATATAAATTTTACTTTTATTTGAGTACGGTCCCCATCTTTTGGGCAAACATGCAGTAAGATGAGGATAAAAACCAATTGAAAATTTATTTAATGCTGCTGCAATGTGAATTGGTCCCGTTGAATTTGACACGAACACATCTGTTTTGTTGATCAATGCAACAAGCTCTTTCAAAGAATACTTACCAGCAAAATTTTTAACTGATTCATTTACGACAAGCTTTTGACAAATTTCCTTTTCGTTTTTGCTTCCGGTAATTAAAACCTGAATTCCCGATTCAACCAGTTTTTCAACCAACAATTTAAATCTTTCAACCGGAAGATCAACTGCACTGCCGCCGCTTCCGGGATGAACTATAACAATTGGTTTTGATTCACTAATATTATTGTCGTTTAAATCTTTACTGATTTTATCTTCAACAGATTTTTCAATATCAATAAAAAAATGAACATTGTTCCTTGTTATGGTTTCCTCTATCCCGATTTCTTTCAGCAAATTAACATTATACTCAAGCTCGTGCTTATCGGCATATTTTCTGTGTTCATAAACTCTTCTGTTGAAAAGAAAAGAATACAATCTGTATCCGGTTCCGATTCTGTTTTTAATTCTTGCACGAAACAATATCCATGCAATTCTGAAAGTCGGATAAACTGTTATGCAGGTATCAAAATTCTTTTCGCCGAGCATTCTGAGATTTGCTTTTATATCAATCTCACCATCATTTTCTTTAAGAACAAGAATTTCATCAATAAAAGGATTGGATAAAGCCAGATCCTTAGTGTATTCTCTGAGCAAAAAAGTTACTTTACAATCGGGCTGATGTTTTTTTATCATCTCAGCTAATGGTAATGATAAAATCACATCACCAATTCTATCTGTTCTTATAAGAAGTAAATTTTTCGGTTTAATCATTTTCGTGATAAATACGGATTGCCAATTTCAAAGAATCTCCATTTAAGTTCTTTAGATTTCGTAATCCCTATCCTTTCAGAAATTCCAATTTTATTTCTATTCAATTTTTGTTGATCCAATAAAAAGATTTCACTGCCTGTTAAATCTAGTTCCTGAATTCTTACGAGTAAAATCAAATGCCTGACAAATTTTCCCTGGACCGTTAGTTAAGTTAATAATTTCTTTGAAAGTTATTTTCTTTTTGCCGAATCTTCTCATTGCCATAATTTCAATTCCATCAACCGGTTCAATTGCTCTGATTAACACTGCAGTTCCGTGATTTTTTTTACCAGTAACAATATTACAACAATGATGAACTCCATAAGTAAAGTAAACGTAAAAATATCCGCCTTCCCTGAACATTACTTCATTGCGTTCAGTCTTACCATTAAAAGAATGAGCAGCTTCATCAATTTTTCCGTCATACGCTTCAACCTCAACTATTCTGCCTGACAACAATTTTTTGCCTTCCACGCTTACGAGTATCTTACCAAGCAAGTCTCTTGCCACTGTTAAAACAGGTCTGGAATAGAACTTTTTAGTTAATATGGTAAAGTTTTCTGTATTAAACATTATACACGGGAAAAGAAAAAATGAGCAGATGAGAAATCAGAGTTGATCCGGATTCATACGGATTTTTATTTCTTCGATTTTAATTTCGTAATAATCCTTTTTATCAGGATTCTTTTTCATAAGCTTTTCAAATACAGCAATGGCTTCCTGATACTCACCCTGGCTGATATAAATTTTTGCTAATGTTTCCGAAACAATAAGATTACCATCTGTAAAACTTTTTGCTGAAGGAGCTGTTGATTCTTTGGCTTTTTGAATTGTCTCTCTTGCTTCCATCAACTCTTCATTAAGCTTTTTAATTGATTCAGTTATCGGGGGTAATGTTTTTAATGAATCCTCAATTTCTTTTAATGAAGAGTCGGGTACCTCTTCTCCCTTAATATCATTTTCCCATCTGGCTGGTTTAAAAAATGAACGTTGTTTTTTTATCGCTTCAATTTCACGAAGATAATAATCGTAAGTTTTAGGAGAGTGAATTAGCTCACTGCCGCGCTTGACATACTTTAGTGCCTGAGAGTATAAACCTTTAATAGTGTATGCTTTGCCGAGCAGAAAATATGCAACAGGATATTCGGGATATTTTTTTAATCCTTCTTCTATAATTTCTATTGCTTTATCGGGATTATTATCTTCAATCTGGTTGCTTGCAATGCGCACGAACAAAGGCGAGTTCTTATTGTATTCATAAATAAGACTCACCTTCTGATTAAATATTTGTGATGGATTTTTCACTTCTAAGATAAACTTGTTTTTCTGTAAGTGTGCCTGATTGATGTAATGCTCATATAAGAAAAACCTAAAAAGAACAACATTTGAAACGGCAAAGCTGCAAATTCCATAAAGTAAAGTGAGGCAAGAATTCCGAGAAGACAATAAACGGCAAGAAGCGCTTCAACATAAACAGAAAGACCAAGCTTCTTTTCCATATATTTTTTACCAATCCACGAATCTTTTCCCGTTTCAAGATTATACTTTGGAGTTCTTACAAATTCACTTTTCCTGTTAAGTAATCCTTCAAATACTGCACGGGAATTGTTCACTGCAAGTCCCATACTGCCTGCCATAAATAATGGGAAGAGAACTATTTTCTTTCTCCAATCTTTACGGATATCTTTTTGTGAGTAAAGATAAAACACAAATGAGCTGATAAATGCAAGAACAAAAACAGACATCATTGCAAAATATAAAGTATGGGAGCCGCTGTTTTTAACAAATATTAACGGAACATTAAGAATTGCAGCAAGAAGAATGAACGGAAATACTAAATTATTAGTAAGATGAAAAGTTGATTGCAACTTAACTCTTAGCGGAATTTTTGATTTCCATACGAGCGGAAGAATCTTCTTTGCAGTTTCAATTGCACCTTTAGTCCACCTGAACTGCTGGGATTTTAATGCATTGATTTCAGAAGGAAGTTCTGCCGGTGAGGTAAAATCTTTTAAGTAAATAAACTTCCAGCCGTTAAGCTGAGCACGATAACTTAAATCAAGATCTTCTGTTAGCGTATCGGCGTGCCAGTTTCCTGCATCTTCAATACAACTTTTTCTCCATACTCCACCGGTTCCGTTGAAGTTAATGAAGAATCCGGATTTGTTTCTTACCGATTGTTCAATTACAAAATGACCATCGAGCGCAAGCGCCTGTGCTTTTGTGATAATGGAGTATTCACTGTTAAGATGTTCCCATCTTGTCTGAACCATCCCGACATTATCATTATTAAAGAAAGAAAGAGTTTTCTTAAGAAAATTTTTATGGGGAATGAAGTCTGCATCGAAGATTGCAATAAATTCACCTTTGGCAATTTTCAAACCTTCTTTAAGTGCGCCGGCTTTAAAACCTTCTCGGCTTCCTCTTCTGATATGCTGAATGTCAAAACCTTCCTTTTGCTTTTGCTCAACAGCATTAGCAACTACCGTTGTTGTCTCATCAGTTGAATCATCAAGCACCTGAATTTCCAGTTTATCTTTGGGGAATTCGATTTCACACACCGCATTGATTAGTCTTTCTGCCACATACATTTCATTGTACAGAGGAAGTTGAATTGTAACCAGGGAGCTTATATCTATTTCCGTTTTGGGAACCGGATTGTTGCCTCTGTACTTTTTGTGATAGTAAATCATAATAAAGCCGTGAAGCCCAAACACAAAAAGTATTGTTAACGATAAGAAGTAACCAATTAAAATTATACTATCCATTTTATTTATTTGCCCTTAATGAAAAAAATTACCAGCCTGAAACTGTTTCTAATAATATGTCTTCTGCAATTTTATCTAATGCCGATTCAATTGCTGCACGACGGTCATCAAAAGAACCGCTTGCAGCATAATCTCCGTAATTTGAAAAGTTTTTATCGTACACCGTTTTTCTCTGCACTAAATCGCGATAAATGGCTTTAACACTTACAGTAATTCTTAAACTCGATACCGTTTCTCCGCTCGTGATTACTACCGGACCGGATGTTACCGATACAATAGAACATTCAACAACTGCATCTGCATTTGTTCGGTCGGCAACTTCAAGTGCATTATCCTCAATGAAAAAACGAGTCAGTTTTTCTGTAAATAATTCTCTGAGTCCCGGTTCACCCGACCCGCTTCTGTCTTCAGCAATAGGAATTGCAATTGTTTTCAAATGCGGCGGAACGGATGCTCCAGTAAAAGAATATCCGCAACAGCCATTAAAATTAATAACAGTAATTGCCACAAGCAATATTAAGGATATTATGAATTCGGTTTTTTTTATTTCTAACCAAATCAAATTACTGAGTTCAACCATTTAAATCATATTCCTTAATTTTCCTGTAAAGTGTTCTTTCGCTAATATTTAACAAACGCGCTGCAGTCCTTTTACTTCCGCGAGTCTTTTCCAAAGCTGATTTTATTGCTTCTTTTTCCAAAATGTTTAATGATTTTATTTCTTCATCTTCTTTATTGTTTTGATCATACATTACCTGTCCCTGATGAAGAACAATATCTTTCAGTTCCATAATATCTTTTTTCAATTCAAACAATGCGCGGTAAAGAAGTTCACGATCTGCATCTTCCGGATTTTTTCTCAAATAAACAGGAAGATTCCTGGATGAATATTCTTCTTCAACCACTGCGGCAAGTTCGATAAATGAATCTTCCGTAAGAATTCCATCTCTGCTTAAAGCAATTGCAGTTTCAACGGTGTTTTTTAATTCTCTTACGTTTCCGGGCCAATTATAGTTCTTAAGTGCTTCAATTGCACTATTTGTTATTTGCGGTCTTTGAATTTTATTGTGCAACGCATAACTATTAATAAAGTGATGAACAAGCTGTTCAATATCACTTTTTCTTTTTCTTAACGGCGGAATGCTCAGACTAACAGCCTTCAAACGGAAGTATAAATCCTCACGAAATCTTTTTGATTCAACTTCTCTTTGCAAATCTTTATTTGTTGCCGCAATAATTCTTATATCAACTTTACTTATGCTTTCTGCACCAATCTTCATAAACTCCTGAGTTTCAATTGCACGAAGAAGCTTAACCTGTGTGGTTAAAGGTAATTCAGCAATTTCATCAAGGAAAAGAGTTCCACGATCAGCAATTTCAAAATAACCTTTACGACTTTCAATCGCTCCTGTGAAAGATCCTTTCTTGTGTCCGAACAATTCGCTTTCTAAAATTCCTTCCGGTATTGCCCCGCAGTTAACGCTTACCAATTGCTTGCTGCTGCGATTGCTGTAATTGTGAATCGCTCTAGCAAAAACTTCTTTACCAACTCCGCTTTCACCGTAGATAAAAATAGAGATATCCGATTTGCCAACCTGCATAATCACATCAACAATATCGTTGATCTCTTTGGAGCGACCTATAATTCCAAATTTCTCTTTAAACTCTTCCCGTGTCATTTTGGCAAATAATTATAAAAATGTGATGTTAAATATAGGTGATTTGATTAGCTTAAAAAAGATAAGATTCAGAATATTAAATAACTAATTCCATTCCTTCAAAAGCTTCTAAAATTGCAGGTTTTCCGGTGTGATTTTGAACAATTTTGCTGACCTTTTCTTCCATTTCTTCACTTAAATGAGTAAAAACAATAGTATCCGATTTGTAATCTTCAGCCGTTTTGACAATTTGCCCGGGTTCGATGTGAGTAGTCTCAGAAATAAAAACATCAATTTTATGTTCGTCGATATGATTAAGGTCATTTTCACTGCCAATATCGCCGGAATAGAAAATTTTCTTGTCGTTAACCTTAAAGCAAAATGATGAACTTGCCAAGCTGATCTTTTCCAATTTTACAAAGTACTCATATTTATCAAGATGTGTATTTTCAAATGCTTTTATTTTAAAATCCTTACTCACTTCAAATTCATTTTGAAAATCATATTTGATGTATTCAAGCTCAAAGTTTAGCCGATCCGGAATTACATAGGTTGAAAACAACAACCTGTGCAATTCTTCCGATAAAGATTTGTGAACAAATATTTTTAACGGCTTTGTTCTATTTGTCATTTTCATCTGAAGGAGAAGAAGCGGCAAGCCGCAAACATGATCGGGATGAAAGTGAGAAATAATTATTCCATCAATAAAATCAAAATCAATTTTAGATTTGATTAGTGCCCGCGAAATTGAATCGCCTGCATCAACAAGAAGTTTGAAGTTTGTATGATCAATTATAAATGACGAGTGAAATCTTTTGAGAGTTACTTTCCCCGATCCTGTTCCAACGAAAATAATGCGTGTTAAACCATTCACGGCGTAATCTCAACTATCCTTCCATTAAGATTATACTTTGAGTTAATGATATGCAAAAAATCCTCTGCATCATTTCTAACTAAAAATTTTCCTACATACACAACCTGAAAAACTGTTCCACCCACAACTTTTTCTTTTATCTCAGACACATACCCTGCGTTCACAAAATCATTTTTCAGATTAATTGCATTTGCTGTATTTGAAAATGCCCCGGCTTGAATTGTGAATCTATAATCGGTTGACAGACTCTTTGTCTCAGACGGAGGTTGAACCGGCGGAGAATCAAACTTTGGAATTTCATTTGCCTGGGCAAGTCTGCGGTAAGGTGACTCCGGATATTCGTCATCTAATTTATTACGCATCTTCTCGGCAGCTTCATATAATCCGAGTGCATAGAAATAAGCGAACACTCTGTAAGTTGCAGCATCAGCGTATTTGCTGTTTGGATACTTTTCAATTATTCTCTGGTAGATTGCAACTGCCTGCTGTCCATCTTCCGTAAGCACTCCATCAAGAAACATAATTGCAGGGCTTCCGGGAAAGTTTACTTTCAACTCAGGAAGTTTTTCTTTTACTGCTTTTGTTTCGCCTGCTTCAATTTGTTTTAAATACGGAATAATATCAATGTCTTGAGCCGATACTGTCAGAGGAATTAGTAGAAAAGAAAACAAAAATATTTGAAGGATGTATTTCATAGTTCAAAAATAACTCAAATTGAGCGGCAAACAAATAGAATTCCAGAGTTCATTTAGGTCGCTCCGCTGGAGCTTATAAATCTATGCGTTTCTTTTATTACAAACAGTCCGCCCCTATCGGGGCGATAATACTCTAATATAATCCATACTATTTGATGATATAAAACTCCGAATGGGATAATTTGTTTTTGGCAAGCCTGGGATAAATTCAGATTCTCCATTTAGTTCCTTCATACAAATTCAGAGTCCGCCCTAATTCATCGTATAGGTTTCAGCTTAAGCGAATAACTTATTTTTAAACTTTAAAAAAGTAGTATCAATAGCCCCGACTTTCAAGTCGGGGGGAATATAAGAACAAAAAGTGCTTGGGCTTTAGCCCAAATTAAATCTCGATTTTGGACTAAAGTCCTGGTTCCTAGGAAAGATTACCCTATCCCCGACATAAATGTCGGGGCAATTCAATTTCAATCTATGCTTTACTATCCATTCAATCAATTTTAACTACCGTCAGGTAGTCAATCAACCATTCAACCAATCTTGCATTCATTCAATGATGTTAAGAAACTACAAAAACTTTTTCGTTATCGATATTCACTTCATTCATTAACTCACCAAATAACGTTGCATGCGTCGCTTTGTTGATTTTCACTTTAACATAAATTCCGGGTTGAATAGTTTCTATCTGCAGATATGATAACAACTTTATTGGAATCGGTTCTGCCTGCATAAAAATCGTCAGACTTTCTGCTGAATCCTTCAACCAGTACAATTTCTTCTTTACCGATTAATTCCTGATTCTTCTCAAAAGAAATCTGCTGTTGAAGTTCAATTATTTCCTGGAGACGTTTTGATTTAATTTCTTCAGTAACATCGTCATTCATTTTGAATGCCTTTGTTCCTTCACGCGGAGAATACTTGAACATATATGCACCATCATATCTTACCTGACGCATTACATCAAGAGTTGCAAGATGGTCTTCCCACGTTTCTGTTGGAAATCCTGCAATTATATCTGTTGAAAAACTTACACCGGGAATTATGCGTTTTGCACGTTCGATAAGATTGAGATAATGCTCAACTGTATAAGTCCTGTTCATCAGTTCCAAAATTCTGTTTGAACCTGACTGCACCGGTAAATGGATATGGTTACATAAGTTTGGATGCTCTGCAATTGTGTGAAGCAGTTTATCTGATAAATCCTGAGGATGTGAAGTTGTGAACCTTACTCTCATTGTTCTATCAACTTTAGCAACTGCGGCAAGAAGATCGGCAAAATCTCCGCCGTTGGCGAACTGTTCATCGAGGTAAGAATTTACATTTTGACCGAGCAGAGTAACATCTTTAAATCTTCGTGCTGAAAGACTTTCAACTTCTTTAACTATTGATTCGAGCGAACGGCTTCTTTCACGTCCTCTTGTAAAAGGAACAACACAGAAAGTGCAGAACTTATCGCAGCCGCGCATAACAGAAATCCAGGCAGAAAGTCCGTCTTCACGATGCGGTTCAATATCATCATAGGTTTCCGTGCGCGAAAGTTTAACTCCGATTCCTTTATCACCGTTGAATGCAACATCAATGTATTCGTGTAATCTTCTGTATTCATCAGGACCAACTATGAGATCAACAATTTTCTTTTCTTCAATAAGATCTTTTTTTAATCGTTCTGCCATACAGCCGAGAATACCGACAATAACTTCAGGGCGCTGAGTTTTAAGTGTTTTGAAATTGCCAAGTCTGCCGTAAATCCTTTGTTCAGCATTTTCACGGATGCTGCAAGTGTTAAGAAGAATTATATCTGCATTATCAGGTTTATCGGTTACATCGTATCCTTGTTTTTTAAGAATGCCGAGTACAATTTCCGTATCGGCAACATTCATCTGGCAGCCGTAAGTTTCTATGTAAACGTTATTTTTTTGCATAAGTGGTTATGAAAATGTTTTCATAAGAATTAAACTCACCCTAAATCCCTCTCTTACAAAGAGAGGGACTTTTAAAAAGATCATCACCCCTTCTCTTACCAAGAGAAGGGGGCGGGGGTTGAGTTCCAATATTTTAAAAAATAATAAAACCTTTTTACAATATTAATTAATTCTCTTTTTAGAGGTTAAACTAATTTCTCTTTGATTTAAGAAACTCATCCTAAATCCTTCTCTTGTAAAGAGAAGGACTTTTAAAGCATATCAAACCTTCTTAAGAAAAAGCTGTTGTAGTTGAGTTTATCTTTTTCTCTAATTTTTCCAATACCCCACTCAAATCATTTTCAATTTCATCATTACTGAAATCTTACTACATTGAGTCCTAAATAATTTAATATTTTAGTTCGTTCTTCATCTTGTTTAAGTCTATACTTATGAATCGTTCCATCTAATTCAATAATGAGTTTCTTTTCAAAGATAAAGAAATCAGCTACGAAAAATGATTCTCTTCCTGTAATATCGTGAAAGAAAGGATGTTGTCTTAAAAATTTTAGATTCAGAAATTTTCTATCTCTAACTGCCTCCCAGAATATTTTTTCGGCGTTTGTTTGCTTTTTCCTTAAATCACGACAAACAATTTTGGCAATATTAGCTAATTCTTTTTTTCTGTTGATGCTCATCTATTATTTGTTCTTTATAAACTGATCTCGTCAGAGTCCGTTAGACTCTGACGGAGTCTAACGACCTAAATCCCTCTCTTACAAAGAGAAGGACTTTTAAAAAGATCATCACCCCTTCTCTTACCAAGAGAAGGGGGCGGGGGTTGAGTTCCTTATAATTTTATAAAACTTATTAATAAATTGTTTTATTCCTTATAAATTTTCCGGGTTAAACCGAATGAAGAAAAAGATCAGAGTTTTGTAAGCGAATATAATATGATGTTGAGCAATCCGAAACTGATAATAGCATAGACAATATTCAGTATGAGTCTTTTGCGTTTATGCATTTTACGTATATCGTATTCCCTGTGTTCCTTTGTCCTGTTAGTATTTACAAATCCAAACATTCTGCTCTATTTAACTCCTTAAATAAATTACAATAAAAATATATTTTAAAATTATTTCCTCAACAATTCTTTACTGAACCGTTACTTATCTTAACAAAATCATTTTCTTAACATCTATAAAATTACCTGCCCTGAGAATATAGAAATAAACACCGCTGGATAATTCACCTGCAGTGGATGAAGCATCAAAAATAAACTCATAATTCCCTGCCGATTGTTCTGCATTAACTAATGCTGCGACTTCACTGCCTAAAACGTCATACAATTTCAAAGTAACTAAGCTGGCAGCCGACAGCTTATAACCGATAACCGTTAATGGATTAAACGGATTTGGATAATTCTGACTCAACACAAAATCTGTTGAAAAACCAATATCTATTTCAATAACTTTAGAATACTCAAAACTTCCATCGTTATCTATCTGCTTCAATCTGTAACTATATTTGCCTGAGTTGATTTCACTATCTGTAAAAATATATTCTTTTGGTGAATTAGAAGTACCGTAACCGTTCACAAAACCAATATTCTCCCAGGACAGATTTCTCACTCCGTTCGAAATGACAGCTCGCTGAACCTCGAACCCGTAATTATTAACTTCCGTTTCCGTCCTCCAACTTAGAATAACATCAGAGCCGACAACTTCTGCAGCAAACAATGAAAGCTCTACGGGAAGTGGAACAGGCGAACCGAGTCCGTCAAATGTATCTATCGCATATCCAATCCATTCTGTAGCCGGATCGAAAACATCGGAAGGATTTGTATCTCCTGTTGTAACGGTTGCTTTTCTTCTGATTGTATTATCGGCAGTTGAAGCCAGACCAGTTCCCCATTCTGTTCCCGGATCAAATCCAACCTGCCCGATTACATCAATAAAAGTAGAACCTTTCATAAGCGCTACTGCATCATCACCATTAAAATTTATATTGCCGCTGGTTTGATCAGCAACGCTTAAGATTGCTGCACTCGCAGAACCATTAGCTATAACAAAAACATCCCCGCTTTGTAAAGTGCCTGTTAGTGAAAGTAGAGCTAGACGCAGTACTGTCTTCCATTAGAATAGATATTGATTTTATATCCAGAGGCTCCCAGATCTATTGCTGAAACAGTGCCGTTATAAATTTCAATTGCTTTATTGTAGGAACTTCCTTCCACATATTCGCTGATAACCAGATCAGTAAAAACCGTACTACCTGATAAAACAGTATTTGTACGCGGTACATCACCGTTTATTTTATAATTTCTTAATGACGCATCTCCGTTATAAGAATACATAGTAAAGTAATAAGTATTCGAAGTATCTAATCCTGAAAAAGTATATATATCCGGCTGAGCATAACCAATATTCACAACTGCAACACCGTTGGAAAGATCAGTATCATCAGCATAAACTTCGCCGTCAATGGGAATGAAATAATTATCACGGTTGTATGCAAGCAGCAAATATCCGGTTGGTAACGTACCCGAAACAGCATCATTCCAGTTTACAGTTACACCGTTGGAAATTTTATTGCAATTGAAATTAGTTACATAATTCGTAGGTTCAGCCGCATAAGTCGGGCTGTACTTTGTAAGATCATAAAATTTTATGTAGTTCACATATTCCGGATGATCAACAAACGGATTTCTATTATTCTGTGCCGCAGAATTCTGGATATAATCATTTCTCTCAACTTCCCATCTGTCCGGCGGATCCTGCCGGTGCCATTGTAAAAGCTTTTGAACGGATTGAGAATCAACACTAATTGCAGGAAGCTTTGTAAGATTCAGCCAATTGAAAGTCCAGCTATTTCCGCTGATACCATCATATCTGAGACTCATATAAAGCAAAGCTCTGGCGGCATCGCCTTTACTGCCGTTGCGAGGTTCATAAACAAGTCTTCCGTATGCATCAGTGCCGCGCTTGCCTTCAAGAAAAGTATAATTGGCAGTAACAACATTATCTAAAGGAAGATTTCCCCTTATGGAATTTGCATAATTCTGATGAGTAGGAAATAAATGATGCTGATCAGCATATTCATATGTATCTTCTGAACCGTTAGTCGGCATCCAACTGTAAGCCCAGACGTGTTCACGACTCATTTCGGTAGTTGGAGTCCATTGAAAAGGCGGTGTATAAACCTGGATAAAGCCCGAGTAAAAACAATCCACTGCGCGCTGACCGCCGGTTGTATCACGCGATTCAAAATAAGTTATCATCGTTTCATCATACAGATTATAGGGAACTATTGTATAACCAGTGCGAATCAGTGTTTTAAGATCGGTGATGAACGTAGAACTTTCCGGATTTATAGAATCATAATAATTGCCGGGCTGTGCATTAAGATTTATATTATAAAAAAATAAAACAGGAAACAGATATAATAAAATTCTTTTCATTCTAATTATCGGAATAATCTGGAATTGATTAATACTCAAACAATCCTTTATAAAATTTGCATAATGATTTTAAACGCGGGGCTAAAATAAAGAAATTAACTGCAAAAAATCAGGATAGAACACACAGACAAAAGTTGGCTGAAGAAAGTAATTTTGAAGCTGCCCGATTGCTAAGCCACGATTATAAACGGCTAAGCAGAGTTTTTTATCATAATTTTACTTCAATGTATTGTTATTCGCTCGTGACAACCGGGAAAATAAAATTATGCCAAAAATCCCGCTTATTGACAACCTTTTTTCCGGCTTAACAAAAATTTATTATATAAACTACTTGAGTGTGATAAACCAATCACTTATTTTACTTTTAAAATAATTAACGATACCGAACAATCGCCGGTTTAGATACTAAAACTATCCCTGCGAGTTTTAATTAAAATATTTATAAAATTTTCTCTGTGAGGGGATTATGAAAAAATTTGGGTTACTATTTTCTTTTCTTTTTTTAACCACACAATTGGCGTGGGGGCAGAGTTTACTAGTTGATGATTTTACGGGACTTTAAGTACAAATTTAACAGCTAATGGCTGCGGTAGCTCATAGTGATGCTGGAACTGACGTCAATGACTATTGCCAGCCCAGGATTGACTTATCCGGGATTTTGTCTTCCGGTACAGGGAACGCAACTTCAGCCTCGGGAAATGGTGAGGATGTAAACAAAGCTTTTACATCACTATCTTCAGGTAGTGTGTACTATTCATTCATGGTGAATGCAAATCCGACCACGACAACAGGTGATTATAGTGTTCATTTTTGCCAAAGTTCAGGTTCAAGTGCTGCTGGTTTTTTCGGAAGATTCTTTATCCAAAAGGATGCAACTACTAACTTGCGTTTTGGATTGTCTAAAGCATTAGCAACTGCTTCAGCATCATTTACTGGTTATTCTTATGCTATGAATACTACTTATTTAATAGTTGTCAAATACACTTTTAATACTGGGACAACAACAGACGATGGGGTTTATATGTGGGTTAATCCGACACCCGGCACTACTGAACCAACGCCAACCATTTCGATTCCAACAGAAGCTAGTAATGATGCAACAGGTTTAGCTGCTATTGCTATAAGACAGTGGAATGCAGGTACACTTGCCCGTTTTGATGGCATACGTGTTGGAACGACTTGGGCTAGTGTAACGCCACCAGCAGGGACCTCAGTAATATTAGTTACCCCAAATTCCCTTTCGGATTTCAATTATATTGTAGGTGCCGGTCCATCAACATCACAAAGCTATGCCTTAAGCGGAAGTGATTTAACAGGATACCCTGACAATATTACTGTAACTGGCTCAACTAATTATGACGTATCAACCGATAATTCAACATTTGGTTCAAGTGTTAATGTGCCGTATTCAAGCGCTACATTAACCTCAACACCAATTTATGTAAGATTAAAAGCAGGTTTAATTGTAGGAACTTACAACGGTGAAACCATTTCAAACGCAGGTGGTGGAGCAACAACACAAAATGTAACTTGTAGTGGTGAAGTCTATAACGTTGAACCAACAAACCATGTAACTGGTTTTGCTGCAGCTTTAGGAACTCCATCGCATAGTGCAATTGAAGTTACCTGGACAGATGCAAGTTCGGAAACAGTTCCAGATGGTTATTTAGTAAAAGGCAGCGATGTTGGTTATGGAAGTATTACCGCTCCCGCAGACGGAACACCAGAAGTTAATGGCACTTTAGTAAGAAATGTTACTCAAGGAACTGGCTCATATACATTTATAGGCTTAAGTGCTAGTACAACATATTACTTTAAAATTTATCCATACACCAATTCCGGAACTGGAATTGATTATAAAACTGATGGCACTGTCCCCCAGGATGATGTTACTACCGATGATGCACCACATTACCAAACCTGGATAAATGAACTTCATTATGAAGACTCTGTAGCTGATATTGAATGACATTTGTAGAATAATTATTCCAAATCGCTTTACCTACATCGGAGGAATTAGCTAAGTTATCTGTCGAGTTATATAATGGTAAACTGGGGGCGCGAGTTATGACACATAGTATATTTAGGGACTTAGTACTCAGGGAGATATTGACGCTATAAATGGGTTCACGTTATTTTTATTTAATTATCACGGGATCGCCTGTCAAGTGGCAATGTAACTTGGTTCTCCGGATGGATGATGCATTCGGCTATCGGAAACTTAATTATGTGTTATTAGCTATGAAGGTACTTTTACAGGTGATCGGTGGCATAACCGGTGGTGATTCTTTCAACCGACGTTGGGGTTCTGAAGATGGCATTGCGGATGGTACGTCAATCGGTCAACTGGCACAGGCACTCGTATAGATAGTATTAGTTGGGCATTACTGACTCGCAAATCCCAGGATCAGCTAAAGCTTCACCAGCACTCCCCGTAGAACTCTCATCTTTCTCAGCTTCGGTTATTGGTTCTGCTGTTAAGTTAAGCTGGAGAACGGAAACGGAGGTTAATAATTATGGGTTTGAGATTCTTCGCTCCGCTCAGAATGACAATGATTGGACAAAATTAGGATTTGTTGAGGGTTATGGTAATTCTAATTCGCCTAAAGATTATTCTTTTACTGATGCTTCTGTAGTTTCAGGAACTTATTCTTATCGCTTAAAACAAATTGACATTGACGGAACTTTCAGTTATTCTAAAACAATTGAAGTTGATCTTGGTGCTCCTAAAAAATATGAGCTTGCTCAGAACTTCCCTAATCCGTTTAATCCTAATACTGCAATAAAGTTTACTTTACCTGAAACAGGAAATGTAAAACTAACTGTTTATAATATGCTCGGACAGGAAATTGCAACTCTTGTAAACGGAGTTAAAGAAGCAGGCACACATATCATCAACTTTAACGCAGAAGAATTGAACAGCGGAGTTTATATTTATCGCATTGAGTCCAATGGATTTAATGAAGTAAGGAAGATGACTTTAATCAAGTAAAAAGATAAAAGTCAAAAGATAAAAGATAAGTCCGCCTGGGGCGGACAAAAGTTAAGAGATCCCCTTCGCAAGGAGGGGATTTTTTTGAAGGAAGTGGTTGTCTCAAAAGTCCGAATTTCCCTGTCATTCCCGTGAAAACGGGAATCCAAAATCCATAAAACAAAATGGATTCCCACTTTCGTGGGAATGACAAATGAGTAAAATTTACTTTTGAGACAGCCTCTTTGCACTGAAATTTTCACAACACTAATTACAGGCAGTCACGGAATGGGAGTCTGTCCGAACACTGTCATTTCCACCCTGACACAACGTCGGGGAAGAAATCTTAATAAAAAATTATTATCCAAACTACTTGAGTGTGATATATCAATAATTTAATTTATTGCTAGTGATATACTTTCGTATTGATTATTGGTACGTTAAGAATTATTTACTGCAATCAGAGGCATAAGTTGTTTTATTTTAATTGCCAATTAACTATCTCAAAAACATTATTTGTGATGGATATATGAAAAAATATATTTTGATGATTATTTGTTGTATGGTTTACAGCATTTCAATTTGGGGACAGACGACACCAAATACTTTTAATTTTCCTGACGATACAATAACCAATCCTCGGGCAATAGGTGAATTGGTAATTAATGAAATGCTTACCGATCCGGGACCCTTAGATGGAGATGCAAATGGTGATGGAACAATAAGTAGTTCTGAAGATGAGTTTGTTGAAATAATAAACGGCGAATTAAATGCGATCGATATGTCTAATTACTCATTATCTGATGCAACAAGCGTAAGACATATATTCCCTCCGGGAACAATCCTACCCTCTCTTCAATCTATTGTGGTCTTTGGTGGTGGAACGCCAACCGGAATACCGGGCATTGTTCAGGTTGCATCAACAGGACAACTTTCATTAAATAATTTAGGTGATGAAGTAATTTTAAAGGATAATTTGGGAACGTTGATTGCATATTATAGTTACAACCAGGGAGGCGATCGAGATCAATCGTTGGCCTTGGAACCAGATATTACAGGCACTTTCAAGTTACATACCGAAATTTTATCGAATCCCGTTCCTCATTCGCCGGGAAGATATAATACTACAGACATTCCTGTCCCTGTAGAACATTTATCTTCACCCCCTAAAAAATATGAGCTTGCTCAGAACTTTCCTAATCCATTTAATCCTAATACTGCTATAAGGTTCTCTCTACCCGAAACAGGAAATGTAAAACTAACTGTTTATAATATGCTTGGGCAGGAAATTGCTACTCTTGTAAACGGAGTTGAAGAAGCAGGCACTCACATCATCAATTTTAACGCAGAAGAATTAAACAGCGGAGTTTATATTTATCGCATTGAGTCCAATGGATTTAATGAAGTAAGGAAGATGACGCTGATCAAGTAAAAAGATAAAAGTCAAAAGATAAAAGATAAGTCCGCTTGGGGCGGACAAAAGTTAAGAGATCCCCTTCGCAAGGAGGGGATTTTTTTGAAGTGGAGTCAACCTTAAGGTGGCCTCCACTTTTCTCGGTCTTATTCCGTCCCACAAAGAAATTTTCACAACACTAATTACGAAGCAGTCACGGAATGGTCAGTGACAACCCCGATAATACCGTTAAAAAACCTGGTGCTGATGAGAGAACTCACCCTAAATCCCTCTCTTAAAAAGAGAGGGACTTTTAAAGACATTCACCCCTTCTCTTGTTAACCTGCCTGCCGGCAAAGGCAGGGAGAAGGGGACGGGGGATGAGTTCTATAAAACATTTTCACAATCATTAATATTAGGCAAAGCAATTTAATTCTCACTAACTTGCCTTTCAATTTTTGGTTTATTATGAAGTTATACTTAAAAATCGTTTTCTTCTCTTTAGTTTTATTAGCTGGTTCATTTGCACAGCAGAACCATACACTAATGACATACAATCTGCTTAATTATCCAGGCACTGATACAACAACCCGAAATCCATATTTTAGAACTGTAATTGCTTCTTCTCAACCAGATATTCTTGTAGCCCAGGAAGTAACTTCACAATCAGGTGTAAATGGTTTTTTAAATAATGTCCTTAATATTGCATCTTCGGGTTACGCAGCAGGGTTATTTATTGACGGACTGGATACTGATAACGCTATCTTCTACAAAACAAATCTTTTCACTTTTTTAAGTAATATTCCAGTTAAAACAGCCTTAAGGGATATTAGTGAATTTCGATTAAAACATAATGATACTGGCGATACACTGATTATTTATTCTGTTCATTTAAAGGCTTCGAGTACCACTGAAGATGAATTAAAGCGTGCCGCTGAAGTTGATAGCTTAAGGAAAAGAACTAGTACTCTTCATTCTGGTTCTTATTTTGTTATTGTTGGTGATTTCAATATTTACCGTTCTTCAGAATCAGCATTCCAAAAACTTCTCAACCAATCAAACACAGGTTATGTAGTTGATCCTTTAAATTTAATTGGTACCTGGAACAACGTTGCTTTTGCTGTTTATCATACTCAATCTCCCCGAACTCGCCAATTCGGAGGTGGTGCAACTGGTGGGATGGATGATAGATTTGATATGATTCTACCTTCGCAAAGTGTTTATAATTCTGGCGGTATTAGTTTAGTACCGGGCTCTATTCTTGCATATGGAAACGATGGATTACATTATAATGATTCAATCAATAGACCCGTTAACAACGCAGTTGGACAAATAATTGCCAATGCTCTTCATTATGCATCCGATCACTTGCCTTTAATAGCATCCTTTATATTTGAAGCACCACTCCCTGTCGAACTCACGTCATTCTCTGCTTCTGTTATTGGTTCTACTGTTCAGTTAAACTGGAGAACGGCAACTGAAGTGAATAATTACGGGTTTGAGATTCTTCGCTCCGCTCAGAATGACAATGAATGGACTAAGTTAGGATTTGTTGAAGGTTATGGAACTTCTAATTCTCCTAAAGATTATTCTTTTACTGATGCTTCTGTAGTTTCAGGAACTTATTCATACAGATTAAAACAAATTGACAATAACGGTTCATTCAGCTATTCTAAAATAATTGAAGTTAATCTTGGTGCTCCTAAGAAATATGAGCTTGCACAGAACTTCCCTAATCCATTTAATCCCAATACAGCAATAAAGTTTACTTTGCCGGTAACAGGAAATGTAAAACTAACTGTTTATAATATGCTCGGACAGAAAATTGCAACTCTTGTAAACGGAGTTAAAGAAGCAGGTACACATATTATCAACTTTAACGCAGAAGGATTAAACAGCGGAGTTTATATTTATCGCCTTGAGTGCAATGGATTTAATGAAGTAAGGAAGATGACTTTAATCAAGTAAAAAGATAAAATTCAAAAGATAAAAGATAAGTCGGCTGGGGCGGACAAAAGTTAAGAGATCCCCTTCATCCGGAGGGGATTTTTTATTTTAAATTTCTTTATTCAAAACAGATATTTTCTTATTTTTATATAAAGAAATAACTCGTTGGAGGGAAAGTATCATTCAAATAAAATAAAGGAGCGTTATAATGAAATTCCTAACAATTTTAATTACCAAACGCATTTCACTTAGTTTTACAGTTCTTATTCTAATCACAATCCTTTCTATGAACAACATCCTTCTTGCACAAAATCAGTTGAAGACATTACCGGTAAAGTCTGGTATGGATGAATCAGCTACTCTACACAAAATTCAAAAAGCATTTAATGATTATTGGGAATCATATAATGTTAAGGATGGATATTTTATTGAAGATGGAGTAAAGAAAAAAGCTCCAGGCTGGAAAATATTTAAACGCTGGGAATGGTATTGGGAAAACAGAGTAAATATTGAAACCGGTGAATTCCCAACTACAACGTCTGATTTAGAATATGAAAAAAGTTTGATTAAGCAGAACGAAGTAGCTTCGCTTAATGAAAACTGGGTAAATTTAGGTACAAGCAGTTCTACCGGAGGTTATGCCGGTATTGGAAGGATTAACTGTATTGCATTCCATCCTTCAGATGCAAATACCATCTGGGTCGGAAGCCCCTCTGGCGGTATATGGAAGACAACTAATGGTGGCAGCAGTTGGACAATATTAAATAATAATGAAACAGTGCTTGGTGTAAGCGATATAGCGATCCCTTCTGATTATACATCCTCAAATACTATGTACATAGCCACCGGTGACCGCGATGGTGGCAGCATGTGGTCTTTGGGAGGAGGACAGTGGGCAGATAATAATACTGTCGGCGTTTATAAATCAACTGATGGCGGAGCAAACTGGAGTGCTACCGGTTTAACTTATTCAAAAAGCTCCGGAGTGCTGGTAACCCGTTTACTAATTCACCCAACAAATCCTGCTATTCTTTATGCCTCTTTGCTTGATTATTCTAGCGGGTTTGATGGAATTTATAAGAGTACTAACAGCGGTACTTCCTGGAGTAAAATATATCCATATACTCCATTTCTATTAATTGATATGGAATTCAAGCCAGGTGATCCGAACACAATTTATGCTTCAAGTATGGGATATGGTGCAGGTTATATTTTCACAACAACTAATGGTGGAACAAGCTGGTCAATAGGGGCTACTATTACAAATGGTTATCGTGTTGAACTTGCGGTTACTCCAAATAATTCAGCTATTGTCTATGCTCTTGTAAGCAATAGTTCAGGTGGATTAGTAGGTGTTTATAAATCAACAAATAGCGGAGTAAGTTTTGCTCAGATAAATACAAACACAAGCCAAAACATGCTTGGATATTATAGTGATGGTTCGGGAGCAAATACCGGACAGGGAACTTATGATCTTTGTATTGCTGCATCTCCAACAAATGCAAATACAGTTTATATTGGCGGCATAAATAACTGGAAATCTACTGACGGCGGAGTAAACTGGACAATTAATAATATGTGGACCAGCCACCCTGCTTATAATTTTGTTGGTGCACCAGAAGTACATGCAGATAAGCATGTCTTAGCTTTTCAAACCGGCACAATCCTTTTTGAAGGCAATGATGGTGGCATTTACAAAACAACTAATGGAGGAACTAATTGGACTGACCTTACAGATGGAATGGTAATAAGCCAGATATACAGGATTGGTGTTGCTCAAACAGATGCCGATATAATTCTTACCGGGTTACAGGATAACGGATCAAAAAAGTGTGATAGTCCTACCTGGACAGATGTTTATGGTGGTGATGGAATGGAATGTATTGTTGATCATACAAGTGCAACAACATATATGTACGTTACATTGTATTTTGGTAATATTCAAAGGAGTAGTAACGGCTTTAGCACATTATCAACTACTCAAATATCTGCTAATATTCCTGGTGGTCAGCCTCAAGGGGCATGGGTTACTCCATATATTATGGATCCGACAAATAGTGCCATTCTTTATGCTGGATATGACAGGATTTGGAAAACGACCGATAGGGGCAACAGCTGGACAAGTGCTTCTCAAATTCTAAGTCCGTCAAGTAAGTTGCGTTCTCTTGCAATAGCACCTTCAAACACAAATGTTCTCTATTCAGCAGATTTAACAAATATGTGGAAAACAACAGATGGTGGGGCAACCAACTGGACTTCTGTTACATTACCAGCTAGTTCCAATAGTCTAACGTATATAGCTGTTAAGAATAATGATCCTAATACAGTTTGGATTACTTTCGGTGGTTATACTGATGGTGCTAAAGTATATGAATCCACAAACGGCGGTTCCTCCTGGACAAATATTTCTGCAGGATTACCTAATCTTCCCGTTATGTGCATTGTGCACTATAAAACACCAACCGATCGAAATGTATTGTTTGTTGGTACAGACTTAGGTGTATATGCAAAGGATGGAACAAATAACTGGGCAGCCTATAATACAGGATTACCTAATGTTGTTGTTACTGAACTTGATATATATTATGGGGGAGGTGTCGTTGCAGATAAATTAAGAGCCGGTACATACGGTAGAGGATTATGGGAGACAGAAATTCTTGCACCACTCCCTGTTGAACTAACATCTTTCACTGCTTCGGTTGTTGGTTCTTCTGTTAAGTTAAACTGGAGAACAGAAACTGAAGTGAATAATTATGGCTTCGATATAGAACGCACTGTCATTTCGAACGAAGTGAAAAATCTGTCCTGGGAAAAAATTGGTTTTGTTGAAGGTTTTGGAACTTCTAATTCTCCTAAAGATTATTCCTTTACTGATGCTTCTGTTGTTTCAGGCACATATTCTTATCGTTTGAAACAAATTGACAACAACGGTATTTTCAGTTATTCAAAAATAGTTGAAGTTGATCTCGGTGTTCCTAAAAAATATGAGCTTGCACAGAACTTCCCTAATCCATTTAATCCAAATACATCTATCAGGTTCTCTCTGCCTGAAACAGGAAATGTAAAGCTTACTGTTTACAATATGCTCGGACAGAAAATAGCAACTCTTGTAAACGAAGTTAAGGAAGCAGGTACACATATTATCAACTTTAATGCAGAAGAATTAAACAGCGGAGTTTATATTTACCGCATTGAATGCAATGGATTTAATGAAGTAAGGAAGATGACGCTGATCAAGTGAAAAACGATAAAAGTCAAAAGATAAAAGATAAGTCCACCTGGGGCGGACAAAAGTTAAGAGATCCCCTTCGCAAGGAGGGGATTTTTTTGAAGGAAGTGGTTGTCTCAAAAGTCCGAATTTCCCTGTCATTCCCGTGAAAACGGGAATCCAAAATCCATTAAACAAAATGGATTCCCACTCCTGCCCACCGCAGGCAGGTTCGTGGGAATGACAAATGAGTAAAATTTACTTTTGAGACAGCCTCTTTTGCACTGAAACACTAAACGGTCAGTAACACCCCAGATGTGCAGTTATGCAACAGAGAAACTTTCCGCCGAGGCGGACAGCGTAATTTATCTCTCAGCCTTAGATAAACTAGTGGAGGATTTTTAATCAGTTGTTTTTCTATGTCTTCGGAGATAGACCTAAAATATTGCTTAGGTAAGTCCAGCAACTAAATAAAAAATAATGGCTTATACTTATTGACAATTATTGTAAAATTTTTGTAATATTAATTTGACGGTTTGGGGAAACTATTTCAAGCTATCATCTATTAAAAATAATAAGTGTTTGCAAATAATAACAATTACTAAATGATATAATTATGAAAAAATTTGGATTACTTTTTTCAATTATTTTTTTAGTTTGTCAATCAGTATGGCCGCAGACTTCAGGCGATTTCAGGAGTGTACAATCAGGAGACTGGAATGATTCTGACACGTGGGAAAGATATAATGGTTTCTTCTGGATTTCGTCAAAAGTTATCCCAAACGACATAAAGGCAAATAATATTACAATCCAAAACGGACATATAGTCACGATCACTGACAGTCGAACTGCTGACCAAATTACAATAAATTCGGGCGGTCAACTTACAGTTAGCACAGGCTTTACTTTTACAATTGCAGATGGAACCGGAGTTGATTTAACAGCTTATGGAAATATTGTAAACGCCGGAGCGATTGTTTATGAAAATACTAATGTTAATGCATTTGTTGGCAGCGGATCTACTTACATACACTATATCAACGGAGGGACAATACCAACAGTTACGTGGCATGTCAAATTCAACTTGTAGGATTATAGGTATAGTTAACACTCCCCCATCAGGTATGGGACAAACATTTGGAAATCTAATATGGGATTGTACAAACCAGACAACAACTACAACTCTTAGAAATATATTTCACAGTAAATGACAATTTTACACTTCAAAGCACTGGTACTGGTCAGCTTGCACTTGCAAGTGGAACGACTTCAGTTACTGGAAATTATTCGCAAACCGGCGGTTCTATCAGGCTTGGCAGCAGTACTGCCATAACATTAAATGTCGGTGGAAATTTTTCTCTTAGCAACGGGACTTTTCTTATGTCTGATGGTGCGGCTATCGGTACATTAAATGTCGCCGGTAACTTTTCTCATACAGGCGGTACAATCACCGAAACATCAACAGGAAGTGGATCTATTATTTTTAATGGTAACAGCAATCAGAACTTTTACATCTGGTGGAACTGTCTCTAATACAATTAATTTTACAATTAACAATGCTGCTGGTATAACATTATTATCTTCTGCCACTTTTCCTGCTGCATTAACTATGACGAGCGGAAATATTACCACAGGTGCAAATACTCTTTCATTAGGTACAAGCTCCAGTGTACCGGGAACATTATCCCGCACAGCCGGCACAATAATCGGAAATTTTAGGCGGTGGTTTGCTGCAAGTACAATAAGCGATGTATTATTCCCTATTGGCACTTCTACAAATTACAGACCGGCAAACATAAGCTTTACATCTGCACCTACAGCAGGAGGCACACTCACTTCATTCTTCACTGCAGCTGATCCGGGCAATGCCGGTTTACCTCTTAATGATGGTGGTACTTCAATTATTAATGCCGGTATAGATGGATACTGGACAATTAGCGCTGGTGATGGCTTATCGGGAGGAGTTTACTCTTTAGATTTAACCGCTGATGGATTTGCAGGTGTATCGGTTGTTGCAAGTTTAAGATTATTAAAACGAGCGACCGGGGGCGATTGGACATTGAATGGTACTCACTCAGACGGAACGGGTACTACAACAACTCCGGTAGTTCATCGAACAGGTATGTCCGGTTTTTCCGAGTTTGGAGTTGGTGGCACAAGTGACAATCCATTACCAGTTGAACTTTCATCTTTCTCAGCTTCTATAATTGGTTCGGCTGTTAAGTTAAGCTGGAGAACGGAGACTGAAGTCAATAATTTCGGTTTCGATATAGAGCGCACTGTCATTTCGAACGAAGTGAGAAATCTATCCTGGGAAAAAATTGGATTTGTTGAAGGTTATGGAAATTCTAATTCTCCTAAAGATTATTCTTTCACTGATGCTTCTGTAATTTCTGGTAAATATGCTTATCGCTTAAAACAAATTGATAATGATGGAACTTTCAGTTATTCTAAAATAATTGAAGTTGATCTTGGTGCTCCTAAAAAATATGAGCTTACGTCAGAACTTCCCTAATCCGTTTAATCCGAACACATCTATCAGGTTTTCTCTGCCTGAATCAGGAAGACGTAAAGCTTACTGTTTATAATTTACTTGGACAGGAAATTGCAACAATTGTAAATGGTGTTAAAGAGGCAGGCACACATATCATTAACTTCGACGCAGAAGAATTAAACAGCGGAGTTTATATTTATCGTATTGAGTCCAATGGATTTAATGAAGTAAGGAAGATGACGCTGATCAAGTGAGAAACGAGAAACGTGAAAAGATAAAATTCGAAGTCCCCTTCTTTTGGAGGGGATTTTTTATAAATCTTCTATTATTTCACTGCCTTTAGGCTTGGGCAAATAAAATTTTACCGCTTTGATTTTTCCCTTACTGTCTTTGATTGCTTTAATTCTTTTTCGGATTATAACACTGTGCTCAATAAAAATTCCGTCTTCTATTACAGAACCGAAAATGTAGCTTGTTCCCTTGATAAGTACATTCTTTCCAATTCGCAAAGGATAATCATTACTTCCGGTCATATTAACACTGGATTCGATTCTTGAATTATCACCTATACTAATATTGCCTTTGATAATATCACCCCAAAGGATTTCAACATTATCACCAATCTTGAAAGTCTGACCGGGAAAAGTAGATAGATGAACGTTTTCCCAAACCTTGCAGTTCTTGCCAAAAACAACTTTTCCATCAACAAAAACATTTTTATGTAATTCAACATTGTAATGCAGGTCAACATCAGCCCCTATATAAACACCTTTACCGATTTTAACATCAAGCGGAATACCTTTTTTATCCTGTTCCAGAAGTTGTTCAACAACTTTATCGTGAATAAAAAAATCATCGGGATCATCAATTTCAATTATATCTTTCAGTTTTTCATAAGCCTTCACACGGGCTATAGCTTCCATTTCTTTCAGTACAGATTTATTATTGAAGCCCATTACAACATAAGGCTCTTCCGGATTAATCGCGGCAACAGAATAACCGCTTTTATTAAACAGTTCAATCAGCTCGGTTATATAAATTTCATTCTGAACATTATCGCTGGAAAGCTTGCTGACAAGTTCAATCAGGTTATTAAACTTAAATGCATACACGCCAGAGTTAAACTCATTATTACGGATTAGTTCATCTTTTGTATACGAATAATTTCTTCCTTTATATTTTACCACATAAGGCTCATCATCCGAAAGTGCCATAATATCTTTGTATTCTACAATCAGAATTACATTACCTTTATCGTTGCCTGAAGTATTTCCATCTATATCATTTTCTTTAACCCGAATAATTCTGCCGTAATAATTATCATAAGGATTACCCTCATAAATTCCTGTAAGCACTATCATATCGGAATTTGAATCAATAAAATCTTTACGGAATTTTTCCATGGTTGTATTATTCAGAAGTCCCATATCACCGGGAAGTACATAAACAATTCCGTTGACAGGATTTTTTTTAATGCTTTTGAGTGCAATTTGAACTGCGTGTCCGGTTCCATTCTGAAATTCCTGATAAGCAAAAATATTTTTTTCTCTTTTACCGATTACTTCCATCACATCAAGAGCTTTAATACCAACAACAATTACCGTGTTAACACCTTCAATTCCCTTTTTGCATGCATTGTAAACACGTTCAACTGTTGGAATGCCCCAGATTTTGTGAAGCATTTTTGATTTTTGCGATTTTATTCTTTTACCATGACCGGCTGCAAGAATAATTGCAACTTCATTAGAAGAATTAAATTCCGATGATAATTCTGAAAGTTTATTCATAATTTCATTATTGGCAGACATTAGACGAAGCTCCGATTAGTGTTATAATGACCCATAAAAATTAATGATTGAGTATTCGACCTGCAAAATATAACTTTAATCTGAATCTTTTATCACAAAAACAAGTAATAACTTTATCATAGTTTTCGTTCTTAGAATTTTGTTATTTTTAGCAAGTTTATAACAATATGATTTTAAAATAGCAAAATTATTCTGGAGGCATCTCTTTAGAACAAGATTGCACAATCGAAAAATAAAAACGAAAATAAAAATTAATTGAAAGGGAAAGCTTAATGAAAGCACGCTGGATTCTTATTGCTGTATTATTCGTTTTATTATCTGTATCGTCTTATTCTCAAACAAGAGGATTTGGTGTAGGAGTTATTTTTGGTGAACCAACCGGATTATCTGCAAAATACTGGATATCAAGTCAGAATGCTCTTGATTTCGGACTTGGTTATTCTTTTATAAATAAAGGACGACTTCATTTTCATATGGATTACCTTTTTCATAATCAAAATATTTTCCGGTCAACAGAAAACTTTGCTTTGTATTACGGACCTGGTTTCAGATTAAAAACGGTTGAGCATGAAGACGCAAGATTAGGTGTAAGATTCGGAGTTGGCTTAGTCTGGCTTCCAAGAAATGCACCTGTTGATGTGTTTGTCGAAATTGCTCCCTTACTCGATATAATTCCTGCTACTGATTTTAGTGTTAATGCGGGATTAGGGTTCAGATTTTTCTTTAACTGATATGATTTTTATAATGAATTGAAGTAGATGTTGTAATAAAAAAGACAAACACTATTGATAAAACGGGAGATGTTATAAATCCCGCTGTTAATCCTGATGCAATTAGTAACAAAGTTGCGGCAAAAATACCTGCCGCAATTTTTTTATTTTCTTCAATGATATTTTTTCTTCTAAGATTTTTTAGAGAGATGAAAAGGAAATAAAAAAGTAGAACTATAAACGCACACAAACCCAGAAAACCGCTTTCAAAATAAATTTGCATAAAATCATTGTGCCATCCCCCTATTTTTTTATCGGTAAACTCATCTTTAAATGGAAAAATTTCGTGAAATGTTCTGGGTCCGAAACCCAGCACCGGATGTTCAAACATTAATTCTTCGGCACCTTTAAATAAAATATCTCTGTCTGAAAGTTGTGCCGGGTTTTCAATTCTACTCTTTAATGAACTCTTCTCGTTATTCTGAAATGATATAAAAGAAAATAATGTTGTAAGGATAACTGTAAATAAAACAAGCTTAAACTTAATTTGCTTTGATATGAATGCAATGAATAAAACAAAAGCTGCTAATGCTATGTTCGTTCTTCCAAGTGATGTGATGATTGCGGCGGCAAGAACAGAGAGTAATATTCCCCACAAATACTTGTCATATTTTTTTATAATATTTTTTCTGTAGAAAAGTGCTAGTCCGAATGCCGCCAACATGTAAGATGAAAATGCTGCATAACCGGAGGAAAAGGATTGTGCTCTTTCATCAATACTTAAATTAAATTTTATAAGCCCGATCAATGCATTTATTGCAGCTCCCGCTACAAAGAAGAAAACAACATCTGCAAACTCTTTGTCATTATAAGTTTTAAGATAAAAGCTGAGAGCAAAAAAGCTAAAGTAAAAAAGTGCTTCTTTATAAAATGATTCGTTGCTTGATGAGGGATACTCAGAGAAGATAATGGAAAGTAACCTCATAATTCCAAACGCAATAATTATAAAAGTTAGAGTATCAAAAGCTTTTTTCTTTTCAGAATTCTTCTCAAACAACCAAATTAAAAAAAGAATTGCGGCAAAAAGCTGCAGTAAGAATAGAGACAGAACATAGCTTAAAGATAACCCGGCTATGAGTATGATTGAAATTTTATTGTTGAATTTAGAAGTAACCCGCATAACGTAATCTATTGATCTCTGAACTGCAGTTCGTAGAGCTTTTTATAAAGTCCGTTTTCATCTTTAAGCAATTCTTCATGCTTCCCGAACTGTACAATTTTTCCGCGATCGATCACTAATATCTTACTTGCATTCCTTATGGTGCTTAATCGGTGAGCAATAACAAAAGTTGTCCTGTTTTCCATTAATCTTTCAATAGCCTGCTGAACAAGTATTTCGGATTCACTGTCCAGTGCAGAAGTGGCTTCATCAAAGATCATTATATCGGGATTCTTAAGTAACGCCCTTGCAATAGTTAATCGTTGTCTCTGCCCGCCCGAGAGTTTCACTCCACGTTCACCTATCATTGTATCGTAGCCATCCGGAATTTCAGAAATAAAATCGTGTGCATTTGCTGTTCGAGCAGCTTTAATAATTTTTTCAATTGAGCAATCTACCAAGACCGTAAGCAATATTTTCTTTAACCGATGTATTAAACAGAAATGTTTCCTGCGTAACAATTCCCATTTTAGATCGCAATGATTCTATTGTAACGTTTCTAATATCAATTCCGTCAATTAAAATTGCACCGCCGGTTGGATCATAAAAGCGGGGAATCAGATCAACTAAAGTAGATTTACCGCCTCCGCTCGGACCAACCAAAGCAACAATCTCTCCTCTTTTCACGGTAAAACTAATTCCCTTTAAAACATCTTCATCTGCATCATCAAATCTAAAAGTTACTTCCTGAAATTTTATATCATCTTTAAATTCATTTAATTCAACTGCTCGCGGCATGTTTTTGATATCAGGTTCGGTATCAAGGATTTCAAAAACTCTGTCTCCCGCTGCACTTGCTTCCTGAATTCTGTTATTTACAGTACCGAGTTCTTTCATAGGCGGGAGCATCTGAAAAATTGCAAAGAGGAATCCCAAAAATTCACTTGCACTTAAAGTAGCTTTTTCAAGAACAAGTATTCCACCGTAATAAATAATAAATACGCCAATTATTACGCTTAAAAATTCTGTGATGGGCGATGATGCATTTCTTATCCGCACAATTCTTAAAATCAATCTGAAAAAGCTTTTGGTTTCACCGGAAAATCTTTTATTCTCATAAGGTTCCATTCCAAATGCTTTTACAATTTTAACTCCGGAAATTGTTTCCTGAAGCACACTTGTTATATCGGCAAGTTTCTTTTGAATTACCGTAGTTTGTTTTCTTAGCTTTAATCCGATCCAGATTATTACCGTAGTAGAAAAAGGCAGAATGATGAAAGCTAATAATGTCAGCTCCCAGCTTATACTCAAGGCTATACCAATAAAAACAATTATTGTTAGCGGTTCTTTTATGAGATTTGAAAACGTAGCAGATATACTTGACTGTACAATGTTAACATCGTTAGTAAATCTGGAAATAAGACTGCCGGTTCGTTCTTTCTTGAAATAGCTTATCGGAAGTTTGTGAAGATGATTGAAAGCATCATCACGAAGATCTTTCATTGCGCCATATTCAACAACGGCCATGAAATACCCTTGCAGATATCCGAAAACATTTTTTAAGAAAAATGCAATAAGAATAAGCAGACAGATTTTAATTAACACATCCGATTTGTCACCGCTAAGGATAAAATCATTAAACGAAGTTACCACATCTTCTTCTAATCCTTTAATCCACTCCGGCAGAATGCTAGTCGTGTGTTCAATCGGTGTTTCGCTTATTGTTTGTTTGCTAGCTGATTCCTGAAATAAAGTATCAAGAAGCGGTATCGTTAAGTAGACCGAAAGTCCGTTCATCAACGCAAAAAGAATTGAGAAAACAAATGTAAGGGTTATGTGTTTCCAGTAGGGTTTAACGTATGTAATTATTCTTAGATATGTTTTCAATTTCAAAGAAACGGATTATCGGGAATGTTCCTCAATCCGCAGCCTCCTGCAATGTTAATTTTATCAAACTCGTGCAAGTCCGTTAAATTAATAATATGAATTTTAGAATTTATTTTGAATCCTGAATCAAATATCAAGAAATCGTTTGTGATAGCAAAACGATTAAGTGATGATCCGCTATAACTTTTTACTATTTCTTCATTTTTTATATTAATGATATTTAATGATGCTGTTTCCGTCGATTTTTTATATTCTTTTATAAGAGTCGAATAGACAAGTAGTGATTTGCCAGGTATCCATTCAACTTCATTGATCCTGTGATCTGTTTCTTTTAAAAATATTTTCTTTCTGTTTTTATAATCCCGTACAAAGATCGAATCTGAAACACTGAATATCTTATATCTTCCGTTGTATGAAGTTGATTTTATTTCCTTTAATTTAAATTTAGGATATCCGCTTATCAAAAGATCAAAAGTTTCTGATTGGTCTGTCAATATTTTTCCGAACTGATTATATAACTGCTCATTCTGGATAATGTACGTGTTTATTTTAGGATCAAATGAATTTATTGCAAGATTAAAATTTCCTTCATCACTCCAGTATGCATAAATCTGAATTGCATCACCTAAATCTCTTATTAGAGATGTTTCTTTTGTTTCGGGACAAATCCTGTAAAGTTTAGCTTTTTCTACAAAAGGGAAAGAACCTGCAGCTCCGTATCTTCTTGCTGTTATAAAGAATGTTGTTTTAAAATCTCCCGAATTAATAAGATCAATTACTTTTTCGCTTCTGCTATTCCAGAATATAGTTGATTTCTTGCTGCTGAAGTTATACTTGTAAACCCCGGGATTCAATTCTGTATTTCCCACAAAATAAAATGTTTTCGGAGATGGAAATATTTTTTCATCCTTGTTGTTATTACTATCAAATAATCGATCTTCTGTATTATCAGTACAGCTCAATAAAACAAAGCTGATAAGCAACATATTTAATATTGTTTTAAACAACCGGCATTCCCGTTAATGAAAGAAGAAAACTAATAATGAAATTTATCATTCCGAAAAAATATTTCCACAGCGGACTGTAAATAAATAAGAACAATATTATTGTTCCGTAAAAACCAATACCAAGATACTTTGCAGTGTATTGATTCGGAAACAAATCAAATAAAATGTGCGAACCATCTAACGGCGGAATCGGAAGAAGATTAAATGCAAAAAGAAAAATATTAAAGAACACGCCATACCAAAGCAGGTTGATAACTATTCCCGAAGATGATAACTGAAAATTATAAAATAACGACAGTATAAGAGCAAAAATAATTGCAAGAATAAAGTTTGATATTGGTCCCGCAAAAGAAACTATTGCATCATCTTTTAAAGGATTTTTAAAATTATTTCTGTTAACAGGAACAGGTTTTGCCCAGCCAATCAGTAAAAATCCCGAGGCAAATGATGCAAACGGCATTATAACCGAACCAACAATATCCAGATGTTTAATCGGATTTAATGTAAGCCTCCCGGCATTTTTTGCTGTGTTGTCACCCTTTTTATAAGCAGTGAAAGCATGAGCAAGTTCGTGCACTGTCAGCGACAAAAGGAAAATCGGAATAAACAATAAAAATGAAATCAGTCTCTCGCTTACCTGAATATTTTCCAAATCTTAACCTCGTGGATGAAAATCTCGATGAACTTGTTTAATATAATCTCTGTCTATATGAGTATAAATCTGTGTGGTTGAAATATCCGAATGTCCAAGCATTTCCTGCACTGCTCTTAAATCTGCACCACCTTCAATAAGATGTGTTGCAAAGGAATGCCTGAAAGTATGCGGATGAACTTCTTTTTCTATTCCGGCTTGCTTTGAATAGAAATCAATAATTTTCCAAACACCCATTCTTGAAAACTTTGTTCCTCTTGTATTCAGAAAAACAATGTTTTCACTTTTAATTTTATTTTCAAGCAAGGGACGACTTTTTGTAAGATACTTTTTCGTCCATTTTATTGCACTGTTCCCTATCGGCACTAATCTTTCTTTTGAACCTTTGCCAAAAACTCTTATTACTTCGTCATTTAGATAAAGATTAGATATCTTAAGATTAATTAATTCAGATACTCTTAAACCGCAAGCGTATAGAATTTCCAATATTGCTTTATCTCTCAATCCAAATTTAACAGATATATCGGGTGAATCCAGAATTTTATCAACTTCATTTATATTGAGTACAACCGGAAGTCTTCTGCTGAGCTTTGGCGGATTAAGTTTCTCAACAGGATTTGTTTTTATGTAAGCATTCTGATGAAGATATGAAAAAAAACCTTTTATTGAGGAATGATATCTTGCTGCAGAAGTTGATGTTAATCCGGCATCCTTAAGAAGTTTAAAGAATTCAGTAAGAATTTTAGAATCAATTACGGAAGGATCATCAATTTTTTTTTCTTTAAGAAAAAGGATAAATGATTTTATATCGTTGTTGTAAGAAGTTAGCGTATTAACGGACAGATTTCTTTCTAATTTAAGAACCGCAAGATATTCTTTAAGAAAAATTTCCATTACTTACCATTTTCGGAGGTATTGTCCTTTTCCATTTCTTCCTGCTTCGGATATTTTATTCTTTTATGATACTGACCAAGCAGAATAGTTTTAACGGAATTCTTTATAATAGTAATATCTCTGAATGTTATAGGCGCTTCATCTAACTGTCCTTCTTTAATTCGTGAGTTTACAATGTTGTTTATCATATTTTCAACTTTTTGCTGATCTGGTTCTGTGATTGATCTAACCGCAGATTCACAACCATCTGCTAACATTACAATTGCTGTTTCTTTTGTTCTTGGCTTTGGACCCGGATAACGGTAATCATCGGGATTCACATTTTCCTCGCCGTATAATTCTTTTGCTTTTTCATAAAAGTAAGTTATTATGGTTGTGCCATGATGCATCGGAATAAAATCTATAATTTCTTTTGGAAGTTTTTCTTCAATTGCCAAATCAATTCCTTCCTTAACGTGGCGCACAATCATTTGCACACTTTCTTCAGGTTTAAGTTCTTCATGAATATTCTGGCTGCCCATTTGATTTTCGACAAATCCCAAAGGAGTAATTGTTTTTCCTATATCGTGATAATATGCACCAACCCGAGCAAGAAGCGGATTTGCTCCAATCTTCTCGGCAGCAGCTTCAGCAAGATTTCCCATAATAAGAGAATGATTAAAAGTCCCGGGCGCTTTTCTTGTAAGTTCTTTGAGTATCGGTCTGTCGAAATTAGAGAGTTCCAGTAAAGTAAGATCTGTTGTTATCTTAAAAATTCTTTCGAAGAATATTAATAAACCATAGGTGAGTACAGGACTTATGAGCGCATTCGACCCGGCAAAAGCAAGTTCAATAAGCATTGTATCCACAGGAGCAAATCTTTCAAGTCCGAATGCAAGAATGGAAGCGAAGTAACCAAAAAGTATGTACAAAAACGAACGGAATATTTGTGTTCTGTTTTTTATGTCACGAACCGTATATACCGAAATACCGCCGGCAATGAAATTCATCGCCATAAAAGTGTAATCGTTACCGCGCAAAGCGCCTGTTATAAGAGTTAGGATAACAGTCGTGTAAAATCCTACTCTTGAATCAAATGCAATTGTAAATATCATTGATGCGGCAGGAACGAAAATCAAGAAATGAATCGGCACATTTACTGTAATCTGACTAACCAAGAATGTAACAAATGAAACAAATATAAATACTATTGCAATGAGAACTATTTTAGTGTTATCGTAAAATATTTTTTTTCTAAAAAAGTAGAGATAAACTGTAAGCAAACCTATCAGCAATCCGATATGAATAAACTTACCGAGAGCTTGAAGTATCATCCCTACTTGTCCAATTGTAACACCCTTTGCTTCTTTAAACGATTCAATTATCAGTATAGCCTGTTTGGTTATTCTATCGTGCTTTGCAATAATTCTTTCATTCTCATTAACAATGCCGGAATACTTTGATATATTATTTTTTGCCTGCTCTACTTCTATATTTGTCAGTACACTATCGAAAATAAGATTGGGAAGAACAAAACGCATTGCATACTCTGAAACTGCATTTTCAGTTTCAGTATTAAAATTATACTTGCGTATAATGTTTCTAACTTCTTTACTTGCCTGATCAGTTGTTAAATAATTACCTATCGGTTCAATCCCATCAATATTTCCCTGCCTGATTGCAATACTATCTTTTAGCTTTTCATCGCTGTTGACACTGAGTATTCCGATTTTTTCAACTTTTTCAATCGCGGACATAACAGATGAAAATATTTCTTGAAGTCCCGCCCCACCTCCCCTGATCATACCTTTTTGAAGTTTTCTGATATTTAAAAATTTATTAAAGGAATTTGAACTCAGAAAAGTGGGATTAATAATACTACCATCTTCTTTCTGAAGATTATCATCAATAATATTTATAAGATAAGCTGCGTATTTTTGAACTGAATCGGCACCAAGTAATTCTTTTCTGATAAAAACAGGATAGACAGATTCTTCGGCATCCTTTATTTCTGCCTGATAAATTGTTTTCTCTTTTATGATTGGAAAGCTGAACGGAGCAATAAGGTCATCGTGAATCCAGATAGTTCCTTCTGTTACTTCATATTCAATTGACTCACCCTTGGGAAACATAATTACAATAAGAAAAATGGTAGTCAGCCCGATCAGGATTTTTCTTTTGATTCCTTTTTTAGTATCGATGTTTAAGTAGTCCTCCATTCAATTTCCTTTCTTGTATTTTAAGATAAGGCTGAGGAACTCTCCGGCAGCATCTTCATTATTCGATCTTTTAGTAACGTAGTCAGCGTTGCGTTTAAGTTCTGCAACTGCATTACTAACGGCAACCTTGAATGAGTTGGTTTTAAACATAGAAATATCATTATACCAATCGCCAACAACAGCAGCTTCATTTTCAGATAAATTTAAATATTTAAGAAGTCTTTTTAATGCATTCCCTTTTGTGGAACCAGATTTTCTTATTTCAAGATAATAAATATTCTCTTTTGAGTGTGAACGGTAAAAAGAAGAAGAACATCCGAATGTAAAAGGAAAACTCATCTTATCTCTAAGAAAAGTGACTGCACGTCTATTATCGCCGGCAAAAAATACTTCAAGAGTATTATCCAGATATTCGTCATAAGATTCAACTTCTTTAAACCTTGCACCGAACTTATCTGTTATCTGAGGAATAATAGAGTTCTGATCAGTATAATAAATCGCATCTGCATGGCATAAAACAGCATTAACAAGATACATATCAGATAACTTTAAGGCTTTCTTAACGTGGCTTTTGCTTATAAATGATTCATATAAAACCGTATTATCTCTGCTGTTCTTAATCAATGCCCCATCAAGAGAAATTACAGGCATGTCTATATCCAGCTCTTCGGTAAACTTTACAATTGCTGAATGAAGTCTGCCTGAAGCAAAGGAAAATCTTACATTATTTTTTTTCAATTCCTTTACAAGGCTTTTTGTTTCTTCGCCAATTTTTCCATCGTCGCTCAGCAATGTACCATCTAAATCAAATACAACGAGCTTTATGTCCTTAAGAATTTTAGAAAATAACATTTTATTTAATTACGGTTTTCCAACCTTTGTTTGATAAGTTTCTGTAAATAACAATTACTGAAACAATTGAAGCGGCAAAATACATAAATGCATTAATCATTTCGCCGAAAATCAATTTTCCTGTTCCGAATAAAATTGAATAAACTAAAATAACTCCAAATATCCAGTTAAGAAACATACTTAGAAAACCAGTATCGCTTTTAACGTGAGGTAAGGCAGACGAAATTTTCGTCCATAAAACTCCACCAGGATGAACTTTTTCATAGAAACTATGCAGCACTTTCTCATCAACCGGCTTGGTAAGAAATGTAACAGTAAGCCAAACCAAAGTTGTAATTGGAACGATTATAAAAAGTGTATCGGGAAATTTTATATCAAACTGTAAAAGTACCGGATATACAATAAAGGGAGTTATCATTGCAGAAATTTCAGACCAGGCATTCACTCTCCACCAAAACCATCTTAGAATAAGAACTAATCCAACTCCCGCACCGCATTCCATAATAAATTCCCATGCACCTGAAATTCTGTTAATAAACAAAGTAACAATAACAGAAACTATCATTAAGCCAATTGTGCTTAAACGTGATGCAATAACATAATGTTTTTCATCTTTGCCTTTATTTATAAACCGCTGATAAAAATCGTTAATAATATATGATGTTCCCCAATTAAGATGTGTTGCAATTGTGCTCATATAAGCTGCAAAGAAAGCGGCAACTAACAATCCTTTCAATCCGGCAGGTAGAAAATCGTTGATTGCATAGATGAAACCCAATCCTGTATTTCCATCCTGAAGTTCAGGATAAAGAATTAAAGTACAAAGTCCTACTATTATCCAGGGCCACGGTCTTATAGCATAATGAGCAACCTGAAAAAATAAAGTTGCAAACAATGAATGTTTTTCATCTTTAGCAGACATCATTCTTTGTGCAACATAGCCGCCACCGCCGGGCTCAGCCCCCGGATACCACGAAGCCCACCAAATAATTCCTATATACGCAAGGAACGATGAAATTGTTAAAGCGAACGCTCCCGTTGCTTCACCAACACTATTGAATTCAGGAAAAAAATTAAAAACAGAATTGGGAAGATTGTTTTGTAATCCCTCAACTCCACCTATTTGAGGAGAGTTAACTACAAGAATTGCAAGAATAATACATCCAGCCATAGCAATAACAAATTGGAAAACATCCGTAACAACAACGCCCCACAAACCTGAAAG
The DNA here is from genome assembly GCA_963714415.1 of uncultured Ignavibacteriaceae bacterium. Lineage (GTDB taxonomy): Bacteria > Bacteroidota > Ignavibacteria > Ignavibacteriales > Ignavibacteriaceae > JAGXRK01. Next base: position 167,036 of record CAVQOL010000001.1, read on the forward strand.
TGCGGAATACAGGGCAACTAAAAGCATACACAAAAAAACATAAAGTAATACTTCTGATTCCGGTACACCGAATATTCCGTGAATGATGGAAGCCATCGCTTTGTTTACCCAGCCCATAATAATAACATTCATAAAAAGACCAAGATAAAGAGCACGAAAGCCCCTTAAAAATCTTGCTGGTTTTCCTGAATAACGAAACTCGGCAAATTCTACTTCAGTCATTATTCCCGCTCTTCGCCATAATTTTGCAAAGAAAAATACTGTAAGCATCCCACCGAAAGCAAAATTCCACCATATCCAGTTGCCGGCAATTCCATTTTTTGAAACCAGTTCTGTTACTGCAAGCGGAGTATCGGCAGCGAATGTTGTAGCAACCATGGACAGTCCTGCAAGATACCAGGGCAAATTTCTTCCGGAAAGAAAAAATTCACTTGTACTTTTTCCGGCTCTTTTGGAATAGATAATTGCAATGGTAATTGATATGATAAAGTAAAGGATAAGAATTATGTAATCAATTAGTTGCATGTATTCCTCCGCAACACAAGTTAAGCTTTTTGAATTTTTTCTATTATTTCCGGTTTACCAAGAACAAGTAATTTGTCGCCCGGTTGTAAAATTAGTAACGGAGACGGAAACTCTCCGGGACGGCTACTTTTATCATCCGAGTCGCCCCCAAAATGATGAACTACTAAAATTTCAAGTTCATATTTTTTACGAATATCAATTTCCTTAATTGTTTTTCCAATCCACGAAACAGGTACATCAATTTCACAAATATGCATTCCGCCTAAAACTTCAATCGACCGTGATTCATCGGCTGAATCAATCAATGAGCTAAATCCTCCGGTTAGATCTTCCTGAAAAATCCTCATATTGTATGCATTTATCACCGCACTTTTTGTAACAATACCAATTACTTTCTTTTCCTGTATATTATTACAAACAGCAATATGATCTTTCTCTACGCGTCCGAAAATGTGCATAATCAGGTCAAGATTGTCTTCCGGCAAAATAAATGGAATGTTTGAATTTGCAACATCGCTTGCAATTAAAGTAGGAGAGACGGATTCTGTATCAAGAATAAGTTCACGAATATCATTTAATTCAACTGATCCGATGTAGGAATCTTTTTCATCAACAACTATTGCAAAATGACTTTTGCCGCTTAACAAACTTGTAATGACTTCTGAAAATGGTGATGTTCGTTTTATCAGAACTGGATCCGTTTCCATTACACTGCTTACTAAAATTGACCGCAGTAAATTAACTTCTCTTTTATCATGAATATTAATTCCTTTGCTTTCAAGAATTGCAGTCTCAATAGATCTTTTTGCAATCTGGTTAGATAGCAAAACCGAAATTATACTGGCAATCATTAAAGGGGGAATAATCAGGTAATTATTTGTAAATTCAAAAACCATCAGTATTGCAGTTATAGGCATATGAGTTACACCTGAAAGCATTGCACCCATTCCAACCAAAGCATAAGCACCGGGAGATGCCGTCCATTGCGGGAACAGCATATTTGCTATGATGCCCGTTGAAGCACCAAGCATTGCACCAAAATAAATTGATGGGGCAAACACTCCACCCGAACCGCCTGAACCAAGCGTGAAAGCGGTAGCAATCATCTTGCCACCGAGAAGCAGTAACAACATTTTAAGTTCCAGGTTATTCCATACAGCATCATTTATAGATTCATATCCAACACCAAAAACCTGTGGAAGAAATATTCCAATTATTCCCACAGCCAATCCACCAATCGCAGGTTTTAGCCAAAGCGGTACTTTAGCTGCTTCAAAATATTTACGGGTGTTTAAAAATAAATTTATGAAAATGACAGATACTAACCCGGCTATTATTCCAAGTGCTGCATAAATGAGCAATTCTCTTGCATCAAGCATATCATAAGCTGGAACAATAAAAGCGGGATAATCTCCCAGATAATATCTTGATACAACAGTAGCAACTACTGATGATATGATTATAGGAGGCATGTTTACAACACGCATGTCTGCAATAATGATTTCTATTGCAAAGATTGCTCCTGCAATTGGAGCATTGAATGTTGCTGACAAACCTGCTGCAGCACCACAGGCAAGAAATGTTCTAAGTTGGCGCGTATTAACTTTCAGGACCTGTCCTATAGCAGAACCTATTGCGGCACCAATGTGAACAATAGGACCCTCTCTTCCGGCAGAACCTCCTGAACCAATTGTAATTGCTGATGTAATTGCTTTGGAAATAAAAACTCTGAACCGGATGATTCCGCCTTTAGTGGCAAATGCTTCCATTACTTCCGGAACACCGGAACCTTTAACCTCAGGAGCAATTCGAGTTATAATCAGACCGATCAACAAACCGCCAATTACCGGCACAATTAGTCTTATCCACCATGGAATCTGAAACAGTATAGATGTTTCGTAGCTGTTGGTTGAAAAAAAGAAGTGATAAGAGAGTTTATATAAATATCTGAATAGAATAGCTCCATAAGCACCGAGTACACCAATTATTACAGCAGTAACTAATAGAAATATCTGCCCGCTTTTCCTGAAGATAAATGGTTTACTGCCACCATAAATTCTATCGAGAGAATCTTTGCCGGTTATAAAATCAAAATTTATCCGCTCGATGTAATTTCGTAGTCTGTTAAGATTGTCTTTTAATAATTTCACAACTATGACCAATCTATACTTAGATTCTTGATACTAGCTTCCGGATGCACGATACTGGATACTGGAGACAATAGAGTAAATTCAAAATTTTATCTCCATTTTGCAAGACACCAGAATCGAGTATCCGGTATCTGATTTTCAAAACGAATTAAATAATACACAATTTAGATATTAATCTAATAAGCTATGAATTTCTATCATTATACTTTGAAAGCAATCCTCCAACAAGCAAGGTTGCCAGAACTCCCACAAAAGTGAACCACGTCCATGCAACTAACTTAAGCGAAATAACCGTTATCATTATAAAAATTCCTGCAACAAATCCGGCAAGAGCATCTTCCTGCTTGGATTTTGGGAAGAATATTCCCAGCAGAAAAGTACCAAGCAATCCGCCATAAGTAAACGAGGCAATGCTTAATGCAATTTCAACAACTGCCTGCGAACTTTCCTTAAAAAAGAATGCCGATAGCACTAACAAAAATCCAAAAACAATAGTAAACAACCTTGAGATTCTAAGTTTTTGCTGGTCATTGAGTTCTTTCTTAGTTAAGGGAAGATATAAATCCATCATCATTGAAGATGAAAGTGAACTCATTGACCCGGCAAGTGTTGACATTGCCGCAGCAAGTAAAGCTGCTATGATAACTCCTGTTAATCCAATTGGTAATACTTCTATTATAAACTTTGGAAAAATTTCATCAGATCTTAAGTCCATTGGTCCATAAAACGCATAAAGTAAAACACCGAGCAATAAGAAAACAGCAAATTGCATTATTACGATTATCCCGCTCCCAACAATAGCTTTTTGACTTCCCTTTAAATCTTTTATCGCAAGTAATCGCTGAACAACTAACTGATCTGTTCCGTGCGAAGCCATAGACAAAAAGGCGCCGCCGACTAGTCCGCCGATTAAAGTATATGGATCACTTAAGAAACCGGAAAGACCTTTATCAAATCCTAAATTTATAAAACTTAATTTATCAGATATCGAAGCACTGCTTAATGTTGATGATAAAGAATCAGGAAGATGATAAATAATAAAAATTCCGGCTATGATTGCCCCGCCGACATAAATTGTCATTTGAATAACATCAACCCAGATTATTCCTTTTATTCCGCCGGTGTAAGTATAAATCAGCGATACAACAGCTACGATAACTATCGCAATCATCGGATCAATATTTAGCATAAGATAAATTGGAATTGCAGTTGCAAATAGTCTTACTCCATCTGCAGCGATTCGGGTAAAAATAAATACAACCGAAGCAAAAGATCTTGTTTTCCCGCCGTATCTTGTTTCAAGAAAAGTGTAAGCGGTTTTTAAATTTCCTTTACTATATTGAGGAAGAAGAACTGTTGCGACTACTATTCTTCCGAGCAAATATCCAATTGTAACCTGAAGAAAGTTAAGATTAGTTAAGTAAGCAAGACCGGGAATTGAAATAAAAGTAAGCGCACTTGTTTCGGCAGCAACAATAGAAAAGCAAGCCGCCCACCACGGGACCACTTGTGATCCTAAAAAATAATCCTGAATTGATTTTTGCTTTCCTCCTGAAACAATTCCGAAGATTGCTACACCAACCAGATAAGCTGCTATAATAAAATAATCAACATTAGCAGCTCCCAACAATTAAACTCCTTTTAACTCTTCTACTGCCTGATCAACTGTTTGAGTTACGGGCAATACTCTTTCAAGCTGAGTTATTTTAATTAACGAATATACTTTCTCAGATGGTGCAGAAAGTCTTATATGTCCTTCACCGTTTGAAAGGATTCTGTTTGCAATAAGTATGGCGCTTAAACCGGATGAGTCACAGCTTTCAACTTCACTAAGATCAATTACTAATTTGTTAACGCCTTCCACTTTAAGCAGCATCGTAAATTCACCTTTTAACAAGCCCGATATATTGGTGTCTAATCTTTTTTCGTTTAGTTTGAAGACTGTAATATCACCGATTTTTTTGGTTTCAAAATTCATAAAGAATCCTTAAAACATTTTAAGATAATTTAAAAAATTATTATATGACTTCTCCGGTTTTTCTTCAGTATTTGGTAATTGAAGATTATAATACTTATCACTTCCTTTTTTCTTAAACCCGATTCGTACTTTCGCCGGAATAGATTTCAAAATGTAAATCGCGAATAAAACTTCACTTCTATTCAGATCAATCACTGTATCATACCGCATACTTCCAAGCTTTGCAGTAAGCTTACGATTTGGAAGATCAAGCTTTGTAAGCTCGGCAATTCCTACCTCAATTGCTCTTGTTCTATAAATCTGCGGAAGAAGACTAACTCTGTAATCTCGTGTAAGAACTTGAAAACTTTTTTTATTCTCATCGAGGAATCTTAATACTTGTAAAGAAGCATGAAAATCTTTTTCGTCATCTGGAAGAACCACTAAAAAGTAGAAAGATCTTTTAAATGCAGCAGAGAAAGAAATATTTTCGCTTCTGCCGTGTTGAAGCTTTTTATTAACTAAAAACTTTGCCGTTTTTTGTTTTAAATATTCAATCATTCTATTCTTGATCTTTAAGCATTTTTATGAATTCAGTTTCATTTATAATTTTAATTCCAAGTTCCTTCGCTTTTACAAATTTTGAGCCGGCATTTTCTCCTGCAACAACATAATCGGTTTTTTTGCTTATGCTTGAAGTTACTTTTCCACCAAGCGAAATAATTTTCTCTCCTGCTTCGTCTCTGGAATAGGATTTTAATGTTCCCGTTAAAACAATTGTTTTTCCGTTAAACAAGTTATCCTTTATTTTCTTCTTTTCAGATGAAAAAATCAATCCTTCGGATTTTAATTTATAAATAAGCTTCAAGTTTGATTCCTGCGTAAAGAACTGTTTTAAGCTCTTGCTAATGCTCGGACCTATTTCATGAATTTCAGCTATCTGATCTTCTGTTGCCTTCATCATAATATCAATAGAACCAAAATGATCTGTAAGTTTTTTTGCGGCACCGGCACCAACATACCTTATTCCAAGTGCGAATAATATTTTATGAAAAGGTTGCGTTTTACTTTTTTCAATTGCACTTAGAAGATTATCAACACTTTTTTCTCCAAGTCGCTCAATTTGAATTAATTCCTTACGTTTATTTTTTAGTGCATAAATATCTGTAAAAGTTTTTAAAAATCCTTTATCAACAAAAAGATCTATTATCGCTTCACCAAGTCCTTCAATGTCCATTGCCCCGCGTGAAGCATAATGTTCAAGCCTTCCTTTTATCTGTGCAGGACATTCGGGATTTTCGCAATATAGAGCTACTTCATTTTCAGTTTTGTTGATTGAAGAATTACATTCCGGACATTTTCCAGGTGGAGACGTTTCTCTGCTATTTTTAGGTCGTTCCTCTAAAACAACCGAAACAACTTTAGGAATTACATCACCGCCTTTTTCAATAACAACTTTATCCCCAACTCTAATATCTTTTCTTTTAATTTCATCAAAGTTATGTAATGTTGCACGACTTATAGTTGATCCCGCGAGAAATACAGGTTCAAGTTCTGCAACTGGAGTAACAGCACCCGTTCTTCCAACCTGCCAGGTTATATCTTTGACAAACGTGAAAGCCTGTTTAGCTTTAAACTTATAAGCAACAGCCCAGCGTGGTGATTTTGCAATACTGCCCAGAATATTCTGCTGCCGGATGGAATTTACTTTTATTACTGCACCATCAACCTCATAATCAAGTGAATCACGAATCTGTTCAAACATACGGCAGACTTCAAGAACTTCTTCAATGTTTTTACAAACTTTATATTCGGGATTAACGCTGAAGCCCGACTGTTTCAGTAGTTTTAGATTTTCTACCTGCGATTCTAATTCATCTTCAATGCTAATTAGCGAGTATAAGAAAATGTTTAGTTTTCTTTTTGCAACTATTTTTGGATCCTGAAGTTTTAATGTTCCCGCAGTTGAGTTACGCGGATTGGCAAAAAGTTTTTCACCTAGATTTTCTCTTTCTTTATTCAGTTTAAGGAAATCATCTATCTTCATAAAAATTTCGCCGCGCACTTCAAAATCATTCAAACTGTATTTAATGGATTTCAGATTTTTTAACTTTAAAGGAATAGAGCGAATTGTTTTTACATTATTAGTTACCTCTTCTCCGGTTGTTCCATCACCTCTGGTTGCAGCAGTTTTTAATATCCCGTTTACATAATTCAAACTAACGGAAGCCCCGTCAATTTTTAATTCAACAACGTATTCTACTTTTTCGTTTTCAGGCAATGCTTCTCTTACTTTTCGATCAAAATCTAAAACATCTGCCTCATCGTAACTATTGGCAAGGCTTAACATCGGAATTTTATGAGTTACCGGATTAAAAACTTTTGTTAAATCTTTTCCTACTCTTTGCGTTGGTGAATCAGGTGTGATTAAATGGGGATTTTCATTTTCAAGTTTCTCAAGCTCTTTATAAAGTTTGTCATATTCTTCATCGCTGATTACCGGTTCTGTAAGAACATAATAATGATAATCGTGATCATTAATAATTTCTCTTAACTCTTCAATTCTTTTATTTACATCACCAGCCATTATCAACGATCTAATTTAGGTGGTGTATTAAGATACTGTAAACCCTGTCTATCAAGATTGAAATGACGAACGGAACCGCTTCTTCCTGAAAAATCAACAGGATTATTATTTAGCGTAAGTTTAACTCCGCCAGAGTTTCCAACGGTTGCTTTAAAATTATTTCCGGCAACAACAATCTTTTCATTATTAGGGGCCAAAGTAAATTCCTCTATTTTTACATTATCTATAACAATAAAAATCCATGAAGTTTCTGAAGAAACAAATTTCAAATACAAACTATCGGAAGATGATATTATTGAGCCAGAAGTTCCTTCAGTAGTTTCTTCCACATACCTTTGCTGATTTTCCTGAATTACTTCTTCATACGGTTTCTCAGCAACGATTATTTCTGAGGTATCGCGAATAAAAAGGAAATAGATAGAAATAATTATTATAAAAACTCCGGCAACAGCAGCAAGGATTAACATTTTATCAATTTTTACTTGTTCATCTCCAGTTTCAGGCTTTTCAATGGAAGGATCGTTATAGGACTTTAACTTCTGTTTAGGTTTATGTGTATGTGCAATAATTGGAGGTTTGGCTGGTGATTCTTGCTGCGACGGTGTCTCCGGCTCTAAAATTTGTTCTTCTTGCTGAAACAATCTTCCTTGTTTTGCCGCTTCATAACGCTTTATTGCCTGCTCTTCGTCAATGCCAACAACCTTAGCATATTGTCTAATAAATGCTTTAACATAAAGCTCTGGAAGAAAAGCAAAGTTTCCCTGATCGACAGCTTCAAGAAACTTTATATCAATTCTGGTTTTATTAGCCATTTGTTGAAGCGTTATTCCGCTCTGTTCTCTTTTCTCTCTTAGCTCATCTGCAAATTTATCAAGCATAATTTTTTCTTTTTAATTTACTTTTATTATTCTTGCGGCGAATGCACCATCCATTTGATGAACATGCGGATAAGTTTGAATGCATCCATTTTCATCCACAAGCTCTTTAGGAAATTTATCATCAGCCCTGTCTAATTTGTAATCAGGATGATTGTCAAGAAATTTTTTAACTATTTCAAAATTTTCTTCGGGCTCAATTGAGCAGGTGCTGTAGACGAATGCGCCATCGGGCTTCATCATTTCAGCAGCTTTACAAATAAGTTTATACTGAAGTTCATTCATTTTCCTGATATCAAAAATATCTTTTTTCCATTTTATATCAGGCTTCTTCGATAATGTTCCGGTTCCTGTACAAGGAACATCTGCAAGAACTCTATCGAATTTATCATCCTGATAATCAAGAGCATCCATTGCAATTGTTTTAACGCTTTCTATTCCTAACCTATCAAGATTTTGTTTTACTAATTTTAATCTGCTTTCAAATTTATCAATTGCAACGACATCACCTTTATCTTTTATCATCACGGTAATGTATGCTGTTTTACCTCCTGGTGCGGAACAAAGATCAAGCACACGCATATTTTCACTGACACCAAGTAAATGGCAGGCAAGTCCTGTGCTTTCATCCTGAATATTAAAATAACCCTTCCCAAAATATTCCCATGCAGTTATATTAGTAAGATTCTGTAATTGAACAAATTCCTGGAAATATTTTCCGTTCCTATATTTCAAGCCAACAGATTCCATAAGGTTTCTGAAGTCCTCAATATTAGTTTTAAGTAAATTTATTCTGAGAGTAAGATATGGTTTTTCATTATTTACCTGAAGTAATTTTTCGGTCTCTTCACGCCCGAATCTTGCAACATATCTTTTTACCATCCACGAAGGATGAGAATAGTACGCAGCAAGATAACCTATTAAATCCTCCACGGGATCCGGATACCTGATAGCATTCTTGCTTCTTATGATATTGCGGAGAATTGCATTAGTAAGATCTGCAGGTTTTTGTCCCTGGAGTTTTTTGACAAACTCAACGGCTTCATTAACTGAAGCGTGATCAGGAATCCTATCAAGAAAAAGTATTTGATATAAAGCAACACGCAATCCATTCTTAAGATTAGGAATGGCTTTGGAAAATTGACCTTTATAAAAGCCATTCAGAACCCAATCCAATCTTCCCATCCATCTTACAACTCCGTGAACAATTTCATAAAGCAGTGCTTTATCGGGTCCGACTAATTCTGAGTTACGCATTTCATTGTCAAGAAGTCGTTCAAGGTAAGCATCAGATCGCTCTACACGATTGAGTATTTTTACTGCTAATCCTCTAACACCCGAATAAAGATCTTTAACATTATGCACTGTTATAGGTTCATCACCGGTAACACTCTCTTCCGATTTAATTTCTTGTTCTTTATTCTCTAATTCTTCCACAAACTTAAATCCTTTCTAATCTCTATCGTACTGTGTCAATTTAAATATATCACGAAATAGATTTTCATCATCCGGTGTAAATTCAACTTTTCTTCTTGAAGTCATACTCTTAGGGGTTTCAATACTTATACTAAAATCATAAACCGGTCTGCAGAATATCAATGGTTCAAAATCGGAAAACTTTTTATCTTCAAAAATGCAAATGTGCATAGATTTAAATTGAAATTATTAGTTTAAAATTTAACATTTTTTAAAGTAAGAATCTCAGAAGAAAAAGAATAAATAACCTATTCGGTAACGTTCGACACAGAAGCAGTTTTTCTTGAAAGAAAGGAATACATAGCAGGAATAACGAACAAAGTAAGGAAGGTTGAAAATATCAATCCGCCGATTACAGCAATACCCATCGAAACACGGCTCTCAGAACCGGCACCAAGTGCAAGGGCAATAGGAAGAATTCCCAATACTGTGGAAAGACTGGTCATTAAAATTGGTCTTAGTCTAGCAATTGCTGCACTGATAACTGCTTCGGTTTTTTCAAGTCCGGCAGCTTTTCTTTGATTTGCAAATTCAACAATAAGTATTCCGTTTTTTGTAACTAATCCGATAAGCATAATAATTCCAATCTGGCTAAAAATATTCAGCGTTTCATTGAAATACCATAGAGTTAAAAGTGCGCCGGCAAGAGCAAGCGGAACAGTGAAAAGAATGATGAATGGATCACGGAAACTTTCAAACTGAGCGGCAAGGGCAAGATAGATCAATCCAAGTGCGAGTATAAAAGCAAACAACAGACTTGATGAACTTTCCATAAAATCTTTTGAAGGACCATCGAGAGCAGTTGTGAATGTTTCATCTAAAACCTTGTCGGCAATTTCATACATTGTGTTTATGCCTTCGCCCAAGGTTCTTCCTGGCGCCAATCCTGCCGATATTGTTGCAGAGACATAACGGTTAAACCTGAACAACTGTGGCGGTGTGCTCTGCTCTTCAACTAACACAACATTATCAAGCTGAATCATTTCACTTCGATTGTTCTTCACATACGTTGATTTCAGATTTATAGGTGCATCACGATTTTCTCTATCATACTGACCGATAACCTGGTATTGTTTTCCATCTTTGATGAAAAATCCAAATCGTTGTCCACTAAAAGCAGCTTGAATTGTTTGTACAATATCGCTTGTGGAAACTCCCAATGCAATGGCTTTCTGCCTATCAATTGAAAGCCGTATCTCGGGTTTATTGAATTTCAGGTTTGCATCGGAAACAGCAAAGATCGGATGATTTCTTATTTCATCTAAAAATTTAGGGAGGAAATCACGCAGCTTTTCAAAGTTTGGAGCTTGAATAACAAACTGTACGGGCAATCCTCCGCGTCTTCCGCCACCAACTGTTTGTTGCTGTGTAATAAAAATTCTTGCTCCCGTTAGTATGTTAATAGCAGGAGTAAGCTGATCAGCAATTTGTTGTTGTGATCTTTTCCTTTGATCTGGTTGTTTAAGAATTAAATTTACGAAACCGGAATTAACAGAGCTTGATGCGCCAAATCCGGGCGAAGTAACAGAAATAATTCCTTCTCTTTCAGGAACCTTATCACTAATAACTTCAACTAATTCATCCATAAATCTATCTAAATACTCAAAAGTAACACCCTCCTGACCGGTTACTGATAATACTAAACGACTTCTGTCTTCAAGAGGCGCAAGCTCCGAAGGAATAGATCTGAAAAGGAAATAGCTCATTACAATAATAACAGCAATACCCGGAAACGTCAGCCATCTTTTACTCATAAAAAAAGTTAAATGTTTTTTATAGGTTTCATTAATTTTTCTGAAGAAAGGTTCCGTTAGCTCATAAAACTTATTGTGTTTTTCTCTTTTCTTCAGAATTCTTGAACTGAGCATTGGTGTTAATGTGAGAGCAACAAAAGATGAAATAATAACGCTTCCGGCAACTACAATACCAAACTCTCTGAATAACCTTCCTGTCAATCCTTGTAAAAAGATAACGGGCAAAAAAACTGAAGCAAGTGCAACCGTAGTCGAAATTACTGCGAAGAAAATTTCCGCAACACCTTTTCTTGCTGCTTCCGTTGGTTCCATTCTGTTTTCAATCTTTGCGTAAATATTTTCAAGCACAACTATTGCATCATCAACAACAAGACCTATTGCAAGCACAATTCCAAGAAGAGTTAAAACATTAATTGAGAAATCTGCAATGAACATTATAAAAAATGAGCCGATAAGAGAAATAGGTATGGCAATAACAGGGATAATTGTGGTTCGCCAGTCTCTCAGGAAAAGAAATATTATCAGCACAACTAATCCAAATGCAATTAAAATAGTCTGTTGAACTTCTGCAATCGAATCACGAATAAATTTTGTTACATCAAAACCGATATCTGTTTTAATATCCGGCGGTAAAGATGTTTTCATCTGATCTAGTCGTCGATAAAACTCGTCGGCAATTTCAATGTTGTTTGCGCCGGCCTGTGCAACAAGTACCACACCAACCATTGGAATCCCATCGCGCTTTAGAATAGTCCGTTCATTTTCAGCACCAAGCCCAGCATAGCCTAAATCTTTAAGCCTTACGATATTTCCGTCAGCTTCTTTGATGATAAGATCATTAAATTCCTGTTCGGTCTGAAGCCTGCCCATTGTTCTTATTGAAAGCTCTGTGTTGTCACCCTCAATTCTTCCGGAGGGTAATTCTATATTTTCTCTTGCAAGAGCATTTCTCACATCAACAGCGGTAAGCTGAAACGAAGCAAGTTTTGCCGGATCTAACCATAAGCGCATCGAATATCTTTTCTGTCCCCATATTTGAACGCTGCTAACACCGGGAATGGTTTGAAGTCTTTCCTTAAAAATATTGTTTGCTATTTCAGAAAGTTCAAGAAGATTTCTTGTATCGCTTTGCACATTAAGAAAAACAATCGGTATTGCATCTGCATCTGCTTTTGAAACAATTGGTATTTCAATATCAGGGGGAAGATTGTATGAAGCTCGTGAAACTCTGTCTCTCACATCGTTAGCGGCTGCTTCCATGTCCACATCTATATCAAATTCAACAGTAATTGTACTTCTTCCATCACGACTAACAGAAGTTAAAGTTTTAATTCCTGCAATTCCGTTTATTGATTCTTCAAGCGGTTCAGTTACCTGGCTTTCAATAACATCTGCATTGGCTCCGACATAAGTTGTAGAAACTGTAATTATTGGAGGATCTACGGAAGGAAATTCTCTTACACCCAGATAAGTATAGCCTATCACCCCGAACACAACTATTGTAATTGACATTACAATAGCTAAGACAGGTCTTCTAATACTTATTGAGGAAAGACTCATTTAAATTCTTCTATTAATTAAGCTCTGATATACTGACTTTTGCCCCGGGTCTGATTTGTAAAATACCGGAAGTAATAACTGTATCACCTGCATTAAGTCCCGATAAAATCTGAACTCTTGTTTCTTCACGAATACCAATTTCAACATTTTGCGGAACAACAGTTCCATCTTTATACAAATAAACTCTTTGTCCTTTTAATTCTGGTACGATAGAGACAGAAGGGACAAGAATAGCACCCGCTGTTTCTTTTAATTTCAACTGAACGTTTGCAAATGCACCGGGAATAAGATTTTTATATACACGGCAAAAAGCGCGTATCTGTAAAGTTCTTGTGGAGGGGTCAATTCTTGGTTCGATTGCATAAACTTTCGCTGTATAGAATTCATTGTCCCCACTTACACGAAATTCTATTTCATCGCCAGGGCGAACCATTGAAGAATATCTTTCAGGAATAGAAAAATCTATTTTTAGATTGCTGAGATTTTGTAATCTAGCAATAATTTTAGACGTGTTTACAAAACTTCCTTCACTAACGGATCTTAATCCAACGATACCACTAAAAGGAGCACGAATTTCTGTTTTTTCAATCTGTGCTTTTATCAAATCACAATCTGCTTTGCTTGCATTAAATTCATTAAGCGTGTTGTCATATTCTTCCTGGCTAATAAGATTCCGTTCTAAAAGTGTGCGCTGACGAAATTCTTTTTCTTCTGCTACTTTAATTTTTGATTCGGCTCTTCTTAACTGTGCCTGAAAATCGGCATCATTTATTTTAACGAGAAGATCACCTTTAGTAACATGAGAACCTTCCTTGAAATTAATGCTTATAATTTTTCCTGAAGTTTCACTCTGCAATTCTACTTCTTCATTAGCCATTATTGATCCGGTTGAAAGAACTATGTTACTTAATCTTTCTGGCTTAACAATATGAGCTTTAACAGGAATTGTCATGTTCATTCTTGCAGCGTTAATATTTGCGGGTGTGTCGTCTCCAGAGGCAATAAATTTAGGAAGCAATAAAATTAATAAAACTATTATTACTATTACCCCGATTAAAATACTTTTGATTCTTTTTTTCATACTATCAGCCATACGACTAATTAACATATAAATAAAATATTTGGTTCACTCAAAATTGATAAGAATAAAAAAGCCAGCGAGAGCTGGCCTTTTGTGAATAATGTCCGTTGGACAAAAAATTAATTTTTCTTAGAATATTTTTTGTTGAACTTTTCAACTCTTCCTGCTGAATCAAGAAGTTTTTGTTTTCCGGTAAAGAACGGATGTGACCCGCTTGAAATTTCAAGTTTTACTAATGGATAAGTGTTTCCATCTTCCCATTTAATTGTTTCACTTGTTTTGATGGTTGAACGGGTTAAGATAGCAAAATCACAAGATGCATCTTGAAAAACTACCGGTCTATATCCCGGATGAATGCCTTTTTTCATTATTAAATCCTGACTTATTAACAATTATTATTCAAAATCGTGGCTGTAAATATAGATTATTGGACTTTTAATTCCAATTGATTTAATCCGTGTATTTAATGAAATTTTGTTCGATTTTACATCAAAATCCAGTCTTCTGGATATATTATTAAGTTAACGGGTCATATGACTTAAAAACTTATACCCAGCTTTTTCATCTTCCTCCAAAGCGTAGAAGAATTAATATTTAGTTCCTTAGCGGTATTAGTTCTACTTCCGTTGTTCTTTTTTAATACCCGAATTATCATTTCCTTTTCAAAATCCTCAATTCCACTATTTGTAACGGAGATATCCGATATCTTGTTATGTTTTATTCTTTCCGGCAGATGTTCTAACTGAATTACATCAGATCGGCAAAGAACAAAACAGTGCTCAATTACATTTTCCAGTTCTCTGATATTCCCCGGCCAGGAAAAGTTTTGCAATAGATCAAATGCATCGGGTGAAAAATGAGAAACCGATTTGGAAAATCTTTCATTATATTTTTTTATAAAGTGGCTGACCAGCAAAGGAAAATCATCCATTCGTTCTCTTAAGGAGGGAAGATGAATATTGACAACATTTATTCTGTAAAAAAAATCTTCGCGGAATCTTCTTTCCCGGATTTCTTGTAAGATATTTTTATTTGTTGCCGCAATAATTCTCACATTAATATTAACTGATTTATTCCCGCCGACTCTTTCAAACTGACGGGTTTCAAGAACTCTTAATAATTTTGTTTGAACAGGTAAAGAGATATCGCCAATTTCATCAAGGAATAATGTTCCGTTATGTGCAAGCTCAAATCTTCCGATTTTTGAATTTATTGCTCCAGTAAAAGCTCCTTTCTCGTGCCCAAACAATTCACTTTCAATTAATGCTTCTACAAATGCACTGCAATTAAGCGCGATGAAAGGGCCAGTACTACGCGAACTGTTAAGATGAATTGCTCTCGCGACTAATTCTTTCCCTGTTCCGCTTTCTCCGGTAATCAGAACAGAGCTATCAGTTTCTGCGACACTCTCAATTAAAGCAAATACATTATCCATCTCTTTATTCTTGCCAACTATATTTGAAAACTTGAATTGCGTTTTAAGATGATCGGATAAATTTTTTATTTCCGAAACGTCAATAAAAGTTTCTACAGCTCCTGTTTTTTCGCCCTTATTATTAATCAGAATTCCAGAATTAACTCTTATAGGAACTTTAAATCCTTTTTTATTAATTATTTCAAGTTCATTGCCAATGGATGATTTGCCTTTTAACATTGTCTGCTCCATATGGCAGCCGTTTCGGCAGAGGGATGACTTAAATATTTCCCAGCACTTTTTACCATTTGCTTCCGATTTCTTGTAACCTGTTATCTTTTCTGCAGAACGATTAAATGATGTTACATTCCATTCATTATCAATCGTAAAAGTCCCCTCTATATTGCTGTTAAATATTGCATCAAGTTTATTTTTCTGATCAATTAACTCAAGAGTTTTCTCCTCAATCTCTTCTGCCATGGTCAGCATTTCTTTTGTATTGCGAAAGACAAAGACAACAGATAACACTTCATCATTTTTATGGATTGGTGTAATTGAGGCAAGCACATTTTTTATTCGCTCTTTGCTGTCCGATAGGTTAATTGATAGATTTGAAAAAGTTCTGTTCTCTTCAAATGATTCCAAAATCAGTTTTGCATCCTTATCATTTTTTCCAAATAAAATCATAAAATCTTTTCCGACAATATCTTCTTCTTCAAATCCGGTAATCCGGCAGGCAGCTTCATTAAAAACAATTACTTTGTGGTCTTTTCCGATAACAGCAATACCATCCGGAATTACTAACGCTTCTTTATTTATATCTAAAAATCTTTTTGCTTCTGTCATTTTTTTTCTGAAATAAAACTAATTAAAACTTAATGAATCTTTTGCAATTATGCAATGCTGTTGCAATAAACTTGCATTATTGCACTATTGCAAATAAAAAACCCGCTATAATCATCAATTTTTTAAGATTTTTGTACGGCACAGAATTGCTTGTTTAATTCCTGATGTCTAATTCAACAATAATTTTTATTATGAAAATCTGGAGTGGAAATGAATGAATTCGATCAAAAGAAGAAACACGAAGAAGAAGAAAGAAGAATTTCAGAAACTGTTTCAAAAATTAAGCACCGTGTTGCTGTGTTCAGCGGAAAAGGGGGCGTTGGTAAAACCACTGTTAGCGTTAACCTTGCCTATGCATTAAAATCGAAAGGATTTTCAACGGGAATCCTTGATGCAGATATCACCGGTCCAAATGTAGCTAAAATGTTAAATGTAGAAAGCGAGTTGATTTTTTTGAATGAAAAGATTATTCCCTTCGAAAAATATGGTGCTAAAATGATTTCAATGGCAGGTTTAATTGAACAAGGTCAACCTTTAATCTGGCGAGGACCAATGCGTTCAAAAGTGATTAACCAATTTTTAGCTGATGTAGATTGGGGCGAACTAGATTATTTAATTGCTGATCTTCCGCCAGGAACAGGAGATGAAATTTTAACTATTTCTCAGGAAATGAAACCTGATTATGCAGTCATAGTTACTACACCGCAGGAAGTTTCTGTTCTCGATGCCGAGCGAGCAATTAATATGGCAAGGAAACTTGATATTCCATTTGTCGGTGTGGTTGAAAATATGTCGGGGTTTATTTGTCCGCATTGCGGTGCAGTGCTTAATATTTTTGGCGAAGGCGGTGGCAAAAAATTAGCCGATGATTATAACATTCCATTTCTCGGTTCTATTCCTATTGATATTGATACAAGAATTCTAAGTGATCAAGGCAAACCGATTGTCCTTGAGAAACCAAATTGTGAAGTATCAAAATCTTTCAAATCAATTTCAGAGTTAATTCAGGTTCATTTTGAACAAAGTGTTGAGAGTAATTAAAACTTTTTAATGCAGAAGGAATTTTTATGGATGACATAGTAAAAATAGGAATCATCATTTGTGACAGATATAAAGGCTGTGCAGGTGGAAAGTGTTTCAGATCAATTAAAGAAAGAGCAGGAGCTTTTGATATTTACAAAGATAAAGAAGTTGAGCTTGTAGGATACACTACCTGCGGAGGATGCCCGGGCGGTAATATTGAATATGCGCCTGAAGAATTAAAGAAGAATGGTGCTGAAGTAATTCATTTCGCAACAGGAATGGTTGTTGGCTATCCGCCCTGTCCTTATGTAGATCACTTTAAAAAATTTATAGAAACAAAGTACAAATTAAAAGTAGTTGTTGGTACTCATCCGATTCCGGAAAAATATTATCTCACTCATTTAAAGTTAGGAACGTGGAATACTCCGGAGTGGGAAGAATTAATAAAACCAACACTAAAAGATAAGGAAGTAAGATTGACTTATGACTAAAGTTCCGTTACCAATACCGATTTATAAGTTAGCATTATTGCAGGCTTATTTATATCAGGCTTTTACATTTGAAAAACATTGCGAAAATAATTTTCAGAATACGAAATGGTATTTGAATGAAAATTTTACACAAGAGGAGATACAGGAGATTTTGAATTTCTTTAATCAAATAGGATTAAAGTGTGATTGCGATGTAATTAATAATCTTGATTTAAAAAATTTAACTGATGGAATGATAGAATTCCATCATTAATTCTATTAAGGAAAAATATGTCACTAGTATTTGGTCCAATCCCATCGCGTCGTTTAGGTAGAAGTCTTGGTATAAATAATATTCCGCCAAAGATTTGCAGTTATTCCTGCGTGTATTGCCAGGTTGGATTGACTACTCACTTATCAACCGAGCGAAAAGAGTTTTACTCACCTATGATTATTTATACCGAAATAAAAGATCGATTGTTAGAGCTTAAAAACAATAAGGAAAGAATCGATTATCTTTCTTTCGTTCCTGATGGTGAGCCAACGCTTGATGTAAATCTTTATGAAACAATTCAACTTCTTCAGGATTTTGGAATAAAGATTGCAGTATTTACAAATTCATCTCTCATCTGGAAAAAGGAAGTTCAAGCAGCATTAAAACTTGCTGATTTTGTTTCAGTTAAGATTGATGCAATAGATGAAACCACATGGAAACATATTAATCATCCTGCTTTATCACTTAATCTAAATAAAATATTAGATGGAATTTTGGAGTTCAAAGAAATTTACAATGGCACACTTGTAACAGAGACAATGTTAATTGATGGACTAAATGATAATGAAGACGAACTTATAAAAATTGCTCATTTTATCGTAAAGGTTGATCCTGAAATAGCTTATTTGACTATTCCGACAAGACCTACGCCATTAAAAAATATTCATAGCCCGGATAAAGAAAAAACAGCTGTTGCTTACAGGATTGTAAAATCAATTTACACGGATACGGAGTTATTGAACGAATATGAAGGAAATGAATTTTCTACAAGTACTGAAACAGTAGAAAGTTTAATCAGTATTATGGCGGTTCATCCAATGCGTAAGGATGCAGTTGAGAACTATCTGACAAAAGCAAATTCAGATTGGAATATTGTTACAAAACTGATAGAAGAGGAAAAGATTAAAGAACTTCAATACGATGGTAATATTTTTTATAAAAAGAATTAAATCAATAAATCAAAAAGAGGAGAAAATTATGCCAAATTTAAATGGAACAGGTCCACAAGGACAAGGTCCTTTGACCGGAAGAAGAAGCGGTCGCTGCAGAGATACTGAAAAAGCTGAGGCACAAAACAAGTCCTCAGAAAGTAAAGAAGTTATTTACGGTCTGGGACGTGGCGGAAGACCACGGGCGGTGGTGGATTTGGCAAAGGTCGCGGTGCAAGAAGAGGGTTCGGAAACAGATAAAGGATGTTAATTCATTGATAATTGCAATTACATCTGAAGGATTGGATCTGGGCTCTTTAGTTGCGGAGAAATTCGGAAGGACTCCTTTCATAATTTTTTATGATACGGAGAAAAATACATTCGAATCTCTCCGCAATCCTTATGCAAACATATTTGGCGGCGCGGGAATTCAAACGTCTCAGTTCATAATTGAAAAAAATGTTTGCTTGGTAATTACAACTGAGATAGGCGTACATCCTCTTCGATTGATGGAATCTGCTGATGTTAAAGTTTACTCTTGTTCTAAAATGCAGGTTAAAGAAGTTGTGAATAAATTTGTTGAAGGAAAATTAGAGATCGTTAAACAAGACTCATCTCAAAAAGTCGGTAGAGACGGAAGAGGAAGAAAAAGAAGGAATCGGAATAAAAATTTTTAGTTAAATAAATTCTCAAGTAAAATAAAAATATGGAGTTAATATGAATCAACGTTTAGCAATAGCAATTGAAGAAATCGGCACGAAAGAAATTGTTGCAGAACATTTTGGAAGATGTTCAAAATTCAATGTATGCGAACTTGACGAACAAAAAAAGGTATTAAAAGCCGAATCATTTTTTAACCCTTTAGCCGGAGATCACGGCGGCGCATGTCAACTCCCCGCATACGTCAAGCAGTTCAATGTGAGCACTATTATTGCTGGCGGCATGGGACAAAAGGCAGTTTCTAATTTCCTGTCATATGGTATTGATGTTATTACAGCACCGGGACTTGCTTATGAAGAAGCATTAAACCTTTTCATCGAAGGAAAGTTGAAAGGTTACGAAGCTTGTAAGCACGAACATCATCACTGAGGTATCTGTTGGTAATATCAATTGCATCGGGTAAAGGCGGAACAGGAAAAACAACAGTTGCATGCGGACTCGCTTCTGTCATTAATAACTGTGTCTACATAGATTGTGATGTTGAAGAACCTAACGGTCATCTTTTGTTAAAACCTGAAATCACAGTAGAAGAACCTTCTTATAAACTTATTCCAAAGATAAATTATGACAGATGCGACTTCTGTAATAAATGTGCAGAGGTGTGTGAGTTTAACGCTCTACTCAATCTTAAATCAGAAATATATCTCTTTGATGAACTCTGTCATAGCTGTGGAGCTTGTACTTACTTCTGTCCGCAAAAAGCAATTACAGAAGTAAATAAAGAAAATGGTAAAATCAGAATCGGAGAAACTTTAAATAATATTTTGTTCTATGATGCATATCTAAAAGTTGGCGAAGCTTCTGCCGCACCTCTAATTAAGAAAGTTAAAAATGCATATAAAGGAAACAGACCTGTAATAATTGATTCGCCGCCTGGCACTTCTTGCTCAATGTTGGAAGCAGTTAAAGATTCGGATTTTTGTGTGCTCGTGACAGAATCAACACCGTTTGGATTTAATGATCTTAAACTCGCCATAAATGTTTTAAGACAAATAAACATTCCATTCGGAATTGTAATAAACAAATACGATGATAATTTCTTCCAGCTTGACGAATACATTCATGATAACAAGCTGAATCTTTTATTGAAGATTCCTTTTAGAATGGATATTGCTGAAAGTTACTCAAAGGGTGAATTGCTAACAGAAACAATTAAAGATTTCAGAATAATGATGTTAGATCTTGTAGAAAAAATCAGAAAAGAAATTGTTGAAAAAGAGTATGTCTGATAAAAACTATAAACAAATTGTAATTCTTAGCGGTAAAGGTGGAACCGGTAAAACGACTGTTGCAACTGCATTATCAGAAATAGCCGAAGACAAAGTTATAATTGATACAGATGTTGATGCTGCTAATATGCATTTAGTTTTCAATTACTACATTAACTCTGAATATGATTACTATGGTGGTAAAAAAGCTGAAATAGATACTAATAAGTGCTCTCAATGCGGTATATGTGAATCGGTTTGCAGATTTGATGCAATAAGAGATTTCAAAGTGAATAGATCAAGTTGTGAAGGATGCGGATTCTGCTATCGTGTTTGTCCCGATAACGCAATTTCATTTTATGAATCAAAATCCGGAGTTTATTCAGAATGTGAATTGGAAGATCAATCTAAATTTTATTATGCACGGTTATTGGCAGGAGAAGGTAATTCGGGCAAGCTGGTAAGCGAAATAAAAAAGAAAGCTTATGAACAAGCCAAAGAAAATGTTAAGTGGATTATTGTAGATGGACCTCCGGGAATTGGCTGCCCCGTTAATGCAAGTCTTTCCGGAGTTGATTTTGTTGTAATTGTAACTGAACCAACTCAATCCGGATTACATGATTTGAAAAGATTAATTGAACTTTTAAGAATCTTTAAAATTCCAAGTGGAGTAATAATTAACAAATTTGATATTAATGCTGATATGAGTAGAAATATTGAGGGGTTTATTAAGTCAGAGGGAATTAATATCCTGGCAAAAATCCCATTTAGCAAAAAATTCATTAAAGCAATTCAAAATTCCATATCAATAATTGAATATGATCGCACATATGCAGATATGTTTAGAATTATTTGGATGGATATTCAGAAAATCTTATTAAACTAAAAGGATAAAAAAATGTTGAGTGAAATGAAATCCCGCCTTTCAGGGTTAATAGCAGTAACATCGACCGGAAACACACTAGATGCTTTTGTAAGTGAAAAGTTTGGAAGATGCCAATACTTTATAATTGTTGATCCGGAAACAATGGAATATGAAGCTGTTCCAAATCCGGGAGAACAAATGCCGGGAGGTGCCGGACCCAAAGCAGCGGAAGTGATAATTAACAAAGGAGTAAAAGTTTTGTTAACTGGTCATGTTGGTGATAAAGCTGAAGAAGCCCTTAAAAGAGGAAACATAAAAATTGTCGATGAACTAAAAGAAAACACAAAAGTTATAGATGCGATTAATCATCATTTGTTAGAAACAAAGTAGGAGTCAAAATTGTACATACCAACTAGAATCTTTTTAACAAAAGGAGTCGGTAAACACAAAGATTATCTCAGCTCTTTTGAACTTGCACTAAGAAGTGCCGGAATTGAAATATGTAACCTTGTCTCTGTAAGCAGCATATTTCCACCATCCTGCAAACGGATAAGTAGAGAAGAAGGTTTGAAAGAATTAAAACCCGGACAAATTACATTCGCCGTAATGGCAAGAAACTCTACAAATGAACCAAACAGATTAATGGCAGCATCGATTGGCGGAGCGATTCCTGCTGACAATGCTCAGTATGGCTATCTCTCTGAGTATCATCCTTATGGTGTAACAGAAAAGAATGCCGGTGATTATGCTGAAGACCTTGCAGCTCAAATGCTTGCAACAACATTAGGAGTTGAATTCAATCCTGAAGCTGATTGGAATGAGCGCGAGCAGGTTTTCAAAATGTCCGGGAAAATTGTGAAAACATTTAACATCACTCAATCTGCAGAAGCAGATAAAACGGGTTTGTGGACAACGGTAATTGCAGCAGCAATACTTTTACCATGATCTATTTAACAAAGATTCTTTATTACTATAACCACACATAACTTTTTGAAATAGAATAATTGTAATCTAAATTATAAGACGAATTTAACAAAATGAAGATCAAAAGCAATTCAAGACTATTATCCCGAGGAGCTAAGTTATTGCTATGGCTGCGGAAGACTTAATGAACACGGTCATCAAATAAAAAGTTATTGGGATGGAGATGAAACTATTGCTCACTTTACTCCAAAAGATTATCACATAGCAATTCCGGTTATGTTTATGGTGGATTGATAGCATCACTAATTGATTGTCACGGAACCGGAACTGCTGCATTAGCATCATACCGTAGTGAAGGAAGAGAACCTGATACAGAACCGCCGTTTCGTTTTGTAACTGCATCGCTTCAGGTTGACTATCTTAAACCAACTCCGCTATGCGTAAAACTTGAACTTCGTGGGAAAGTACTTGAGATAAAAGGAAGAAAAGTGGTTTCGGAAATAACTGTTTCAGCAAATAAAATTATTACAGCAAAGGGAACAGTTGTGGCAGTTCAAATGCCGGAAAAATTTTTAAATGAAAAACCCGATAACAAATAGTTTTGGAGTTTCCTTTACAATAAATATCTGATAAGCAACTAGTTAATCATTATTTGCTTAAAACAACTATATGACTGGTTGACGGGCTGTTTTTAATTTCATTTACAATCTTTAACCCGGTCTTCTCGGATAATCCTATTATTCCGTTTCCAGCAATAAATGTTTTGAAGTTTGAGTAGTGTTCTCTGCCCGCAACATACTCAATAATTTCATTGAGTAAACTCCACATTCCTTTTGTTCTTGGAGCTAAGTAATCGATGACAATAATTTTTTCAGCGGCCCTGGAAAGTTCAATTAAAATTTGATTCCTTAGACTTTCATCAATTTCGTGAATTACATAAGAGAGAACAGCGTAGTCATACTTTTGATTAGTTCCATTTAAATGACTTAAAACATCGGCATGAATAAACTGAATATTATTTTTAGAATTCTTAGCAAGTTTTTTGTTAGCAAGTTCAATATTTCTTTGGGAAAGATCTAATGCATCAACTTTTCTGCATTTGTCTGCAATTTGAAAAGCAAGTCTCCCTGTACCGCAGCCTACATCAATTAAGGTTGAATTTGGTTCAATTATATTTTTTACATGACTGAAGGATTTGTCTTGATTCGGAGCGATGACAACATCATAAAATATTCCGTCATACCAATGATTTTTATTCCCGGGCATTAATTTACTTTGTGACATTAAACGACTTCTGTTTCGTTAATTAATTTTTTAATATTATTAACATATTCCACAACACTTAAAGCTGCAATTGTTCCATCAGCAACCGCTGTAGTAACCTGTCTGTATTTTTTCTGAATAGAGTCACCTGCAGCGTAAACTCCCGGAATATTTGTTTTCATATTTTTATCGACAATAATTTCTTTAAACTCATTCAGTTCGATTGCCTCTAACGATTCTGTATTAGGCACATAACCTATAAAGATGAACACTCCATCAATTTTAATCTCCGTTATTTCATTAGTCGTCTGATGCTGTATTTTTACAGATTCAAGTTTCTCACCGCCAACAAATTCTACTATCTTCGATTCCATAATAAAATTTATTTTTTCGTTTTTCTTTGCCTCATCAACATAGTGTTCAAGAGCCTGGAAGTTATCGAACTGATGTACCACCGTTACTTTTGAAGCGTATTTAGTTAAAGAGACCGCTTCTTCCAAAGCCGAGTTACCACCACCAATAACTATAATTTCCTTATCCTGAAAAAAATCGCCATCACATGTTGCACAATAAGAAATGCCCATTCCTTTAAATTGATCTTCGTTTATAGCTCCGATTTTTCTGGATCTGCCACCGGTTGCAACAATTACTGCGTCTGATGTATAAATATCTTTATCATTTACAGTTACTTTTTTCAACTCATCGTTCAAATCAAGAGAAGTGATACGAATATTAGATTTAATCTTACAGCCAAATTTTTGTGCTTGTGATTTCATATTTCGGGCGAGTTCATATCCGCTGATATTTTCAAAACCGGGATAATTTGCGATCTCATGAGTTAACACCATTTGACCACCGACAGCACCTTCGTTAAGAATCAGAGTTTTTACTTTCGCTCGTGATAAATAAATGCCTGCAGTCAATCCTGCAGCACCGGCTCCAATTATAATTACATCAAAATGATTATACATATTTCTTCAGAGTTTTAAATTAAACAAAAAGGAGAGCACAAAGCTCTCCTAAAATTTATTGATTAAAGTGTTCATCAAGGATTGAAGTAACCTGTTCCATCGTCTGTATACTACTGGTTGCTTTTACAAGTTTACCGTTCTTATAATATGCGGTGAATGGTAATCCCTGAAAATTACTTGTCTCCGGCAAGTTTCTTATAACTTTTGCATCCGGTGAATCAAATTCCATATCCGCAAATTTTACATTTTTATATTGTTCTTCTAATTCTTCCATAATTTCATATACAGGGATGCACATAGGACCCATCCGTCCACAACAAATCATAACATTTTCGCTATTGTTAATTAGCTCGGAATGTTCTTTTTCCGAAAGTACATGAGTTAGATTAGTTTTTAACATTTTTTTCCTTTAATTATTAATTAATCTTCATATTAAACGCAGAATATTTTACGCTGAATTATTCTGAGCTCTCTACAATTCATTTTGATTTTGTCCCAACCATATTTTTCAAAGAACCTTTATTTCCTTCATTTATTTTTTCCAAAGATCATCATCGCAAACTTCAGCTATAACGATCACAATACTTGGTTTTCTTTTGCAGTATCAGAAACAATAATTCTTTATTTTTAACTTTGATATGATTCCTTAAATTTGAATAGGATTCAAGAATGTTTTTTTAATTGACAAGATTAAAAAGAGGATTCTCTCTATGAAAAAATCAATTGTTCTTTTCTGCTTAATAATCACTCGATTTATGTTTGCTCAAGATCATAGCGAGTTTATAACTGATGCATTTAGCTCACCACAGGAAGTTACACAAACCTGCCTGATGTGTCACGATGAAGCTGCCAAACAAATAATGAGAACTAATCATTGGAATTGGTTGAACGAAGAATTTACCAACGCGAATAACGAAATAGTTCAAGTTGGTAAACAAAATATTATAAATAATTTTTGTATCGCAGTTCCTTCAAATTACCCGAGATGCACAAGTTGTCATGCAGGTTACGGTTGGAAAGATGCTTCCTTCGATTTCAGCAATGAAGAAAATGTTGATTGTCTTGTTTGTCACGACAACAGTGGAACGTATAAAAAAACTCCAACCGGTGCGGGTATTCCTGATAAAGATATTGACTTATTGAAAGTTGCACAAAGTGTCGGTAAATCAACTCGGAATAATTGTGGTATTTGCCATTTCGATGGCGGCGGCGGAACAGGAGTTAAACACGGTGATCTTGATGATAGTCTATATGATCCTGAACCAGAAACTGATGTTCATATGGGCGTTCTTGGTTTTGTTTGCACTGACTGTCACGCAACCGAAGAACATAAAATTAAAGGTGCAAGTCATGGTTCAATGGCTGCAAATGAAAATCATTTTTATTGTGCTGACTGCCATGGTGATGAAGTTCACAAAAGTGCAAATCTTAACAAACACGTAAAATCGGTTGCTTGTGAAACCTGTCATATTCCTGAATTCGCAAGAGTTATATCAACAAAAACCTGGTGGGACTGGTCATTAGCTGGTGAAGACAGATCAGCAGTAAAAGATGAATTTGGTATGGAAACTTACAATAAGCTAAAAGGTGAGTTCATTTGGGCTAAAAATGTTGTGCCTACTTACAAATGGCACAACGGACAAGCAAATTATTACAGATTCGGCGATAAAATTGATTCTTCAACACCTGTTCAACTTAATGAGCTTACAGGAAATATTAAAGATCCTAACTCCAAAATTGCGCCGTTTAAAGTAATGCGTGGGAAGCAAATATATGACGCAAAAAATAATTACTTAATCGTTCCAAAACTCTTTGGGGAAAATGGGTATTGGAAAACTTTCGACTGGAATCTTGCTTCTGAAATGGGAATGAAAGAGATAGAACTTGATTACTCTGGTTCTTTTGGATTTGTGGAAACAGAAATGTATTGGCCGATAAATCATATGGTGGTATCAAAAGATAAAGCTCTGAAGTGCACAAGCTGTCATGGGAAAAAGGCAAATAGAATGGATTGGGAAGCGCTTGGTTATTCTGGAGACCCTATGGTTAAGAAAGGAAGAAAACTCTAAGAATAATTTTAGTAAACGCGAGGTTTATTCTTCTTTAGTGTGATCTGTTTTTAAGATTTTATTTTTTAATTCAATTACTTCGCGTTGTTCTTTTTCGGAAAGCTGAATTTGTCGGAAGTTTAAATTTTGTTGCATAGCAGGTGCCGGAGCAATAAGCCCTTCGCTTCTACCAACTTCATCAGCAACCACCGCTGAGGCAGCTATTGATGGTTCCGGGGAAACAGCAGAATCCTCATCTTTACCTGATCTACCTTTTACACCAAGTTCCGTTTCAACAGATAATACTTGCGGAGCTTCAATTTCTTTTTTTCTAAATCTCACAGGACTTTTTTCCTGAAGTTGCTCTTTTGATTTTTCACCCTCAGGTTTTAATAGAGTAATATCCTCAGAAGAAATTTCGACAATGTCTTTTCTTTCTTCAGGTTCAATTAAGAAAGGATCCTGATATTCGTAAGCGTTGTTATCTATAATAATGAATAAAGCTACTGCAGTTGCAAGAACTGCCGTTGCAGGGACAAGTCTTATTGAAATTTTACTCCATAAAGATTTTTCTTTTACAGTTTCCCGCGAGTTTATTTTATTCCAAAGCTTGTGTTCAAAACCAACGGGCGCTTCTATTTTTTTCAGATTCTTTAAATCATCAATCATTTTCTTGTGTTTATTTTCATCTCCTGCGGGATACATTTTTTAACCTAATCTTTATAAATATGTTTTAACAATTTCTGAAGTTGTGCTCTTCCTCTGTTTATTCTTGATTTTACTGTGCCGACTTCAATTCCCAGTATTTCTGATATTTCTTCGTAAGATAATTCCTGAATGTCTCTTAAGATTACTGCCTGACGATAAACATCTTTTACTTTTAGCAATGCTTTCTGAATAATCTCATCTTTTATTCCGCTGTCTGTTGCAACATCTGGTCGATAAGTTTCATCGGGTATATCATAAGTCTGATGATCTTCACCGTAATCACTTATCGAAAAAAAGTTTCTTCGTCTTCTCCGTTTATACTCGCTTCTTGCAAGGTTTCCAGCAATTGTATAAATCCAGGTATTGAACTTTGCCAGGGAACTATATGAATCTTTATATCTGAAAACTTTTATAAAAGTTTCCTGAACAACATCGGTACAGGCTTCGTAATCTCCCAGAAAACGGTAAACAAAATTTGTTAAGGGATTTTTGAATCTCTCAACCAAAATCTCAAACGCTTCTTCGTTTCCGCTCTGCTGGAACTCAAGAATCAGCTCTTCATCGCTTTGTTGACTTAAGTCTTTTGTCACCAAACTGCGTTTATACTTTCAGATAGTGAATAAAGTTTCAAAGGTTTTGGAAAAAATAGTTAAATAATGTGAATTTGAGAAGTAAAAAGAGATAAGATGATATTAAGTTTTACTAATTATTCAGGTTGAATCCATTAGTCAAGGAACTGATTCAAATGATTTAATTGATGATTTCTGCAATCAAAACAGTAATAATCGTTTTCGAATCAGTTTGAGTCGTTTTGTTGGCCAAATCCGCTTTTAATAAAGCGCGGAAAGCCTCAACAATTTCTTTATTGGAATACTTTTTTCTTGCGCTTAAATAATCCTTGTAATAATATGGATGAGTTCCTACAATTCTTGCTGCCTGAGGATCGGGAACTTTTGTTGAAATAAGTTCGGGAATTCTGGCTAATCCGGTAAAATATCTTGTCAGCATTGCAACTATCTTAACTAAGTCGCTTCCCTTTTCAAGCAGATTGTACGCGTACTTTAATGCAAGTTCTTTATCTTTTTTCCCGATAGCATTCTGCAAATCGAAAATGGAATACTCTTTAAGTTTTGTTGAGAGAGAAGTTATCGCGTCAAGAGTAATTTCATTTTTATCAGCAAGGAATAAAAATATTTTATCAAGCTGAAGTTCAAGAAGCTGTTTGCTTTCTCCAACCAT
Organism: uncultured Ignavibacteriaceae bacterium; assembly: GCA_963714415.1. Taxonomy (GTDB): domain Bacteria; phylum Bacteroidota; class Ignavibacteria; order Ignavibacteriales; family Ignavibacteriaceae; genus JAGXRK01. Next base: position 195,903 of record CAVQOL010000001.1, read on the forward strand.
ATCCATCATCAGGCTTGCATTTTCCGATGAGATTTTTTTCCCTCTGCTTTCAACTTCCAAGATAAGCCAATCTAAAAGATGTTTGCCTTTTAATTCTTTTGCTTCAAACAAAAAACCGTTTTGCAGAAGAGTTTTATATGGTTCTGAATCCGGATTTGAAATAGTCCCATCATGAATACAGACAAGTACCGTAAAATCGGCTGGAGATTCTGCATAACGAATTAATTCTTTTTTATCTTTTGGTTTATCTGCTTGCTTAAAGATTATCAATTTCTTTTGCGAACCAAAAGGGAAAGCCTGGGCAGCACCGATAACATCAACAAAATTTATATTTTCACCGTAAAAAGTTTCTTTATCAAAATCAGATGCAATAAATGGCGCAACTTCTTTCTGAATGGTTTCTAAAAAAACATCAATGTTATAAGAATCCTCTCCACATAGATAATAAACAGGAAGGATGTTACCTTTGCGTAATTCCTTTTTAATCTCCAGCACAGATGGTATGTTAACTTTTTTCTTTGCCATTCTCCGATTTCAACTTTTCAAATTTAACAGCTTTGTAAATGAAAAATGCTAATCCACCCCAGACTATTCCTAACACGACCAATGCTGTAATAATTGTAAATAAATTCATATTAATTTCTATAATTCAAAAACGATTAAGCACCAATGGACAATCCGCTGCGGCGGACAAAGAACAAACAATTTTCAATTCACAATTCCAAATATCAATAACAGTTTTGAATTTATTATTTGATATTTATTTGGAGTTTGGTATTTGAGATTGGGAATTTTCATTAAATATATTTTTTACCATTGTCTTATTCAAAATAATAAATACGGCGATAATAATTCCCCACTGAAAAAGAACTGTTCCTAAATTTTCTGCGTGAAAAGGATTCCACCATTCAGGGTCCCAGGAAATAGATGATATCAGCCACCAGGAAATAAGAACTACAACCTGAACGGGGACAAGAATTCCAATTACGAAATTATACCATTTACCAATTTTAACATCGCTGCCAAATCCGTTTATTACTTCGGTTCTGAATTTATCCACTCCATATCTGATAATAGAAAATGAAATAAATGCACCGCTTAAAATTAATCCGACTCCCCATACCCAATCCTGGTTTGCAAGAAAATTCAGATCTATGGCGGATGGAATACCAAGTAACATTCCAGCTGAAGCAACAATTATCAAAGCTTTTTTTCTTTGCATTCCAAAATCAATCATTGTTCTTGTTGCAAGTTCAACCATTGATATTAAAGAAGTTACAGCAGCAAAAAACAAAGCCAGGAAAAACATTGATGCGAAAATAATATTAACAAAATTGCTTGAGGATATTTTTGAAAAAAGCAAAGGAAGATAGATAAATGTTAATCCTGTATTTGCCGGACCGGATTGCGAAACCTGTACCATCGCATCAGTTGAACTCAAAGCAAATACTGTTGAAAATATTGTAATGCCTGCAATTATGGAAATTGAATTGTTACCAAATCCGATTAACGCTGCATTAAGAGAAATATCCTCTTTTTTCCTCATGTAGATTGCATAAGTCATTATCAATCCCCAGCCTGCTCCTGTATCCCACGCATTTTGAGTTAGTGCATTCAGCCAAACTTTATAATTCAGAATAACATCAAGATCGGGAGTAAAGAAATATTTTATTCCCTCAATTGCATTTGGCAGAGTTACTGCGCGAATAAATAAAATTAAAAGAATAACAAGTAAAGAAGGAACAAGAAACTTTGTTACTTTTTCTATACCCTTAGTAACTCCTCTCATTACAACAAACGCAACAAGAACCATTGCAATGAAATGAAAGATCAGCGGAGCATAACCTGAAGAAAAATCATTCCAGTAAGCGAGATGATCAGAAGTATTAAACAAATCACCTGAAGCAGCCGAGAAAAAATATCGTAAGCACCATCCTGTAACAACAGAATAGTAAAACATAATAGCTGTTGAAACAAAAACAACAAACGCACCCATCCAGCCAAATTGTTTACCAGCAGTTTTACCTAATGCACCCACAGGTCCAAGTCGAGTTGATTTGCCAATAGCAAACTCAGCAATAATAAGAGGCACAGACCAGATAAGTAAAAATATTACCCACGGAATAAGGAATGATCCCCCGCCGTTCTGTGCAACTATTCTCGAGAACCGCCAGATGTTGCCGGTACCAACGGCAATGCCAATCGTAGCAATTATTAACGCCCAACGCGAGGAGAAAAATTCCTGTTGTTTCATATACTATAATTTAAAAAGCCGCATCATAAATGATGCGGCTGAAAATTAATTATTTTAGAGGTCTTTTTTCTATGGTTACACTTTCCATAACAACATCTTTCAACGGTCTATCACCAGGTTTACTGGTTTCAACTTTACCAATTGCATTGACGACATCCATTCCTGAAATAACTTTTCCAAAAACAGTGTGTTTACCGTCTAACCATGGAGTTGCAATAAGTGTAATGAAAAACTGACTGCCGTTTGTATTTGGTCCTGCATTAGCCATCGAAAGAATTCCAGGTCCTTCGTGCTTTAATGAGGTAACTATCTCATCATCAAATTTTTCCCCATAAATACTTTCACCGCCGCGACCTGTTCCGGTAGGATCTCCGCCCTGAATCATAAAATTTTCTATTACTCTGTGGAACACCACTCCGTTATAATAACCTTTCTCTGCAAGTCCGACAAAGTTAGCAACAGTTTTGGGAGTTTCACTTTCAAATAGTTCTATTTCAATTGTGCCCATATTAGTTTTCATTACAGCAACCACTGTTGAATCATTCATATCTTGTTTTCCCTGTTCTTGTGTAAGATTTTGATTGTTTGAATTTCCGTTCATAAAGCCGATGAATAATATCAGCACAAAAAAGAGAGACATAAGTCTTTTCATATTTCCTCCTAGGATTTAATGATGTTCGATAATAAAAAAATGATTATTAAAATTCCAAGTCCAATTCTGTAATAAATAAAAATAAAAGTAGAGTGCTTTTTTAAATATTTTAATAAAAAATCAATTGCAAGATAACCGCTTACGCCTGATACAATTGTTGAAACGATAAGATTTACCACCATTGTTTGATCAACAAATTTCAATGCTTCATATAGCTGTAAAACTCCGCTTGCTAGAACAGCAGGAATGCTAAGCAAAAAGGAAAACCTTGCCGCTGCCTCACGATTTAATCCAACAAATAATCCGGCAGTAATTGTTGTCCCTGATCTTGATGAACCGGGAATAAGAGATATTGCTTGTGCTAAACCGATTATCAGTGAATCAACAATAGTAATATCTTTAACATCTTTTTTGAAATTTGCTATCTTCTCTGCAACTGCTAATACAATTGCCATTCCAATCAAGCTAGATGCAATTACATAAAGATTTTTTGTTAATGCGCCTTCAATTGTAATCTTAAAAGTTAATCCAATTATCACAACAGGAATAGTCCCGATTATAACAAGCCAGCCAAGTTTTGAATTAAGTGTTTTGTTCAGAATATTTAACCGGCTTTAATAAATTATCCTTAACAAAATTTTTTATAATATTTATCAGGTCATTCCAGAAATAAACGAGAACGGCAAGTAAAGTTCCTAATTGTATGATTGCGATGAATGCTGTCCACTGCTCGGGATGATCTTCAGAAATAAGATTCATCAGTTTACCAGCAACAGTTAAATGCCCTGTGCTGCTTATCGGAAGGAATTCCGTTAACCCTTGAATTATTCCTAAAAAAATTGCTTCTAATACACTCAAATAAATACTCCTAGAAATAATATGATATGCCTAGGCGAACGCCAACAATGCAGAGAATTAAATTCAACTTCTTCAAAAGTTCTGTTTGATGAGAGGTCATCTTCACGTTTCTCTGGTTTTCCGGCTATATCATATCTAATATCAGCGCCAATGTGTGCGTGTAAATTTCCATCAATTCGTGTACTGCCTTCACCTCTTAATAATAATCCGAATCCTGTTGCAAGATAGTTAGTCGGATTTGCGTCTCCAGGAAGTTTTTCGGTAATATAAAGTAATCTTAATCCAGCACCACCACCAAACTTAAAATTATAACCATCCCCGCTAACAACATAGTACGTCAGAATACTGGGCATAATATTGTTTATGGAAATATCATATTGTCCTAAACTAAAATAATTGTTATACGAATAAATCTGGTATCCAACTTCAGCCGCAAGCATAAAATTGGATTTAACAATCTCCCATACTTAACAGAGAAATTGAACAGCCGAATTAAAATCACTCATCTCTTCCCCATCAGCATAATTCTGATTTATATAATCCCTGAATGAAGGCGTGCTCATAAAATCAATTCCCATTGTAACGCTCACCTCGTTATCCTGTGCATAAGAATTCATTGAAATAATTAAAATTAAAACAAAAAATATTTTATTCATTGATCTGGCTCCGTTTGAAGATCATTAAGCGTTTTTGATTTTTGTTTGTTAAGTATAAAGAAGCAGATCAAAGCGCCTATTATTGATATGGTGTATGAAATTATGTGTGTGAGAAATGCATAAGCAAGCGAAATAACTTCTGTAAATCCATATATTAAAACCAATGTTGATTTGGCAAGTGTGTGATATGATCCTGTTCCGCCGGGAGTTGGAATTACGACACCTATTGCACTAATGCTCATTATTACCCAGCCCATACCAAAGTTTACGTTTTTAATATCAAGCATTAAAAATCCGACATAAGATGTAACCGCATAAACACCCATAATTATTACTGATAAAGAAATTGTCCAGAAATAATTTTTTGTCCCTTTAAGACTTCTGAATCCTTCGGTAAACATATTAAAGATGTGTGCTATCGTTAAGGCAATTGAACCGGAAAATTTTCCAAAAAACTTAATAATCGTTTCATAGAATTTTTCCTTGAATCTTACTGCAAGGTATATAACAAATAGCACTAACAGGATTATTGCAGCGGTTATGTAAAGTGTTGATTCAAGCCAGGGAAATTGATCATACAAACTTATTGAAGAAATAAATACTGCGATTAAAATTGCAAACCCCAGAGAAATTACATCAATAACACGTTCAAGTATCACTGTTCCGAACATAGATGAACGAGAAAGTCCTTCCCATCTTCCTATTAGCACTGCTCTTGTTAATTCACCTAGTTTTGGAGTAACCGCATTTACTCCATAACCAACCATAAGAGAACCAAAAAGATTTTTGAGTTTTATATCTGGTTTTACTGAGTGTAAAATATATTTCCATCTTATTGCGCGAAGTAAATGTCCGACCAAGACTAAAACAATAAATATTAGAACCCAGAACAAATTTGCTCGTGTAACATGAAACCATACATCAGAGAAGTTCACATTATGAAATGCAATGTAAAGAAACACTGCTGCTAAAGCGACAGACAGAACAAAATTAACTATGCTTCGGAAGGTAATTATTTTATTTTGATTATCTGAGATCAATTACCTTGCTTCCTTGCGGTGGGGAAAATTGGAAATTAGAATTAGATAAGTTTTGATTTGTTTTTATGTTCGAAAATTTCAATTCAATCAAGCGGCTTGCAGAATCGTTAGTCTGAACTTTTTCAATCAAGTCCTCTTTATTTATCCATAAAGTAACTTCGCCAAGATTAGATGTTCTGCTTTTGGGTGTAAGTATCAGTTTCCTGAGATTACCATCCTGCTCACCTTTTAGTGTGCATTGTGCAGGGAACTGATATACAAGAAAGTTAATTGAAAACAGCGAGCCATCTTCTTCATAATCGCTTATTATAACCTTATTCTCTTTCTTATTATAATTCCAGGACGATATACCATCTGAAACAATAGTTGAATTTCCGAATTCTAATCTGATATTATTTTCTTTCTTAAAAAATATTTTTACCGAAAGAGAAGATTTCCCGTTTATCATTTGATCTACATTTGCAGTAAGATCTTTAATAGTGTTGAACTTATTCTGAAGCGATTTTAAATACTCTTCACCGGTATTTTGTGCATAGATTCCAGTAAATGAGAATACGACAATAAAACTTAAGCAAGATATTTTATTAACTAATTTTATAAATCTCTTCTGTGACATCTTATAAACCAATCTTATAAATTTCTTTTTAATGCTGCATTTAAAATCAGCATTCATTTTATGTTCTTCAGCTTCCTCAAATGTGCGGAATTTAAATACTCCTTTTGGATAGGAAAATTTCGAGAGTCTTGTAAACAATCCGTAAAACTCTTTTACCTTTCTGAAGTATTCCTTGTCTGGATTAAAATTCCACAAGGCTCTTTCAGCTTCTTCAAAAGTTTTGAACATTTCTACGGGCATTATTTCTTATCTTTCATTAACTGTTCTAAAAAAAGCAAATCTGATTTATCAATTGCTCTTAAAGTTTTCTCTTTCATCTTATACAAAGTGTCAATAGTTGCAATTTTTATTTTATGATCTTCAACAGTTGTTTCTTCATATTTTAAATCTTCAAAGGAGAAGGTATCACCTAATTTTGATAACACATCTATATAAAATCCTTCTTCTGTTCCAAAACGAATAACATCATTTTTATTAAGTTCAGAATGAGTTATTTCGAAAACATTCTTATCATTAAAAAGTTTGAACAAGGCTTTTTGAAGTCTATCAACATTTTCTTCCCTGTTCTCAATAAATATATCAATGTCCTGTGTTGCCCGTGGCATACCATAGAGGACCATAGCAAATCCACCTATTAATATATAATCGACTTGCTCTTTTTCAAGTGCATCAATTACTTCCCAAAACCTGTTGAAAAGATTTTCAGTATTCAATCAGATTTTCCTTTTTATTCTTTCAAAAAATTGTTATAAGTTTCGTAAAATTGTTTCAAGCTGTTCCTCATTTTCAACCAGAACTATTCGTGCTTTACTGCCATCGTTCGGACCCACAACTCCAGCTTCTTCAAGTTGATCAACTATTCTCGCAGCACGTGAGTAACCAAGCTTTAATCTTCTCTGCAACAGCGATACCGAACCTTGCTGATGTCTTACAATCACTCTTGCCGCATCTTCAAACATCGGATCGAGATCTCCTAAATATCCGCTTGCAGCATCTTTCTTCTTATCGTATAATGATGGCAGAAAATATGGTTTAGAGTAAGCAGGCTGTGAATAAATATAATTAGTAAGTTTTTCAACTTCATCTGTAGAAATAAAAGCATTCTGAATTCTAATCGGTTTTGGCGAACCTGTTGGAAGAAATAACATATCGCCGCTTCCTAAAAGCTGCTCTGCTCCGTTCATATCAAGTATGGTTCTTGAATCAATTTTTGTCGCAACCTGGTAAGCAATTCTCGAACTAAAATTAGCTTTTATAACACCAGTTATAACATTGACCGAAGGACGCTGAGTTGCAAGCACAAGATGAATTCCCACTGCTCTTGCAAGCTGTGCTAATCTTGTTATTGGTTCTTCAACTTCTTTACCGGCAGTTATCATCAAATCGGCGAGCTCATCAATAATAACAAGAATGTAAGGAACCGGATGATGTTTTATTGTATCGGTATCATGTGGTTTTGTTTTCGGATCTGATACTTTTTTATTGTAATCAACTATATTACGCACCCCTGCTTTGGCAAGTTTATCGTAACGCCGTTCCATTTCATATTCAACTGACTTTAACATTAACACAGCGTTCTGTGGTGCCGTTATTATTTCTTCATCAAGATCAGGAGAAACTGCAAGGTAATGTCTTCTCAATTTATTATAGAGTGAAAGTTCTATCTTTTTGGGATCAACCATTATAAATTTAACTTCCGAAGGATGTTTGGAATAAAGAAGTGAGGACACAATCATATTTATTCCAACACTTTTTCCGGAACCGGTTGAACCTGCAATTAGCAAGTGCGGCATTTTAGAAAGATCAGTTACATAAACATCTCCGCTTATAGTTTTACCTAAAGCAAGAGGAAGCTCAGCCTTTGATTCAGAAATTTTACCAAGAACAGATCTTGCATTCACGACAGATGCTTTTGCATTTGGTATTTCAACACCTATGGCACCTTTACCGGGAATCGGGGCAATTATTCTTATTCCGCGTGCTGCCAAAGCCAGTGCAATGTCGTTTTCAAGTCCGACGATACGACTTATCTTAACACCCGGTGCAGGAACAATTTCATATAGTGTAACTACAGGACCGGGAGTAACAGAAATATCTTTTATCTCAATGTCGAAAAGTCGAAGCTTTTCTTTAAGCAGCTCTGCATTATGGGTCAGCTCTTCTTCAGCAACCTGGTAAGATTCTTCCGGAATTGGATCAAGTAAATCGAAGCCGGGCATTTTATAACTTATGTTCTCATCCCATTGATCTGGTAATTTGGCTTCCTTCTCTTTCTCTTCATCTTTAACTGCCGCTTCACCCGTTTTTTCAAGATCAACTTTTTTAACTTCTTCTTTTATAACCGGACTTTCAGGAATTTGAGTAGGAGTATCATCTTTACGAATAATTGTAATCTTTGTTTGATCGTCTTCTTCCTGCTCCATTAAATCTGCAGCGGTAACTTTCTCACCGGATTTTTTCTCTTTAAGTTTTTTCTTCTTTTCATCGCCAAGTTTTTTAATCTTCTCAAGATTTTCATCTTTTTCTTCTTCCGAGTTTTTCCATTCATCTTTAACTTTATCAACAGAGCTTACAAACAATCCTTTAATAAATGAGAAGATGTTTTCAAACTTTATATCAAAAGAAATTATCATTAAAACGACAAAAGAAGTAATCAGTAAAAGAACGCTTCCAATTCCACCGAGAATTCCAGCGAGAAAGTTTCCTAAGATATCGCCAATACCACCGGCAAGTTCAATGGTTGATGAAAAAACATCGTAATTTGTGCGCAACACTCCGAAGAAAGAAGCGAGAATAAATGAAGACAGCAGAGTAAAATTTGAAAGATGTATAAATAATCTGAAACTTATTTTCCTGAAGAAAAGCATTCCGAATAAAAATAAAAGAAAAGGAATGGAAATGGAAAAATATCCCAATACTTCTTTTACAAGAAATTTTGAAATATGTGCCCCTGTTATACCGAGCCAGTTATAAGTGTCGATCTTTGTATCGAAGGAAATACTTATATCGTCAAATAAGTTTGTAAGAAGTGCTTCATCTCTTCGGTCGAATGATAGAATGCTTACGAAAAGATAAAACGAAATAAGGATTACAAGTATTCCGATTATCTTTTTCTTTTTATCACCGGACAGATTAAAATAACTGCTGCCGTTTGTATTTTTCCCAGCAGTGCCATTACGTTTAATATTTTTCTTTTTTCTTAAGGGCATAACAACTCATCGGTTTAGCCGAAAACCTTAATTAAAGTTCGTTCTAGGTATAAAAATAATTCAAGCGCACACATAATCTTATAAACATGCAATTACCTCAATTCTTGTGCGTTAAAGCTTTAATCGTTCCGCTTTTGAAGTAAGGAATAATATCTATTACATCTAATTGGCTGCAGAACTCAATATCTTTCTCAAATCCATTTTCAAGAAGTATTTTCCCGTGCTCACTGTTTTTTATCATATCAATAATATCAGAACCGAATTTATCATCAAGCGTTATAGCAGCAAGAGTAGAATCATTAAGTGTAAGATCACTGTTTAATTTGGCAATTTCTTTTACAAGTCTTCCCGCACATACAGAATCTTCAAGTGAAAATAAGTTATTTCTTCCTGAACATAAAATTTCCACATCGGTCCCAAGCTTAACAATGTACCTTGCAACAGCAGATATATTAAGAAACGAACAGATAATTAAATTTTCCGAAAATTTAGCTTTAACTATTGCCTTGGTTCCATTTGTAGTATAAAAAACAATCGATTTACCCTCAACTATTTTTTTAACGTACTCGAAAGGAGAATTACCAAGCGCAAATCCCTCAATTTTTTTTGTATTTCTTTCACCGCCTAAAAGAGTTTGTCCGCCAAACATACCGCCCGAAACTTTAACTGCAAACTCAACGGTTGCAACAGGAATAATTTCCTTTGCTTTGTTTTTTATGGCTTGCGTAATTACTGATGTAGCACGAAGAACATCAATTACTACAGTTGTCTTGTTCGTGAAGTACAAGTCATCAGTATTTAGCGGTGAAAACAGAACATTTATTTTCATAATGAAAAATTACTTCTTTACAAAAGGAAGTTTAACAATTTCAGCCGGAGCTTCTTTATCTCTTATTAAAAAATTTACTTTGGTTCCAATGTCTGAATATTTTTTTTCAACATAACCGAGTGCAATTGGTTTTTCATTAATCGGACTTACTGTTCCGCTGGTAACATGTCCTATGTTTTTTCCATTTACAGAAATATTATATCCGTGACGCGGAAAAGTTTTTTGATCTGAAGTAATTGCAACTAGTTTTCTTGTTACACCTTCTTCTTTAATTTTTAACAAAGCCTGCTGACCGACAAATTCAGATTTACCGAGTTTTGTTATCCAACCGAGTCCTGCTTCTAAAGGATTAGTAGTCTGATCAATGTCATTTCCATATAAACAAAAGCCCATTTCAAGTCTTAAAGAATCTCTGGAAGCAAGCCCGACAGGTTGAATGTTAAATTCTTTACCGGCTTCAAAAACAGCACTCCATAAAGTTTCTGCGACTTTTTCATCTCCCTTAAAATAAAGCTCATAACCCCGCTCACCAGTATAGCCAGTTCTAGATACCAACATATCAATTCCAGCAATTTTCATATTTGTAAAATGATAATACTCAAGTGTGATTTGATTCACAGTCAGTTTTTGCAAAACTTTTAATGAATTTGGTCCCTGAACGGCAAGAAGAGAATAATCATCACTTTGATTCGAAAGTTCAACTCCAAACTTGTTGTTTTCATTCATCCATTTAAAATCTTTATCAATATTGGAGGCATTAATAACAAGCATAAACTGTTCATCGGAAATTTTATAAACAAGAAGATCGTCCACTATTCCGCCATCAGTATAGCACATTGCGGAATACTGAACACGTCCGGTAAAGAGCTTTGATGCATCGTTAATCGTTATATACTGAACAAATTTTTCCGCCTCTTTACCTGTAACCAATACTTCTCCCATATGCGAAACATCAAAAACTCCAACTGAATTTCTGACAGCTTTATGTTCTGCAATAATTGATGAATATTGAATCGGCATTTCATATCCGGCAAATTCAACCATCTTTGCCCCTAGTCTTTTATGAATCTGATTGAACTTTGTGAGCTTCATAATAACACCCGATTTAGAAATTAATAATTTATGCTATAAAATTAAATAAACTTATCTGTTAAATCTGTCTCTGTTTTCTTTGAAATGAATTTAAATCTTCCCTGTGGAACAGTCTCATCCTCCTCAACATGTAATCTTACAAAATGTTTTAGCTGAAATTTAAGTAGCGAACCTAATTTACCCGCTTTAAGCTTTTCTGCCAGAAAAGGATGACATCTTATAATCAAGCTTAATTCCCGTGAATTTCTCCTGAACTTTTTTAACCAGCTTTCAATATCATATGTAAGATGAGATTCTTTTGTAAGGAATCCCGCTCCCATACAAACCGGACAAACATCTTTCATTGCCTGCATTATATTTTGCCTGATTCGCTGACGAGTAATTTGTATCACTCCGAATTCAGACATTGGAAGTATTGAAACTTTTGAGCGATCTTTACGAAATTCTTTTTTCAATTCGTCAAAAATCTTTTTTCTATTTTTTTCTTCTTCAAGATCAATGAAGTCAATAACTATAATTCCGCCTATATCTCTTAATCTTAATTGTCTTGCAATTTCACGTGCGGCTTCAAGATCAGTTTTTAAGGAATTCAGCTCCTGTTCTTTGCTCTTTGCATAACGACCGCTGTTAACATCAATAACAACCATTGCTTCGGTATGCTCAATAATAAGATAACCTCCGCTGGGCAGCGAAACTCTTCTTCCCATAAGAGTTTTAATCTGCACTTCAATTTTAAAAGAATCGAATATGGGAGCCTGAGATTTATACGGTTCAATCTTTTCAAGAAATTCAGGTTGAACAAGCTGGACATAACTTTTTATCTGCTTGTATAGTTTTTTGGAATCAATAAAAACTTTTGATACATCTGGTGTGAGTAGATCACGTATTACACTTGCAGTTGTACTTAAATCCTGATGAACTAGTGACGGCGGTTTTTCTGTTTTAACTGCAGATTCAATTTTTTGCCAGGATTTTAAAAGATTATTTAGATCTTCTTTAAGCGCTTCTTCAGTTTGATCTTTTGCAACAGTTCTGATTATAAGTCCACTATTCTTAGATAGAATACTTCTGGCAATGCTGCGAAGTCTTCTTCGCTCCTTGTAGTCGTAAATTTTTTTTGATACGCCTATCTTGTTATCAAAAGGCAGGAGAACACAAAATCTTCCCGGAAGTGAAACAGAAGATGTAACACGTACACCTTTGTTATTCACAGGTTCTTTTGTTATTTGGATTATTATATCATCTCCCTTGCGCAGTTTGGGAGTTGAGTGGGTTTCTGTTTTTTTGCTTTCTATTGCGGCAGGTTTACCATGTAAGTTTGAAGATTCTTCATCATCTTCTTCCTCAATATCGGCATCCTCTTCGCCAATTATGTCCTGGAACTGCTGTGTGCGTTCACCAATATCTGAAAAGTGCAGAAAAGCATCGTGTTTCAAGCCGATGTCTATAAAAGCGGCTCTGATTCCGGGCAAAACTCTTGCAACTTTACCAAGATATATGTCCCCCACCATTCTTCTGTTTTCAGGATAGTCGACGAAGAAATCGACTAAGTTTCCATCTTCCGTGATAGCAACACGAGTCTGGTTTGAAGATGAATTTATTATAATTTCCTTTACCATAAGTAAGAAACTCTTTTAATGAAAGTAGATATTTCATTCTGCCAAATTCATAATATTCAAAGCCCGTATTAACATCCGCAGCTTCCATACGGATATTAAAAAGCAGAATAATTATACTTTCAAATATGTTTAATAAAAATTTCATTAAGGGCTTTGAATTAATACAAAAATCCTTAAAACTTTTTTCTACCTTATAAATAATATTATAAGTTAATCTTTAATTTCAATAGCCCTGACTTAAAAGTCAGAGCTATAAATTTCAAATCAAAAAAATTACTTTGCAGCGGTATTATCTTCGGAAACTTTGTCTCCTTTGTTGTTATCCCGGTTATCCTTAAGCAGTTCTTTTCTGCTTAATGAATATTTACCGCCATCAATTTTTAAAAGTTTAACGGTAACTTTATCGCCGGGCTTAAAGTAATCGGAGACTTTATCAACTCTCTTGTTATCAATCTGCGAAATATGTAAAAGTCCTTCTTTACCGGGAAGAATTTCTACAAAAGCACCGAAATCCATTATCTTGGTAATTACACCCTCATAAATCTCACCAACTTCCGGAGTTGCAGTAAGCTGTTTGATATATTCTTTTGCGTTCTGTGCATTCTCCTTGTTGGGTGACGCAATGTTTATTGTTCCGTCGTCTTCAATATTGATATCAACACCATATAATCTTTGCATTCCTTGGATTGTTTTTCCACCCGGACCAATAACCAACCCTATTTGATCGATATCGACTTTCATTGTTATCAATCTTGGAGCGTAAGTAGAAAGTTGGTCTCTTGCTGTGCTGATTGCTTCATTCATCTTTTCAAGAATATGCATTCTTCCTTCTTTTGCCTGATGAAGAGCTTTTTCCATAATTTCAAAGGAGATACCCTGTATTTTAATATCCATCTGGAAACCGGTTATACCGTTCGCAGTTCCTGAAACTTTAAAATCCATGTCGCCAAGATGATCTTCATTACCTAGAATGTCTGAAAGCACGGCATATTTATCGCCTTCTTTTACCAATCCCATCGCTATTCCGGAAACTGCATTCTTTATGGGCACACCAGCATCCATCATAGCAAGCGAGCCGGCACAAACAGTTGCCATAGAAGATGATCCGTTTGATTCCAAAATATCAGAAATAATTCTAACAGTATAAGGGAAAACTTCATCGGCCGGGAAAACCTGCCTTAAAGATCTTTCAGCTAAATTTCCGTGTCCTATCTCTCTTCTTCCTACACCCATCATTCTTCCAACTTCGCCAACACTAAAAGGTGGAAAGTTGTATTGAAGATAGAATTTTTTGCTGTATTCTTCCAACAAACCGTCGACTGTTTGCTCATCGTTTTTTGTACCGAGTGTAACAGTCGTTAAGCTTTGAGTTTCACCTCTTGTAAATAACGCAGAGCCATGTGTTCTTGGTAAAGTTCCCAACTCAATTGAAATCGGTCTGACTTGTGTAGTGTTTCTACCGTCAAGTCGAATACCTTCATTAAGAATTCTTTCACGCATAAGATCTTTTTCCATATCGTGAAGAATTTCCCCAATCACTTTTTCCTGTTCAGGATATTTTTCTGCAAGAGATGTCTGAACAAATTCCGAAAGTTCTTTGTTATTTGATGATCTTTCTTCTTTTGTTAGAACTGAATAAACTATTTCTTTAAATTTTGCTTCAGCCAAATCATAAACATCTTTTTTCAGATTCGCATCAATTTCATTATCAGCAACTTCCCACTTTGTTTTTCCAGCTTCTGCTCTTAACTGATTCTGAAGATCAACAAGTTTTTTAATTTCAGCCTGAGCGAACTTTAATGCATCAAGTAAATCCTGCTCGCTAACTTCCTTTGATTCGCCTTCAACCATCATAATTGAATCTGAAGTACCAGCAACAATAAGTTCTACATCACTAAGCTTGATTTGCTCGTGAGTTGGATTCACGACAAACTGTCCGCTAACTCTTCCAATTCTAACTTCTGCTATCGGGCCATCGAAGGGGATATCTGATATTGCAAGTGCAGCAGAAGCTCCACAAGCAGCTAATACATCCGGATCGTTTTCCCCATCATATGAAAGAACAAATGCAATAACCTGAGTTTCATTACGAAATCCTTCAGGAAATAAAGGTCTGATGGGTCTATCGCACAATCTTGCACTTAAAATTTCTTTTTCAGTTGGTCTTCCTTCACGTTTTATATATCCACCGGGAAATTTTCCGGCAGCTGCAGTTTTTTCACGATACTCAATTTGAAGCGGGAAATAATCCAAGCCTTCTTTTGCTTCACGTGATGCAACTGCGGTTACTAAAACCATCGTATCTCCGTAGCGAACCATAACAGAACCATTTGCCTGCCTGGCATATCGCCCGGTTTCTATTGATAATAATCTTCCGCCAATTTCAACTTCTTTTTTAACAATCATTTCTTTTCCTTTACTTTCTGATGTTCAATTCTTTAATAATAGTTCTGTATCGCCCAATATCTTTTTTCGCAAGATAATCGAGAAGTCTTCTTCTTTTACCAACCATCATCATTAATCCTCTTCTTGAATGATGATCTTTTTTATGGGCATCGAAGTGTGAAGTCAGATCATTAATTCTTTTTGTGATTAACGCAATCTGCACTTCCGGTTTTCCGGAATCTTTTTCATCGCTTCCGTACTTTTTAACTATTTCGAGTTTTTCTTCTTTTGTCATTTTTGACACTTCCTTTTATTTAATTGTACAATGTAAACCCAGAATACTTGCTTTTGATAGATAGCAACCGGGATTAATTATTTGGATTTTTTAAAACTTTTATTCCGTTTTCTCTATCTTTATTCATCTGAGCAATTAGCTCATCTGTTGAATTAAATTTTTGTTCTCCCCGTAATCTTTCAACAAGCTCGATTGTTATTTTTTCACCGTATATCTGCTTATCAAAATCATAGATGTAAACTTCTGAAACTACCTCGCCATCGATATAGAATGTCGGGCGTTTGCCAATGCTTAAGAGACCATTATATGACATATTAGACAGTCTGACTTTTACAGCATAGATTCCGATTAAAGGAAGTAATTTTTCTTTGGTTTCCAACTCGATATTTGCAGTAGGATAACCAAGCGCTCTTCCTCTTTTATCGCCGTGGATAACAGTTCCGGAAAATTTGTAAAGCCTGCCAAGCATTTTGGCTGCAAGTGCAACATTGCCTTCCATAAGTTCATTTCGAACTTTCGTGCTATTTATAATTTTATCTTCTAATGAGTAAGATGGAATTACTGTTGTGTTAAAATTTTTCTCTTTGCCAATTGATCGCAGAATATCAACATTCCCGCCTCTACCTTTTCCGAAGTGATGATCATATCCTATCACAATTTCACCCAATCCGATTCCATCAATCAAGTATTTTACAATAAAATCTTCGGGTGAAAGCTGAGAAAACTCTTTTGTAAAGTTTACGACAAAGAGATTTTCAACGCCAAGCGCTTCAAATATCTTTACTTTCTCATCAAGAGAGCTAAGCAAGTACACTTTATCATCTTTTGAAAGAACTTTTCGCGGATGAGGATCAAAAGTTAAAACAAAGCCGCGCATTCCGTCTTGTTTTGCCTTATCTACAACCGCGCTTATAATTTGCTGATGTCCTAAATGAATACCATCGAATGTTCCCAAAGTAAGAATAGTGTTCTTATCGAATTGAACATCGGATAGGTTTTTAAATATCTCCATACTCACAGTTTAACAACAAAAGCTTTCAAATATACCTTATTTAATCGGCAAAAAGAAGAAACTGGATACCTGTCAACTATTAACCAAATTAAGAGAGTCTTCCGGTTTGACTCTCTCCACAAATTCATCAACTAAAAGTGCATTATCAATATCAAAATCGCCAATTTTAATTCTTCTTAAGGAGCCAAGAACAGCCGAAGTTCCAAGCTCTCTTCCAAAATCATAAGCAATACTTCTTATATATGTGCCTTTTGAACATCTTATTCTGAACTGAATTTCAGGAAGATTTATTGACGTTATTTCAAATTCGTGAATTGCAACCTTTCTTGGTTCAACTTCTATTTCTTTACCTTTTCTGGCTAAGTTTATAAAGCCGTTTTCCTTTTATTTTCTTTGCAGAAAACATTGGCGGCTTTTGATAAATATCTCCAACAAATTTTTTCTTTACTTCCAAAATTCTCTGTTCATTAACATCATCCGGAATTACTACGTCTTCTGTTTCTTTTTCCAGATCGAAAGTTGGCGAGAACTTACCAAGGATAAAAGTTCCGTTATAAGTTTTCTCAAATCCGATATAATTTCCTAATTCCTTGGTATTTTTACCAGTGCAAAGAATTAAAAGTCCCGTTGCTAAAGGATCAAGCGTTCCCGAATGTCCAACTTTTTTGACCCCAAGAGTTTTACGAATTAAGGCAACGACCTTGAACGAAGTCCATTTTAATGGTTTATCAATCAGAATTGTTTGACCGGTATGGTAATCCAGATTTCTTAGTTCAGTCGTTTTCCTTGTTATTATCATTCTCGTGAATTTTCTTTATCAATCCTTCAATTTTTTCAACATAATCCGAAGTATCATCGAGGAAAAATTTTAGTTCCGGAACAAATTTAATTCGTATTCTGTGAGCAAGTTCTGAACGGATAAATCCTGTTTTGTTTTGAATCTTATCCAAAGCAAGTGCTCTCTTTTCTTTTTCGAAAATTGAGAGATATATTTTTGCGATTTTCAGATCGGGACTTACTTTAACGTTTGTGATGGTTACAAATCCAAGTTGAAGTTCATCCAGCCTATGCAGGAATATCAAACTGATCTCTTCTTTTATCAGATTTTCAACTTTATCAATTCTGTAAGACATGAAATCAAATCCTATAAGTATTTCTAATACTGCTTATGAAAGTTTCTTCTTGGTTTCCACAATTTTGAATGCTTCAACTATATCGCCGACTTTAATATCATTATAATTGGCAATACTTAATCCGCATTCGTAACCTGAATCTACTTCGCGAACATCATCTTTAAATCTTTTTAGGCTTGATATATCGCCTTCGTGAATAACGATTCCGTCTCTTATCAACCTGGTCCTGTTATTTCTCATAATCTTTCCATCCTGAACATAGCAACCGGCAACCGTTCCGAATTTAGGAACTTTGAATGTTTCTCTAACTTCAACGGTGGCAGTAACTTCTTCCGAAATAACCGGAGATAATAATCCTTCCAAAGCTGATTTAACTTCATTTATTGTATCGTAAATAACATTGTACAAACGAATATCTACTTTGGATTTTTCGGCAAGCTTACGTGCATTAATGTTTGGTCTTACGTGGAAACCAATTATAATAGCATTTGAAGCTGCAGCAAGAAGCACATCACTTTCGGAGATTCCACCAACACCTTTATGAATAACTCTTACAACAACTTCTTCGTTAGTTAGTTTCATCAATGAATCAGAAAGTGCTTCGACAGAACCATCAACATCGCCTTTAACAATTAGCGGAAGTTCTTTAACACCGCCAATACTTATTTGTTCTGCAATTTCATCAAGAGTAATATGATGAATCTGCTTCTGATCCTGCTCTCTTTTGATTTGAGCCCTTCTATTCGCAATATCTTTTGCTTCTCTTTCAGACTGTATAACAACAAAATTGTCGCCGGCTTGAGGAGCACCTTCGAATCCAAGAACAAGAACAGGTGAAGAAGGAGGAGATTCTTTTACTTTATTTCCTCTTTCATCAAACATTGCTCTTACACGTCCGTAATGAACACCAGCAACAAAAGGATCACCAATTTTTAAAGTTCCTTTCTGAACCAGAATAGTACCGGTTATTCCTCTTCCCTTATCGAGTTCAGCCTCAACAACAACGCCACGCGCAATTCTGTTGGGATTAGCTTTAAGATCAAGAATTTCTGCTTCAAGAAGAATTTTCTCTAAAAGCTGTTCTACGTTTAACCCGCTTTTAGCAGAAAGTTCTACAATCTGGTATTTACCGCCCCAGTCTTCAACAAGAACATTTCTTTCAGCAAGCTGCTGTTTGATTTTTTCAGGATTAGCTCCGGGTTTATCAATCTTATTAATTGCTATAATAATCGGAACACCTGCTGCCTGAGCATGATTAAGTGCTTCAACCGTCTGAGGCATCACAGCATCATCGGCAGCAATTACAAGAACCACAATATCTGTTAATTGTGCACCTCGTGCACGCATTGCAGTAAATGCTTCATGACCGGGAGTATCGAGAAAAGTGATTTCTTTGCTGTCGTCTATTTCAACTTTATACGCACCAATATGCTGTGTAATACCTCCTGATTCACCGGCAACCACGTTTGTTCTTCTGATATAATCAAGAAGCGAAGTCTTTCCATGATCAACATGACCCATAATCGTAACAACCGGAGGACGGGGCATTAATGATTCTTCAAGATCAGGAGTATCTTCAAGTGCTTCCGCAGCGTATTCTTCCTGTAACTCAACTTCAAATCCAAATTCATCTGCAACGAGGGTAATGGTCTCAAGATCAAGTCTTTGATTGATTGAAACCATTAATCCCAATCCTATACATTTCGATATTACATCACCAACCGGAACACTCATCAGATTAGCCAGTTCATTAACAGCAATATATTCACTTACTTTCAGAATGTTCAGTTCTTTGGATCGAATTTCCGAAAGTCTTTCTTCTTCAGCTTCTCTTTCTTTTCTCTTCTTCTTTCTTGAACTTGCTCTTACGGATGTTATTGTATCATCCATGCTCAGCATAGTTTTTTTAATAGCAGCTTTAACATCCTTTTCATCAATCTCAAACTTTTTAACCTTCTTCTTCTTCTTAGCAAGAACGGGTTCTTCAGGACTTGTTTCGGTAGCTTTTTTCTTAGTGCGGGGTTTCTTCTTTTTCTTTGCAGTTTCTGCCGCAGTTGTTCTATCTTTAGTCTCTTGGTCAGGTCGAATATCCTTTACAATTTTTTCTTTTTTCTTCTTTTCTGTAAGATCAATCTTGCCTACAACCTTAAGTCCTTTTCTTTTTTCAACTTCAGCCTGTTTCGGTGAAACAAATTTATCCGCTTTCCCTGCTGTCGATTTTTCTCCATCAATAGTTTTTTTCTGTTCAAGAGCAGTTTCATCTTCGGTTTGTTTCTCAACCTGTTCAATTACATCCTGAGGTATTTCTTCAACTTCTTGTCCATTCTTCACCGCATCAGAAATAATTATTCCTTTTACTTCAATTTCGTCCTCAACAGAATCGGGAACCTTAAGGTCTTTGGGTTCCTCGCTTTTTTCTGCCCGTTTTTTCTGGAACTCAGCAATTTTCTTGTAATGCTGTTCGGCTTTCTCAATATCTTTCTTGTAATGCAACTGAATATCGGTAAGCATTTCATTGGTAATCAAAGACATATGAGATTTTATTTCATATCCTTTTTCTTTCAGAAACTCAATCAGGTTTTCTGCCGAAAGATTATGTTCAGAAGCAAACTTGTATATTCGTTGTTTTTTGGCTTTTGTTTCGGGCATTCTAATGCACTCTTTCTGGATTACTCTTCTTCTTCAAACTGTGACTTAATTGTTTCGAGAATTTCATTGATCTTATCTTCATCAAACTCTTCAATTTCTTTCAACTTTTCCGGACCCGCAGTCAGGACATCAATTGCTGTATCATAACCATTATTAATTAGTATATCATAAACATCGCTGCCAAGTTCATCTTTGAGATCAAAAAGTTCTATATCTTCATCATATTCTTCGAATGGTTTTTCTTCTCTTATTATTTCGATTTCATAACCTGTCAGCTTCATAGCAAGACGTATATTCACGCCATTTCTTCCAACTATAAGAGAAACCTGATCGCTATCAGCATTAACAACGGATTTCTTTTCATCTTCGTCAAGTTCAATTCTTTTCAGTTTTGCCGGGGCAAGTGCTCTTTGAATATAAACTAAAGGATCCTCAGAATAGTTGATAACATCTATGTTTTCATTATTCAACTCTCTTACAATTGCGTGAATTCTCACTCCCTTCATTCCAACACAAGCACCAACAGCATCTATTCTTGCATCCTGAGATTCAACAGAAATTTTGGCTCTTTCACCAGGTTCACGGGCAATTGCTTTTATTTCAATTATGCCGTCATAAATTTCGGGAATTTCAATTTCAAACAATCTTCTTAAAAACATATTATCGGAACGTGATACAACTATAACCGGACCGGTGCTTCCTTTTCTTACTTCTTTCACAATTGCTCTTATCGTATCACCTTTCCTATATCTTTCAAAAGGAATTTGTTCTGCACGTGGAAGAATTAATTCATTCTTATTGTGATTGATAAGTATATCGCTTTTCCTTATCTGATAAATATCACCAACGACAATTTCTCCAAGCAATTCCTGGTACTCATTGTATATTATTTCCTTCTCAAGTTCTCTTATTTTTTGATTTAAACTTTGTTTTGCTAATACAATAAGTCTTCTTCCAAGTGAGGACAGTTCAATTTTTTCAACATAGTCATCTCCGACTTCCAGTTCGTCGTCATTTCCGCGGGCGTTAATCTCGCTAATGCTTATTTGTGTATTCGGATCTTCAACTTCTTCAACAATTTCTCTTTCAAGAAACATTTCTATATCGCCGCGATCAGTATTAACAACCACATCAAATTTTGCTTCTTCACCATACTTTTTTTTGATAAGAAGCCCGAAGATATCTTCGAGTATTCCGCCCAAAACGTCTTTATCAATTCCTTTTTCCCTCACCATTGCGGCAAAGGACTCAACTATATCATAGTTCATTTAATTTTTCTCCTCCACTAAGAAAAGCTTATTAATACTTTTGCACTTATAATGTCTTTAAAATTTATTTTTACTGCTGTTTTGCCTGTTGAGAAAAGAAGATCTTCGCCTTCAACAGAACCCAGTTTTGCTTTTAACTCTAATTTCTCTTCACCCGATTGATACATAACTTCAAATTTTCGATTGATGTGTTTTGGGTACTGCCTTAAGAATCTGAGCGGTCTATCAACACCGGGAGTCGAAACATCCAGTCTGTATGAACCTTTAATTAAGTTTTTTTCTTCTATTTCGCTGTTAATTAATTTACTTAATTCAGCGAGAGTCTCAGCCGAAACATTTTTCTCCCCGTCAACAAATATTTCAATAATACGGTTTCTGTCATTACCCCTCAGATTACTTTCAATAAGTAATAATCCAAATTCAGAGGCCGATTTTTCAGCGATTTTAGATATATTTTTAATCAATTCGTTCATACTAACAAAAAACGCCCTTAAAAGGGCGAATCGAGTGGTCAAAAATAGGATTAATTATCTTAATAACAAAAAATTATTTGCTGACGTTAAGCACAACTTCTATCTCCCAAAGAACTCCTCGATGGAATATTGGAATGATGGAGTTGTGAAAGATTTGAATTATGCTTTGGTATATTATTCCATTTTTCCAACAACTCATATGCCGTATTGGATTTAGATTACTCCAATTTTCCAAGAGTTGTTGATATGGTCAGCTATTAATTAATCACTTTCTTAAAAATATATCCTCCTTTTACTGCACCCCAGACTTGTTCATCTTTTTCATTAAATCCCTGATCCCAGCTTATCATTGAATTTTTAGTTATAACTACTTTTGTTGTTGCATAAGTTGCTCCTCGAAGACTACTGACACAATTATCGTCAACTGTGCTGCCAATAAAAGTGTTTTCATCTTTCATGTGAATTACAACCTCGCAGCCTTCTCTAATCTTAAGCTGGTCAGGTTTCAGAGATTTGAATATCGAAGGATTTTTCCATCCTCCGATGAAATCTTTTTCACTAGGAATTGAATAAATAATGCTCTTTATAATTCCGTTTTCTTCAATTAAGTGATAAATTCTTTGTCGATACGGTTTATCCTTTGTCTCAGTAACTGCCTGTTCAACATAAAGCCAATAATCATCATTTGGTTGATTCCATATTCTGGTCATTTCAAGAGAGATATTATAGTAGCTGGAATCGTTTAATGATTGTTCTTCACTGTTAAACGAACCACTCATCCATTCACTAAGAATTTCAATATCAGACTTGTTCTGCGCAAGAACAGCGGTTGTTATGAAAATAAAAAGTAAGAGTAGACTAAAATTTTTGTTCAATTTTCCCTCCGGATAGAAATAAATGTACCCCTCAAAATTAATCTTCAAGTAAAAGATAACACAAATACTTTAACCGAACTATTTACAATTTTGATTGAAAAGCAAACTTAATCACCTTTGGTTTAACAAGCTTTTTGAAATCCTTATACTTCATCTGAATCAATTCGGAATGGATACAAGAATTAAAAGCAATCTCCTCATCCTCAGCAAGACTTTTTGCAACATAAACCTCTATTCCATACAAATTTCCGAATGGAGGCATTGCACCGACTTCACAATCCGGGAAAAGATTAAGAAATTCTTTTTCATGAGCCAATCTGATCGCATCCGTTCCAAGAGTTTGTTTTAATTGGTCAAAGTCAATCTTATATGAAGCGGGAAGAACAGCCATAATCAGTTTTCCATTCATATTAAGTATAACTGTCTTTGCCATATTTTTACCCGGAATATGAGCTACAGCCGCAATTTCCTGAGCAGTATAGGCAAGCGAGTGCTTAAGCATTGTGTACTTAATATTATTCTGATCTAAATAATCAGTTAATCTTTTGGAAGGCATAAAAAGCTCCTTTCGGTTAAACTAATATTCCCTATTTAGAAATTTCATCCGTAAGTTCAAGAAATCTTTTATAAGGAATTGCAATTAAACTTTGTGCCTGAAAAGCACCGTTTGAAATACTAATCATAGAAACCTTTGCTGCGGTCTCTTCATCGGGTGCTTCATAGATATCCAGAAAATCATATTCTCCAAGCAGTGCGTAATGTGAAATGAATTTAACTTCAGGACATTTTTGTTTAACCTGATCCAGCCAGGCTCTGCCCAGCTTTGCTCTGTCTTGAATTTGTTTGGAGGTTTCAGAAGAAAGTTTCGTTAACAAAATGAATGTTTTCATAGCAGTCTCCTTTCATGTATGGATAATTTTTTACTCCCACACTGAGAAAAAAGAAAATTTGGGAAAGAACAAGTAGAATGTAAGAATTGAAATAGTTAAAACTCAAAGTTGCTGAATATTTGGCAAGTGTTTTTAGAGTTACTTATTTCCGGGAATCAGATGAAAATTGTCAAATTCCAGGTTATAATTCTTAATGCTTTAATTTTTTTGTGAACTGTGGACTGCTGACTGAAGACTTCTTCCCTATCTTAAACAAAATACTTGATAACAAAGAATCCTCCAATTAATAAAACTGTAAAGGCAATTGCCAGCCAGTTGAAATATTTATCTATAAAATCTTTTATCTGCGGACCGAACTTCCAGATAAGAAAAGCAACAAGAAAAAAGCGCGCACCCCTGCTTATCACCGAAGCTATGATGAACATCACTATGTTGATATTAAAAGCCCCCGAAGAGATGGTAAATACTTTATAAGGTAAAGGAGTAAATCCAGCTGTAAAAATTATCCAGAAATCGTAAGCTTTATACATCTCTTCAATTTTATAAAAAGTCTGGTTTGTAAAGCCGGGAATGTTAGCGAAGAAAAATTCAGCAATTCCAGTGAATTCTCCGGCTGGAGTCCACCACAAAAAATGACCGAGAGTATAACCTAGCAACGCTCCTGTTATAGATCCGATAGTACAAATTGAAGCGAAACGAAATGCTTTAGCAGTGGAGCCTAGAACTAAAGCAATTAATAAAGCATCGGGTGGAATTGGAAAAAAAGAAGATTCTGCAAAAGCAAGTAAAAATAGTGCAGGTGCGCCATAAGGAGTTTCTGCCCAGTGCAGTACCCAATCATATAATTTTCTGAGAATTTTCAAATTTTACCCGATAATGAAGTGCAAACATAAATAAAATTCATTGGTTTAGAAAAACGCAGATTTTAATATTTACTCAAATGAGAAATCTATCAGATTGTATAAATAATCTAGAGTATGTTCTTAAATAAAATTTATAACTCATTTCAATAGAATAGTTTAAAAATTAAACGGGCACTTGACAATTGTTATAATTTGTATAATATTTAATAAGTCGAATTATTTCGGCATTAATAATCTATCAAAAACAAAAGGAGAGAAAAATGAAAAGTGTTACTTCCTTTTTTTCACCAAGCTTGATGCAAAAGATTCTGCCGATACTTCTTATCGTCTTGATTTCGTCTTTGTCTTTTGCTCAGGATGAAGTAAAGTGCTATCGTTATGGAGGATTTGCCAGGCTGCACGCTATGGGTGATAACCCATATATAGTCGATCCGGATAATATGAAGACCAACCCGGCTTATTCTTCAATGTATTCAAACTTTCTATGGGGTGATATTGGTAGTTCCACTAGTGGAGAATATGGTTATGGGGACCCTGAGGACGGTTACGGTCAGTTTGTTGGTTTCAACTTTGGAGTCACAAAGGAATTGACTCTTGGTCTTTTGCTGACAAGAAATGACTTTAGCACCTATTTTCCTTCAATAGGATTACTGGATCCATACGATATTGTAGATGAGTTAAACGATTTCGCAGGTACTGATATTATCCCGATGGACAATAACCTTGAATTACTCGGTTCCTATGATATAGGAAATTTTGTCCTTGGTTTGGGAATAGCTTACGCATCAACATCCAGTGAATTCACCCCGGATTCGGGACATGGATATACGAACAGTGCTAGTCAGCTCGGTTTTAATTTGGGTGTGGTAAGTAGATGCCCTTCAAATTTCAATTTTGATTTTGCATTCTCTCTCATGATGCCATCCGCCGATGCTGAACCTAATGACACTACAACAATTGAAGCTTCTACCTCATTTATGTTTAGTTAATGCTCGTGGATTCTGGAATTTAAATAAAAAATTCACTTTAGTACCCACTGTAGTGTTTTATACAGCTTCCGGCGATGTAACTGTAGATGGAGATTCCGAGGATCTGCCCTCAGTTATGGGATTAGGTTTCGGTGTGGGTCTAACTTATCAGGTGGGTAACCTTATAATTTCAGGAGGACCAGCTTTTCTTTATGAAACTATGACATACGCCGAAGTTGAAGATGAAAATCCTGAAGTGGAAGATTCAAGAGTAACCTTCCCGCAATGGAATCTTGGAGCTGAATGGTACTTTACTGATTGGTTACTTGGAAGAGTAGGATATGTTGCCAGCACTTCGAGTGTTACCTATCAATATCCGGCCAGCCTAACTACCGTCGATGAATACTCATTTACAGATTATGGCAGAGGAGATATAAGGCTTGGTGTTGGATTCAGGTTTGGTGGATTTACACTAGACGCAACAGTAAATGATGATACTTTAAGAGAAGGATTTAATCTTATTGGCGGTGGAACTCATTCATTTGCTTATCTTTCAGCAAGTTACGCATTCTAAAACTTTTTGTTGTTCCGTAAAAGGGCTGTCTGAAAAGGGCAGCCCTTTTTTTATTTATGAAATTCAACTTAGTCTTGATCCATCTTACAGTTTTTATTTAAGTAATTTAGTCAAATTATTATTTCGAAAATGTTTGTTATTTAACACAAAGCTTGATAAATACAAAAAATTGTTTAATCTTTGGTAAACCGAAATAACTCGGCATTCAATCAACAACAAAGGAGTGTTTTTATTATGAAAAAGTTGTTAACAATTCTCTTTGTATCATTTATGCTTGTTTCCCTTTCCTATGCACAAATGCAATTGGGTGTTAAAGCAGGTTTAAATTTAGCTAACCTCAGTGGAGATGACATTGAGGATACTGATGCCAGGACTGGTTTTGCAGGCGGTGTTTTCTTTATGTATCAATTTAGTGAAATGTTTGCAATTCAACCTGAGGTTTATTACACAATGAAAGGGGCAACTCAAAAAGACGTTTTTCCAGGAGTTGATGCTACAATTAAAGGTGATTATTTTGAAATTCCTGTTCTTCTGAAACTCATCATTCCTTTAAGGGGTTCCGGGATTAAACCTGCAATTTTTGCAGGACCTTCACTTGCTTTTAATACTTCTGCAAAAATTAAGATTGAAGCAGACGGTGAATCATTTGAAGAGGATCTTGAAGATATAAAATCAACAGACTTCGGTTTGGTTTTTGGCGCCGGTCTTGGTTTTCCTGTTGGTAATGGAGAACTTGGATTTGATGTTAGGTATATTCTTGGCCTAACTACAGTTGATGATTCTGCCGAAGAAGCAGATGTTAAAAATGGCGTAATCAACTTTAATTTATACTACGGTTTCTCTTTAAAATAAAATGTTATTCTACATCCCGCCGGAAAATTTCGGCGGGATTTTTATTTTAAATCCAAAATTCGTTTTTCAACTTCCTTTTCTTATTTTTCCCTTCAAAAATTATTCTGAGGATATTATGACTTTCGAACGCAATGCAGGCATTTTACTTCATCCCACATCTCTTCCCGGCAAATATGGAATTGGTGATCTTGGGCGACGATGCCTTTAAGTTTATTGATTTTTTAGAAAAATCGGGTCAAAAACTCTGGCAGGTTTTTCCGCTTGGTCCAACAGGTTATGGTGATTCTCCTTATCAATGCTTTTCTGCTTTTGCGGGAAATCCCAATCTTGTTAGTCCCGACAAACTAAAGGAAGACGGTTTATTAAGTGATAATGATCTTAAAGATATTCCGGAACACAATCCGGTTCAGATTGATTACGGAGAAATTATTGAGTACAAAAAAAGCATATTGAAAAAAGCCTTCGCCAATTTTAAGATAAATCTTGAATCCTTTGAAAAAGAATTTAAGGGTTTTTGTAAAGAGAATGCCGAATGGTTAAATGACTTTGCCTTATTTATGGCAGCCAAGGAAGCTCACGGCGGAATTGTATGGAAAGATTGGGATAAGGGACTTGTGCTTCGTGAAAAAGAATCTTTAAAAGAATGGACAGAAAAACTTTCAGACGATATTCTTTATCAGAAATTTGTTCAGTACGAATTTTTTAAACAATGGACGGCGGTTAGAGAATATGCAAACAGTAAGGGAATAAAGATAATTGGTGATATGCCGATATTCATTGCTTACGACAGTGCCGATCTCTGGGCAAATAAAGAATTGTTCACAGTTAATAAAGAAGGAAAACTCGATACGGTTGCCGGTGTTCCCCCTGATTATTTTAGTAAAACCGGACAGCTTTGGGGAAATCCGCTTTACCGATGGAAAGAAATGGAGAAAGATGATTTTCTATGGTGGCGAAAACGTTTTTCAAATCTTTTTAAAATGGTTGACATTGTTCGTATCGATCACTTCCGCGGATTTGAGGCTTTCTGGGAAATTCCCGGTGATGCTGAAACTGCAATAAAAGGCAGATGGGTAAAAGCTCCGGGCGATAAATTATTTAAATCATTAGAAAAGCATCTTGGCGATGTGGCAATTCTTGCAGAAGATCTTGGTGTGATTACTCCCGAAGTAGAAAAGCTTAGAGATGATTTTAATTTTCCCGGAATGAAGATTCTTCAGTTTGCTTTTGGAACCGATATGGAGACCAAATTCCTTCCTCATAATTACATTCCAAATTGTGTAGTACTAACAGGTTCACACGATAACGATACAACGCGTGCATTTTTTGAAAAAGCAAGAGAAGATAACAACACTGATATTTTTGAGCACTTTCAAAAATATTTGAATTATTATGGTAATGATATTGTTTATGAACTTATCAGACTTGCGTATGCATCAGTTGCAAATATTGTTGTTGTCCCGATGCAGGATATCCTTAACCTTGGCGGAGAAGCAAGAATGAACTTTCCCGGAACACTTGGCGGTAACTGGGTGTGGCGTTTTACCTGGGACCAGATTTCAGATGATCTTCATCTAAAATATTCTTGGCTGGCACAATTTTATGAACGTCCGCCAAAACCAAAAAAGGTAGAGACAATAAAAACAGAAGATGTTTAACTCTGTTTTGTCATTCCGCACTTGATGCGGAATCTATTTTATATATAGGTTTTAGATTCCCGCCTGTCTGCCGACAAGGCAGGCCTGCGCGGGAATGACAGAGAAATTATAACTTTTGAGACAACCTCGACGGTTAAATAGTTCATTGAATCTGTTATTAAAAAATTGAATCAAACAAGAGCAAATTAAAAAAGGAGTATGGTTTGAAAAGAACAATTGCGGTATTGGTTTTATTAACAGCATTTTTAATTGGATGTGGTAATAGTCGGTGGTAATGATAATCTTAATTGGGAAACAAATCTTGAAACTGCTTTGCAGAAAGCCAGTAAAGAAAATAAAGCAGTGCTTGTTAACTTTACCGGATCGGATTGGTGCCAGTGGTGCTTTAAACTAAGTGACGAAGTTTTTATACAAAAAGAATTTAAAGATTATGCTGAGGAAAATCTGGTGCTTGTAAAAGTTGATTTTCCAAGAAAAATTGAACAGAGCATTGAAACTAAAACATATAATCAGCAGCTTGCACAGAAATTTGGCGTTCAGGGATTTCCGACAATAATTTTATTTAACAAACTCGGACAGCCGGTTGCTAAAACAGGTTACCAGGACGGCGGCGCTGAAAATTATATAAAACATTTAGAATCGTATCTTTAGAAAAAAGGAAAGTGGAGTCCACTTATTAAGTGGCCTCCACTTTTTACAAATCATTCAAAATCAGACTCAACAAAAAATGGTCTCCCTTCTTCATTCCACAATATATCATATTTAAAACTGCAAATCTCTAATCGTTTTGGAGTAACCTCAATCAATATATATTGTTTGTCTCTATCGGGATAAAAGCGACTCCAGCCGGATTTCCAATATTTTGCTTTAAGATCAGGATCATTAACTAATCGTGCTTTACCTGAAACAGAGACATAACCCATCCCCTTACTATCATAATAGTAAACAATTACGTTAGGATTATTCTGAATCTGTTTTGCTTTTCTGCTTGTTGGAAAAGTGCCAAGCCAAATAACCCAGTTTTCTTCAGGAGGAAAAGGAGACATTTGCCTTGCTTGTGGTTTACCCGTTTCATCTACTGTAATAAATACATAGGTCCTTGCAGGAATCAATAATCATTCGGGCATAAGTTAGTAGACTGTCGCGGGATATTTCTCTGTGCGGGGCAAATTGTCCATCCTGTGCCACCATTGACGATGTTATAAATAACAGCGCTGTAATGATGTAAAAAACAGAATTAATAAATTTCTTTATCATAACATTCTCCTAATATTATTTAGTTGTAGCGCTCATCCATTTGAAAAAATTGTTAAGGGGTCTGATTACTGCTATTATCAATATTATCAAATACCAATACCATTCAAGGCTAAGGATAGGGCTCCATATCTTTGCTAAAAAAAGTGTTGCTGTAAAAACACTTGCTTTAATAAGCGTTATATCTATGAAATCGGCTTTAAAGCTAAACAGTTTATTAAATATGCTCATATTCGGTCCTTTCTTATTAATTAAGAATATATAATACTATTTATTGTAAAAAACATAAGGGCTTGTTTTTACAATATAAACTTCTGAAAAATATATTTTGTCATTTCGACCTGATCCTGACTGTCGGCAGACAGGCTTGTCAGGGAGAAATCTTTATTTGAAAAGATTTCTCAGTCGCTTTGCTTCTTCGAAATGACATTTCAAAAATTTTCAGATGATTCTAATAATTATCTGCTCGGTTTTTGCCTTGGGGGAAAGGTTCTGTTGGAAGTCTGCAATTTGAATAGTCTGAAATAGAATCTTCTCTCAAGGTTTGAGATTTAATCTGATTTCTTGCTTAAACGTAAATAATAAAAAGTATAGACGCAAAATTATTTTGTTGAGCTTTACAAAAGCAAAACATTATTTACTCAGTTCTTAACTCATCCCCTCGCCCCTTCTCTTATTAAAGAGAAGGGGTGACAAGATTTAAAGTCCTTCTCTATGTAAGACCTGCCGGCCGGCAAAGGCAGGGAAGGATTTAGGATGAGTTCATTAAAATTTTTAACAAACTTTTTCTCCAAAAAAATTACACACTGCATTAGAAAGAAAATGGTTCAAGGTTCTAAGAAATAAAAAAGGCGACCCGTTGGATCGCCTTCTGAATTCTTCATATAGCCTAAAAGCAGTTAATTTATTATTTAACTTTCCTGCCACCACCACCGTTGGGCATCTTGACCAAAACGTCGATGAAAGTACTATTGCCAATGATGCCAGTCTTAGCAATTTTGTTGGGAGCCAGAAATTCCGCTGCTCCACATTCAGTTGACATAACGTAGTGTTCATCATTGTTGACGATTGCCCCGGAAAGACTGATCATAGGATCGGTAATGTGCAACCAGCGGTGCTCACCGGTCATCTTTGGAATCCAGCCGCCTACAGCAGATGCGAAGTTCATCTTGCCACTCGGTCCAATGCCAGGTCCGAGATCAATCTTTGTGATCGTACCGTCGGGATTCCAGATCTCGGCAATAAATTTGTTAGTCATAACCGTGGCGTAGTGGGATTCATAGGTATAGGAACCTGTCGTAAGGTCCGATGTACCGAATAACTCTATCTTCGTACCCGGGTACTCAAGACAAGCCATTTTATAAGCAGTCATTGGCTCATCAAGAAACTGGTAAAGGGCAACTTCCACAGGGAACCTGTAACCAACGAGAGGATATGTGTTCTCCATAGGATTACCCCAATCTATGAAGTCAATTTGTACTGATGTAGCATTATCCGTTTTCCATTCTGCTTGCCAGCTATTGGCATAATCAGAAGCATATGCGACGTTCCATATATAGTTGGGATTTGGATCGCTTGTCTTCCTTGGCTGGGGATACCACGGCTTCATGTTATTGAGCCAAGTTGTCATCAGGATTGGGTCAGTAATGTCACTTTTCCGTCCGGTATTTCACCCCAGTCTCATTATTAACAAGGTCTACTGACACCCGTCCTCACCGAGGACATATGCGGTGTAATATTCGGCAGTTCCATCCGGCTCTACTTGACCGGGAAATGTACCTGAGTAAGTTTGCCCAAGGATTTCTGTGACTTCGATAGGTATAAGGGCATCAATGCCCATATCTGGAGTCCACGGTGCGTCGGCAATATTATCACCGTCCGTATCGTAACCTAGGTACCATTCGTTATCATCCTCAATCCCGTCCGGATCTTCTGGATCATCTATCCACACCTTCTGATAAAAAACCTCGATAACATCAGTAGCAACTACCGGGAAAGAAAGGTTTGGTGTAGCTGCCAAAGGATCTTTATTTTTATTTAATGTAACCGTTGCTTCATCTACAACTGTAGGTGGTTCTTCCTGGCATTGTATAAACAAAAATGCCAATAAGAAAATTGAAAGAATTGTGACTAGTTTTTTCATAGCGATCCTCCAAAATGATTAGATGTGTGATTAAGCATAACAGTGTAAATTTACTGTATTAAGTGTTATTACACAACAAAATTTATACCGTGAATTAATGTGGGGTTTCAGTAAAAGAATGAATTTTATTTTGTCATTTCTCAAAGAGAGATTGTCCATAATAAGATTTTTTAATAATGAGACATATTGAAAAGTCTTAGATATTGACCGTATTTTTATAAAAAATACACTATTCCCTATCTCGGCAAATAGTTTTGTAAAGAATTATTATGCTTTTGGTGGAAAAGAACTTTCAAGATTTTCAAATGGAAATACACTGTGATGAGCAGCAAGTTGTCGTCAAACATTGATGACTGCCAACTGTGATGGTTTTTATGGGCAGGTAGTAGAGACGCATCGCGACCTTGCCTTGCCGGCCCGCTCCGACTCGTCGGGGAGGCGAGGCGAGCAGGCAGGTGCGTCTCTACAGAATAGATAAGAAATAATTCTAAATTATTCTATTTCTTTTTGCCGCCTCCGTCAACTACCAGAACATCAACATAAGATATGTTGTGAGAACCATTAACCACAGGTTGTCGTAATCTTGCAGTCGATTGAAAAACTTCTCCATTTTCGCAATTACCAATTTGTGCGTTTCCGAGATTTACTACTGAACCCGGCATGTAAAACGTTATTCGGTAATTACCAGCCACGGCGGGTACCCATCCGCCCTGAGATGCACCGAAGATCAGCTTACCGCCAACATTTAGTTCAACTGCAAAACCAAAACCTACTTCAGCAACATCAGCGTTAAGCCATTTCTCACCATTCCAGGATAAATTTGATCCATCACCTTCAAATCTTTGAACCACAATTTTTGCATTGTTCGAAGCTACTGTTGCCCAATTACCCTCGTAAGTAACACCGTTTGTTCCCTGAACTTCATCAGGACTGCTTGGATTAGCAAGTAAAGCCATCGTATAGCCAGTCATTGGAGATGACTGCAACATCTTTATAAAGAGTAACTTCTAATCTGAATGGTCTAAGGGTTTTAGGATTAACAGATTCTATATTATCGCCCCAGTCAATAAAAGTAACATCTATTGCCCCGGTGGATTCAAAATCAGCCTGCCAAACATTTCCGTCTACTTTTTGGGCATACCAGGATCCCGCAATTTCAATATTCAATTCATCAGCAGATAAACCAGATAATTACAGTCCCGCATATTCTGTTAATAAAGCTTTGTCATCTGTTGCAAAAGCTGCTGCACCTATATCATTTAGACGTATAGCCATCAGCAAGAAATGCCGGGAAGGAAAGATTGTTTCCTGCAGTTGGTTCCTCTTCACCACTTTATTTAAAGAAAGAACCGTTTCCTGATCGTTTGGATCAACGAATTGTTCAGTGCATTGAACAAATAACATTGCAATGAGAGGAATGAAAAGAAAAACAGAAAGAGTGAATAGTTTTTTCATAGCGAACCTCCGTGAAATGAATGGATTTATGACTATTAATATTAAAGAGCTCTAGCCCTAAAATTGTCTTATGGAATTTGCCCTGCAGTTGTCCGCCTTTGGGGAAGGTTTCGGTGCGGTATTCTGTTTGCCAAAACCCGAAGAGAATCCTTACTCAAGTTAATGATTTGTTTTAGCTTGCTATTAAAAAGTAAATAATAAAATATTAAATGTCAATAATTTTTCGATTGCCGCCTGTCAACTGTTGACGCCCGTAAAGCGAATGAGTTCTTTTGGGGTTTAATTGATTGAAGATGAAATTAGGGGAAGTGTATTCAGATTTGTTTAATCCAGAATAATTTCAGAAACACGGCGACTTGTTTCAATTCATCGGCATGCCGTGTTCCTAAAATTATATCAAGCGTTTATTTTAATAGAATCATCTTCTTTGTTTCAACAAAAGAACCTGAATTCAGTTGATAGAAATAGATTCCAGATGATTGTCCGCCTGTGGCGGAAAACTCAACCTGATAATTTCCTGCCGGTTTGTACTCATCTACAAGTATTGCTACTTCATTTCCCAACAAATCAAAAATCTTCAATTCAGCTTTACCAGAAACAGGAAGCTGATAACTGATAAAAGTGGACGGATTAAATGGGTTGGGGAAGTTTTGAGATAGTAAATAATTATTTGGAGAACTTATTTGATTATCATTAATATCAGTAACGATGCTTGGAGTTCCGTAAGAATCACCATGGTTTTGCTTGTAGGATAAATCTCTTAAATCATCTATACCATCACCTCCAACTCCCAAATCCTCGAATTGATCCAATCTCCAGTATCCTACTAAACCGCTATCTGCAGTTTGATAATATTCCGGTGTTAATAAAGTATTCATCGTTTCTTGAATCTGTGCCTCTGATCTTACAACATTCCACATTCTTATTTCACTGAGGCTGCCGTTAAAATAATATTGAGGGCCACCCAAAAAACTGCTTCTATGTCCAATATATAAATTACCAGAAGCTTTAGGAGTAAATATTCCCAGGTCTACTGAGTTTTTCAAAACTCCATTCGAATAGACCAAAGCTTCCCCGGTAAATCCATCATAAGTAAGTGCCATATGATTCCAGGTATTTGGATCACCATCAGGTGTAAATGCAATTTTGTGGTAACCAAAATTTAGATCAACTAAATTTGCGCCAGATCCTGGAAAACTACTAACATTTATCCAGTAATGAATGCCTTCAAAATATTCAAGAATTGGTTGTAATGTTATACCATCAACTGTATTGTACCAAGCCTCAAAGGTTATCTGGTTATTTATATATGAACTGCTATCATTTGGGATGAACACATAATCATCTACATAATCCAGTGTTAAAAAATTATTATTTGGTTGTGCAAAACTCGAGACGATGAACAGTAAGGATAGGACAGTAATTTTAAGTTTCATTATTTCTCCAATAAATGATTTGTTTATAAATAATTTTTGCAAATTTAAATTTTCTATTTGAGCAACATTAATTTCTTAGTTTCAATAAATGAACCAGCTTTTAATTGATAAAAATAAACGCCGGATGCTAGACTCTTGATACTTGATTCTGGATTGAACTCTATCTCATAAGAACCTGCATTTCTATATTCATTTACAAGAGTAGCAACTTCATTTCCAAGAATATCGTAAATTTTTAAAGTTACCTCACCGCTCACCGGTAACTGATAACTGATCACCGTACTTGGATTAAATGGGTTTGGGTAATTCTGCATTAAAGCAAATTCAGTTGGAAGCTGATGTTCATCTTCAACGTCAGTTAAAATAATACTAAAGCGGTTAAACACAGACCAGGGTCCGATTCCACCATCATTAATTGTTCTTACCTTCCAATAATAATCCATATTCTCACTTAGCACTCCATTCCCGATTAAGAAATAAGTCCTGTTGACAATTTCATCAGAAATGGTATATGTAAAATTGGAATCTGTAGAAATTATTAATCTATAATTTGTGGCTGTAATTAAACTATCCCAGTACAAAGATGGTGTTAAGGTGTTAAGAGTTACATTGTTTACAGGAGCAATAAGATTTGGTGCTGTAGTTGTAGATTTATACAGATTAATAATTTCCTGATCAATCAATGCAAGGTTATAGATTTGTAGATCATCAATATTACCAAGGAAACTCGGTGAGCCGCCCATAAACTGTCCCATTTTCCAATTTGAACCTAAAATTGTATTTGGTGTATCAGAAATTACTGCACTGGTATCTAATTTTCCATTTATGAAAATGTGCTGAAGATTTGAACCGCTACCTTCGTAAACTGTTGTAATAAAATTCCAGGTTGTGTCTCCAATATCTTTATTGCTAATTAATATACCGAAGCCATAACCGTTCCCCACTCCAACATATTTACCTTCCTGCATAAAGAGGTGATAATTAGTTGCTGCTACCTCCGCAGTTCCATAATGAAAAATGTTTCTACTGCTACTTGCATCAATGCTTTTTATCCAGCAGGATATTGTTCTGGGTGTACTGCCGTATGGTAAATTATTTCCGGGATTTAGCCCTTCTACATAGCTATCAACACCATCAAAGTAAATTGAACTTGCATCAATTCCATATCTGTCTTTTGAGTACATAACATTATAGCTGATTCCGTCATTACTATTGCCGGATGAATCATTCACATTATTATTAAATGGCCAGAAAGCAACTAAACTATTACTGGATGAATTATATTCTGCTAAAATCTCTGTATCGCTTAAAACTCTGTTATAAATTTTTACTTCATCAACAGCACCTGACATATTTGCAGGTGAGCAATTGTTTTGGAATGCCTCTCCGATCGAAATCGGGTATGAACTGAAGTTATTATAAGTAACGCTTCCAGTTCCTTTACTCTCTCCATCCACATAAACCTCAGCATTTCCATTACTTCCATCATAAGTTATAGATACCATATACCATTGGTCTTCATTAAAGAAGTCATTTGTCTGCACAGTTGACCAGGTCGATGAGTTAGCTGCCCATAATGTTATCTGTCCACTCCAATCAATGCCGAAAAGAAAACCGTTAGCATACCCGCAAGTGTGTTTTCCAACAATAACTGAATATGCATTTTTATATTTTATCCAAGTATTTATTGTAAAGCCATTTTCAAGATTCAAATTAGTAGTATTTGCAAGTGAAATATTGCTGGACTGATCAGGAAATGTAAATGCACTTTCTGGTGCATTAAATCTGTCCGATGTTAAAGTTGCGTTTCCGTTTACAATTCCGTCATATCCGTTACCGCTTACATCAATTGTGTTGCCATTTAATGGCAAAAATGCAACTAAACCGTACGACTCTTCAATAAACAGTTGTCTTATTTCAGAAGCATCAAGAACACGATTATATATTCTTATATCATCAATGCTTCCTTTAAAATATTCTGCCCAAGAACTGCCATAATAGTATGCTGCACCAATTGTTAGTGGATTTGTAACTAACCCGAATGCACCTGGTGATGTTAATATTTCACTAATAATTAATTCACCGTTAATAAATATTTGCTTCAAACCATTAGTACTGTCGGAAGTTAAAACAATATGATACCAGTTATTAGCAGTCAAAGGATCACTAATAGTATTTAAAGAAGAAGCATACTCCCACAGGATACATCCGTTTGGTGTTATTCTAAAAACATAATTTGTATTACTTGAATAATTTGATTTTCCCAAAATCATTCTGTTTCCACTAGTTTGGATTTCTTCGGGCTTAACCCAAGCTGATATAGATATATCATTATTTATATTTAATGAATTGCTGCTGGGAATTACTATTCGAGCATTAGAGCCATTAAAGTAGTATGCACTATCATTTTGATTAAAACGATTTGTTGTTAAAACCGCATTGGTTACAGTTCCATCGTTTCCATTCCCGCTTTCATCATTAGCGTTGCCGTTGAATGGGTAAAAAGCAACCAGGTTAGTATCTAAAGTACCTTGAGCTTGAGCTAAACCGAAGCCCCAAAAAAATAGAATGCAGTACAACATTGTTTTCATATCTTTACCTGTAATTGAGATTAGTTATTAACATTAGGCAAGACTCTTGAAGAATTAGGTAAGAATAATGAAATCCATCTGCTTCACTTTCTGAGGCAGTCAGATATAATACTATTATAAAGTTTAAATAAACATATTCAAAACACATATAACTTCAAGGTCCATGATTAGTGGTAAGCAAACATACTTTATAATCAGAAAACCTTCAAAGGAATATGTAATGTTTTTTATTTAAAATTTTTACGCACTGGTATTTTTGTTAAATAATGTTACCAACTGTTTTTCTGTTCAGATTAATTATTTAACGATCCTCACTAAAGTATAAAGTATTTTGTCTCTTCTTGTGCGGGCGTTATTTTAAAAGTGAGTATAATATTTCATCCGGTTTTTAGGGACACGATACATCGTGTTCCTAAAATTATATTTCCTAACTGTTCAACCTTAGTAGAGACGCATCGCGATGCGTCTCTACAGAATATTGATTTGTGGAAAAGTTTTTAACAACTCAGACATAGGTTTTAAAGATTAAAGATGAAATTAGCTTTTTATGTGGGGGCCACTAAGAAAGTGGACTCTACAATATATTCAGTTTTTAATCTGAATTATAGTTACTTTTAATACACACAATAGAATTTTAAATCACAACTTCAATTAAGTAATGATTTCCAGATGCTTAAAAATAATTACTTAAATTATTCCCACAAGCCAAAGAAAAGATCTGCATCGAAGATTTTTGTCATCTTCCTAATTGTTGGCGGACTGTGGGTTTTTTTCTCTGACATGCTGCTATTTTGGCTTTACCCCGAACATGCTATGCATCATATACTGCAGACACCCAAAGGCTGGTTTTCCATTTTCATAACCGGATTAGTTATTTACTTTCTGTTAAAAAAAAATAATGAAATTGCTGAAGATTTATATAATAAAGAATATAAGTCCAGGATTATTGCGGAAGAAGCAAAACAAAAATTAGAAGAAAGTGAAAAGAAATATAAAACACTTATTGAGCAGGCGGCCTATGGAATATTTTCTACGGATATGGAAGGCAATTTAATAGATATAAATGAAAGCGGATGTAAAATTATTGGTTACACAAGAAAGGAATTGTTAAAATTAAACATAAAGGATATCATTGATCCTGAGGATCTCAAAATAAATCCTATTCGTTTTAAGGAAATAAAATCCGGAATCACTCTAACGGCAAATAGAATGATCCTGAAAAAAGATGGTACGCCGATTAATGTTGAAGTTACTGCAAAAATGTTATCCGGAAGTTTTATACAGGCTATAATAAGAGATGTTACGGAAATAAAAATAGCTGAAGATATTTTAACAGAAAGTGAAAAACGATACAGACAACTTTTTACTTCCAATCCAAATCCTATGTGGGTTTACGATCTTGAAACTTTGGAGTTCTTAGACGTAAACGAGGCTGCTGTTTATAATTATGGTTACTCGAGAGAAGAATTTCTTTCGATGACATTAAAGGATATAAGACCAAAGGAAGAAATTTCAAGACTTCTCGAAAATATCAAAACTGCTAATTATGGACTTGAATATTCTGCCGGCTGGAGGCACTTGAAAAAAAACGGGTCTATAATTATTGTCGAGATTAGATCTAATGCGATTGACTATCAGGGCAGAAAAGCAAAACTTGTTTCTGCACTTGATATAACCTGGAGAAAAAGATCTGAAGAAGAGATAAAAAAGTCCAGAGAAGAACTCAGAACTTTAGCATCTCATTTACAGTCCATCCGCGAAGAAGAACGAGCCGCTATTTCAAGAGAATTGCATGATGAACTTGGACAACTTTTAACATCAATTAAGATGAATCTTGTAATGATGGGTAAAGAACTTACCGTTAAATTTAAAAATAGTGACACCGAATATTTTGAAAAAGAAATCGGTGCTATGTCTGAACTTCTCGATAAATCAGTAAAAAGAGTTAGGAAAATTATAACCGAGCTAAGACCGGAGGTACTGTTAAATCTTGAACTGTATGATGCAATCGAATGGCAGGTTAATGAGTTTAGTGACAGATCCGGAATAAAATGTAAATTAAATTACAATTGCCGGGAAATAAAGTTTAACAATGATTTTAATATTGCAATATTCAGAATTATACAGGAAGCGCTTACCAATGTAATGAGGCACTCTGGTGCCGATACAGTTGATGTTAAAATTAATTATGAGGATGAAAAAGTTATTTTATCAGTGGCTGATAACGGAAAGGGAATCAAAAACTTAGAAAATATACCAGGTAAATCTTTGGGAATTCTTGGGATAAGAGAAAGGGCAATTTTGCTTGGCGGTAATTTAAATATTGAGAGCTCTCCGGGTAAAGGAACAAAATTGTTGGTTTCTATTCCCTTAAAAAAGTCTTGATAATATATTATTTTTTCATTGTTAGTATTTTTAAGCATTGTTCACTAAAAACGAAAGGTCTATGAAAGATCAATTAAAGATTTTCGTTGCTGATGATCATCTTCTAATCCGTGAAGGATTAAAAAAACTTTTACTATATGAAACCGATTTGAAAATTGTTGGCGAAGCTGACAATCCTGGCGATACTTTTTCTTTTATCACACAGAACGATGTTGATGTTCTTATCCTGGATATTAATCTACCCGGTAAAAGCGGTTTGGATGTTTTGAAAGAATTAAAAGTATTTAAACCAGATTTACATGTTTTAATTCTAAGTATGTATCCTGAAGATCAATTTGCAGAGCGAAGTATAAAAGCAGGTGCTTCGGGATATTTAACTAAAGAGACTGCAACTGAAGAACTTATTACGGCTATTCGCAAAGTTGCTAAGGGCGGTAAATATATAAGTCCCCGGCTTGCAGAAAAACTTGCTTCAAAAAAAGAAACAAGGTATGAACACCTGCATGAATCTCTTTCAGACCGTGAATTTCAAGTGTTAAAACTTATGGCTAGCGGAAAGTCGCAAATTAGTATAGCAGCTGAATTAAAACTCAGCACAAGTACCGTAAATACTTACCGCAGCAGAATTCTGAATAAACTGGACTTAAGAACAAATGCAGAGCTAATTCACTATGCTATGGAAAATAAACTGATAGATTAATGTTCCGGAGTATATAGTTAATATTACAAACAGATGGCTTTTGTGCTGCTAAAATTTATCGTACAAAAATATTTATTAATCCTGTTGATTATTTCTAAGGTTTAATCTTATGAAAAAACTAAATGTCTTAATTGTTGATGATTCGATAAGCATCAGGATTAGTTTGAAAAAGATGCTTGCCAGAATGGATCATATCAATATTGTTGGTGAAGCCGATAGTGTTGGTCAGGCGAAGGAATTATTAGAAACTGTTACGCCGGATATCACTCTTCTGGATTTAAATCTGAATGACGGAAGCGGATATGAGGTTCTTAAAGCAATTAAAAGCAGTACAAATCCCCACACTGTAATAATACTTACAAACTACTCTGCAGAACAATTTAAGTCTAAAGCCCTTGAAAACGGAGCAGATTATTTTTTTGAAAAGTTAAAAGAGTTTGATAAAGTTATTGATTTGTTAAATAAACTTGGCGCCTGATTTTTCTAAGGACATAAATCAGGGAATGAACAGCGAGTTTAGTGAAGCCTCAATCTTCAAATAAAATGTCAGATCAAAGGTACCGCCGACCGGATGATATTGAACTCTGCTGTTTAGCAAATTATAAATCATTGCACTTAATTTTATTCTTTCATTCCAAAATGTTTTAGTTACGGCACAGTTGACTAAAAAACGACCGCTCAGTTTTTGCAGATAGAGATCATCGTCAGATGATTCAATATTCCGATATTCAATCCACTCCGAGGAAGACAAATAATTTAATGTAAGAGAAGTAAATAAATCCTTGTATGCTTTATAATAAATCGAATAAAATATTTTATGAGCAGGAAATCTTCTCATAACTTGTTCAAAGATATCATCTCCCGCTAAAGAAGATTTATACCTGTAGTAAAACTTCTGCTCTAAATTCTTAAAAAGCCGATTTGATAAGCTAAAATACAACTCCCCTTCAGTGCCTTTAACAGAATTAAAAATATCTGTTTGAATGTTTTCAATAACCCGGTTATCAACATTGTAAATAAAATCATTCAACAAGTAATCAAGTTTTGTATAATTAGTAATATTCAATCCAGCATTTAAGAACGTTCTTTCATCAGGTAAATAAGAATAATTAACACTCAATGAATTTTGAATAGCCTTACTGTCATAATTATATGTTTGATATCCAACATTATTAAGAAAAGTGTACCCTTTGCTTATTCTATAATCAAGCGAGTTCTGAATGTTAAATAAATTTCCAGATGATAATGTCAGGGATAAATGATTTTGTCTGTTCAACTCAAGCTTATTTTCTAACTTTACGAATAAACCGGCTGAGTTATCATCGCATCGATAATTTGCATCAATATAATGGCTTAGATTTTCTAACGAGTTAAAATTAGCAGAAGCAAAAAATGACGGGATATTTCTTGAGTAATTAAAGTCTGTAAGTCTGCTTTTTATATTTTGATAAGCAAATGATGAACCGATTAAATAATTCAGGCCGCGGATCGAAGATTCATAAGCAACTTTTGAATAAAGCCAGAGATCCTCATTGTTAAATTTAAATTCATCGAATAACTTTGATTGATCGGCGGAGTTATGAGAAAGATTAAAATCAACTAAAAGTTTTTTGTCTTCACCCACAACAATTTCGTTACCGGATGAAATGACAATGCTTTCACTTTCATATGGGAACTCTCGGCTAAGCTCATCAACATAAAATAAGTCTGCCCCATAGATATAGCCCAGAACGGGCTTGCCGGATTTAGAGTAAGATGCAAACAAGTTGTGTTTTCCAATTTTGGATAATGCCGACATATTTAAAGAACTTCCGAAATAACGAACCTGATAGTTTTGAAAAACAAAATCGTTAATGCGTTTAAGAATTGCCGGATCTGTGGCAGGTGAAACATGATCGATAAAACTGAATGTTAAATCAAACTCTTTGCTGCCATAACTTGCTGCAAACAATGTGTTGGGACCGAACTGATCAACATTATCGCTGAAATATTCCGTGTATCTGTAAGGTCCGGGATCACCGGTTTCATTTCCAGTAGAATAAGTTCCTGTTAGTGAAATTCCTTCATATGGTTCTTTAGTAATTATATCAATTAAAATCCCTGATGAAAACTCACCATTGTATAGTGTTGGATGAATTCTTTACTATAATTGAATCAATAGAACTCAAATGAATTGGAAACTGACTGATATTAACTTTATTCCACATCCCAAAATTTGTTTTTACTCCGTTTATTAGAATAATAATATCATTTGGGGCATTCGCAAATAAATTTCCTTGTAAAGATGAATGCCTATAGCCATCAATTGTATAAACATCAAGTTGAGGAAGAATTGAGAAGATATCGGATAATCTGGTTACGGCTATAAATTCTAAATCAGAACTTTTTATGATTATATCACTATTAGTTTGTGCGTTAGCAGAACTGACTGAAATTAAAAAGCAAACAATAAAAAGTATAAAAAACTTTTTCATTCAAAAAACTCCCCAAGCCAATCAGGTGATGAAAAAGATTTGGTAATACCAAAACTGAAATAAAATAATTCTATTTTCTTTTTTGTAAAAATATGCTGGTATGAAGTTTTAAAATCTGCATTCAAACGACTTCATAAATTGAAAAGACACACCTATTATAAGATTAATGGCAAATTCACGTTCAATTCTTTCGGCTTCTTCCTCAATATCATCTTCATCATCAAAACTGAATTCAAATATGCCAGCATTAAAACCTAAAGAGAAATTTACGCTCTTAATCAAATTGATTGAGCGTCTGTAAAGAATATAATAATCGATTCCATCAAACTCTTTTGTTAAATCAATCTTTTTATCGAATCTCATAAAGCTTAAACCAATACCAAGTTCACCGATGGAATGATCGAATCTGAATTCGCCGCCAAATCCCATATTGGATTTCCAGTAATTACGAAACTCGTTTCCTGTAAAATTATAGTTGGTGTTCAGGGAAAAGTGTATTTGTTTTTCACTGTTTTGTGCAAAGAGGACTGATGAAAAGATAATTACCAGACTAATCGATATTAAGAATATTTTGTTTCTCATAAATCTTTAAGATAATTTTTTCCACCGAGTGCGTTAACTTGACGAATTATCCATGCCTGTCGCCTCAACATATAATTTGATGGACGAGAAGCAGAATATCTTTTCGGATTTGGCAAAGTAGCCGTAAGCAATGCTGCCTGTGATCTTGTGAGCTTATCGGGTGTTTTTCTAAAATGTATAAGACTTGCAGCACCTGCACCAAATATCAGATCACCCATTTCAGCAATGTTTAAATGAACTTCAAGAATTCTTTTTTTATCCCATAACAATTCAATAAGAACTGTAAAGTATGCTTCAATCCCTTTTCTGATAAAACTTCTTCCTTCCCAAAGAAATAAATTTTTAGCAACCTGCTGGGTGATTGTAC
Organism: uncultured Ignavibacteriaceae bacterium; assembly: GCA_963714415.1. Classification (GTDB taxonomy): domain Bacteria; phylum Bacteroidota; class Ignavibacteria; order Ignavibacteriales; family Ignavibacteriaceae; genus JAGXRK01. Next base: position 240,010 of record CAVQOL010000001.1, read on the forward strand.
TTGCACCTCTCAATTTTCTTCCGCGTTCATGCTGTTCCAGAGCTTTTTCAATCTGATCGAAATCAAATCCAAAGTGATTAGGAAAATTCTGATCCTCTGCGGCAACTATTGCAATCGGTAATTCAGGTGAGACATTATCATAGCTAATCCATATATAGCTTATAAATCTGAAATCACCTTCAATCAGAGCACTTATTTGTCTTTGAATCATTATAGAGCTTGTAACAGGATTTATCCACCTCAACAAAAAAACTACAACAACAGAAAGAACTAAAAACAGTAAAATGAATTTTAATGCTGCTTTCAATATTGATTTTATTCTGTCGGAAAAAGTTATTTTGTTTTTTTTTGTCATAATTTCAATAAAATGTAATTAAGGAACCGGATCATACCCGCTTCCACCCCACGGATGACAGCTCAATATGCGTTTTATTCCAAGCCATCCACCTTTTAATAATCCATATTTTTTTAATGCTTCTAAAGTATAGTGCGAACATGTTGGAGTGTATCTGCACGATGATGGAAATAATGGCGAGATTAATAACTGGTAAATTTTTATTAGTAAAATGAATGGTAATGCTAAAAGTTTAACAATCGCTTTGTAAAATTCTTTAAAAGTCATACCCTAAAGATAAACATTAGCAATGAGTCTGAACAGATTTGAAAAAGTGTTTTGCTTAAGACTCAATTCCCTTTCTTGATAAAACTCCATCCTGATAATAATGTTTTATTTCTTTCATCTCAGTTACAAGATCGGCTCGTTCGAGTAACTTATCGGGACAGTATCGCCCGGTAAGAATCAATTCAACACTATCGGGTTTTTGTTTTATAAAAGTAAGTACTTCTTCGTCGTTGAATAAACCAAAATAAATTGAAACACAAATTTCGTCAAGAATAATTATATCAAAATTCCCGCTCAGCATTTTAGCTTTTGCTTTAGCTAAGCCGCGGCGCGCTTTATCAATTTCTGTTTTATCGGGAAGTTCTTTTCGGTAAACAAAATCGTCGCCGCAGAATTGTTCTATTGTAATCCAATCCTTGAGATGTTTTAGACTATTTAATTCATTATATGGATATTCTTTCATGAATTGGGCAATGTAAGTTTTAAGTCCGTATCCAGCCGCGCGAACTGCTTGTCCGATTGCAGCAGTGGTCTTTCCTTTACCGTTTCCGGTATAAATCTGAACAAAACCTTTTTCTAGTTTAATTTTGTCTGAGTTCATAACAATTATCTTCTTTCCGGAAAATGTAAACCATAGCAAGTATGATTAGTGACTTATAATCAATCATTTTATTAATAAGTTCATAAAAATTACGGCTGAATAGTAAACGTTTGTCCTATATCATCCAAGCCAAGTTTAATATTATAATTCACCACCGATTCTTTTAACCAATTAAGCGGTTCTAATATTGGTTCGGTTCCTTGTTTAAATGTTTTCGTATGAATTGGAATAAAATACTTTGCTTTAAGATGTTCCTCCGCCATAATCAATGCTTCTTCCGGATTACAATGATTCCTTCTCCAAGGCTGATAAGCACCGATAGGCATTATTGCGATCTCAATATTTTGATCATCATAAGGTTTAAATTTCTCAGACATTGCAGTATCACCGCCGAATAAAATTTTCTTTCCATCTAGTTCTAGCAAATAAGCATTATAGCTTCTTCCGTTATCCATATAACCCTTTGAGCGATCTCTTTCCCACGGGTAACGCCAGCCAAAATGTTTTGTTTCAATAGCTGTGAATTTTATTCCCAATAATTCTAGTCTGTCATTCCAATCCATTTCCTGAAGAGATTTCCACTTCAAATCTTCAATCACATCTTTTGTATTGTATGCAGTAATACAGTCAATCTGATAGTTATATTTTGATGTGATGTCTGAAAGAGTTTCATAGTCCATATGATCAAAATGCGCATGTGAAAGAAGAATGAGATTGGGTTGGGGAATTTCATCAATAGTTAGTGCGGGGTGAGTAAGTCTGCTCGGTCCCCAGGTAAGTCCAAGAAAATGCAACCCTACTCTTTCATATAAAACTGGATCAGTAAGAATAATTTTTCCGTAAAAATTAATTAGAACGGTTGAGTGACCAATCCAGGCAATGTTTATTTCATTATCCTTCCATGTATCAGGATTCGGTTTGAATTCGGGAAGCTGTGCAGCTTCGGTTTGATCATAATTTTTTATAAAATGCGGAAGGATTAAAGATCCCGACAGCAGAGTAATTCCGCGTTTTATAAAATTTCTTCTTTTCATTTAATCATGCATAGATTTTTTACAAAGATATTTATTCTATTAAGATTAATTCAACAACAAATAAATTCTAAGGTAATTTCGTTTCAATTAAATAGTTAATGATTTGTTTGTCTTTTATTTTTTCACGGAATGGTTAGTGACTATTCTTTACTTTTTCTTTAAATGATCAACAATGACGGGTAAAATTTTGCCTGACTCACCAAAAAATGATTTGTCACAAATGGATGAAACTTCTGTTTCCTCAATATTAACTTCAACGATGAATGCACCGCTTTTCTTTGCTGTATAAACCAATCCGGCTGCGGGATAAACTACTGCAGATGTACCGACGACAAAAAGCATGTCACAACTACGTGCAGCTTCTTCACCACTAAGAAATTGATCTTCAGGAAGGAATTCACCAAACCAAACAACATCCGGACGAATCAATCCGCCGCATTTACATTTGGGAACACCACCGGAGAAATCCAGTTCCTCATTGTAAAATGTATTACAGTTAATGCAATAATTTCTTTCAATGTTTCCGTGGAGTTCATAAATATTTTTACTTCCGGCTCGCCGATGAAGGTTATCTATATTCTGAGTAACAACGGTAACATCTTCAAGCAGGTCTTGCATTTTTGCAATTGCAAGATGACCGGCATTTGGTTTTGCTTCGTGAATAATTTTTTTTCGGTGATTGTACCATTCCCATACCATTTGCGGGTTACGCATAAATGCATTAAAGTTTGCAAGTTCCTCTGGTTTGAGCTTATTCCATATTCCGTCCTTACCGCGAAAGGTTGGAATACCGCTTTCTGCAGAAATGCCTGCCCCGGTAAAGAACACAATTCTTTTAGATTCAGACAGCTTATCTAAAAATGTCTCATCCAACCCTCCCCACGCGGGAGGGTTGTTAAATTCTTTTGATGACATTGTAACAGTTTTTTATTCGTCTTTTATTTCTTCTAGCAGTTGTTTTGCTTCGGTTAAAAATTTTCCATCATCTTCATCTGTAACCGGAGCTTTTTCAATTTTTAATAATGTTTCTCTTGCTTTGTCATATTCGTCCTCCTCTATATAAGCTTTTGCAAGATCTAGATAAAACATTCTAAAGTTTGGTTTTAATTTAACAGCAGTTTCTAATAATCGAATTGATTCATCCATATCGCCCCAGCCAAGTCCAAGAGGTAATCTAATCAAGTATGCTTTTTCACAAACCTTCATATGTGTTCTTCCTAAAACATAATGAGCAAGTGCCTGAACATAGTTTCCGCCATTACCAATCTGAATTGCTTTTTCACAATCTGCTCTAACGTCTTTTACAGTTCCGATTGCCGAAAATACTCCTTCGAACAAAGCTATTCTGCCGTTTGCAATTGATCTTCTTACATAAGTTATCGCCTGATCGGGGGCAAGCTTTACTGATCTATCGGCATAATCAAGTGCTTTTTTATATAACTTTTCTTGTTCGTCTTTTTGTGCATCTGTTTTGTCGGGCAAATGTTCAGCATAGTCTATGTACGAGCGGCTTATTCTCCAGAGAACTTCATAGTTGTCAGGAAATTTTTTTTCTGCCTCAAGTAAAACTTCCAGAGCTTTTTGATTTTTAAATTCTGCAACTAATTTATCTCCTTCGCTAATCATTTCTTCAACCGTTTGTGTGAAGATCTGAGTAAAGGGAATCAAAAGAAGAATAAAGATAAACCGGATAAAATGTTTCATGGTATGTTTCCTTCCTTAATCAAATAGTGATTTGTTTTCGTTGGATTTATTTTCAATTCCGTGATTGTAAAGATCTGTTCCGGCAAGCCCAATAAATTTTGTCCATTGGCTGTTCGGTTTTGCTTCAGATACAAGTGACGTTTTGTATGCATTAACTTTGGCACTTAATTCGTCAGCATGATAAAGAGTTATTGCCTCAAGTGTTTTGGGAACAACCGGTGAAGCGTGCTCAAGTTTTCCCTGATGACTTAAAATTAAATGAAGCAGATTTGTCTTTAATTCATCAGGAAAATCATTCATTTTATTTATTTCATCATTTACAATTATTGCAGCAATGACCATATGCCCGAGTAATTTTCCTTTGTCGGTATATTCGAAAGCGGAATCAAAACTTAACTCTTCTATTTTGCCAAAGTCATGAAGCATTGCACCTGCAATTAAAAGATCACGATTTATTTCAGGATGAACATCACACATCAAATCACAGATTTTTATTATTTCAAGTGTGTGTTCTATAAGTCCGCTAAGATAAGCATGGTGCCACATCTTGCCTGCAGGAGCAGAAGAATATTTTTTTAATCTTTCTTCATTAAAAATATTATTGAGCAGAGATTGAATTTGAGAGTTGTTAATGTTTTTCATTCGCTTGCTGAATTCATCAAGCATTTCATTTAAATTGCGTTTTGATTTGGCAAGAAAATCTGCGGGTAAAACATTCTCTGATTGTTTAGGAATTCGAATTGAATCAATTTTTATTTGTGCATTACCCTGATACTCATCAATTGATCCTTTTATCTTTACAATATCACCAACAGTCAGAGAGTCTCTGAAAGATTTAAAGGAAGAATTGTCATCCCAGAGATTTGCAGATAAATTAGTGCTCTTGTCACCAAGTTCAAGCGAAAGAAATTCTTTTCCGCTCTTGGTTAAGCGTATTTCACACTTCTTAACCAATAAGAAATGGTCAACAGCATCGCCCTTAGATAATGACACAAGTTCGGATTGATTAACCATTTAACTCCGATGTTTATTAGCCTAAATCAAACTTATAAAAAACTATGATTAAAAGTAACTGAAATCATTCTATTATTCTTTCAACGCTTTCTTTTGGCAGATATGCAATAATGGTTCTATTGAGCAATTCAACAGTTACTGCAAGAGTTTTTCCTTCTGTTCCAGAACGGACGATTCCAATTACACCGGCAAAAGGACCTTCTTTAATTTCGACTTTAGTTCCGTTTACCAATCCTTCATAGACAAAATATTCAGCTTTATAATCCAGCATCCTCTTCAAGTTTTCTATTTGCCAATCAGGAATAACCGCAGGTCTTCGATGTTCAGAAAGACATCTGATAATAGAAGTCTGTTCAAGTGCCGCTAATCTTTCAGCCTCATTTGCATAAATAAAAATATAACTTCGTAAAACCGGCTCGGAAATTTTCTTTTTTCTGTCGCTCCACTGTTTTACTTTATTTACCACAGGCAGATAGCTGTTAACACCGATCATTTTTAACTGCTCTTCAGCTTTAAACTCGTGTCTTGGCTTTGTAAAAAGAGCAAACCAATGTTTTGCATCGTTCATCAGGTCTGATATTTATTTATTAATATCCTGTCTGCCAATCGAATAATAAGTTATTTTCAAGTCGCTCATTTTATCCGTGTCGTATAGATTCCTGCCATCAAATATAACCGGATTTTTAAGTAAAGATTTAACGCGATCAAAATCCGGATTTCTGAATTCATTCCATTCAGTAACAATAAGTAAAGCATCTGCATCTTTAAGTGCATCGTAAGCATTTTCAGTGTATTCTGTTATATTACCTAACACTGCTTTTGTTGAAACAATAGCTTCGGGATCGTAAGCCGCAACCTCAGCGCCTTGTGCTTTCAATAGTTTAATAAGATGATGTGCTGGAGCCTCACGAACATCATCGGTGTTTGGTTTGAAAGCGAGTCCCCAAAGTGCAAACTTCTTACCCTTAAGATCGGCATTGAAATGATTTTTTATTTTATCTAAGAAGTGAAGTATTTGTTTCTTGTTTACGTCAATTACTGATTTAAGAATTTTAAAGTCATATTTGTTTTCGTTTGCTGTGTTAATAAGCGCCATTACGTCCTTGGGAAAACAGGAGCCTCCGAATCCAACTCCAGGAAACAAAAATCTTTTTCCAATTCTGGAATCAGAACCAATACCAATTCTAACCTTATCAACATTAGCACCTGTAAGTTCACAAAGAATCGCAATCTCGTTCATAAAGGATATTTTAGTTGCAAGAAATGAATTAGATGCATACTTAGTCATTTCTGCAGATTTTTCATCCATAAAGTAAATCGGATTTCCGGAACGTAAAAATGGTTCGTACAATTGTTCCATCAGTTGTCTTGATTTTTCATTGCTTGTTCCTATTACAACTCTTTCTGGTTTCATAAAATCTTCAACCGCAAAGCCTTCACGCAAAAATTCCGGATTGGATGCAACGTCAAAATCAAATTCTGCTGCATTCTTTTTAATAGCTGCACGGACTTTTTCGCTTGTTCCAACAGGAACGGTGCTTTTATCAACTATTAACTTAAATCCTATATTAGGCTCTGATTTAAAGAAATGTCCAAGATCATCAGCAACTTTAAGAATGTATTTCAGATCGGCAGCACCATCTCCATCCTGTGGCGTTGGAAGGCAAAGAAATACAATTGCTGATTCTCTTACAGCCTGATGAAGATCTGTTGTAAAATGAAGTCTTCCCTTTTTTATGTTTCTATCAAATAAAGTATCAAGACCGGGCTCGTAAATCGGGACTTGACCATTTTTCATTTTTTCAACTTTCTTTGCATCAATATCCACGCAAAAAACATTATTTCCGGTTTCAGAAAAGCACGTTCCTGTAACCAATCCAACATATCCTGTTCCTACAACAGCAATATTCACTTAATCCTCCATATATAATTAAATCTGAGTGGTAAAAATAGTTAAAGAGCGGGATTTATGATAATTACCCGAATTGCATTACTCTCTCTTGAAACCCGATTGAATAGGATAAATCAATCCAATTCCATTACAATTTTTTCTATCAGTTGATCGGGATCAACCGGTTTAGAAAGAACTGCTCTTACGCCAAATTCATCATACGCTTTTTTTAAGGATTCATCTTGGCGGTTTAAAATTGCAATTACTGGTATGCGAAAATTCTGATCTGTTTTATAAATAGATTTCAGTAATTGAACCCCATTCATCAAGGGGACTTCGTGAGATGATACAATTAAAGTCGGGTGCTCTTTTACTATATAATTTATTGCTTCATATCCGTTATTGGCTCCTACAATCTTAAACTCGGGAAATCTTTCTTTTATAATGCTCTCAAATAACTTGTAATCATCCGTAAGATCTTCAATGAGTAAAATTGTATTGGAAGCGCTTGGAATTGTAAAATGAAACTCACTGCCCTCATTTTCTTTAGAGTAGAACCAAATCTGACCTTTGTGCTTTTCAATAATTTCTTTTACTAAGGGTAAACCCAGTCCGGTGCCGCGCTCACCTTTTGTACCGCTTGTAGAAAACATTTTTTCGAAACGGAATAATCTTGCCTGATACTCTGGTAATATCCCCACGCCCTCATCTTTTATTATAAACTCTATCATCTCTTCGTTATAACGTTCGGCAGAAATTTCAATTACTTTACCATCCTGTGAAAATTTTATTGCGTTGCTTATAAGATTGGTAAAAGCCTGAGTCAGCAGTCTTTCATCTGCAAGAATATAAATGTTGTCGTTAATGTTAACTTTTATATCAATATTCTTTCTTATTGCATTTCCAGTAAGGGATGAAACACAATTAAACACAACACTTTGTGCAAGTAATCGGACTGGCTCAATCTGAAGTCTGCCGGTTTGTAAACGAGACCAATCAAGCAGATAGTTAACCAACTGAAGCTGATTTGAAGAAGAGTTGTGAATGTAATTAAGATACTCAACTTTTTCTGCTTCTGTTAAATAAGTTTCATTAAGAAGAATTTCCGTAAACCCCAATATACTTGTAAAAGGTGCTCGAAGATCATGTGAAAGTATAGAAATAAAATTGTCTTTTGCGTGATTCATTTGGGTAAGTTCTTCAAGGTGCTTCAGCAAATACTCTTCCTGATTTTTGCCGGAAGAAATATCCGTAACAATTCCTTTATAAACATTTAAATTGTCGTTCTTTTTTTCATAAACTACTTTTTCATTAACATACTTAACCTTTCCATCTTTTGCGGTAATTCTATAAACAATATCAATTTTATTTTTATCACATTTTTCAAGTTCAGAATACATTAGTTTCACATAATTAAGATCCTCATCGGCAACAAGTTCAAGTCCGCGTCCGTTCATCAGAATTATTTCATCAGGAGTAAAGCCGGTAATATCTTTTATCTTTTGAGAATAAAACACTTCTTCATGATCATCCCTAGACTTCCTTACTAACCAGTAAAATGATTCATCAAAACTGGATGTAATTTCACCAAGATAATTGCTTTGATCTTCTTGAATTATTAATGTTCGTTTCATCGTATTTTTATTAAAGTATTTACTAACGTGTTTTATTTCACAACTAAATATATAAAATTAGAATCTGTAAATAAATTTATGCATCAAAAAGGCCAGATGAACTTTTATTGCCAATAAATTTGTTTATTAAGAAAATCAACAAAACGACAAATGAAAACATTAAAATATATACTGCTTTCAGCATTATTGATAACAATTAACTATTCACAACCGCTTCCCGATAATGGTAAAGGCAGCATTTCTGGCTCGGTTGTAGATTTTGTTACCAAACGGCCGCTTATCGGTGCGAACATAATTATTTTGGGAACAACAATCGGTGCCGCAACTGATATAAATGGAAATTTCAGAATTGATAATCTAAATCCAAATTCTTACCAGCTAAGAGCATCGATAATTGGATATGAATCTTTTACCAGCACCGATGTTGTTGTTTCACCCGGAAGATTAACTCAAGTGTTTTTTGAACTTACCTTTCAGGCAATTGAACTTGAAGGAATTGTTGTTGAAAGTGATTACTTCCGTAAAAATCCTTTTGAAGTAAACAGCACAAGGACTTTTGGTTATGAAGAAATTCGAAGAAGCCCGGGTGGTTTTGAAGATGTTGTTAGGGCTTTATCGGTTTTACCCGGAGTTGCACAAGCAGACGCGGGAAGAAATGATCTGATTGTCAGAGGAGGAGCACCTTCAGAAAATCTTTATCTCGTAAATGGAATAGAGGTGCCAAACATAAATCACTTTGGGACACAGGGCGCAACCGGCGGTCCGCTTAGCTTCATTAATCTGGATTTTGTTAAAGAGACCTCTTTTTCAACAGGTGGATTTTCAAGTCTTTACGGCGATAAACTTTCCTCTGTTCTATCTATCGATTTAAGAAATGGAAGAAGCGATCGCCTCGGTGGTAAAGCAACTATTTCTGCATCGCAATTCGGATTGAATGCTGAAGGACCCTTGTTTAATGAAAATTCTTCTTTTGTTTTTTCAGCAAGGAGAAGTTATCTGGATTTTATTTTCAAAGCTGCCGATTTTGCATTTGTTCCTGAATATTATGACGTTTTAACAAAAGCAGATTTCAGAATTGACAATAATAATTCGCTTTCATTCTTATTCATCAGTGCTTTCGATAATGTAAAATTCTTTAATGATACGGAAGATCAGCGATTTGATAACTCAAGGATTCTTGGAAGTGATCAGATACAATATGTGGCAGGATTTAGCTACAGGAGATTAGTTGAAAATGGATTTTTCAATATTTCTCTAAGCAGAAATTATACTGATTTTGATTCACGTCAAAGAGACTCGCTTCTTAATCCTCTATTTACTAACAAATCAAAAGAAGAAGAAAACAACTTACGAGCTGATATTGTCTATATGCTCACCAAAAATTCGGAAATAAATTTTGGCAGCTCAGTAAAACTTATTGAATTTGATGCGGATATTTTGTTCCCCACGTTTATAACAAGTTTTGGAGACTCACTCCCGATCACTTCACTAAGTGAAAGTGAAAATTTTCTTAAGCTGGGATCGTATTTTAATTTCAATTTTAGTCCATTGGATAGATTAACAACAAATTTTGGTGTGCGAGCTGATTACTTTAATGCAATGAAAACAAAAACTTATTTTAGTCCGCGTTTTTCATTATCGTACAAATTGACTGACATTACAAGTCTTAATTTCAGCACCGGAATTTATTATCAGTCGCCGTCATACATCTGGTTAATAGCTGATGAGAGAAATCGAAACTTAAAAAATGTAAAAGTCAATCAGTTCGTTTTCGGTTTTGATCACAGGTTAAACGAAGATGCTTTGTTTAAAGTTGAAGGTTTTTATAAATATTATACAAACTATCCGACCAGTTTAGTAAGACCATATCTTGTACTTGCAAATACAGGTGCTGGTTTTGCAGGTAGTGATGATAATTATTCTTCTTTCGGACTTGAGCCATTAGTAAGCGAAGGATTTGGAAATGCGCGAGGTGTTGAGTTATCAATTCAGAAAAAACTTTCCCAGACTCCTTATTACGGAATACTAAGTTTAACTTACAGCGAGACTGATTTTACAGCATTAGACGGAATTGAAAGACCTGGCAGCTATGATCAGAACTGGATATTTAATATAAGCGGTGGCTATAAATTTAACGAACATTGGGAAGTAAGCACAAAATTCCGTTTTGCTTCAGGAAGACCCTATACTCCGTTCAATTCAGATGGAACTCAAAATATTGCTGAATATAACACGAGAAGAATGAAGCCTACACATAGTCTTGATATTCGTGTTGACAGAAGATGGTTTTTTACGGACTGGACATTAATAACTTATATTGATATTCAAAATATTTACAACAGAAATAACATGAGCGGCATAAGATGGGACTCACGTGAACAACGTGTTGACGAATCCTCTTCTATTGGAATATTACCTTCTATTGGAATAAGCGCTGAATTTTAATTTGTATTAATTTATTTCTTATGAATCAGACACTTAGAAATAGCTATGTGCTTCACATATTTTAAATCTAAATGATTTGTATATTTGAGTAGAAAATTACTCAATATCACTATTTCGTCGTTGCCTGTAAATATCAGAAAAATATTAAAGCGGAAAGAAACCAAGTCCCAATCGCTAATGTTTGGTACTTTCGGTGGAGTATTCACACCGGATGTTCTTACCATTCTCGGCGTAATTATGTACCTTCGACTCGGCTGGGTTGTTGGTAACGCTGGTTTGCTCGGGGCACTTGCAATTATACTTCTTGCAAAATCTATTACCATCTGCACCGGACTTTCAATGTCTTCGATTACAACAAATATTAGAATTGGTGCAGGAGGAGCTTACTCAATTATCTCAAAATCTCTTGGTTTGGAAGCGGGTGGAAGTGTTGGAATACCGTTTTACATTGCTCAAACTCTCTCTGCATCTTTATATATTGTTGGATTTACAGAAGGCTGGCTATTAGTTTTTCCTAATCATCCTGCAATAGTAGTTGGAGTTTGTGCCTGGGGAGTATTGATTGTAATCTCAGCAATCAGCACACACTTTGCAATCAAGTTTCAATATTTAATCCTGGCAATAATAACAGTATCGATAGTGTCATTCTTCGCTACAACTTCTCCGCAAGTAGAGTCTGTTGTTCTTTTGGGAAATTTTGAAGATGCTTCGTTTTGGGAGGTGTTTGCTATTTTCTTTCCTGCCGTTACTGGAATTATGGCTGGTGCAAATCTATCCGGAGATCTGAAAAATCCAAGAAAATCAATTCCATTAGGAACTCTTAGTGCTATTGGTGTTACTTTGTTTGTTTATGTATCTATTGCCATTTTTGCAGCAAACATAATCCCAATGGATATTTTAAGATCCGATCAGATGGCCATGGTGGAATATTCCAGAGTTGGGGTTCTGGTTATTCTTGGAATACTTGCTGCTACTTTTTCATCGGCTTTGGGAAGCATAATTGGTGCTCCCAGAATTCTTCAAGCTCTTGCTGAACAGAAAACCGTTCCTTTCTATAAAATCTTTGTTGCCAAGACAAAAAAGAATGAACCACGGAATGCATTTTTATTTACCGGTTCTATTATTCTCGTTGCTCTTATCTTCGGAAGTTTAGATGCCCTGGCAACATTAATAACATTGTTCTTTCTAATAACTTACGGAATGCTCAACCTGGTTGTTTTCTTACAGCAAAGTATGAAGATAATCAGCTTCAGACCAACATTTAAGATTCCCCAGTTTGTTTCTTTTTTTGGTGCCGCCGGATGCATTTTCATTATGTTCCTGATAAATCCAATTTTCAGCGTTGTGGCAATAATAATTATTGTATTGCTTTATATCTGGCTAACAAAAAAAGGATTGTCTGCTGATTGGGGAGATATCAGGGGCGGAATGTTTCTCGTCCTGGCTGAAAAAGCATCAAGAGTGGCGGCAAAATTTCCGCGTCATCAGATTGCCTGGAAACCAGATTTATTAATTCCAATAGAAGATCCTAAAATTTGGGGTGGCCCTTTGCTATTTATCAGAAATATCTGCTATCCCTCGGGAAGCATTTTTGCGTTCTCGGTTAAAAGTGAGATAAACGGCGAAACAAAGGCAGCACTTGATGAATTAATGGAACCGCTAAAGAAGGAAAAAATATTAGTTAACTCTACTATAATAGAGGATGATAAATTTCTTCACGGTGCAAAGCATGTAATTCAGACATTGCAAGGTGGTGCCTTCAGACCGAATACTCTTTTCTTAACTCTTGGAAATGATGATTCAAAAAATAATGTGATTAGTAACCTGACAGACTATTCTTATAGTCACGATTTGGGAGTGATGGTTTTAAAGCAGCACAACCGCATTGCGTTTGGGATGCAAAAGGACATTAATATCTGGCTTAGAGATAAAAGTCCTAACTGGCATCTTGCTATGCTTGTTACGCTCCAAATACAGTTAAATTGGAATGGAAAAATCAATCTTGTTACTGTCGCAAAGAATAAAGAAGAGAAGAAGAGTCTACAGAATTTTTTAGAAAGACTAAGTGATCAATCAAGATTACCATCTTTAACAGAATTTCATATTATCACAGGAAATTTCAAGGAGGCTTTGGAAAACTGTCCGAGAGCAGATATAAATATTTTTGGCATCGGTAAAGATCTACCGTTCGATTTTATGCGAGAAGCTTCTGAACTTACAAAATCATCATGTCTCTATGTGAAAGATTCGGGTCACGAAAGCGCATTGGCTTAATTTTTAATCCGGTAATTTTATCTCCTCCCACGGCATTATTATATAATTAAACCACAAACACTTTTGCAATATCGATAAGCAAAGACGGGTTATTCACTAAAGCTGTTGTAAATACTTTGCCAAGAGTTCTCTTCTCAATTGGAATTTTAAGAACTGAATGCGCAATGCTATTAAACTTATCATCAGAGAAATTGTAGATGCCCTCTTTAATTCTGTTAAAAGTTTCATGACGTTTGCCGAGTCGATCATGCCAGGCTTTATCGTAGGTTAAGATATGATCAGGCTTATTTAGTTTGACAGCTTCTCCCGCAATTGTGCCCGCAATTTTTCCACCAATCATTCCACTTGCAATTCCTCCGCCGCTTAACGGATTTACTTGCCGCGCTGCATCACCGACAAGCATAATTCCCGGAGCTGAAATTTTACCAAGAGTGATTGAACAAGGAACACCACCAGCAATTTTTGTTAACACTGGTGCATCAGGATAATGCTTTTTCATAAAATCATCAAGAAAAGATTGGGCGGATTTTTTCTTTCCTATAATTCCACTAACTCCTAATCCAATATTTGCTTTGTTATTTCCTTTTGGAAAGATCCAGAAATAACCGTTTGGTGCAACATCTTTTCCGAAGTAGAAGTAGAGAGTTTCCTGATCAATAGGAATGTTTGCAGCTGTAATCTGAACTGCGCTTTCCATATCACGAATATCGATGTGAGTTTGTAGTCCAGCCCAACGACCCACACGCGATTCAACACCATCAGCAGCAATTACAACTTTAGCTTTAACTTCTTTCTGTTCACCCTGATATTCATATTTAACTCCGCTTACTTTACCATCATCAAGCAATAATCCATTCACATATGCGCGGGTAATAATTTGAGCGCCTGCATCTGCAGCAGTTCTAGCTAATTCATAATCAAATATTTTTCGTTCAAGAACATATCCAGCTTCACCAAAATCAATTATAACTTCGCTTCCATCAGGCGCGTTTAATGAAAATTTACTGATCTTTGCCGCAATCCATTTTTCATCAGAAGAAATAAATTCTTCAACTCCTGCTTTACTTATTGCTTCACCGCAACGCACAGGATAACCAACGTCCCTGTCTTTCTCAAGTATCAGAACGGATACACCTTGCTCGGCAGCAAACCTCGCAGCCATTGAACCGGCGGGACCAGCACCAACTACTATTATGTCATAATTAGTTTTCATTGTATTAAATCCGTGTTAATCCTAAATCCGTGTCATCCGTGTTCCATTGCGATTTAATAGAACACGGATAACGCAGATTACGCAGATTTACACTGATCAAGCAAAACTCCTTCATTATTAAACTTAATAACTTCTATCGGGCAAGACCACACACACTTAGCACAGTTTGTACATCGCACATCAATTATTAATATTTCCGCTTCTTTTAATTCAATTGCATCTTCTGGACAAACACCAACACAGCAACCACAGAAGTCACATTTATCTGGTAAGATTTCAATTAATAACTTTCCGTTTTTTGTCTGTCTGTAATTCATTTTAAAATAAATTTATAAAAGGAAAATTTTTCAGTCGAAATTAAATAAAGAATGGAATAAAGGAAAATCTGATTTATGTGCACTCGATTTGTATTTCCTCAATCAGAAGATTTTCTTTTATTTCAAAAGGAAAAGAATTGTCCGGCATAAAAAATTCTTTGCCAGAAGGAAGAACTTTTAGTTTTATGTTTTTTAATTCTTTATCATCAGTAGAAAAAGCAAAGATGCGCGTATTATCCTGAGTTTTTATTACGCGAACAAGAAAATGATTCTGTTCATCAATAAATGTTTGTGTTGTTATTTTGGGTTTTTCAGGTACAGAAGCAGCAGCTAATACAAGGAATTCATTTGTTTTACGTGAGTTGGGCTCTTCAACCACCTTCAAGCGAAAAAACTTTTGGACTTTGTAAAGATTGATTTTTTCTGATAACTTTTTTCGAACAGTCTCAGTTATTGGCTCATTAATATTCACTTTCAGCTCGGAGTAATAATGAATCAAATCATCAAAATCTGATGACTTTAATATTCTATCTCGCTTTTCTTCAGAAAGATTTTGTGGGAAAAACACGAAATCAAATATGTCTTTTTCTGTAATCATAGGTTTAAAAATAAACTTTCTAACAAATTCAAATATTTAATAGAAAAAAAAACGGTTTATTCGGAAACGTAATTATTTTTTGCTCTTCATCTGTTCCCAAATGGTCGTTTTCATAACTTTTACTAAATATTCAATAATATTATGATAATTATTTAAATAAAATTCCTTTTTAAGATCTTTCATATGGACAGTAAAATATTCATACATTCCAGGATTTATGCCTCCATCCAATAAATCTTTAGACATATTCTTCAGAACTTTTTCAAAATATTCTACTTCAGAATTACTGAGTTTTCTTTTGTGTAAATATGATGAATGAAGTTTTTCAATAGCAGCGTTTAATCCATTTTCAACAAACTGTATTAAGTCATATTGTGTTGATAAATCTTCGGTTGAATTAGGCACAATGTGGTCTGCAAAATTGATTTGCTTTAGTCTGGTAACCAGTTCATTTAATGGAATTGCCGGGAAATATGCGGTTTCATTTTTCAAATAGTCAAACAGGTTCCCTAATAATTTTTTCTTTTCAGAAAAATAAGAGATTGAAATGTTTTCAAATTCTTCTTTCTTAATAGTATTTCCATCTATTTCATCTGAACACTTATCAACAATAAATGATTTTCCCGAATAACATATCTTTTTGAAATCTCCTGTTTTTATCAAATAATTAACTGAATCCAAAATTTTTGAAAAAAACGGGTCGGACTCACGTAACAATCTAAAAATATGCTGCTCAACTCTCCCTGATGTAACTTTTGTAAGGAAAAATAGTGCTGCATCTTCCGTTTCAATTTTCGGGTTCCAGTTATTAAATGTATTTACTAAGGAAATGTTTTGACTTTTCTGATCTTTCACAAAAAGAGGTGTAATTGCATCAATTGCTATACTATCAACCGAATAAATATCTTTTTGAATTAATTTATAAACCTTTTTATGATGATAATTAATATTTGCAACAGCTAACTGGTATGTTTTTTCAATCAGCTGATTTAGAAGTTTCTGACTTACTGCTCCATCAGAAGCAAGTATTTTTAGAGTGTTTAATAATTCCATGTTTGAGATTTAATTATCAAACATAGGAAAAATTTTTATTTTTTTACGCCTGATTTTCCGATAGTAAGATTTTTTGTGCTATCAGGTTTATAAATTTAGGAAATTCATTAAAAAATATATAGTTCTGGGGGATTAAGCCGCGAGAGCGGCTTATTTATTGTTTGATTTTACAAATTTTTTGCAGTCTCAAGATATAATTTGGTTCATTAGATTAGTTGAATACTAAATTGTAGGTGTCTGCCCATCTAGTTTATCGAGATCAAAGCTAAAAATTACTCGGCGCTCAAATCTTCTTTTATTCTTCGTTTCTCTGTTTCTAGTTCGTTATTCAATTTTAACAGCTGCAAACTTTCTTCTTCGGAATCTGCATTTTCAATAAGGTTCCGATTTTCAGAAATTTTATGATCAATTTGTAACTGCTTGAGCTTAACTATAAGATCTTTTACGAATATCTGTGAACTTTTTTCTCTTATCTTGTTCATTGTGTATTCATCCCAGTTTGGACTAATAGAATGTTCATCAATTGTTATTTCCCGCAGATATGTCTGAATGTTCTCATCATCGAATTGCGCAAAAAGATTGGCCGCCTTCAAATCACCGCCTTGATTGTGAATTTCTTTTATCCGTTCGAAAATTTTTCCATTTATTTCTATTATAAAATCTTCGGGATTGATGTAATGAAGAATAAGTTCCAAAATTCTATTATCCCCCTCAAAGAGAAGCTTGATAAACTCTTTTTCAATATTATAAATAACTGAAGATACTGTTTTCTTATTGTGATCAAACAGAATATCTTTTGGTAAAGTGTCCTTGTCTCTAACCTGATTGATTTTTGTCTGAGTTTGTTTTTTAAGAACTGAGATTGCCTGAATTAATTCAGATTCAATAAGCTTTTCTCTCAGATTAAATTTGCGTGAAATGGTTTTAATTAAAATATTTCGTTTGAGTTCGTCATCTATAAGGGCAACAGGTTTTACGAGTTCCCTTATCGCTTCAACAGTTGTAGTTGAGTCATCAAACATTCCCTGGCTTTCGTAATATGCTGTTTGATATTCCAGAAAATTTTCTGAGTTCTTAATAATTTCCTCAAATTCATCTTTGCCGTATTTATGAACGTAAGAATCAGGATCCTCACCCTTGGGAAGTGTAGCAATTTTAATATCAAAATCTTTCTTTAACAATATTTCTATGCTTCGCATAGAAGCTTTAATACCTGCAGCATCGGCATCAAAAATCAGAACAACATTTTTTGTATAACGTGAAAGCAACTGTGTCTGATCATCTGTTAAAGCAGTACCTGATACCGCAACAACATTTTTAATTCCGCTCTGATAAAGCGAAATCAAATCCATATAACCTTCAACAATAATTGCTTTGTTAAGTCTGCGTATTTCATCTTTAGCATGCGAAAGACCATATAAAATTCTTCCTTTAACGTAGATAATAGACTCGGGTGAGTTTATATACTTTGCGCCTTTTGCATCTTTGCCTAAAATTCTTCCGGCAAAGGCAACAACTCTTCCATTTGGAGAAAAAATTGGAAAGATTATTCTTCCTGCTAATTTATCAAAAACTCTTCCATCATTATTTCGTCCGATTAATCCAAGCTGCAGAGCTTTTTCCAGATCGATATTTTTTTGTTTGAGGTAATTAATAAGATTTTCCCAGCCGTTGAGTGCATAACCAAGTCCGAATGCTCTTAGTGTTTGCGGTTTTATATTTCTGTTCAGAAAATATTGTCTGGCAATTTCACCTTCGGAATCGTTCAGCAAATTGTTGGAGAAGTATCTTGCTGCTTCCGTATTAATGTCGTATAACTCTTCCTGTTCACTTTGCTTTTCGGGACTCCCACTTTCTTCATACTCGAGATTTATTCCTACCTGTTCGGCTAATTCCTGTATTGATTCAACAAAAGAGATTTTTTTATAATCCATAATGAACTTGAAAACATTTCCACCGGTGTGACAGCCAAAGCAGTGGAAAATTTGTTTTTCATCACTAACAGTAAAGGAAGGCGTTTTTTCTGAATGGAACGGGCAAAGTCCAATGTAGTTCTTTCCTCTTTTTCTTAGGGGAACATATTCCGAGATAATATCCACAATATTTGCGGCGTTTCTTATCTCTTCTATTTTTGATTCAGGGATTCGCATATCCAAATATAATAAGAATCAAAATGAGTAATATTTTATTCTTTCAGAGTGGTGAATAATATTTTTATATTTTGTGCGGAATCTTAACTTTTTAGTTATGGAACTAAAAACTGATTTTTAACATTTAAAGATTACAAAAAACAATAAATAAGCATGACGGAATCAATAAATAATCTTAAAAAATATTGTAATAGCCTAACCCAATATTCACGATATAAAACCAGAGAAGTTTATATAGGAGATATTCCGCTTGGTGGAAATAATCCTATCCGTATTCAGTCAATGACTATAACTAATACAATGGATACCAAGGCTACTGTTGAACAAACAATACGTATGGTTGAAGCAGGATGCGAATATGTAAGAATAACTGCCCCAAGCATTAATGAAGCACAGAATCTTGAAAATATAAAAAAAGAACTACGAGCACATGGATATAATGTTCCTCTTATTGCAGATATTCATTTCACTCCAAATGCTGCAGAACTTGCTGCAAGAATTGTTGAAAAAGTAAGAATAAATCCTGGCAATTATGCTGATAAAAAAAGATTTGATATCGCTGAATACACTGATACTCAATATGAAGCTGAGCTGAATCGAATTAGAGAAAAATTCACTCCGCTCGTTAAAATTTGTAAGGAATATGGAACCGCAATGCGAATAGGAACAAATCATGGTTCCTTATCTGATAGAATAATGAGTCGTTACGGCGATACTCCCCTTGGAATGGTTGAATCTGCTTTAGAATTTTTAAGAATTTGTGAGGATAATAATTATCATAATATTGTTCTTTCAATGAAAGCAAGCAATCCGCAGGTAATGGTCCAGACTTACAGACTTTTAATAAGAAAGATGGAAGATGAAGGAATGAATTATCCTCTTCATCTTGGTGTAACTGAAGCTGGCGGTGGCGAAGACGGCAGAATTAAATCAGCCGTTGGAATTGGAACATTGCTTGAAGATGGAATTGGCGATACAATAAGAGTGTCATTAACCGAAGATCCTGAATTTGAAGCTCCCGTTGCAATTGCACTTGTAAAAAGATATGAAGAAAGAGAAAAACACAACCCGATAAAACCAATTGATGATTCACCAATTGATCCTTTTGTTTACAGTAAAAGAAAATCCTTTGAGGTTTTGGGAATTGGCGAAAGTAATGTTCCGCGTGTTGTAGCAGATTATTCAAAGCGTGGCGTTCTTAACCATATAGATTTAAACGATATTGGATTTTCATACAATGAACAAACTGATAAATGGAATCTCACAGATAGTGCGGCTGATTTGATTTATCTTGGTAATAAAATCTTGCCATTCGATTGTCCCAATGGTTTAAAGGCTGTTTATGATTATAATGTTTGGAAAAGTTTAGAAAAAAATCATAACAGTTATCCAATACTTAATGTCGATAAATATCTTACTAATATTAAATTATCTGATGAACTCAACTTTCTTAATATTAGAATAGAAAATTTAAATGAGGAACTTCACGACAAATTAAAATCAGATAAAACTGTTGTCTTAGTTTTAGAGACGAATAATCTTCACGGAATGGCAGAACAGCGAAGAGCATTTTTTGAATTGCTGGAAAAGCAGATTGATAATCCTATTATAATAAGAAGAGATTATTCCGATGTAAGTTTTGATCAATTAAGATTATATACATCAACAGACCTTGGCGGCTTATTGATTGATGGATTTGGAGATGGCGTTTGGATTTCCGTTCAAAGTATTAAGGAAAATCCCCCAACTCAAAATACTTATGTAAGAAGTTTTATCAACAAAAAAGAATCTTTAGAAAAAATTATCAACAGGACATTGTTTGGAATATTACAGGCTGCAAGAGTCAGAATATCTAAAACAGAATATATCGCTTGTCCATCCTGTGGAAGAACTTTATTTGATCTTCAAGAAACAACAGAAAAAATCCGCCAACAAACCGAACATCTTAAGGGAGTTAAGATAGCCGTGATGGGTTGTATTGTAAACGGACCCGGAGAAATGGCAGATGCTGATTATGGTTATGTTGGTTCTGGTGTAGATAAAATAACCCTTTACAGAGAAAAGGACATTGTGCGCCGAAATGTACCCGCAAAAGAAGCTGTAAACGCATTAATTGAGCTAATTAAAGAGGATAATCGCTGGATTGAGACAAAACACAATTAAAAATTGTTTATTTAAAGAAGATAATTTATATTTAGCTACTTAATATGAACGGTTATAAGAAAGAAAAAGAAAAGTTACTTCTCCTTGAGCAAACGGAAATAAAGATTAAAAACAGCTTAAGGTCTTGATTTTTTAAGAATGCACCCCGGTAAACCCGGGGTGCTTTTTTTTGTCAATTTTATGAAATGTTACGAAATATTTAGATTCATCGAAGACTGGGCGCCCAAAGGCATTGCCTGGGATAAAGATAATGTCGGATTACAGGTAGGCTCTGCAGACAATGTGTTAAAAAACATTCTGCTCTGCCTCGACTTAAACGATAAGGTGGTGGATGAAGCAGTCAAGAAAAATTGCAGCCTTATTATTAGTCATCATCCGCTGCTCTTTCGACCACTTAAAAAGATAGATACACAGTCCGACAAAACCTCCAGAATAATAGAAAAACTTCTTAAGCATAACATCACTCTTTACTCAGCACACACAAACTTAGATTTTACAAAAGATGGAGTAAGCTTTAAGCTTGCAGAAAAACTTAATCTAAAAAATTCTTCTTTTCTTCAGAACTTATCCTCAAACCAATTCAAGCTTTCGGTTTTTGTCCCTTTCACACATATTGATGAGGTTGCTCAGGCTATTCATAATGCCGGTGGTGGAGTAATCGGGGAATATACTCACTGCAGTTTTAGAACTATTGGAACAGGAACTTTCAAAGGCTCGGCAAAATCTGATCCAATGCTGGGCAAAAAAATAAATCTTGAATATGTAGATGAAGTTAAGCTCGAGGTTTTAATAGATTCATTCAACTCTTCAAAAATTATTTCAGCAATGATTAATGCTCACCCTTATGAAGAAGTTGCTTATGATCTTTATCCTCTTGCAAATGAAAATATTAATTACGGAATGGGTGTTCTTGGATATCTGGAACATCCAATGAACGAAAAGGTTTTTTTGGACTATGTGTATAAATCATTAAAGATAAAAAACTTCAGATACACAAAAGGAAAAAATAATAAAATTAAAAAAGTTGCTGTTTGCGGGGGATCAGGAAGCGATTTACTCTCAACGGCTATTAATAAAAAAGTTGATGCTTTTATAACTGCTGACGTTAAATATCACTCTTTTGATGATGCACAGCATGAAATTTTATTAATAGATGCCGGTCATTACGAAACAGAAATATTTTCCTTGGATGAAGTCGGGAAAAAATTAAAGAAATTTTTGTCAAACAAAAAGAATAAAGTTTTTAAGTATACGGGAACTACAAATCCCATTAAATTTTATAATATCTAAGGAGTAGAAACAAATTGTTAAATAGATTAAAGACACTTTATCAACTTCAATTTATTGATGACCAACTTGATGTGCTGGAAGAACTTCGCGGCGACTTACCAAATACTGTTAAAGACCTCGAAAGCAAAATCACTGAAATGAAAGAAGATATCCAGAGTAAAGAGAAACAACAGAAAGAATCAGTTGAAAAAAGAGAATCAAACGAAAAAGAAATGGAACGTCTTCTTGAAAATCAGAAAAGATTTAAAGCTCAATTATACCAGGTAAGAAATAACAAAGAGTATGATGCCCTCACAAAAGAAATCGATCATACTGAAGAACAAATAACCAAAATGGAAGCTGAGAACGAAGATTTAGTAAATTTAAGTAAATCTCTATCTCAACAGATTGAAGAAAATTTACCGGCACTAGATGAGCTGCAAAAGGGGCTTAAAGAAAAAGAAGCTGATTTGAAAGAAATAATCAAAGCAAACGAAAGAGAAGAATTAAAACTTCAAGCGGAAAGAAAAAAAATTGAAGGACAGGTAAAGAAAGCCGATGTTTCCGTTTATATGAGAATCAGAAAGGCTAAAAAAGGCAAGGCAGTAGTTACAATAAAACGGTCTGCTTGCTCGGGCTGTCACAATATAGTTCCCTCTCAACGTCAGCTTGAAATAAGAAGAAATAATAAGCTTTTTTTCTGCGAGTATTGTGGTAGAATTCTTGTTTCTCAAGAAATTGCTGATTCGCAAGAATAAGATTAAAATTATACCTTAGACCGCTGCAAATCCATAAAAACTTAGGATTTAGCAGCAGCAAAATGGAGGAAAATTTTTCTTTTCTATGTCCCCGGTTTTATTCAAAAACTAAATTTGCAATTCTCTCTTTTCTGATGATTCTACCACCATAATTTATTATATTCGCAAAGAGAAACTTTTACATCTTTTTATCTAATATTTTAGTTTAATTAGTAATTGACAGGAGTGGATTAGTTAAAAAATTAATTTGTCTCCATTTTATAAAAGAATAATCATATAATTTAATCTGGGCAGCCGCTCCCCGATTTATCGGGGGGAGGAAAGTCCGAACTTTACAGAACAGGGTGCCGGGTAACTCCCGGGTGTTCCGATTTATCGGGACAACTGAAAGTGCCACAGAAAATATACCGCTCCGGTTTAACTGCCGTAAGGTAGTTATCTTCGGGGTAAGGGTGAAAAGGCGAGGTAAGAGCTCACCGCTCCAATGGTAACATCGGAGGCATGGCAAACCACACCCGAAGCAAGGTCAAGTATGAAGGTCATTCCGAAATATTTCGGAACAGGGTTGTTCGCCCTGCGTTACCTTCGGGTAGATCGCTGGATCATGTTAGTAATAGCATGACAAGACAAATGGCTGCCGCCACGACTTGTCGGGGTTACAGAATTCGGCTTACAGGATTAAGTTATATGGTGTGTTCTTCGAAATAGCAGGGCCGTTATTTGGGCTTATAATTCTTATGTTGAAGAAACGCTGGACTATAAGAGAAATTGAAGATCCTTACTCTGTAAAAGCCTTAGCAGATTCCCTAAACATTTCAGAAGTTCTGGCAAGGCTGTTAGTTTTACGCAACATCAAAAACTTTTCAGAAGCCAGGTCATTTTTCCGACCTTCCCTTGATTCTCTTCACAATCCCTTTTTAATGGACGGTATGGAAGAAGCAACCAGCCGTGTTATACAGGCTCTTACTGAAAATCAGCTTATATGTATTTACGGGGATTATGATGTTGACGGAACATGTGCAACTGCTCTTCTATATCTCTTTCTTAAAGAGCTTGATGCAAATGTTGAATTTTATATCCCTAAAAGATTAACAGAAGGTTACGGACTTTCCATAGAAGGTATTGATACGATAAAAGCCGATGGGGCTTCTCTTATTATTACGGTTGACTGCGGGATTACCGCAATAGAAGAAACCAATTATGCAAATCAGATAGGGATGGATATTATAATTTGCGATCATCATCAGCCAAAAGATCAGTTACCACCCGCTGTTGCTGTCCTGGATCCTCTCAAACCAAATTGTAATTATCCATATAAATATTTATCCGGCGCCGGTGTTGCACTAAAACTTGCTCAAGGTATTTGTGAAAGAATCGGCAGACGTGAAATGACAAATAAATATTTTGATCTTGTGTCTCTTGCCGGTGCTGCCGATATTGTTCCTCTTGTTGATGAGAACAGAGTTCTTGTTAGAGAAGGAATGAATCAGATAAATACAAATCCTCGCCCGGGTATTCTTGCATTAATTGAATCGAGCAGTTTACATTTAGGAAATTTAACTTCCGGACAGATTGTGTTCACACTTGCACCAAGAATTAATGCTGTTGGAAGATTAGGTGATGCACATAGAGCCGTAAATCTATTAATTGCCGATAACCAGCAGGAAGCTAACGATCTTGCACAGGTTTTAGAGACAGAAAATTATGAGAGAAGAAAAATTGATGTAAATACTTTTGATGCTGCACTTCAGCTTGTTGAAAATTCAATTGATTTGGACAATGAGCTGGCAATTATACTTCATCAGGAAGAATGGCATCCTGGAGTAATTGGAATTGTTGCCTCGAGACTAGTAGAAAAATATTACCGCCCTACAATCATGCTTACTACAATCGATGGTGTTGCAAAAGGCTCTGCAAGAAGTATTACTAATTTTAATATTTACGAAGCTCTTCAGAAGTGTGAAGATATGTTAATTCACTTCGGTGGTCATCAGGCAGCAGCCGGACTGGCAATTGAACTTGATAAGTTAGAAGATTTTAAAGATAAATTTAATCAGATTGTAAAAGAATCGATTTCTGAAGAGGATCTTTTTCCCGAAGTAATTATTGACTCAAAAGTAAGATTCTCTGAAATTACTCCTAAGTTTATAAAAATACTTGATGAGTTTTCACCATTCGGACCGGGAAATATGCGTCCCGTTTTTTTTGCTGAGGAGGTTGAGGTAGTTAATTCACCAAGAATAGTCGGTAATAATCATATTCTCGCTACATTTAAACAAAATGGATCTGATAAAGTGTTTGATACAATCGGGTTTAATTTATCAGAACATTTTAATTTGATAAAAAGCAAGAATGTAAAGCTCGATATTGTTTTCACTATTGATAAGACAGTAAGAGACGGAAGAACTTTTCCACAGTTTAGATTAAAAGATATTACTGCAAGTAAAACAGAAAAAATTAATTAGGAGCTAAGAAAATGTCCGGTCACTCCAAATGGGCAACTATTAAACGTAAAAAAGCAGCCATCGATGCAAAAAGAGGAAAGATTTTTACAAAGCTTATAAAAGAAATTACTATTGCTGCCAGACATGGCGGCGGTGATCCTGCCGGTAATCCACGACTCAGATTAGCTGTTGATAATGCAAAAGCACAAAATATGCCGCAGGATAACATTGATCGTGCAATTAAAAAAGCTACCGGTGAACTTGAAGGCGTTACTTATCACGAATTTACTTATGAAGGATACGGAACTGCCGGTGTTGCAGTTCTTGTTGAAGTTGCAACTGATAATAAAAACAGAACTGTTGCAGAAGTAAGACATCATTTTAGTAAGAATGGCGGCAGTCTTGGTGAAAGTGGTTCTGTTGCATGGATGTTCGATAGAAAAGGGATTGTGACTTTACCAAAGCAAGGTAAAACCGAAGATGATATAATGGATATTATAATTGAAGCTGGTGCAGACGATTTGCAAACTGAAGAAGATTTTTTTGAAGTTAGTACATCCATAGAATTTTTTGAAACTGTAAGAAATGCATTGGCTGAAAAAGGATTGGAAATTGAAAATGCTTCGCTTCAATGGGTTGCAAAAAACTTGATAGAAGTAAAGGGCGAAGATGCTGAAAGAGTAATGAAACTTATAGAATCACTCGAAGACTGTGATGATGTCCAGAATGTTTATTCAAATGCAGATATAATAGAATAAAGACTAATCTTTCATTCTAAATTATGACTTTAACCTAATTAAATGATTATACTCGGAGTTGATCCCGGAACTACTATTACGGGATACGGAATTATCAAACAATCGGGAAGTTCTTTTGCTAGAATTTCAAGCGGAATTATAAAACTCCCCTCTTCTAAACCTATTCCTCAAAGACTTGAAATTATTTATAATGAACTTAACCGCATAATCAAATTGTACAAACCAGATGAGTTTGCAATTGAAACTGCTTTTTACGGAAAGAATGTTCAATCCGCTATGAAGATTGGTTATGCACGGGGTGTTTCAATTCTTGCTGCTGTTCATAAAGGCTTACCTGTTAGCGAATATTCACCAAGAGAAATTAAAAAATCAGTTGTTGGAAAAGGCGCAGCTTCAAAGGAGCAGGTTAGTTTTATGATTAAAACTTTGCTTAATTTACAATCATCAAAAATGAAGCTTGATGAAAGTGATGCACTTGCAACTGCTTTGTGTCATGCTTTCAGAATGAAAACTCCATCAATAAAAACTAAAAGTTGGAAAGCGTTTGTCGAAGCGTATCCGGAAAGGGTTCTTCCCTAATTATTATGATCGGTTATTTAAAAGGTAAAATAATTTCTTCAAAACCAACTCAGATCATTTTAGATGTAAACGGAGTTGGTTATAAAGTCGGCATATCAATTAATACATTTGAAAAGGTTGTTGATAAAGAAGATGTTTCCCTTTTTATTCATACTCACGTTAAAGAAGATTCAATTTCGCTTTACGGATTTTTCACCGAGTCTGAAAAAGAAATGTTTGAACTGCTAATTTCAATAAGTGGCATTGGCCCTAAAATAGCACTTGGACTTTTATCCGGAATTTCTGTTGAATCATTGAAAGAAGCAATAGAAGAAGGGAATGTGCCCCGAATAACAGCTGTTCCCGGAATAGGAAATAAAACTGCCGAAAGATTAGTCCTTGAGTTAAGATCAAAAGTTGAAGGAATTTCTGCCGGAGAGTTTACCGCAGTACAGCCAAGTATTAAGAGCGAAGCAATTTCTGCTTTAGCAACACTTGGCTATAATATTAAAGTTGCAGAAAAAGTTGTGCGGGAATTATTGATTGAAAATTCAAATTACGCTTTAGAAGAACTGATAAAAAAAGCACTTGCAAATCTGAACAAGTAACTGCAAAGTATTTTAATTTACTTCACAAGTTAGTTTTGTTATGCCCTCTATTTCAGCCTCAAGTTTATCTCCTCTATTAACTTTACTTACACCTTTTGGCGTTCCGGTAAATATTAAGTCGCCTGGTTCAAGTGTCATCAAAGAAGAAATGTACTCAACTATTTGAGTTGGATTGAAGATCATTTTGCTCAACTGATCATTTTGTCTGATCTCACCATTTACTTTAAGTGTAATTGTTTCATCAAGAGTTAGTTTATAATCTTCTGAAGAAATAAAGTCAGACAGTACTGTTGAAGTGTCAAAACATTTGGCAATCGTCCAGGGATGACCTTTTTTCTTTAACTCATTTTGAACATCTCGAAGAGTCATATCTAAACCGACTCCGTAACCGGCAATAGTTTTTTGCGCTTCTGTTTCAGTTGCATTTTTTACTTTTGCTCCAATGAGCAGAACAAGTTCTGTTTCATGATGCATATCATTTGAAAAAGATGGATAAATTATTTTATCGCCGGAATAAATAATTGAGCTTGTTGTTTTAAGAAATATTACGGGTTTTTCATGCTGCTCATTTCCAAGCTCTTTAATGTGCTCGACATAATTCCTGCCGACACAAACTATTTTACCAATTGGCATTTCTTTATTACTGTTTTTTAATTTTATTATTTTCATGTTTTTTGCTTTTTCTTTGTTGCTGCGGGAAATAAAATATTATTTAAAATTAATCTGTATCCAGGCGAAGTTTTATATAAGTTTAAATCCGTGGGTGGATCACCAACTGCGTGTTGATAATCTTCAGGATCATGTCCACCATAAAAAGTAAAAAATCCTCTCCCAAAATTTCCATTAATATATTTTACCTGATCTGTACTCTTGTCGTTCTGCAAGCAATATAACTGAATTTTTTATAGTGCTTCTGCGAAACATTGTAGACTGTCCCATAAATCCGTGAATAACATTAGTATGATTTTGAGTTAACATCGTAGGGACAGGATCATACTTCGCTGAAAATTCAAATAAAGTAAAATAATCATTATTCAAAGAACCTATTTCTTCTGGTTGAATATCTATATTACTGTATTCATAAACATAAGGATTTGTTTCCAGCTTGAAATTGTTGAATGCAAGTGTTTTGGAAAAGTCTAATTCCTCCTGTGCATCCGGGTCAGCAGCATCACCATCAAACATTGGTGCGCAGATATCAACATCTTCAGCAGCAAGAGCAATATCATAAGAATCTGTTGCAGAACACATTGCAAAAAGAAAACCGCCTTGACCAACATAGCTTTTAATTTCCCTTGCTACAGTTTTCATCATTTCGGAGACTTTTTGAAATCCGTTTTTCTTTGCATTCTGTTCATACATAATTTGCTGATCAATATACCATTGTGCATTACTGAAGCTTGCATAAAACTTTCCATACTGTCCTGTAAAATCTTCGTGATGAAGATGAAGCCAGTCGTACTTTGATAAATCTCCCTTAAGGACCTCATCATTCCAGATTTTATCGTATGGAACTTTTGCATATTCAAGAACAAGAGTTACAGCATCATCCCACGGAACAAATCCCGGCGGAACATAAACCGCAATTTTAGGTGCTTTTTCTAATCTTACCACGTCCATATTATTATCTTCACTCTGAACTTCGGCATAAATTTGCGTTGCCTGAGACAAAGATATTTGTTCAAACTGAACTGCTTCGACCAGGCATTCGGAAAGAATTTTTTCTGAGTGATCTAAAAGGAAGGAGCCGCCACGATAGTTCAACAGCCAGTCTGCTTTGTAACCATCCATCAAGCTTCTGAAAGTTATACCGTAAGCTTTAAGATGTTCTGTTTGCTGAAAATCCATGGGTATAAGAATTTTGTTTTGTGCAAACAAAGATGACGCGAGAATAATTGTGAAAAATGTTTTTTTCATTTGATTGTTCTAAATAAAAAAGGGACTTATTGATATTACAATTAATCCTATAATCAATAAGTCCCATGCAAAAATATTTTATCTATGCAGATTTTGCATCCGTTTCAATAAATATCGGTTCGCTTCCATTTTCAATCACATCACGGGTAATTATACATTTATCAACATTCTTTTTTTCAGGAAGATCGAACATTATATCAAGCATATACTGCTCAACAATAGAGCGAAGGGCACGTGCGCCTGTTTTTCTTTCCATTGCTTTTTTCACAACAGAATTTATAGCAAAAGGATCAAATTCCAGATCAACACTTTCCATTGCAAAAAGCTTTTTGTACTGCTTTAGTATTGCGTTCTTTGGTTCTGTGAGAATATTTTTTAGTGCTTCTTCACTTAATGAATGAAGCGCTGCTATTACAGGTAATCTTCCTATCAACTCAGGAATTAATCCAAATCTTAATAAATCTTCCGGCTGAACCAAGCTTAATAATTCATCTTCGGTTTCAACCTTTTTAAGGTCTGAACCAAAGCCCATTTTATTTTTATTTAATCTCTTTGCAACTACCTTATCAATTCCTTCGAATGCACCACCTACTATAAATAGAATATTTTTTGTGTTAAGGTTTATCAAACTTTGTTCGGGATGTTTCCTTCCGCCTTTGGGAGGAATTCCGGCCATTGTTCCTTCAAGTATTTTCAGCAGCGCTTGTTGAACACCTTCGCCTGAAACATCTCTTGTAATTGAAGTACTTTCACTTTTTCGAGCAATTTTATCTATCTCGTCAATGTAAACAATTCCTTTTTGTGCACGTTCAAGATTATAATCGGCAGCCTGAAGAAGATGTACTAAAACGGTTTCAACATCATCGCCAACATATCCTGCTTCTGTAAGAGTGGTTGCATCGGCAATTGCAAATGGAACATCTAAAATTCTTGCAAGCGTTTGGGCAAGTAATGTTTTTCCAACTCCGGTAGGACCGAGCAGTAAAATATTGCTTTTCTCAATTTCAACTTCATCAAGTTCAAAAAAGGAATTTTTTGAATTTATTCTTTTATAATGATTATAAACGGCAACAGATAAAACCCGCTTTGCTCTTTCCTGACCAATTACGTATTCGTCAAGAGATTTTTTTATTGATTGAGGTGTGTGTTGTGTCCACTTGTCTTTCTTAGCATTGTTGTAAGCCGCTAAATTATTTTTAAGTATATCAATACTGCTGGCAATACATATATCGCAGATATACACATCGGGTCCGGCAATCATACTTCCAACTTCATTGCCATCCCTTCCGCAAAATGAACATTTTACTATTCTTTGTTCTTGTTTTTTTGTCATTACTAATTCTCTAACTTGTTTTACTTCTCAGAAATAGAATTCTTTCCCTTGCTTTATCTAGATAAATTGATCCCGGAAATTGCAGCAGAAGTTTTTCATAGCTGTCAATTGCTTTCGGGATTTCTTTTAATGCAAATTCAAAAATATTCCCCAGCAAATATAAGGCTTTGTCGGAATAAATATTTTTTTCTTTTTCTTCGGAAATTTTATTTAATATTAAAACAGCACTGTCGTAATTATTCAAAGCCATTTCCATCTGCGCTGATCTGAGTTTGCAGATTGCATTAAACATAAAAGCTTTCTGATCCTGTGCTATCAAATCATATTTTTGTTTTGCCTCTTTAAACAACATTCTTTCGGCTAATATTTCAGCTTCACTAAAGAGTAAAAGATTAGACGAATCATTCTTTGCAGAGTTCATCAGAAGAGAAAACTCTATCGCATCATTTGCAAAATTATCTTTTAGATTTTTTAGAATTTCCGAAAGATGTGTTTTTGCCTTATCAAAATTTGCTTTGTACGCTTTTATCTTTGCAAGATGGAAATGAGCTTCATTTTTCATCTCGATTTGTCCTGAGCGAAGATTTAAGGCTTCTTCATATAATTGTTCTGAACGATCAATATCTCCCTCAATAAGATTTATCTCTGCTAAATCAAGATAAGCATCTATTGCAAATCTTGACATCGGATAATTTTTTATAATAATGTCTAGATATTCTTTTGCCTCAGCAATATCGTTCTGCAAACGGAATTTTATCTGAGCCATCCGCAAGTAAGATTCAATTGCTACCTCGCTGTGAGAATAAATTTTTGTTATTTCGTCAAAAGCCGATATTGCGGGTTCTACCGTTTTGGAATCGAGACGCGGGGGAAGTGAATAAGTTTTCCAATCATCAACGGATAATAAAAACTTCTCTCTCAGAATTGCTTCCTGCGACTTTGCATATCCGAGTTTTGCCGATGATACAATTTTGGAGTCAGGATATCTCTCGATTATTGTTTTATATATTGGTGATGCAATTTCAAACTCACCTTCTCTGAAAACAAATTCCGCAAAGTTGTATAGTTCGCCGCCCTGAGATTGCTGCTTGTTATCAAGCTCAGAATAAATTTCAAAAGCTTTTTCGAATTCTTTTTGCTCCGTATAAAGCCTGGCCAAAAGAAAAAGTATTGAGGTGTTGTCAGAGTTTCTTTTCTTTTCAACAACTTTAATTGTATTCTCCAGTGCATCGGGTTTATTTATATAAGATAATATCCTGCTCTGAATTGCTGAGAGCTGTGTGGGTGATTTTTCAAGAACAGAGCAATACTCTTCTGCTGCTTTATCGTATCGCATTGTAAGTGAATAAAGATTTGCAAGATCCATTGAAAAGATAAAAGGATCTTTTGTTTTCGGTTTTCCTTTTTCAAGAATTTCAATCGCTTTATCAAAAGCACGACGTTCAATTGCGTAGTTAGCAATGATTCTGAAAGCCATTTGATCGGCATTTTGATTTTTTAGCGGTTCATCCCAAATCATGTAGGCTTTTTCATAATTCCCGTTCATATAATACGTGGAACCAAGCTGACCTATTAAACTTATGTCCTTCGGATGATTTTCTAGTCTGTCTTCAATTATTAAAATTGACGCTGCAAAGTTTTTTTGCTGAGTGTAGACTCTATTTAACGAGTTGAAGTAATTAATGTTATTGGGATCTTTCTGATAGAGGTCTTCATAAATTTTCTGAGCTTTGGCAAAGTCGTTTTGCTGCTCGTAACTCTGAGCAAGCAGGAACCGGTTATAATCATCCGAACCTGTTTGCTGTGCAGAAAGACTGACTGCAAATAATATAATCCACCAAAGAATATACATCTTCATATGACTAAGATAATAAATGCTTATCGCTATTCAAGGGAAGAATGAAGCGGTAAAAAACAAAAAGCGCACTTTCATAATTAAATGAAAATACGCTTTTTCAGGGGGCTTCTACGAATTAAAATTTAAGCTGCCGCCGTAAGTAGTTCTTTGTCAATTGCTTCCTTAAGCGATTCCTTAGGCAAAGCACCAACTGCCATCTTTGGCTGTCCTTCTTTAGGAATAAAAAGTAATGAAGGAATACTCTTTATACCGAATACAGAACCAAGTTCCTGCTCTTCATCGGTGTTAACTTTATATACCTTTATTTTTCCTTTGTATTCTTCAGATAATTCTTCAAGAATTGGTCCCACCATTTTACAAGGTCCGCACCAGGGCGCCCAGAAATCTATAACAGCAGGAAGTTCGCCTTCGTATTTCCAATCTTGATTTTTTTCGTAGTCAAAAACTTTTTCTATAAAAGTTTCTTTTGTTAACTGCTCGGTCATTTATTTTCCTTTCTTATCATTAAATAATTTTCTATTAATTTTTTTGTCTTCGTACAGATTAGGTCAGCATTATACTGCCGCTAAAACTCTTTGTAACTTCTCTTTTACTTCGGAAGCAATTGAAAGCATTTTATCGTTATCAACAATTTTGGTCATTAACATCGGATCAAACATTGATACAACGGTTTTATTTTCTTTTTCGTAAACAATTACGTTGCAGGGAAGTAGCAATCCTATTTCTTCTTCAGCTTGAAGCGATTTATGTGCAATAGGAGGATTGCAGGCTCCAAGTATTGTGTAGTTCTTAAATTCGACATTAATTTTTTTCTTTAATGTATCCTTTACATCAATTGAAGTAAGTACACCAAAGCCTTCTTTCTTAAGTTCTTCCGTTACTTTTTCTATTGCCTGATTAAAAGTATAATCAGTTGTTTTTGAAAATCCGTATTGCACTTTTCTCTCCTTTTTATTTCTTCTTCAGGGTTGATGTTTTCAAAATTGTATAAAGCGGACAAAATCCTGTTGCACCGCTGAATAAAAACGCAACGCCAAATATTCCAAGTATTATTGCAGCTAATCCGCTTATTTGATTGGTTAGGAACAAAACCGCAATAACAATAACAAGAAGTAATCTTATTCCTCTGTCGATATTAGCCATATTCTTTTTCATTATTCACCTTCCTTTGGTTGAAGTAGTTTAGACTTAGTTTTCCAGTTAGATAAAATCAATCCGATTACTGCACCATATAAAGTGCTTGACCAAGGATTGCCTGTAATTGCACATCCTTTGTCGCATCCTATAAAATGATAATAAAGATATCCGCCCAGTGCTCCTAAGACAACGGGAAGAATTCTTTTTGTCCATTTCCAGATCATCTCAATCCTGCTGCGTTCCATCTGATAATTCCTCCTCTTAAATTAGCGGCATTAAATCCCATTTTCTTCAGTTTAGCTGCAGCACTTATGCTTCTACTGCCGGTTCTGCAATAGCAGATAATTTCTGCATCTTTGAATTTCTTTAATTCGTTTTGTTTGGATGAAAGTTCCACAATTGAAATATGATGTGAGCCTTTTATAAAATCCTTTTTTCTTTCCTGTGGAGATCTGACATCAAGAAGAACAACGTTTCTTTCCTTTTTAATCTTTAATGATGCATCAACAGGCGAATAATGTTTAACCGACCTGTAAAGCAGTACTTTTCTTACTATATAAAATCCAATTAAAGCGATTATTACATATAAAAATATCTGTCCGGAATCCATAAAACCTTTTAATTTTTATATTTAGTAAGATTAAGTAATTGGGAAAAGGATTCATAGTAATTATTTTACATTATAGCAAAATAATTGACTAAGGCAACTATGAAACTATCATTCAAACCACTGACACCAGGAACCTGGAAAGATTTTGAAAAACTCTTTGGCAAAAAAGGCGCCTGTGCCGGTTGCTGGTGTATGTATTGGCTTATATGAAGAAAAGAATACGATGAAAAGCGTAAAGACGGCAGAACAAAGAATGAAATGAAAAAGATTGTAAAGAATGGAACAGTTCCAGGAATAATTGTCTTTGATAATAAGAATCCAATTGGATGGACAGCGGTTCAACCAAGAAAAAATTATCCCGTTCTTAATAACTCAAAAATACTTGCGCCGGTAGATGATAAAACCGTCTGGTCAATTGTATGTTTCTATATTGATAAAGATTATAGAAGAAAAGGAGTTTCTGTTGAATTGATAAAATATGCTGTAAAATTTGCTAAGAAGAACAAAGCAAAAATAGTTGAGGGCTATCCTGTTGAACCGAAAACGGAGAAAGCCGCACCTCCGTTTATCTGGACGGGAACATTTTCTGCATTCAAAAAAGCAGGATTTAATGAAGTTACAAGAAGATCTGAAACTAGACCGATTATGCGGTTCGAGCTAGCTTAAAAAGAAGAACATTGCTATAAGTAATAAGTCATAATATTTTTTACTTCTTTTCGTACTTAATTGTGTTACATTTATATGTAAACAATTTTAGCACAAAGTATTTATTACTATTTATGCTCAGCAATATTTACACGCAAAGAAAAAATGATTTTTTTTGAAAATTTTTCATTTTTAACAGGGCTTGATATTTGATACCCTGTTTAAGTAACATAGGAGAAAACAATGGGCAGACTTAAAAAGTTTTTGTACAGTTCCTTTCTTCTACTTTTAATCTCACTTTTTTTACTTTATTTATCCTGCAGCAGTCCGACCGACTCAATTGACAATTTAAAACCAGGCAGACGTGATTATGTCTGGACGGTGGATACTTTAGATGGTTTAAATAGCCCTAGATTTAGAATGTGGGGCAGTTCACCAACTGATGTTTGGGCTACAACCACAAGTAATTGGGAAGTATCTATTTCTCATTTTAATGGAAACCAGTGGAATTCTTACGGTGTCCCGGGAATAATTCAACCCAATGCAATTTACGGTTTCTCAAGTACTGATATTTTTCTAGGTGATGAAAATGGAAAAATTTGGAAATACAATGGAAGTAATTGGAATCTTTTTGCCGAACTAACAAAGGATGGACATTCTAATATTGTTTTTTCTAACATTTGGGGTGAAAATATTAACTTACTATATGCCACAGGAGCATATCCCGAAGAAAATGGCGGGTACAATATGAGTGTAATAGGTAATTATTTTAATAGAAGTTGGACAATACTGAACACTGACGAATTATATGGTATAGTCACTCGTATGTATAAAAATTTTCCCGACAATAAAATTTATTTACAGGTTATTGGCGGACAAAACTTAACTGACAGCACTAAAATTTACGAATACATCAATGGAGAATATCAAAAGCTGTATGGTAACATCTGGACGCAAGGATTACAAACTGATATAAGCCTGATTAATGGCGAAGTGCATTTCATTTTGGGCAATACAATAGCTAAGCGTAGAGACAATCAATTTCAAACTTTACTACAAGTTAATAATCCAAATTTTTATCAGCGTATCTGGGGAAGAAACTCTAAGGATATTTTTCTTTTAATGACAGATGGTCTTGCGCATTATAATGGAAGCGATATTGAATATTTATTTCATTTTACGTTTGGTCAAGCGACACCCTGGACTCAAATTTTTGGTGCTGCCCTGTTTGAAAATGAAGTTTTCTTTTTGGTAGATGAACCACCAACAGGTTTAAGTTTAGTTTATCGTGGTAGATTAAAATAAGGAGAAAGAATAACTACAAAAAAATGTAATAATTAACAAGGAGCTGGTGAGTTAAGCACCAGCCCCTATATGAATAACCCTTCCAAGGCTGGTTACCTTAAAATTTCATTCTATGAATGAAATCGGGCTATTCTGCGTTTAAATATACAAAATTAAACTATAAGAAAGGAGGAAAACATCAATAGCACAACTAGATTTTCTGATGAATGTTATCAAATAAAACCTTTATTAATATGGAAGGAATATTAAAATGAAAATATTTTTAATAATTTACATAATTATAAATCTATTTTGCAGCGAAGAATCCCATTCACAAACTTATATTTATCAAGGTACACCAACCACGAAAACTTATGTTGAACAAAGTTTAAACCAACAAACAAATGAATTGTTATATTCGAGTTCTTTTTATCAGTATGGATATTTTCAAACTTTAATACCATATACTGATCCGCCCTTATACATTTACAGTGATTATAAATCAGTTTATAGATTTAATTTGCAAAATATCTTACCTGTTGGCGCCTATAACTTGCAGTCATTTATTTATGCCAGAACATTAAATGGAACTGGTGAAGCAAAAATAGTATTAGTAGAAGACAACGTAAATCTTTGGAATTTACAGGAATGTTGGTTTTCAGTATTTAATGGTATTGAGCTATTTTCTCTCTCTAGTGAACTGGAGGAATATAACGTTACTAATATAATTAATGAAAAGTTTACAAATGGCTTTGTCAATTTCGGGGCTAAAGGTTCTTGGCACGATTTTCACCGTGGACAAATAGAAATCTATCTCAGGATTTATTATGAGTTACCTAAGTCAATTACTGTAGATAATAATTTTATAGCTTTAGGTGGTGCAAACCGTGGTACGATGGTAATTGATGGAGTTAATCAGACTATTCCGCTTACTGGGTACACTTTTCAAAAAACAGTTGGTCAGACTCTTACTTTAACAGCCAATTCGCCTCAGGATGATAACCAAGGTCATCAAAGAATTTGGCATACAGGGGCTACTTATCAAAGTGATTGGACAAGAAATGGTGAATTCAGGTGGCCAAATCAAACATACTCTTTTACTGTCGCGGCAGACGATGATGGAAAAAGATATGTGGCTAATCTTCGAAAAAATTATGCAATAAGTAGAAACGACCAGACCGAATTTGATGAAACTGTTTCAGCAGGCATAGTTGCATATATTGTTGAACAGAATAGCGGGCAAATTTCAGCTCCGAACTCAAAACCAATAAACGGAAAAGATTATCGGTTTAGTTATTGGACCGATAATTTCAGCAAAGATAATCCAAGAAATATTACACCGACAGATAACACTACATATACAGCTTATTATAAAGCTCATCTTTACTCCAACTCCTCAATAGCCACAACACCTAACAACCAAAGAAAAATAGTACAGGGTGATAATGGTTACTGGGCAATGGTATATGTAAGTTCAAATAAAGTTTGGTTAAGCCGCTCAACCGATGGCAGTAATTGGGAAAACGAAATATTAATCAGTGATGGGTATGGAGAGGTTGCAAGCAATCCTTCAATAGCTGTTACCGGTACTTATGCTTATATAGTCTGGCAGGAAATAAACTGGCTTGGCGGAACCGGTTTTGATTTTGCCGGAATATATATGCGTGGTTATAATTTATTCAATAATACATTGAGTTCAACTACATTAGTAGATAATTTCACACCAGATATTGAGAATTTTCTTGCAAATCCTGTAATAGATGGAGACTAGCTCCCGGATGGCTCCGCGGATAGTAAAATGATTGCGTGGAGAGAACCTGATGGAATTAAAATAATACGATATACTAATTCCTATGGTTGGAGCAATAAAGCGATAGTAACTGGTACAAACGCATATAGTTTTAATCCTTCAATCACTAATTATAACAGCAGTGTTTTCTTTTTGTGTTGGGCAGATAATTATAATTATAAAATAAAATATATAGAGGCATTATATGGTACGACATGGGACTTTTTCTCGGCTGTGGATATATCACCTAGTAACTGGGATAATAATGTAAGACCTCAAATTACTTTAGTGGGAGGAAATAAACCGACAATAGTCTGGACCAGTAGAAACAACATTGTTGAAGGCGGCGCTTCTGTGCACGTTAGACAAAGAATTGGAAGTACATGGAAAAATATCACTTCGTTTTCTCAAATAACAACAGAAAGTCTTAGTCCGGTTATAGGCGATTATTATGGCAGTAACAAAATGGATGTTCTTTGGAATATTGGAAATACAGTTTATAAAGCCTCATACAATGGAACAAATTGGTCGGGACCAACTACGGTAACTACATCCGGTGGTACTGGTGTAAATATCAATAGAAAAACTCCATATCAAACAAAAGCTTTATGGAAAAAATCTGATAACACAATTGCATTTTATAATGTAGGCAGCATAACACCTCCTCTGGAAAAAGTTACTGCTGATTCTGAAAAAGAAGAAACCCCGCTTCCATATAGAATAAATAGACACGCAATAGTTGAGTTATCAAAAGATATTGATACTACTGCAAAAGGGAGTGTTTGCTTTGAGATTGCAGGAATTAACTCGCTCTATAAAGACTCTGAAACAAAAATAAATTATTCTATTGATGAAGATAATCTGTTATCCTCCGAACCATTTAAAGTTGCAGTTCCTGGAATACAATTAAGCTTTGCCGGTGCTATTTACGGTTCCGGACTGGAGTTGCCTGCTGAGTTTATATCATCTATTGAGGAACCACTGTCGCAAGTTGTTTTAAAAAACAGTAAAACAGGTGAAGTTCTACAAAGCATCTGGTTAAATAGCGCAGAAATGTTAAGTCAGGTTCAAAATAAAACCTTTGGAGAATTTAGAAAAGTAATTGTTAACTTAGATAAATATCTGGGTAAAACATTATATGTTGATGTGGATATGCTTGGAAAAGCAAATAATATTACTCCCTTAATTGTGGATGATTATTTGATACTTTCAGATTCATCATCAATTGCTAAAAGTCTGGCAAGTAAGAATTCTACGTATAATTTACCAACATACTATACTTTAATGCAAAATTATCCAAACCCGTTTAACCCAAGCACCTCAATTGCTTTCTTTATTCCTCAGAACCAATTTGTAACATTAAAAATATATAATACTCTTGGGGAAGAAATAATGACCGTAATAAATGAAAACTTAGAACAGGGTTACCACTTAGTAAACATAAATATGAGCAATAATCCGTCCGGTGTTTATTTCTATAGTTTATCTGCCGGAAATTTTAGAGATACAAAGAAACTTTTATTACTGAAATAGAATGTAGTTGAAATTCTTGCGTAGAGACGTATGAAAATGCGTCTCTACTATTTAGTATAAAAATTGGAATAATTTTTATGATTAATAGAACAATAAGTTTACAATTGTTATTATTTTCTTTTTTAACTGTCTCTGTATTTTGTAATGTTAAAAGTAATCTTACTGAAGAAGATGAACCGCTTCTACAATACAAAAATGAAATAACTCAAGCAGCAAAAGAGGTTGGCATATCACCAAGAATTATTGCAAGCATTATATATGCTGAGCATAAGTTAAATGTTAAGCTTGGTGAAAATATCCTTGATTATATTTTTGCCAAAAGTGGTTATAATTCTTCAATGGGCATTGCTCAAGTTAAAATCAACACGGCTTTTTGGATGGAGGAACAAATACATAATTCAGAAAGCCAGTTTTACCTTGGAGAAGAAATCGAAAGAAAAATACCGTTAAGTAAAAATTGGGAAGAGATGGTTATTAAACTTGACACCCCCCAAATAAATATTTTATATGCTTCATGTTATGTAGCTATGATAAGTAAGCTCTGGGAACCATTTTTTGTGCTGTTGGGCACAGAAAATAATAAGGTTGGAATAATAGCTACGCTTTATTCACTTGGCATAATCGATAGTGAAAATAAAATAAGGAAACCCCACGCCGATGCAAAGATGAATAATTTTGGGAAAACAGCTCAAGAGTTTTATGAATCTTTCTCGTTAAGATCAATTTATAACTGAGTTGTAAATTAATATATTTAGTGGGCATCTTTTATGGTGCCCTTTTTATTAACCTTTTCTC
Organism: uncultured Ignavibacteriaceae bacterium; assembly: GCA_963714415.1. Taxonomy (GTDB): domain Bacteria; phylum Bacteroidota; class Ignavibacteria; order Ignavibacteriales; family Ignavibacteriaceae; genus JAGXRK01. The sequence continues at coordinate 280,019 of CAVQOL010000001.1, forward strand.
AGCCATTAAACACCATTTATCGTACGAAATAAATTTTGATTTAATATTACCTCAGTCTTTTGAGACAATGATAATTATTTTACTAGATTAGTTCATCTTTCTGATTCCTGCAAATCCATACTCAACAGTTCTTATGTTTATTTCTTTTTGCGAATAATTCCATTACTTTTATATGTAAACAATTTTAGCATTAAGTATTTATTACTTCATAAGCCTGGCAATATTTACACGCAAAGAAAAAAATGATTTTTTTTTTGAAAAATTTTCATTTTTACCCGGGCTTGAAATTTGATGCTTACTAAGTAACATAGGAGAAAGCAATGGGCAGACTTAAAAAGTTTTTATACAGTTCCTTTCTTCTTCTTTTAATCTCGCATTTTTTGCCTAATCTATCCTGCAGCAGTCCGACTGACTCAATTGATAATTTACTACCCGGCAGACGTGATTATGTCTGGACTGTGGATAGCATTAGTGGTTCAGGATTTCCCTATTTAAAATCTCTCTGGGGGAGTTCTCCAACAGACGTTTGGGGAGCAGGCTTTTCAGAAGATGTGAGAAATTGTCTTTGGCATTATGATGGAATTAGCTGGAAAAGAGCCACTGAGGGAACGCCAATAACTGAATTAGGAAATGGATCAAAAATAGTTGGCGGAGTTTGGGGAACCGCACAAAACGATGTATGGGCGTTTGGGGGAAGATTGTTTAGTGATCCCGAAAGAATAGAGCCATTTGTAATGCATTTCAACGGGAGTCAGTGGTTAGAAGTAATTGGAGATATAAGTCAGATGCCTGTTGGTTTTACAGATATTTATGCAATAAGAAAAAATCATTTTTGGATATCTTCATCAGATCACGTTTCTGAATATAAGGATGGCGTTTGGAAAAAATATTTCATAGGAGAGAATTATCATGTCCCCTCTATCGAAGGAATCGGAAACAGCGTTTATTTAACCGTTTATCCTATTGGAGTTGACTCCTTATATCTGATGAAATTAGTGAATGATAAATTTATAAAAGTTGATTTTACCACATTATTTGGGATTGGAAAATTCGGGCATTTTGGTCTAACCTTTTGTATTAATGAAATATTCACATTTGATGGTTATGGTATTTATGAGGCAATTGTGGATGGAGAAAATATTGTTTTTAATTCTTGGAAAATTATTGTGAACACATCTTCTAAAGGGTTTGCAAGTTCAATGAAATTATCAAACCAAAATATATGGGCAGTTGGGAATTATATTTACCCCTATCATTTCAATGGAGTAGATTGGCAACAAATTGATATTTATTCTGGAAATACACCTATGGGGGAAAATGTTTTTTGGGGAATATGGGGAGATGGGAACGAAATATTTATATGTGATACCGAAAATGGAATTATTCATCACGGTAAATAAAAGAAGGAGTATATGTGATAGCACGTCCGCCCTGAAAAGAATCAAATTTTGTTAATTTCTCTCCCATTTCTCATTTCTGATAAATCCACTTTCTCTTTCCCTTGTTTGATAAAGAAAATCAATTAAAACAGTAAAAAATCAACCTTTTCGCCCGAATTCCTATATGCTTATGTGGCATACTTTCTGAAAAAATCCGCGCAAAGAATGATAGTATTTTATCATTTGATATTTGTTAATTGTTTGCTGTCACAGATTTTGAATAATATTCGATTTAATACGAAAGATTAGAGTGAGTTTAAGAACTTTTCATGGCGGTGTTCATCCGCCGGAATTTAAAGAATTAACAGAAAATTGTGTGTTCGAAGCAATGCCTGTGCCGGATGAAATTATTCTTCCGCTTTCTCAGCATCTTGGTAAAGAAGCACTCGCCTCAGGTTAAAAAAGGTGATGATGTTATTCCGGGTCAGCTTGTTGCAAAAGCAGAAGGATTTGTCTCCGCGCCTGTTCATACTTCTGTTGCTGGAAAAGTAATAAGTCTTGGTAAAGAAAGTACTTCAACTGGATTTCCGAAAGATTCAATCGTCATTAAAACAAATGGAACAGTTGAAGCACAAAAAGTTTTACTTCCTCCTCTTAATCCTGAAACAGTTACTCCCGATGAAATAAGAGCAAGAGTTGCTGAAGCCGGTATAGTTGGACAAGGGGGTGCGGCATTTCCTACTGCAGTTAAACTCTCGCCGCCAAAAGATAAAATTATTGATGTTGTAATTCTTAACGGATGCGAGTGTGAGCCTTATCTTACACGCGATTACAGATTTATGATTGAGCGTCCCGATGATCTTATTTCCGGATTCAAATTAATAATGAAAGCTCTTGGCGTTAAACGCGGAGTAATTGGAATAGAAAACAACAAACCTGAAGCGATTAAAATTCTTTCTAATAAAGTTAAGTCCGCCACTAGGCGGAGAAGAAGGACTCGAAGTTATATCGTTAAAGACTAAGTATCCTCAAGGCGCTGAAAAAATGTTGATTAATGCCGTAACAGGAAAAGAAGTTCCTCCGGGTAAACTTCCGATGGATATTGGTGCGGTTATTCAAAACATCGGAACAGCTATTGCAATTCACGATGCAGTTGTAAAAGGTGAAGTTATTACTACAGCAGCATTAACTGTTTCAGGCAAGGGAATTAAAATACCAAAAAATTTAATTGTTCCGGTTGGAACACCGATTCAGAATGTTATTGATTTCTGCGGAGGAGTAACAGAGGATGCCGTTAAGATTGTTGTCGGCGGACCGATGATGGGCGTTGCTCAGTTCGATCTTCAGGCTCCGGTAATGAAAGCAACTTCCGGAATTTTAGTTTTAACTAAAGATGAAGTCGCTGAAAATCCGGAAACACCTTGTTTAAGATGCGGACAATGTATTGATGTTTGTCCATTAAATTTGTTGCCGACAAAGTTAGCCCGGTACTCGCAGCTTCATAAATATGAAGAAGCTGAAGGCGCAGATATAACAGTCTGTATGGAATGCGGAACCTGTGCATACACTTGCCCGGCTAATGTTCCTTTAGTCCAATGGATAAGATTAGGAAAACAAAAGGTTTTAGAAATGCAGCGGGAAAGAGCTGCTAAGTAAATATTCATTGTTACATTGCTTTATTGTTACAACAATTCAGGCAATGAAGCAATGACTTTAGGAACATAAAAGTTTATTATGACTAGAAACTCAATGTTAAGCGAACAATACAAAACAGTTCATTTCGATTTAACAACATCGCCGCATTTACACTCAAAATGGTCGACTGCAAAAGTGATGTGGTTTGTTAATCTTGCACTTGCACCTTCAGTTGCCGCTGCACTTGTGTTCTTCGGAATTTATCAGGCGCTGATTATGATTACAGCTGTGGTATTTGCAGTTGGAACCGAGGCAGCAATTCAAACAATAAGAAAAAAACAAGTCACCTGGTTTGATGGAAGCGCTGCTCTCACAGGATTACTTCTTGCATTAACACTTCCGCCAAACTTTTCTTTATCTGCAACAGCAATAGGTTCTGTCGTTGCAATAGGACTGGGCAAACAAATATTTGGTGGATTAGGCTATAACATTTTTAATCCAGCTTTGGTTGGAAGAGCATTTCTCCAGGCTGCCTTTCCTGTTCAGATAACAACGTGGACAAAGCCAGCCTTTGCAGTTGATGGCGTTACAGGCGCAACTCCTCTTGCTGCATTAAAGTTTGATAAAATCTTTACAGATACAACTCCATTGGCTCTTGGAAACATCGGCGGTTCGCTTGGTGAAACTTCTGCAATTGCTGTTTTGGTCGGCGGAATTTTTCTCATAGCAGTCGGAATTGTTAACTGGCGCATTCCGTTATCGATGATAGTTGGAATGATTTTGTTCGGTGGCACTTTCTGGTTAATTGATCCGCAGTATCCAACTCCAATCTTTCACATCTTTGCCGGAAGTTTTCTTATTCGGTGCAATGTTTATGGCAACAGACTGGGTAACATCACCAATTACAAACAAGGGAATGTGGATATTCGGATTAGGGATTGCATTAATCTTAGTTGTGATTAGAATCTTCGGCGGATTACCCGAAGGTGTTATGTATTCAATTTTATTTATGAACGGATTTGTACCTCTTATTAACAGATATACTACTCCTCGTGTATTCGGTGCAATAAAAGAGGAGAAGAAAAATGAATAAAGTAGTTCAAATGCTTTTGGTTTTAACTTCAATAGGTATACTTGCAGGCGGACTTCTTGCAATAGTAAATGAATGGGCTGAGCCGCTAATTGCTGCAAACCAAAAAGCTGCAACTGAAGCAGCTATATTCCGTGTACAACCTGAAGGTACAAATTATGAGGCGATTCAGAATGCGGGATTTGAAGTTTACAGAATTAAAAATGAAAATAATGAAGAGCTTGGTTTTGCAATAGTTTATTCAGGAAATGGTTTTCAGGGAAAGATAAAGTTGATATGCGGACTATCTGAAGATCTTGAAAAAATAACCGCACTTGAAATTCTCGATCAGGTTGAAACTCCGGGACTTGGAACAAAAGTAACGGAAACTCCCTTCACCGATCAGTTTAAACAGCTTCAAACAACGCCCGGCGTTAACTGGGTTAAAAACGTCGAACCGGAAAAGCCAAATGAAATTCAAGCAATAACCGGAGCTACTATTTCATCTAAAGCTGTTGTTGCAATTATAAATGGTGGAATAGAGCAAATGAAAAAACTTCGCGATGCCGGAGGTTTGAAATGAAAAAGAAAGCAACACTAAAACAAGAATTTGTAAAAGGTGTTTGGGAAAACAATCCTGTTTTTAAACAACTCCTTGGACTTTGTCCTGTACTCGCAGTAACTGTCTCTGCAATTAATGGTCTTGCAATGGGACTAGCAGCAACCTTTGTTTTACTTATGGCTAGTCTTCTTATATCAACAATTAGAAAAACAATTCCGCCGCAAGTTAGAATCGCATCTTTCATTGTAATCATTGCAACCTTCGTAACAATTGTTGATCTTGTAATGAAAGCTAAATTTCCTGATTTAAGTAAGGCGCTTGGTCCATTCATCCCGCTTATTGTAGTAAACTGTATGATACTAGGCAGACAGGAAGCATTTGCATCAAAAAATAAACCCGGCCGCGCAATGCTGGATGCACTTGGTATGGGTGCCGGGTTTACTATTGCACTTGTTATTCTCGGTGGAATAAGAGAGATACTTGGTTCAAGGGAATTTTTCGGAATACAGGTTATGCCGGATCAGTTTGAACCATGGTTAATAATGATTCTTCCAGCAGGTGCGTTTTTAACTCTTGGCTTGCTGCTTGGACTCGTAAACATCTATACAGACAGAAAGAAAAGATTAGAGCACGAATCAATTATTGCTCATTATAGGCGTGTCGGAAGAGAAGAACTAATTGAAGAGCTTGAGGTGAAATAATGGAACTTTTTATAATTTTCATTTCGGCAGCGCTGGTTAACAATTTTGTTCTTGCATACTTCCTTGGTATTTGTCCGTTTGTAGGAGTCTCAAACAAGCTTAGCTCGGCAGTATCAATGGGAATGGCAACAACATTTGTTATGGTTATTACTGCTATTGTAAGCTGGCTGTTGCAAAATCTTTTACTGGTTCCGTATGGTCTGGAGTTTTTACAAATACCGTCTTTCATTCTTGTAATTGCATCGTTGGTTCAGTTTGTTGAGATGGTAATTAAAAAAGTTTCTCAACCACTGTATCGTGCACTTGGAATTTTTCTTCCATTAATCACAACTAACTGTGCAATACTTGGTTTAGCTTTGTTCGGTTCAATGAGAGAATACAGCTTTATTGAAAACATAATATTTGGACTTGGTGCCGGTGTTGGTTTCACATTAGCTCTTACAATAATGGCAGGAATAAGAGAAGAGCTTGATCTGGCAGATGTTCCAAAGCCATTTCAAGGTGCACCGATTACTTTGATTGTTGCAGGAATTTTAGCCCTTGCGTTTATGGGCTTTGCAGGAATGATTTGAGTTTAAGAAATTAAAAGTCATTCTGAGCAAAGCGAAGAATCTGTTCAGGATGTCCATAACGTAATTGTAAATTATTCATTGTTAATTGTACATTGAGGATAAAATGATATCACGAAGAAATTTTTTAAAAATTGCAGGTTTATCAACGGTTGCAGTTGGTGCTGGATTCACAACTGGAAAGTTAATTGGTAACAAAAAATCTGTTTACTATGCTGTACACGGATTCATTCCTGCTGACGAACGAATAATCAGCAATCTTGTATTCGCATTTAAAAATAAAGTGAAAAGCAATTCACATCCTGTTGTTGTCGCTGATTCAAAAATAAGTAAGGTAATAAACGGGTTTGATCTTGCAATCAAGAAATAATTCTTTTTCAAACAGCGGAACAATTACTTATAGATTAAAAAAACTGGATATGACAGTTGCTTCCGATCTAATCGTAAGCGACACAGATAATTCTGTCTATTCTCTCAATGATTTGCACTACTCGCTTTCAAATATCAGAAATAGTTTGAAAAACAGAAAAGCAGAATATTTCTTCACTGCAGAATACAATGAGACGGATTTTCTTTCTTCAATCTTTAAAACAAATAAAAAGGAAGTTGTAATTGAAAACGAAGAAGGTCTGGTTGAAAGAATATCGTTAGATAAAAATTACAAGAATATTCTGATTGACGGTCCACAAGGAAAAACGGGATTAAAAATAGAAAACGGGTTTGTACGGGTTCACACATCATCCTGCAGAAACGGAATTTGCAAACACACATTAGCAAGTAGTGTCGGAAACATTATCGCATGTGCCCCGAATAAAATTTTAGTTAAGATAGAGCTGGTTTAGTTTTGAAAAAACCTATTGCATTTGGTGTATTGGTCATAGTTCTTTTTCTTATTGGATTTTTCATTGCCCAAAACATTGAATCGGAAACAAAAATAGTTAAGCGAACGCAAATTCTGCTTGGAACAGTTGTAGATATTCAGGTTCGCGATTACGATGAACAAAAAGCTGAAGATGCAATTACAAAAGCATTTGCTGAGGTTAAAAGGATTGATGATCTGTTTACAACTTATAATGAGAAGAGTCCTGTTTGGAAACTTAATCACAGCAACGATTCAATCATTACTGTCGATGAAGAAATTTACGGCATGCTGATTTTATGTGATTCGCTCTGGAGACTTTCCGAAGGAAGTTTTGATGTGGCAATTGAATCATTAATTCATACTTGGGGATTTGATGATAAATCTCCGGAACTTCCGGCTAATGAAGAAATTAAATCTGCATTGAATGAAAGCGGCTGGGATAAAATCAGATTTCTTAATGAAAAAAGGATTCGTCGCACAGAAAAAGCCGGATTAAACTTTGGTGCAATTGCTAAAGGTTACGCGGTTGATCGTGCAATCGAAATATTAAAGCAAGCAGGAATTAATGAAGCCCTTATAAATGCTGGCGGAGAAATTAAATCAATCGGTAATGATTGGGTAATCGGAGTTCGGCATCCAAGAGAAATTAACAGCATTATTAAAAGAATTAAGCTGAACGGATTATCAATAGCAACATCCGGTGATTACGAAAACTATTTTGAAAAGAATGGTGTTCGTTATCATCACATTCTTGATCCGAAAACCGGTTATCCATCAAAAGGATTGCAGAGCGTAACTATAATTCACAAGCACAATACATTTGCAGATGGCTTGGCAACCGCAGTTTTCGTAATGGGTAAAAACAAAGGAATTGAACTAATTGAGGAATTGAATGATACAGAAGCGATGATAATTGATGACAAAGGAAAGATTTTTTATTCGTCAGGTTTTAAAAAGTTCTCAGTAAATTAAAATTGAATGGCTCCGACTTTTAGATCGGGGCAATTGATGCTATAAAATAAAAGGAAAGCTATAATGGATTTAACAATAATAATAGCAATAGCCACTATGGGCGGATTAGGATTTATATTTGCAGGTGCACTTGCAGTTGCAGACAAAAAGTTACGCGTCGTTGAAAATCCGAAGATTGCTGAAATAAATGATATCCTTCCGAATGCAAACTGCGGAGCTTGCGGAATGGCCGGCTGTTATGATTTTGCAACTAATGTTGTAGATGGCAAATCAAAAATAAACGGCTGTCCGATTGGTGGTCAGGAAGTAGTGGATGAAATCGCTCGCATTCTTGGAATGGAAAGCAGTGCAAGCGTCAAACTTGTCGCAAGAGTTTTATGCAACGGCGGAAATGCAGAAGCAGTTATGAAAGAGAATGCAGAATATCACGGACCACAAAGTTGTTCTGTTCAAACAATTGTGGCTGGTGGAAATAAAATGTGTTTGTATGGATGTCTCGGCGGCAATGATTGTGTTGATGCTTGTCAGTTCGGTGCGATATTAATGAATGAGAACGGATTGCCAATAATAGTTGAAGAACTTTGCACGGGATGCGGTCTGTGCGTTGAAGCTTGTCCCCGCGGAATTATTGAAATTCATCCTGATGATAGAGAATTGTTTGTGTTCTGTAAAAATCACGATGATCCAAAACGTGCAAAAGAAGTTTGTAGTGTTTCATGCTTCGGATGCGGAATATGTGCCAGAAAATCCGATGGTGGAATTGAGATGAAAGATTTCTTACCTGAAATCAATTATGATAAACTTGATTTAAGTAAAATCCCAATTGATAAATGTAAAACGGGTGCAATAAGATTTGTTCATCCTGAGAAAGCAGCGAAGTTGCTGACACAGGAAAATATAAAAGTAGTTAGTTAAAAACGTATGTCATTCCCGCAAAAGCTTACCTGCCGGTTTACCAACAGATGGTTGGCAGGCATGCGGAAATCCGAATAATTAAAATCGATTCCGGCTCTCTCAAAAAGATACCCGTGTCAAAGGCCGGAATGACAAAAAAAATAATATGCATTCAGAAGAACTTTACGAAGAAGGAATAGTTAAAGAAGCAAAAGACGGAATTGCAATTATAAGCATTCAGGATTCGGATAAATGTACAGAATGCACGGCAAAGATTTATTGCAAACCAGGTAACTCGGAAGGACGAAGTTTAACCGCAAGGGATCCGTTTGGTGTGCATTCCTGGAGACAAAGTCCGTGTATCAATTAAAGGAAGTAAAATCCTCTCCGCATCATTTCTGCTATATGGAATTCCTCTTATTCTTTTACTTGCGGGTATCTTCATAGGCATGGAAATGTTTGAAACAAATAAAGAACTTTATTCTTCTCTATTCGCAATAGGAATTATTGCGACTTATGCGCTTTTTATGATTCTTTTTTCAAATAAAGAAAAAACAGATTCTTATCCTGAGATTGTATTTGTAAGTTCACCCAGATAATTATTTTTATTTCCATGAATTTAAAACAACTTAGACGAATAATAATCGCTGTAATCGGATTCACAGTTTTGACAATAGGAATTATAACTATAGTTTTTCCTGGTCCTGCATTCATTATTATTCCAATCGGACTTTCTATACTGGCAACAGAATTTATTTGGGCGAAGAAAATTCTTGAGAAAATTAAAAAGAAAATGAAAGCCGCCAAAGACCGGTTTTCCGATAAAAAATAATTTTTTATTCATTCCAAAAGCTTTCTTTTCGTCATTTTTTTGAATTATCATAATATACTTTGTTTTTTACAGACTAAAGTAAATCCAGAAATCATTTCTATTTGTTGAAATAGTCTGTATATTCTGTAAAAATATATCCCAGCCGCTATTTATAGTAAATTATCTACCATTAAAATGAAAGGAAAATTATATGGCTATCAATTTGATTTCTAAATTGGTTAACGGTGCGAAAGGGGGAGTTGTGGGAACTCTCAAGGGTTCTGCAGATATAGGAAGCTCATCTGTTAAAGTGCTGAAAGATCTGACAGTAAGTTCAGTTAAGGGTGTGGGCGAACTCGTATCTACGGGAATAAGCGTACCCGCATCAATTATTAGTGGAGCTATTTCAGGTGTGTCAGAACTCGGTGTAACGGTTGTTCATTCGATTAAAGGTGTTGTCAACGGGGCAATTCAGGGTGCAGTTGAATCCGGCATTAAACAAGATGATGCTGTAAAAGGAACTGTAGCGCAGGCTGTATTATCAGCAAAGAACCTGGGCCTAGATGTTGCCGATGTTGCAGTTGAGGCAGTAAAGGGTGCTGTTGATGGCGTCAAGCAAATAGGCGGAGATTCTGTTTCTGCAACGAAGGATGCAGTTTTTGCTGCAATGGACGCAGCCAAAGAGATCGGTGGTGAAAGTTTTAATTCTGTTCAAACCGCTCTTCAAAACAGCGTTGATGGCGCTAAGAATATAATTTCTGAAATCAGAAAATAAATCTTATTCTTCCCCGTAGCTTCTGCGGGGAATTTTTTTATTTTACCGGTCAATACTTCAAACCAAAACAAGCACTCATTTTTTTGTTGAGTCATTACTTATCTTAAAATTTTATTTCGTTAAATTTAAAAATCATTTAGTATGAATTTTTAATCAACAAAAATTATATGCCTGAAAATACTTTAAGACCGCCGGATGATAAAGCAAAATGGCGCATCCGTCTTTATGAAATAATATTTGAAGCAGATACGCCCGCCGGCAGGATGTTTGACATAATTCTGATGTGGTGTATTGTCATTAGTGTTGTCGTTGTATTTCTTGAAAGCATCTATGAATTGGGAATAAAGTATTCTTTTTACTTTCACCTGCTTGAATGGATATTCACGATACTGTTTACAGTTGAGTACGTGTTAAGGCTAATTTCTGTAAACAAATCTTACCGGTATGCAATCAGTTTTTATGGAATTATTGATCTTCTGGCAATTATCCCGACTTACCTTAGTCTGTTCATTACTGGAAGTCAGTACTTGCTTGTTATTAGAGTCCTGAGATTGTTAAGAGTATTCAGAGTTCTGAAACTTGGACATTTACTTAAGCAGGCAGATATATTAAGAAAAGCACTTAAAGCAAGCCGGGGGAAAATTGTTGTTTTTCTGTTTACTATTCTTACTCTTATAGTTGTAATTGGAACAATAATGTATGTGGTGGAAGGACCAGAAAATGGTTTTACCAGTATTCCAACAAGTATGTACTGGGCAGTTGTTACAATGACTACCGTCGGTTACGGAGACATATCACCTCAAACACCTGTGGGTCAGTTACTCGCATCGATAGTGATGATAATGGGATATGCAATAATTGCAGTACCAACAGGAATTGTTACAGTGGAAATTGCTGAAGCATCAAGAAAATCATTTACAACCCAGGTTTGTCCGTCCTGTCTGAAAGAAGGTCATGATATTGATGCTGTTCATTGTAAGTTTTGCGGAGCTAAGCTTTAATCCAGCTCACTTTGATTATACTAACAAGTAAAACAATCGCACCAATCCACTGAATCGGACCAAGAATATTTCCTCTGATAAAATATTCAAGTATAACTGCGGTTAAAGGAAAAGCAAGTTCACATATAGCTGCAACAGAAGCTGTAATTCTCTTCAACCCGTAGTAGTAAAGAAATATTGCTGCTCCGCCCGTAGTAAAAGCAATGATTAGAAATATGCCTGCCTGTTTTGTCGTAATGGCCGTAATACTTTGGATATCCCCCAATGAAATAACTAGCGCGAGCATAATAAACGCAGATAGAAGAAATCTGAGATAAGTTCCCATCTCAAAAGAAACATTCCTAAGCGCACGTTTGCTTAGCACTGTTGATGAACTGAAACTAAGTGCAGCAAGAAGAGCAAACATAGCCGCAATTGTAGTTTTATCACCGGCTTCAAAATCGGGAAGCTTTGTACCGAACGTCATAAAGTAAGCTCCAAGGATTGCAAGTACTGCCCAGAAAAAAAACCGAGCAGGTAATTTTTCTTTAAGAAAAACAGCAGCTAGTGTAATAGCAAAAACCGGTTGTAATTTTTGAAGCAGAATAACAACTGAAAGATTAACGAAGTTTACATAGAAAAGTGCTTTTGTAATTGCCATTGTTCCGATTGCACCACCAAGAAGAGCAACTAAAAAGAAGACCAGCCAATCTTTTTTCTTTAAGTTTTTTAGTACCGGCAATTGTCTTATAAAATAAGGTGAAAGAAGAAGGGCAACTATTGTGCTTTCAACAAAAACTACTAACGATACAGGAAGACTGAAAAGCGTAGGACGAAGAACAATTCCATCCACTCCCCACAAACTTGCGGCAATTATCACAAAGATCGGAGCTAATCTGTTCATATATTCTTCTGAAAATTAATGCGTGAATATAACATTTATCGCCATCAAATTTTTAGATTAAAATCAATCACTGTAGCTTAAAATTTGCAATATGAAGGGAGCAAATTAGTTCTTCCCATGCCTGTCATTATTTATGCCATTAATGTAAAATTTACCTGAGAATATGAACAAATTTGCCTGAACCATTATAATTTTGCACAATTTATTCTTTTATGCCTCAGTTAAAATGGAATAATATTTGTCTAATTGTGGCAGATATTATATTTATCAAAGAAAGAATACTGAAATGGCTTTATCATTTACTAAGAAAAATACAGCTATCCCTCGCAATGGCGAGGATAAAAAAACACCTGAAACTGCAGTAGCTGACAAAGTGGAAACCAAGGTGCCGATTGAGACGGAATTCAAATCTGATGTTGTTTCTACAGGCAGTGCATCATCTTTTTTTATTCCAGAAATGGAAAAACTGGACAAATCTCTTCAGCAAAAACTAACTTACGTTTTAAAGAGAGCAGCACTGGCAACTTCTTTCGAAGATGATGATATAAAAACAAGAATAAGCATAAAGACCGAAGATTCAGAGGTAACTTCGCTGCGAACATTCCTTCTTCTTTCCTGTGCAAATATGTTAGGTGAAGTTTTTAAGGCGGATACACCTTTGAGTTTTATGAACTGGTTGGATACTAAAAATTCATCTTACATAAGAAATACAAGGGAAGATATAGTTCATAAAGCTATTGGCTCTTTAGGAATAATTGACAATGAAGCAAAAGCCAGCAAGCTCATTAAATCTGTTTACGCTCAGTACAAAAATAATAGCGTGGCTGATTCCAATTTTTATTTTTTCTTTAAGGAAGGATTAAGTTCAGAACTTCAATACAAAATTTCCGATAGTTGTTGGATTTACCAGGATAATCCGCTTGAAAAATGGGCCAATCTTCAGAATGTAAAAGAAGGATACAACAACGTAAGTACACTTGAGAATAAAAGACTTACAAACTCAAGAAAAAGATGGGATTCTCTGGAACATAGTCAAAAGCTTCTTGAAATTGCTCAATTTGTTGAGCAACTATTTAATCTGTATGGTTTAGGTATTCTTCCTCCTGTTGAAAGACCGGAAAAGGACCCAATTGCTAAAGTGTGGCGAGATATTCAGGATACAATTGTAGATCACAGAATTAATTATCTGTCCAAATCTCTTTTCAATCATTTAAGTGCAGATGGTGAAAAATTTAAATTCAATGATGTGAATTGTGTTTTCAAAGAAAATGAACTTTACATACTCGAAAATGAAGTGAAGGGAAAGGAACGTGATATCTGGCTTCATAGGTTAGCTGAATGGCTCAAGTCAAAAACTGATGCAAGTGAGTCACCGGGCGAAACAATATTTCTCAGCAGCAAAAATCAGGCTTTCGTTGTTGGTGGAAACTCGCTTACTTTGTCTCTTGAAGAGTGGATCGAAAGTTCAATTAGAAATATCATTGAAAAAGAAAAAGATTAGTTTATACGTTTTTAGACTTTTTTTCCCTGGTCTTCATTCTTAATTGATTTCTTTCTGTTGATTCCTTCAAGTCTTATTTTCATTTTGAAATTATAATGTGGCAATGAATATTTGACCAAATTCGTAAAATTTATTTGCAGTAAAGAGATCCTCAATCCCAAAACAAGCCGTAAACGAACTACCGCAGTCATCAACAAAAACATTCTTAACTAAATATCTTTTGTGTGATGCGTTTTAAATGCTTTTATAAATTGCCGTAGAAAGGTAACGTTTGCAGAAGACACTGCAAAAGCGTATTGTAATATCAATTAATTGTTTTCTTCTAAGGTTTGATGTTAAGCGAACTATCTATCCAACACTAAGTGTTATCATTGCTCTTCCTGTATGAGCAATTGCTGCGGGACCTAACTTAATTTCTTGTTTTGGGAGATGAATTTCTATTTCTGATTCTTGTTTTATAAAATCGAGGTTTAGTTGATTTGGATTTTGTTCTGCTGCTTTTCTTGATAGTTTCCGTTTATTCCGTGATGACTGCATTTATAAAAATTTATCCGGAGGTTAGAATGAAAATCGTTAATTAAATAATTCGTATCGCAATCTAAAAAAATATTAATATAAAGCGAAGGAAAAGAAAATTTATTTTAAAAAAAATTTTAATTACTACTATTTGAACAAAATTTTTGTATTAATGAGTATAAAATAATCTTACTTTAAAAATGAAAAAGTTAATAAACGAAGTTTCAGGAAATTATCTGGGCACTGAGATAAACGGGAAATGGTGGAAACGTTTTAAGAAAAATAAAATGTTTGCCCGGGGCAACGGAAAGTTTTGGGCAGATAATGAAAATATTTACTTTCACAGAAGACTAACCAAAGAACCTTTTTTAATCGCTTTTAAAGATATCACTGATTTTTCAACGGGTAAATGGCATTCCGGCAAATGGTTGATGGGTTATTCTGCACTAAAAATAATCTGGCAAAAAAACGGATTAAATTTAAGTTCCGGATTTTTCCTATCAAAAAGTGACGAAGATATTTACAACCTGATCAATAAGCTTAAACAGATTAAAAATACAGCTCGTTAAAGCTGAAAATCCCTTTTGACTTATTATTCTTCTTTGCCGACTAAATATCTTTTAATTTTTTGAGTTGTTGTTTTCTCAAACTCTTTATCTCTTATATAAAACTTTCTTATTTGCTTATAGCTTGTTAATTCTTCATTAGCCTGTTTTATTGCTTTGGAAATTGTTTCTTCAATAAATTCGGGAGTTATTGCAATATTATTCTTTTCAGAATATTCAATAAATGCCTCGGCATCTGTTACTATTTGAACAGCAATAATTTCATCCTGTTTTTCATCTTTTTCACCGTAAACAAGGCATTCCTGTATAAAAGGATTTCTGTTTAGAATATCTTCTATCTCTTCAGGGAAAATGTTCTTGCCGCTTTTTGAAATTATAACATTTTTCATTCTTCCGCTTATATGAAGAAATCCATCTGAATCAATATATCCAAGATCACCGGTTTTGAACCAGCCGTTATCGAAAGCTTCACTAGTAAGCTTTGGATTTTTATAATAACCAAGCATTACATTTTTGCCTTTGACAAAGATTTCACCGATGCCTTCGCCGTCCGGATTATTAATTCTTATCTCAACTCCCGGCATTGGAATTCCGGCAGCATTGTCCTTAAAATTATCAAGCTGATTCAGGGCAAGAATTGGAGCTGTTTCTGTTAATCCATAACCCTGAATGAAGGCGAATCCGAATTCTCTTAATCCTTTTGCAACCATTGGATCAGGCGCAGCACCACCGGCAATAAAAATTCTTATTGCTCCTCCGAATCTCTCATGAAGCTCTTTAAATATTTTTTTCTTGGCATTTTTCCAGCCAACCGCTTGTATAAAATCCGTAATCTTAAGCAATGGCGGAACTACTTTTGATTTTACTTTATCTTCTTTAACTCCCTTATGAATTTTCTTAAACATTTTATCATAAAGAAGTGGAACACCAAGTAGTATTGTTGCTTTTACTTTCTGAAGATCCTCCACAACTGTCTTTAATGATCGCGCATAATGAACAGAACCGCCCGTGAAAACAGGACAGAGAAATCCACAAGTACATTCATAAGTATGATGAATTGGCAGGACTGACAAGAAACGATCGGTGCTGTGCATTTTAATCATACTTGTCATCGCCATCAGATTAGCTGCAAGATTGCGCTGGCTAAGCATAACACCCTTTGCTCTGCCAAGCGAACCGGAAGTAAAAATTATTTCTGCAAGGTCATCAGGTTTAATGTGTGGTAAAGTAGTTAAGGTCGAACTTTCGTTATTCATTAATTGCGTCATCGAAAAGAATCCACTTTCTTCTTTTTGAAGATCCATACTTATATAATTCTTAAGCTTTAATAAAGCGGGACCCTTTTCTTTTAACATGGAATCATAAGTTTCAGAAAAGACTATGGCAACTGAGTCAGATTCATGAAGTATGTTGAGGATTTCATTATGACTGAGATTTTTATCAATAGGAACGATAACATAATTGAAGCACATTGCAGTAAGGTACGTAATTCCCCACTGGACTCTGTTTTCACCAATAACAGCAATATGATCGCGTTCTTTTAAACCAAGTTTTGAAAGGGCTTTACCGAACCTAACTACGTTTTCAAAAAGCTGGTTATAAGTAACTTTTTGAATCTGTGTTTCGCTTAAGTCTTCAAGAGCAATTTTATCTCCGTAAGTTTTTGCGGAAAGTATAAGCATTTCCTGAATTGAATTGATTGCAGGAACTTCAACCAGCTTTAATTCTTTCATTTTGTGTTCTCTTATAATTAAGTGTTAAAAAACTTTTTGAATTGAAATAGCGCCTCTTAAATCCCCTACCTGATAATTTTTTGCTTTATCATTTTTATACTTGTTGTTTATTAATTTGCTTACTTCCGGCATAATTTGCTCTTCCATTCCGTGACAATTCAGGCAAGGCGTTTGAACAAGAATTGGTTTCATATATCTCAGATAACTTATCTTATTTTCTTCGACAACTTTAACATACTCAGAGAGAGAATCGAGTTTGCCCTCGTTTTTAATTTGCTCAAAATATTTTAATCCTTCTGTTTCAAATTCATCAGGATTATTGATTTCATTTCTGTATTTAAATGAAACCCTTTTGATATAAACCCCTTTTTGAACACCAAAATTATTTGTCATTACCTGCGCAGTATCGGAACAAACAGAGACAGCGGCAACCAAACCGTTATTTTTTATTTTGCTGAGCAGTACATCACGTAAACCCGACATAAATTCATCGGCATCTTTTCGCATTTCTAACTTTGATGATTCGGGAATTTCAGTCTGCTTCTCGGATGAGCATCCGGCAATTAAAAATAATGATATCAATAAAACAAATAATAATTTTTCCATTTTATTGCCCTCCTAAACTTCAAATTTACTTAATTCGTTAGTCAGATTCCATTATAGTAAATTCTTTAAAACAATTCTATAAGTTTGCATATGATACTTGCAAAAATACATTAAGTGGATACCGAACTAACTCAGCGAAAAATATTTTACTTTTGGTTACCTTTGGCGGCAACATGGTTTATGATGTCGATTGAGGGCCCTTTTCTTTCTGCACTTATTGCCAGATTACCCGATCCCAAATTTAATCTTGCTGCTTATGGTGTGGCTTTTTCTTTTGCTTTGGTAATTGAAGCTCCTGTTATAATGATGTTAAGCGCGGCAACAACTTTAGTAAGAAACAGTCAGTCCTATTTTTCCTTAAGAAAATTTAATTGGCTTCTTATTGGATTATTAACCCTTTTAATGATAATTCTGGTTATTCCAGCCATATTTTATTTTATAGCAGAAGATCTTATTGGGTTGCCTAAAGAAGTATCTCATCTTACACATTTAGCATTAATTTTTATGATTCCCTGGCCCGGGGCAATAGGGTTCAGAAGATTTTATCAGGGAATTCTCATAAGAAATAATTTAACAAGAAGAGTTGCCTACGGTACAACTATCCGGATACTAACAATAGTACTTTCGGCTTTAATTTTATTCTTCGCAACTAATTTGCCCGGTGCTTTAGTTGGTGCTGCGGCATTATCAATAGCTGTTGTTTTTGAAGCTATTGCAACAAGAATCATGGCAGCAAAAATCGTCAAACAAATTAAAGCTGGAGTGCAACTTCATAGTTCTGAATATGATATAAATCAAAAACAGATTTTTAGTTTTTATTTACCGCTTGCATTAACATCATTACTCACGCTTGGTGTGCAGCCGTTTGTAACATTTTTTATTGGACAGAGCAGATTACCAATTGAATCTCTTGCTATTATGCCGGTTGTTACTTCTTTTGTTTTTATTTTCAGAGGATTGGGATTATCATTCCAGGAAGTTGTTGTTGCTTTACTTGGTGATCAGAGGAAAGGATACAATCAGCTTAAGATTTTTGCAATACGTTTAGCCTCTATTCTAGCGGGGATACTTGTCATTATTGCTTTTACTCCTCTTTCAGAATTTTGGTTTGTCGGCGTTTCCGGATTAACAGATTATCTTGCGGACCTTGCTTCAGAACCATTAATTATTATGTCCTTTTTCCCTGCTCTTACAGTGCTTATATGTTTTCAGAGAGGCGCATTAGTAAGCGTGAAAGATACAAAGCCAATTACTTTTGGAACCGCAATTGAATTTATCACTATTATTGTTGTGCTATTTATAGCAATAAAATATTTCTCTGCAGTTGGTGCTATTGCGGCAACCATATCCTTTGTATTGGGAAGAATTGCCGCAAATATTTATTTGATTCGACCTTTTATGAAAGCTATTAAAAAGTAGTTTTCTCCTTTCCTCTGCTTAATTTATGAATAGTGCTAAAAAACCAGACTTGATAATCATGCAGTTATTAAACAATATGTGTAAGAACTGATTATTATTTTTTGAAAGTTACAATGAAATCAATAAAATTTATAAGTATAATTATTATTCCGCTTTTAGTGCTTGGGCTTTGGTCAATATTCAGTAAAAGCCAGGCTGTTGATGCTGATAGATTAAATCAATCTATACTTCAGGATTCAACAAAGAATAAAGGAAAAAATATGAGCGATAAAATTGTTAAGTCAGAAGAGGAATGGAAAAAGGAATTAACTCCTGATCAATATTATGTTCTCCGCCAAAAAGGAACAGAGCGTCCATTCACCGGAGAATACAATGATCACAAAGAAAAGGGCGTTTACAAATGCGCTGCCTGTGGTAATATTTTATTTGAATCTGATACTAAATTTGATTCCGAATGCGGCTGGCCAAGTTATTTTTCTCCTTTAGCTGAAGACAGAGTTATTTATAGAGAAGATAAAAGTCATGGAATGGTAAGGACAGAAGTAATGTGCGCAAAATGTGAAGGACATTTAGGTCATATTTTTGATGACGGACCTGATCCAACCGGATTAAGATACTGTATAAATTCTGTGTCGCTTAAATTTGAAAAGAAGGAAGATTAGTCACTCTTTGGTCGGGTTAAAGAGTTTGTTTTTCTTTTGTAATAGCTGTTTATGAAGGGTATGAAAATCATAAGGAAAGAACCTACTCCAGTCCAATATATCCACTCAGGAAAGATTTGACTATAACTAAACCACAACGGAACAGCCAAAAGCAAAACAATGCCCAACCACACAAGAAAAGCAGTTTTAATTATAAGTTTTTTCCTCAAGTTTGAACTGGCTTTTAAAGTTGAAACATAAGTTACAGCCACACCCAACAGCAAACTGGATATGAGTCCTATCGATCCGCCTAAAATGTCAGCAGTTATGAACGTCATTATTGTAAATTGATTGTTCTTTTTTTAAGTATTTAATGATGCTTCCCGACTTTTTATACAAAAATCGTTCCTAAAAATTTGAAAAAGGAACTTGAATTTTCTTATAGATTTTCACTTAAATCATCATTTATACTAAGTGCTTTTTATTTGCTTGTGTTAAGCTTTTTAGAACTAAAACTTATTTTGAGATTTTTTTCAATATGAGGCAACCGTATAAAAATTACTAAAGGAGATAT
This sequence comes from uncultured Ignavibacteriaceae bacterium, assembly GCA_963714415.1. GTDB lineage: Bacteria > Bacteroidota > Ignavibacteria > Ignavibacteriales > Ignavibacteriaceae > JAGXRK01. The sequence continues at coordinate 299,688 of CAVQOL010000001.1, forward strand.
TTATTTAATCGTCAGTCGCTTCACACGCCTCCAGTAGATTTCCATCGAGATCATAAAATCTGAAAAACTTAATCCCTTCTGCTTCAATTAATAGTTCAGTCTTAACCTCTTTTTTTGATAATTCAATGAATGTTTTTTCTGCATCACTTGTGCGGAAAACAGGAAAAGAATTTCTTTCACTTAATACTTTCACTTTTTCATTAGTTTGCCAGATTGTTAGGCTTGTTGGTGAACCGGTTTCAAATGCTACAAGTTTTGAATTATGATCTTCAAAAATCACTTCCAGCCCAAGTTTTTCCTCATACCATTTTTTCGATAGGAGATAATTTGATACCCGAATAATTATTGTATCTATGCCTTCAAAAACCGGACTAGATTTTTTACTCATTTTATTCTCCAAACTTTATTTTTAATATTAACAAGTTTTAAACAAATTTATAAACACAGAATTAAATTAAATGATTGACAGCTAAAATTAACTTTATTTATTAAGTTTACCATCGTCAAGAATAATAAAAGGGAAATAGATGAAAAACGCATTCTTAACTATTATAGCCGTTTTCTCGTTTTTGTTAATTAGTTGTGATGAAGAAAGTATTATAAATGATGTAATTGACAGTAAAATCACGGCCAAAGAAAGAATTAACGAAGTTCTTCAAAAAGCAAGAACAGATTTTGCTGCTGATGCTCAACTATCTGCAATTTATGGGCGCGAAGTTGATTTAAAGGGAGAAATTGATTTGCTAAATACGTCTTCCTTAAGTGCTTTTGTATATGTTGTCCGATCGAATCAACTGAACAGTAATGAGTTTTATATTCCTGTTTTTGGTAGCAGTCCTGTACAATCTCCAATTAATTTTACTACTATGTTGTCTTTTATAAAAGATTCGACGGCTAGCGATAAAATGGGAGATGTCTTGGGAGTTTTGTCAACAATCTCAATTGATCCAAATGCAGTATATGGTGATAGTCCGCATGCAGTAACTATGGCACTTAATAATGGAGGAAGTAATTTTATGAGTCAAAATCCAGGAAGCAAAATTGATATGTTTCTAGTACCAGGGAAGTCAATTGATACAACATTAGCAGTATCAAACACAGCGGATTGGATTGTTAATTTTTATTCCTCTGATAACTCCCTTGTACTTTGGTTAAGGGGAAATGAGGTTATTACTATTTCGGGAAATTAAATATTCTATACAGAAATGTTTAATCAATGATTGTCTATTTTAACAACAGATATCTTCCAATTGAAGAAGTGAAAATCTCACCTTACGATCGTGGTTTTCAATACGCCGACGGTGTTTATGAAGCTTTGCGATCCTATAATGGAAAATTATTTCAATTTGAATCTCACATAAGGCGATTAAAGCATAGTCTTGCCGAACTGAATATTAAGTTTGACAACTTTGACACATTAGAATCAATTTCTCTGCAGCTTGCTGAAATGAACAAAATCCTTCCTGATAATTTTTCTGTTTACATTCAAATTACCCGTGGTGTTCAGTTTCCTAGAAATCATAGTTTTAACATTGATTCTAGCCCAACTATTTTTGTTTCTGTCTCTGGGTTAAAAGATAATGAAGAACTGCTTGAAAGGGGTGTGAAAGTTGTTCTTGAAAAAGATATTCGCTGGACAAGATGTGATATTAAATCCGTTTCTATTCTTCCGGCAATTATGGCAAACACAAAAGCAATTAAATCTGGTGCTTATGAAGCGATTTTTCATCGTGATGACTTAATAACCGAAGGTTCTCATACAAACTTCTTTGCCGTAAAAAACGGGATTCTATATACAGCTCCATTGTCAAACCTAATTCTTGAGGGAATAACAAGAGATGTTGTTATTGAATTAAGTAAGAAAAACAATATTCCAACCGTCGAAGAGTATATAAAAGTAAGCGAATTAAAAACTTTTAATGATTTTTTTATAACTGGAACAATAACAGAGATAACTCCCGTTATTCAGATTGGTGATTGGATGGTTGGGAAAGGTATTCCGGGAGAAATGACAAAACTTATACAACGATTATTTAACAATTATGTATATTCGAAATAGCAGGCAAATTGAACAGATTCTCATAGATTTGTAAAACAATATTATGGCAGATACTTCAGCTAAAATATTTCTTCTTACGGGCGACTGGTTTGATTATCAAAATAAAAATGTTTTACGTTTTTTCGGAACTTCGGAAGAGCATGGCACAACAGAAATTCTAATAACAAACAACAAACCGGTCTTCTTTGTGGAACGCTCTTCTATTCTTTCAGGATTAAGACAAAACTTTCTTCGTAAAGAAGTTGAAATGAAAACCTTTTCCGGCAATTCGGTAGATGCACTTTATTTCAATACTATGAAAGACCTTCGCCAAACAGTTAGCGATCTTACCGAAATCGGAATTACAAGCTATGAATCAGATATTGATCCGGTAAGACGATTTTTAATGGAAAGAATAATCAATGCCCAGATGAAGGTAACCGGAGAAACAAAAGTAAATAATGGTGTTACAAGATTTACTAATCCGAAGATTGAACCATGTGAAGTCAATCCGGCATTTGTTATTGCATCACTCGATATTGAAACTTCGGGAAGGGGTAATAATCTTTATTCGATTGCTGTTCATATTACAGGAAGAAAAAATGAACACAGGAGAGTTTTCATTGTTGGAGATCAACAGAAGACATTTCCTGACTATTTGTCATTTCATCCGGATGAAAAGAATCTTCTTCAATCATTCTTTGAATGGTTCAATATTATTGATCCGGATATAATAATCGGCTGGCATGTAATCGGATTTGATCTTCTCTTCCTCGATAATAAATGTAAAGAACTGAATATCAATTTTGATATAGGAAGAAGCGGTGGAAGAGTTTCGATTAAAAGACGTCAGCCAAGGGGTTACTTTGCTTCACTGCCGGGAAGAGTAATTATAGATGGTCCGACTGCACTCCGAACATCCTTCTTTAACTTTGAAGATTTTAAGCTTGAAACTGTTGCACAGGAATTGCTCGGCACAGGAAAAACAATTACACCTGAAGAAAACAAAGTAAAAGAAATTGAACGGCTCTTTGAAGAAGATAAAGTCGCACTTGCAGAATATAATCTTCAGGATGCTGTTCTTGTTACGGAGATTTTAGATAAAACAGGAATCGTTGAGCTTTACATAAAGCGCTCACAGCTCTCCGGTTTACTAATGGATCAGCTTGCTATGATGACAGCAGCATTCGATCATTTCTATTTACCAAAACTTCATCGTGCAGGATATGTTGCACCTGATGTAAAAGATCTTGAAACAACAGAACATGCAGCGGGCGGATATGTGCTTGATCCTATTCCCGGAATTTATGATGATGTTGTTGTGCTGGATTTTAAGAGTTTGTATCCTTCAATCATACAAACATTTAAGATTGATCCTCTTTCAAGATTACTTTCGGAAAAAGATACTATCACAACTCCTAACGGATATAAGTTTTCATCAACAAAGCATTTTCTACCGGAGTTTATTGATCAGTTAATGGAGCAACGATCAATTGCAAAAAAGAAAAATGACAAAGCACTTTCGCAGGCTATCAAAATCTTGATGAATAGCTTTTACGGAGTAATGGGCTCTTACGGCTGCCGGTTTTATCATCCTGATCTTCCGACAGCAATAACAGGAACTGGCAAGCATCTTCTCCTTGGCAGTAAAGTGTTCCTCGAAAAAAGAGGATACAAAGTAGTTTACGGCGATACAGATTCTCTTTTTGTTATGCTGATTGATGAACCCGGATTAGATTATCATAAGGCAGGCGAAGAACTGGCTTCTCTGCTAAACGACTATTGGAAAGATGAACTAAAGAAAAAATATAGTGTTGAGTCACGTCTAGAAAATGAATTTGAAAAATATTACAGGAAATTTATTATCACTCCTGCGCGAGGAAGTGATGTGGGGGCAAAGAAAAGATATGCAGGACTTCTCAATAAAAACGGTGAGGAAGAATTAGAGTTTGTTGGTTTGGAATTTGTCCGTTCCGATTGGACACGATTGGCGAAGGAATTCCAGACCGAGCTTTATTATAAAATTTTTAACAATGAAGAAGTTGATGATTGGATTCGTTCTGTGGTAAGTAAACTGAAGAAGTGTGAATTTGATGATAAACTTGTTTACAGAAAGCGATTAAGAAAAGATGTTGAGGAATATGTAAAGAATGTTCCGCCACACGCAAGAGCTGCAAAGTTGTTGCAGGAACCCGGGGATACTGTTTACTATGTTATAACACAACGAGGACCAATACCAATACAATTAAAACATAATGACATCGATTATGATCACTATATCGACAAACAGTTAAAACCAATTGCTGATTCGGTTCTTATTTTACTCGGTAAATCATTTGATAGAATTGTTGAAACAGATCAGTTGAGTTTTTTCTGACTTTTTTAACATACCTAAATAATAGGATATACTTAGAGTTTATAATTTGGTTCTTCCGATAAGAAATTTATCGAAAACCTTTTTACTATAATGAAACTTCTCGAGATGAGGTAAAAATGAAATTATTAAATCACAGTCTACATTTTATTCTTATCCTATCTTTTCTGCTGCTTAACCGGTGCAGCCCACAATCAGATTTGGGAAAGAGCAATCTTGAAGCTGTTATTTTATCAGACACTTCAAATTTTTTCTATGTTGATGTTAAAAATTATCCGGCAAAAAATAAAAATCTGCCAATCGGTATTTTTGATTCGGGAACAGGCGGATTAACAGTAATGGATGCAATTGTAAACTATGACGGCTTTAATAACGAAAGTCAGATTTTCAATGCGGACGGAGTTTTAGATTTTGAAAAAGAATTTTTTATTTATCTTGCTGATCAGGCAAATATGCCGTATGGCAATTATCCATCTCTCGGTAAAACAGATGTATTGAAAGAGCATATTCTTAAAGATGTTCAGTTTCTGCTTGGCAACAAATATTATCAATCAGCCAGCGAAAATGAATATGAAACAGATAAGCAGCCGGTTAAAGCTATAGTTATTGCCTGTAATACTGCAACTGCATACGGAATAGATGATATAGAAAACTTTTTCAGCAAAGCAAGCTTAGACATTAAAGTTATAGGCGTTATTAATGCAGGAGTTAAAGGTGCTTTTGAAAATATATCTCAAGATGAAGATTGCAGTATCGGAGTAATGGCAACCGAAGGAACGGTTTTATCTAATGGTTATGTGAATGCAATAAATAATTATAAAACTGCATCGGGATATATTGGAGAAATTCAAACATATCAGCAAGCGGGAGTTGGATTTGCCGGGGCTATAGATGGAGTAATAGATTATATCAGCAAAAATGCTTCCGGAGTAAGAAAAGAATATAAGGGTCCTTCACTAAGTTCCAATCAGGCAAAGATTGATAAAAATATTTTAAATCGATATAACTTTGATTGGGATAATAATAAAATTTTATTTTCGGGAGAGAAAAGCAATCCGACAGAAATCCAACTGAATTCAATAGAAAACTACATTTATTATAACATTGTATCTTTGCTGGAGCAGATAAAAAATACTGCGGCTGCTAAACCATTAAAGACAATAATCCTTGGCTGTACTCATTATCCTTTTTATAAAAACATTTTTGCTGAAAAACTTAAAGAGTTATACGATTTAAAAGAAAATGACGAATACGTTTACAGAAATGTTATGCGCGAAGAAATAACTTTAGTTGATCCTGCAGAAAATACTGCGAAGGAGTTATATGAATTTCTAAAAGAAAATGATTTGTTTAATAACGATAATATTGATAAGAGTGAATTTTATATATCTGTTCCAAATGTCTTAAATGAAAATGTAGAATTAGACTCGCTCAGAAATTTTACTTACGAATACAAATACGGTCGGGCTGCAGGAAATATTCAGGAATATGTTAAGCGTGTTCCTTTCAATAAAACAAATTTACATCCGGAAGTGATTGATATGTTAAAAGAAAAAACCCCGTTAATATATCAATTGATAATTAATTTCAATCAGAAAAACGATAAGACAAAATTTCTAAGAATTAATGGCTTAGAACTTAATTTATAAGGATTAATAAAAATGAAAATACAATTCATAGGCGGAGCAAGAACGGTTACAGGCTCACAACATTTACTTCACATCAATGGCAAAAAAATTCTTCTTGAATGCGGACTATTCCAGGGAAAAAGAAGTGAGACTTATGATAAAAATAAAAACTTTACATTCAACCCCGAAGAAATAGACGTAATGCTTTTATCACACGCACACATCGATCATAGCGGAAACATTCCCAATCTTGTAAAAAACGGATTTAAGGGAAACATATATGCAACTTCTGCAACCGTAGATCTATGTCAAATAATGCTAAGAGATTCTGCACATCTGCAGGAAAAAGATATTGAGTGGGTAAACAAGAAAAGAAAAAAGAAGGGTGAGTTGCCAGTTGAGCCGCTGTATTTACTTGACGATGTTGAACAGGCAATGACACAATTTGTTGGTGTACAATATAATCGGACAATTGAAATTGTTTCCGGGAATAACTGTATATTTTTCGAGATGCCGGACATATTCTCGGATCAGCAGGAGTATCTTTAGAAATTGAAGAAGCTGGACGGAAAAAAATTCAGATTCGGCTTTTCGGGAGATATTGGACGACCTGATGCACCCGGTTATTCGTTCACCTGATGTTTTACGCGATCTTGATGTTCTGATTATGGAATGCACTTATGGAAATCGATTTCACTCAATCTGCAGAAGAAGTAGAAGAGGATTTTGCGTCAACAATCAGATCCGGTTATTGAAAGATGGCGGTAAGATTATTATTCCAGCTTTTGCTGTTGGAAGAACACAAACAGTTGTTTATATGCTTCACAAACTTTTTGATCAAAATAGAATTCCTGCAGTACCAATTTATGTTGATTCACCATTAGCTGTTAATGCAACAAATGTTTTTCGTTCGCATCCTGAATGTTTAGATAGAGAAACTTATCGAATCTTTTTACAGGATGGAGACGACCCGTTTGGTTTTAGCAGATTGAAGTACATTAAAAAAACTGAAGAATCAAAAGAACTAAATGAAAAATCAGGACCGATGATAATAATATCTGCCTCCGGAATGGCGGAAGGCGGCAGAATATTACATCATTTGAGAAATAATATTGGAAATCCTAATAATCTGATTCTTTTTGTTGGTTACGCTGCACAGCATACCCTTGCCCGCAGAATAATGGACGGAAATAAAGAGGTACGAATTTTTGGTGAAACCTTTCAGGTACATGCTGTAGTCAAAACAATGGATTATTTTTCGGGACATGCAGATCAACGGGAATTACTCGATTATTTGAAATTTAATTCCCCTGAAAAGCTTAAAAATCTCTTTTTAGTGCATGGTGAAGAAGATCAGGCGAATCCTTTTATGGAAAAATTATTCTCATCAGGTTACAAAAGCGTTAATTTTCCAGAATCCGGTGAGATTTTCGAAATATAATTCCGAATGGGATCAAATTTAACTTACTTACTAACCCAAAGAATGTTATATTTGCAGGTTTCAATTCCGGGAAAGATTTAAAACCGCGTTATTTAACAAAAAAGGAGTGATTCAATTTGAAAATCACTAAGCAATTTACTAACAGGGAAAGCAAATCCCTCGATCAGTATTTGCAGGAAATAGGCAAAGTAAGTCTCTTAGTCCCGCAACAGGAGATAGAACTTGCCATTCGAATAAAGAAGGGCGACAGGCTTGCCCAAGAACAATTGATTAAAGCCAATCTCAGGTTTGTTGTGAGTGTTGCAAAACAATTCCAGAACCAGGGTTTGTCTTTAGGTGACCTCATTAATGAGGGTAACATCGGCTTGATTAAAGCCGCTGAAAGGTTTGATGAAACCAGAGGATTTAAATTTATTTCTTACGCCGTTTGGTGGGTAAGACAATCTATTATGCAAGCGATTGCAGATCAGTCAAGAGTGGTTAGACTTCCATTGAATAGAGTCGGTAACCTGACAAAGATCAGCAAAGCTTACAGAGATCTTGAACAAGAGTTTGAAAGGAAACCAACCACAGACGAGCTTGCCCTGATACTTGATATGACTGCCGATGAAGTTGCTTATGCACTTCAGATTGCAGGTCGTCAGGTCTCTATGGATGCGCCGTTAAAAGAAGGTGATGACGGAAAGAACTCATTGGTTGATATTCTTCCAAACGAAGAACAGCCGTTACCTGACAATACTCTTATGACCGAATCTCTGAAAAAAGAAGTTGCAAATGTACTTTCAACTCTTTCTGAAAGAGAAGCAGAAGTGATCAAACTTTACTTTGGAATTGAAGGTGATCATTCGGCTACGTTGGAAGAGATTGGTGAAAGATTTAATCTTACCAGAGAAAGAGTGAGACAGATAAAAGAAAAAGCTTTAAGAAATCTTCGTCAATCAAAACGAAGCACAAAACTAAAATCTTATCTAGGCTAACTTTTTTTAGATGTTTTTTAAGCCCCGCAAGCCGGGGCTTTTTTATTGTTGAGTGTCTATCTTTTTATTTTTTCTTCTTTTTCTTCTTCACACAATATTTGTTTATCATTTCATAAGCATCAAAGTAACCCAATTCACCTGCTCTGTTAAAATCAATACATGCTTTGTTCTTATCCTCAAGCTTCAAATAAATACTTCCACGTGCAAATAATGCTTTCGGATTTTCTTCTATACTTAAAATTCTGTTGAGAATTTCAATAGCGCCAAGATTTTCTCCGGCTTTTATTTTAAGTTCGGCAAGCAGAAAAAGTGCTTTAACATTTCTTTTATCAATTAACAGTGAGTGTTCTAAATCCTTTATGCCGCCCTCAAGATCATCCATAATAAGTTTTTGATTTCCACGATTAAAATAACCATCGGGATTATTCGGCTGAAGACTTTATTGCTTTGTTAAAATTTTCAATTGCCTGATCACCGTAACCAAGCGATCCAAAAACATTTCCAATATTTATGTAAGATTTAAATGAAGTTGAATCCAGTTCGATTACTTTTTTATAATCTTTAATTGCCCCCTCCAGATCAGCTAAGAGATATTTTGTATACGCACGTGCGAAGTAAGCCTCGCTGCTGAGAGGATCAAATGTAATAGCTTTATCAAAATCTCCAATTGCTAATAACAATGATTCATTCTTCAAATATTCTAATCCCCTATTGTAATAAGCTTCAAATCCCGGCTGAGCGGATATAGCCGAATGAAAATCACGAAGAGCTTTTTCCGATTCATTTAATTTGCTGTATGCTTTACCTCTTACTATAAATGCTTCAGCACTTAATGAATCTCTTTGCAATATACTGTTGGCATAATGTACGGCGGTCTGATAACTGCCATTACTCAATGCATCATCGGCACGATCAAGTTCGGGATTTCTTAACGAAACACAACCGGCAACAATAAAAACAAGTACAAAGATAGAATAGCGCTTAAACATTTTAAGATTTTTCTATAAGTTGTTTTATTTTTGATTTGAAGTTTTCAAGAAAGCAAAGAATTATTCTCAGATCTGTTTTATTTAGCTTGGTGCCTTCTTCCATTTTATTTTCTTCTGTCCATCAGATTTTTCTTATCCAAAAAATATTCAATAATTTTTTCAGCATCTTCAAGCGGATCAATATTATGGCTTACGCTAAAGTCTAGATTTACTTTTTCAGTTAGACGTGCTGCCGCGTTTCTGATCTCTTCCGGCAATTCTTCATCATCCCTTGCAGATTTCAAATAACTTATTGCGGACACACCCCAATCCTTTTCAGGATGAAATTCTAACCAGAAATCAATTGCAATCCAGCAGCCTCGTCTAGCATGAACTCTTACTCTGCCGATATTACCAATTTTTTCTGCGTCTACTCCTGCCCAAATTTCGGAGTGCGCTGTAGTATATTTTAAATCTCTAATGCTTCCCATAAATTAATCAAAATATGTGTTTCTGCCCGGATCATTTAAATGAAGTTTTATTTCTTCAATATGTTTTGTGTTTGTTCTGTTAAGTGAGAGCGGCGGAAGATCATCCAATGAAAAAAACTGAACGTCAAGAGTTTCACTGCTCGTTTGAGCTTCTCCGCTAATCAGCTCACAAAGAAAAATTATTTTGAATGCATGGAAGAACTCTAACTCTCCTTCAACACGATTTGCGTCGAAAACACCAACAACTTTTATCGGCTTTACAACAAATCCGCTTTCCTCATGCGTTTCTCTTGTTGCAACTTCTGATGGAATATCTCCCACATCAGCCCAGCCGCCGGGCATTGCCCATCGTTCGTCGGTGCTTTCCTGAACGAGTAAAAGTTTGTTGTCTTTAATTACTGCAGCCCGCACATCAATTTTAGGCGTAGCGTAACCGGGATGCTTCATTAAAACTTTTTGTACAGATTCCTTCTCAAGTTGAGTGTGACGCTCAATAATTTCTGAGGTTATTTCTGTTAATCTTTTATATCTGCCCTTCTCATAATCTGTAACTGCAAATGCAAGTCCGGTTTGTGCAAGCTGTTGAATCTCTCTTGCTATTTCAAGCCATTTAGGAATTGTTTCCTCGATCATTTATTTCTTTTCCTGTCATTCCGGTTCTAAGCCGGAATATGATTTTATATTTAAACGATTCCCGCTCCTGCCTACCGCAGGCAGGTTCGCGGGAATGACACATACAGTTAAAAAGGATTTGTCGCCCAAACAGTAACTTCGGGAATAAATCCGCGGTCGTCCATTTCCAAAGCGGATACAATAGTATGTGCAATTTCTATTGGTCTTAATTTATTCTTTACTTCCGGTCTTTCTTTTCTTTCTTCACTACCAAAAGCTGTTGTAACCTCGCTAGGATTAACAAGGATTACACGCACATTGTATTTCCTTAATTCTGCCTGCCAGCATTGAGTCATTCCACGTAGAGCAAATTTTGATGATGCGTAAACAGTTCCGTTGGCAAAACCTTTCGTTCCCGCCGTTGAGGCAATGTTTACAATGTTACCGCTGTTTTGTTTTTTAAAAATCTTTGCTGCTTCATTTGCCATCATAGCGGCGCCAAAAACATTTACCGAATATACATCGTGAAATGCTTTCATATCGAGTTGCGTGATTTCATTCCATCCACCGCCTATTCCTGCGTTGTTTATCAAACAATCCAACTTACCGAATTTTTTTAAAAACATTTCATAAGTTTTTTTCACATCGCTTTCACTTGCTGTATCGGCGTGAATTGGATAAGCAACGATTTCTTTAGCCGCTGTTTCAAGTTTAGATTTATCTCTTCCGGTTATGGCAACTCTTCCGCCTTTTTCCACTAAAAGTTTTGCTGTTGCTTTACCGATTCCTGCGCTTCCACCGGTTATAAGAAAAGTCGAGTCTTTAATATTCATCATATCTCCTTTTTAGTGCAAAGTTAAGAATATAAGTTTTAATTTTGCTCTATTATTTTCAGGCTGCTTTCAATTTTATCAAATGCTTTATTCGGATTGCCAATTAATTCTTCATTTGTAATACGAAGAAATTTAATTCCATACTGTTTAATATATCTTTGTCTTTCCTCATCATACTTTTTCTGATCAGGTTTTTCGTGAACTGAACCATCTATTTCAATTGCAAGTTTTAATTCGGGGCAGTAGAAATCAATGACAAAATGATCAACTGAATATTGCCTTAAGAACCTGTAACCCAGTTGCCTTTTTCTTAAATAAGTCCAGACTATCTTTTCGCAATAGGTCATATTGCTTCTGAGAAATCTGCGTTTTTCTTGTTCTGATTTTTTATTGTAGTGTTTAGTCATAGTTGCTTGTTAAATAATTGGAACCCCTCCTTTGTCCTCCCCTTTAACAAAGGGGAGGAAATGAAAAAGCCCTACCCTTTTATAAAGGGGAGGGTTGGGTGGGGTTTACTTAACACTTTCCTCCACTATCTTAATTTCTTCCTCCGTCAATCCATAAAGCTCATAAACCTGCCTGATCGGCAGACGGCAAGCGCATCTATTTGCTTATCAAGTATGGGGCATTTTCTTTGAAGTCGTTAACAAGGTCGGCAACTGCATTAAACGCTGTATCGAATGACATCAGAATTACTCCTAATTGATTGCATAAAAATAAAGAAAAACTGGTGTGGATTAAACATAAAATCATTTTTTTGATTGGTTTAAAAAACTCAAATCTCTAATTTTATAGCAATTATAAAATTTTATATTAAAACTTCACTCTAAATAAACTACACGGAGCATTTATGAAGTCCGGCATTCACATATTCTTTTTGTTATCACTATTTTCCTTAATTATTGTTGCACAGGATAAAGACAGTCTGGAAGATAAAAATCCATATAAGTCTTCTACATTTAATGGATTAAAATTACGTTCAATCGGACCGGCAGTAACATCCGGCAGAGTAACCGATTTTGCAGTTAACCCGAATAACACTCACGAATATTATGTGGCTGTTGCGTGTGGTAATGTTTGGAAGACAATAAACTCGGGAACAACGTGGGAACCTATATTTGATAAATATGGCTCGCACTCAATTGGATGTGCAACACTCGATCCAAATAATCCGCATGTTGTTTATATCGGCACCGGTGAAAATAACAGTCAGCGAAGCGTTTCCTGGGGCGATGGTGTTTATCGCTCTGAAGACGGCGGAAAAAGTTTTAAAAATATCGGGTTGAAAAAATCTGAACATATCGCAAAAATATTAATAGATCCCCGTGACTCAAAAATAATTTATGCTGCATCTCAAGGTCCTCTTTGGGGTCCCGGCGGTGAACGCGGTTTATATAAATCTACAGATTACGGAACAACCTGGGATTCTGTTCTTTACATCAGCGAAAATACAGGTGTAACAGATGTTGTAATGGATCCGCGAAATCCAGATGTTCTTTATGCTGCATCTTATCAAAGAAGAAGACACGTATGGACTTTACTAAACGGTGGTCCTGAATCGGCAATTTATAAATCAACAGATGCAGGCAAAACATGGAATAAATTAAAAAGCGGCTTACCCTCCGGTGATGTTGGAAGAATTGGTTTAGCTATTTCACCGGTTAATCCAGATTATGTTTATGCAATTATTGAAGCGGATTACGACAACAGCGGATTTTACAGAACAACAAACCGTGGTGCAAGCTGGGAAAAGATGAGTGATTATAAAAATGTAAGCGCGCAATATTACAGTGAAACATTTTGTGATCCTGTTGATGTAAATAAGGTTTACTTACTTGATACTTTTTCATCAATAACAACTGACGGCGGAAAAACATTCACAAGAATATCTACTAAAGGAAGACATGTTGATGACCATGCATTCTGGATAAATCCAAACAACGCTAATCATTTTCTAATTGGCGGCGACGGCGGTATTTATGAAACTTTTGACGGCGCACAGACTTTTCATTTCAAAGATAATTTACCAATCACACAATTCTACAGGGTGAGCGTTGATAACTATGAACCTTTCTATCGTGTGATGGGCGGAACACAGGACAATAACAGTATGATCGTTCCCTCGCAAACAATAAATGAAGAAGGAATTGTTAATGCGGATTATATTCCTCTTGTCGGTGGTGATGGATACGAAGCGCTTACTGATCCTGAAAATCCAGATATAATTTACTGCCAGTGGCAGTATGGCGGACTGACAAGATACGATATGAAAAGCGGTGAATCGTTAAGCATCAAACCACAGGAAGGAAAAGATGAAGATCCTTACAGATGGAATTGGGATACTCCGCTTATTATTAGTCCGCACGCAAATCGCTTGTATGCTGCTGCTAATAAAGTTTTCAGAAGTGATGACAGAGGAAATACCTGGAAGGTTATAAGTGATGATCTTACAAGGCAGGTAGATAGAAACAAACTTCCGATTATGGATAAGGTATGGAGCGTTGATGCTGTTGCAAAAAATGCTTCAACATCTTTTTATGGAAATATTGTTTCATTATCAGAATCACCTCTGGTTGAGGGTTTAATATACGCCGGAACAGATGACGGACTTATTCAGGTAACAGAAAATGGCGGAGAGAGCTGGAGAAAAATTGAATCATTCCCCGGCATTCCAGAAATGACTTATGTAAGCTGCCTGTTTGCTTCACTTCATGATGCAAATACTGTCTATGCTACGTTTGATAATCATAAACGTGCAGATTTTAAGCCATACATACTGGTAAGTAATGACCGCGGAAAAAGCTGGAAATCAATAACTGGAGATTTAAAAGAGCCGCAAGTTGTTTACTCAATTGCTCAAGATCATATTAAACCCGATCTGCTTTTTATCGGAACAGAATATGGTGTGTTTTTCACTCTTAACGGAGGAAAGAACTGGATACAACTTAAAGGAGATTTGCCCACACAAGCTGTTAGAGATCTTGACATTCAGAAACGAGAAAATGATCTTGTTATTGCAACCTTCGGAAGAGGATTTTATATACTTGATAATTACACTGCCTTCAGAGAGATCAATGAACAAACATTAGAAAAAGAAAATTATAAACTCTTTCCTGTTAAAGATGCATTGATGTTCATTAAACGAAGTGCAACTTTTGGTTCGCTTGGATCTTCTTATTTCAAAGCAGATAATCCACCATTTGGAGCAACCTTTACTTATTATATTAAAGAAACTCCGAAAACTTTGCTAGAACAAAGAAAAGAAAAAGAGAAAGAACTTATAAAAAACAATCAACCGGTTTATTATCCGTCATGGGAAGATTTGCGTAAAGAAGATAGAGAAGAAAAACCATATATTCTTTTCACAATAACTGATGAAGAAGGAAATGTTGTCCGCAAATTAAAGACAGAGGTAAAATCGGGTATAAACAGATTGACATGGGATTTAAAATATGCTTCAACAAATCCTGTTAAAAAAGCAACAGACGAAAATGCGAGCGGATTTCCTGTTATGCCGGGCAAGTATAAAGTAACGATGTCGGTTTTTACAAATGGAATTTTAAGTGATGTGGCAGGTCCTGTTGAATTTGAAGCAAAAGTTCTTAACAACGTAACTCTTCCTGTTGAGGATAGAAATCAATTGGTTGCTTTCCAGAAAAAAGTATATGAGTTGAGCCGTGCTGTTAAAGGAGCTATAGAATCTGTTAATGATCTGAGCACAAAGGTCGAAATAATTAAAACTGCATTGCGTCAAACTGAAAACGCTCCACAAGAATTAACTGATAAAGCAGACATAATTCTTCAGAAGAACAAGGAGCTCTATACTCTTCTTGTCGATGACGAAACAATAAGCAAAAGAAATGAACCGACAAAGCCGACAATTTCCGGAAGATTGAGTGAAGTAACTTATGGAATGTGGCAGACAACTTCTGCTCCGACCACAGCATATACAAATAACTATCTGATTGCTGCGGAAGAATTTAAAGTTGTTCTTCGGGACTTACAGAATTTGTTAGATATAGAAGTAAAGAATCTTGAAAGTGAGATGGACAAACTTAAATCGCCCTGGACACCGGGAAGAATTCCGGATTGGAAGGAATAGAAAAAATTTTAGGAGGTTGTCTTAAAAGTTTCAATTTTTCCTGTCATTCCCGTGAAAACGGGAATCCATTTTGTTTATAAGTTTTAGATTCCCGCCTGTCTGCCGACAAGGCAGGCCTACGCGGGAATGACAAACAGGTAAAACATAATTTTATGACAGCCTCTCCTCACTATGTATGCTGCCAGCAAAAATCACTTCCCTCATCGGGTTTTCTTGTGCACCTTTTACCATTTCTTAATTTGGCTTTACAACGATTAACTTTTACCTTCTTTTTAGGAGCAGTCGTTGTTTTCGGCAACGGCTTAGTTGAAGGTATTTTTAACATAAAATATAAAGAAGAATAAAGAATCAGCAACGACGATAAAACTAAAAACTTTTTCATATTATCACCTTATTTTATTGAGAGCTTCTCTCTCGGATTTTTTAAGTCCGCTTACTACTAATTCATAAGAATGATCTATCATTTCCTTTAATTCCTTTTGTGGAACTGATCCATCGATAATCACCGTGTTCCAATGCGATTTATTCATATGATATCCCGGCTGCACAGCATTCATATCTTTCACGAAGTTCAACCGCATGTTCAGGATCACATTTAAGATTTATCTGAAGAGGAATTTTTTCAAGAGAAGCAAGAAGAAATATTTTATTCATTACTCTAATTACAAGAGTATCTTCATCAAAAGGAAAATCTTCAGATATTCCCTTTTTAATATAGCAGTATTCTCTTATTGCCTCAATATTCATTCTAACAATTCAATTAATTATTTGAATACTTCCCTTTTCAGGAAGTTTTATTGTATATGTTTTTCCACTTTTGTTCGTCAGATAACTTTCTCGCAACCATGGATTATACATTTTAAGTATTTTGTAATTTATTCCCTGATCTGCAGCCCAATCTGCAAAATCTGTTACTGATCCGGATAATTCAACTTCATAAGTTTTTAAAGAAAGATATAAATCTATTTCCATCAGGTCAAATCCATACTTCTGCGGATTTTGCATTATTACTTTTAAAGAAATAATTCTTGCAATGAATCTTGATGTTTCCGATACCTAAAACAAGATTATAATAGTTGTTTGCTTTTTGTCTTTCTATCTGATTGTCAACTCCACTTACACCCATATTGTATGAAGCGGCTGCCATTGTCCAATTACCGTATTTCTGATAGGATTCAAGCAAATATTTACAAGCAGCTTCTGTAGCTTTTTCAACGTTGTACCTTTCATCGATTTCGTTGTTCACTTCAAGTCCATATTTGTCGGATGCACCTTTCATAAATTGCCAGAACCCGGTTGCTCCGGCTGGAGATACAACATTTTCAAGATTACTTTCTACAACAGCAAGATATTTAAAGTCATCGGGAACATTATATTCTTTTAAAATCGGCTCAATAACGGGGAACCACCTGTTTGCTCTTTTCAAAGCCAGAATCGTTGCTGAATGCAAATAAGTATTTACTATCATTTCTCTGTCTATTCTTTCATAAACTTCAAAATTTTCCAGCGGCACACGTTCACCCGCAAAGTAAATATCCTTTGGAATTTCCGGTGATGTTATCCTGTAATCCTGCGGAAAATCATTTTTGCTTGACCAGATCTGATGCGGCTATCAGATTTATATTGTTCTCAAATAATATAAAACCTGCAAAAAATAGAACTATAAGTGCTGTTAATACACCAATTAGAAAATACAACGCCTTGCTATCTTTGTTCATCAATCTTTTTTCTTTCATAAAAAATCCTTTTGAATTTACACTGCATGATAAAAATATTAACTTGATATTCGAAAGCCAAAACAGAGTCTTGTTATATTTGCAGAACACTTTTTGAAAATACGGAGAAAAAATGGAAACAATACAAGCTTTGCTTACAAGAAGAAGCATAAGAAAATATAAAAGTCAGCCAGTTGAGAAGGATAAAATTGAAATAATTCTTAAATCGGCAATGTATGCGCCAAGTGCAATGAATCTGCAGGCGTGGCATTTTATTGTGATTGACGATAAAAATATTCTTGCCGATACGATAGAATCAATTCCGCACGCCGAATTACTTAGACAAACTCCCAATGCAATTCTTGTTTGCGGTGATAAAATCATTGAAGCTAATGAAAGCTGGGTGATACAGAATTGCTCGGCAGCAATACAGAACGTTTTACTTGGTGCACACGCATTGGGAATCGGATCTTGCTGGATTGCAATTCACGGAATTGATGATGTTGTAAAGAACGTTTCAAAACAGTTTATTCTTCCCGAAAATGTTGTTCCCGTTGCATTAATATCGCTCGGTTATCCGGATGAGACCGTATTTGCCGAAGACAGATTTAAGCAAGATAAAATTCATTATAACAAGTGGTGAGAAATGAACGAAGTAAAATCGAATAAAGATTATAATCCCGAAATGCACTCTGCAGAACACCTTCTTAACCAGACTATGGTTAGAATGTTCAACAGAGGCAGATCATTCAGCAATCACATTGAAAAGAAAAAATCCAAATGCGATTATCACTTTGACCGCAATCTTACGGAAGAAGAAGTTGAAACAATTAATAAAAAGGTAACTGAAATTATACAACAAGACCTTCCTGTTTACGAAGAATTTCTTAAACGTGACGATGCATTAAAACAGTATAAACTTTCACAACTGCCCGAAGATGCGGGAGAAACAATACGTATAATTAAAATTGGTGATTACGATGCTTGCCCCTGCAGCGGAGTTCACGTATCTCATACAAAGGAAATTGGAAATTTTAAAATTATATCCACAAGCTTTGAGGATGGTGTGCTAAGGGTAAGATTTAAATTGCCGAAAGAACAGGTGTAGTCCACTTTCAAAGTGGACTACACCGTTTTATTACTTGTTTAATATCTCCTCTATCTCATCCATAACTTTATTCATCTTCTTCATTGTCAGTTCAAATGGTTCAGATGATAAAGGATCGATTCCAGCATCTTTAATTAATTCAGCAGCATACTTAGAGCCGCCGCCATTTAATATTTTATAGAAATTATCTACGGCAGGAGCCCCTTCGTTAACTATCTTTTCTGCAAAAGCAGTTGCATAGATCAGCGAAGTTGAATATTGAAAAACATAATAAGTATATCCCAGAAAATGAGGAATGTAAGACCATTCGTATTGTATGTACGGATCAACAACGCAGATATCCTGCGTCATGGCCATAATATTTTTTTACTATGTCATAATAAATGTTGCAAAGATCGTCGCCGGTTAATGGTTTGCCTTGTTCTATACGTTGATGTATTTCAAGCTCAAACTCGGCAAAAGAAGTCTGACGGAAAATAGTTGTTCTTAAAAGATCAAGATAGCTGCCAAGCAGGAAAAGCTTTTCTTCATCGCTTTTTACATTTGCAACCATATAATTGTTAAGCAAGGTTTCGTTTATAGTAGAAGCAATCTCTGCAACAAAAGTTGCGTAATCTGATTTTGCAAAAGGCTGATTAGCATTTGAGTAAAAACTGTGCATTGTATGACCAAGCTCGTGTGCCAAAGTAGATAGAGATTCATAATCATCATTCCAGTTCACCAGAATGTAAGGATGAACATCATAAGCACTGCCATTTGAATAAGCGCCGCTTCGTTTTCCTTCGGTTGGAATAAAATCAATCCACCTGTTATCAAAAGATTTTTTGACTGTTGAAAGATATTCAGACTTCATTGGTTTAAGAGCATCAAGTATTGCCTGTTGACCTTCTTCTACCGTGAATTTCAAATCTACTTTCTTAACAAGAGGAGTATATAAATCATAATAGTGAAGTTCATCCACACCAAGCATACGTTTCTTTAAATCCAGAAAACGATGAAGTGTCGGAAGACTTTTATTTACTTGTTCAATTAAGGTTGTATAAACAGTTGGTGGAAGATTATCACCATTAAGTGCATATTCCAATGAAGAAGCATATTGTCTGTTCTTAGCATAAACCCAGTCTTTTTTAACTTTACCGACAAGGTTTGCGCCGAGAGTATTTTTAAAATCGCCGTAGCTGTTAAAAAAAGTTTCAAAAACTTTGATTCTGTCTTCACGATTTTCAACCGTTCGAACTCTTGTGTATGCGGCAGGACTTAGTTCAACTTCTTTTCCATCTGAAAGAGTAATTTTTGGATTTGGTTTTTCACCATCGGCAAAAATTGAGTAAACAGTGTTTTGATTTCCAGCTATCAAACCAAAGCTGGCAAGAATTTTTTCTTCTGCCTCAGTTAAAGTGTGTGGTCGCAATCTCTGAATATTATCAATATACATTGAATAAGTTTCAAGCTCCGGTTTCTCTTTGAAAAACTTTTCAATCTTTTCTTTTGGGAGAGCAAGAATTTCCGGTTCAAAGAAAGCTGCCGTTTCACCAAGTTTGGTCCCAACAGAGGACAACTGTTGACGCAAAGCCTGATTTTCAGAAAGTCGTACATCTTCATTGCTTAAATTGCCGGCATATGTTCCTGCCTTGTAAAATGTTTTTAACATTCCGAAGTAAGAGTTTAAAGCATTCAATAAATTTTGAGAATTTTCGCCAAGCTTTCCTTTGTAAGAGGCAAAATCATTAATGCTTGCCTTCTACTTTTTTAATATCCGCCTGCCAATCCGCTGCAGTAGCATACATATCTGCCAGGTTCCATTTGTATTTATCTGGCACATCTTTGCGCTGCGGTGATTGAGGAAATGCGGTTGTAATTACGGTAATAGTAACAAGAACGTAAAAAAGAATTTGTTTTTGTTTGGTCATTTCTCCACCTAATAAGTATAAAAAGACAATTGTAATGTAAACTTAAAAAGAAATATCGTTTGATTGAAAAATATGTGATGAGCGGTTGTACAAAATTGATAAAAAGGGGCTTGGAAATCCCACACAATTTTAGCCGTGATCTTTTTATATTTCCTTATCAAATAATTCTATTTAGAAATTTTCGAGGTAAGTATATGAAAAGTCTATTTCTTATGATTTTTTTAACAATAATAGCTCTGACCGGCTGCATTGACCAAAAATCAGACGACCAAACGAATTATGCGGAGGATATAAAAATGCTTCAGGAAACGATTAACAAATTTGTTCCGGTTGAAATTAACTATGATGAAAATCTCCTTAGCGAAAGAGAAAGAGTGGTGCTGGAAAAACTTTATAATGCATCAAAGATTATTGACGAAATTTTTCTTAGCCAGGTTTACTCTAAGAACGATCAGATTAAATCGGATTTGCAAGCTGAAATAAATAATAATTCTTATCCCGATAAGGCACTTAAACCTGCAATAAAACTTGAACTCTTCAACATAATGTTTGGTCCGTTCGACAGACTCGATCACGATAAACCGTTTATCGGTGAGGATGAAAAACCGCTCGGTGCAAATTTTTATCCTGAAGATATGACTAAAGATGAATTTGAAAAGTGGATAAAAGATAATCCAAAAGATGAGAAACTGTTTACGAGTGAGTTTACTGTTATCAGAAGAGATGGTGATAAATTAATTGCTATTCCTTACAATGAATATTATAAAGATAAACTCACAGAAGTTTCAATGTTGTTAAAAGAAGCTGCTGAATATGCAGATAATCCATCGCTCAAAAAATATCTTGTTTCACGTGCAGATGCATTTTTAAGTAATGATTATTATCAAAGTGATATGGATTGGATGGATTTAAAAAATCACAACATAGAGATTGTAATTGGTCCTTATGAAGTTTATGAGGATGGTTTATTCAATTATAAAGCTGCATTCGAAAGTTTCGTTACTATCAAAGATCCCGAAGAAACAAAAAAGCTTGAAACATTTGGTAAATATTTAACTGCTATTGAGAAGAATCTTCCTATTCCTGATAAGCATAAAAACTTTGAGCGTGGAAGTGAATCCCCGATAGTAGTTGCAAATGAAGTATTTACAGCGGGCGACACTAAAGCGGGAGTTCAAACACTTGCATTCAACCTTCCGAATGATGAAAGAGTACGCAAAGCAAAGGGTTCAAAAAAAGTAATGCTTAAGAATGTTCACGAAGCAAAATTTAACAAGCTGTTAAAACCAATTGCGGAAATTGTTCTTGATGCTTCCGAACTTGAGTATGTTACATTTGATGCGTTCTTTAATCATACGCTCATGCACGAAATGTCCCACGGAGTTGGTCCGGGTTTTATCAAGATTAATGGAAAAGAAACAGAAGTAAAAAAAGAACTGAAAGAAACTTATTCAACAATTGAAGAATGTAAAGCTGATATTCTTGGAATGTATAATAATATGTTTATGATTGACAAAGGTGTTTATCCAAAAGAAATGGAAAAACAAGTTTGGGTGACTTTTCTTGCAGGTGCATTCCGTTCAATGAGATTCGGAATAAATGAAGCACACGGCGGAGGTAATGCAATTATTTATAATTATCTGCTTGAAAAAGGCGCTTACGAATATGATAACTCAACTCAGAAAGTAAAAGTTAATTTTGAAAAAATTTATCCCGCATTAAAAGAGTTAGCAAATCTTGTATTGATGATTCAAGCAGAAGGAAATTATGCCGGAGCAAAAGAACTTATTTCTAATTATGCCGTAAGTTCTCCTTCGATAGAAACATTAAGAAATAAACTGGCTGTTCTTCCTGTGGATATTAAACCGGAGTTTGTGATCGAACAAAAGTTGAAGTAATTTTAACATTAAGAGGTTGCCTTAAGTTGGTCTTTCAAGACTTCCGGGGCAACCTCGTCTTAATCATTCCCGCCACCCCAAAACATCATAAATTAGCCTGTATTACAAATAAATTTACATTGGCCGAATTTAATCTTATATTTATAAAAATTCTGCGCTGTAGCATTTTACTTCAGCTATTATCCAGCAATTATTGATTTAAATCTAAAAAATAAAAAAGGAGAGAATATGCCAAATTTAATTGAGGACTTTATTAGCACACTTGGTCCCGAAGTCTCACAGAAGATGTCAAAGAAAACGAATCTTGATGAAGGGACAATTCAAAAGCTATTACCGGTTGTAATGCCAATGATTCTTGGCGGATTAAAGAAACAAAAAGATGAGCACGGTGGTGAAGCACGGGTTGATCATATTTTAAATAAATATGGAAGTTCATCTGTACTTGATAATTTGGATGGTCTGTTTGATGATAAATTAAAAGATGAAAAAACTGACCCAAATTTAGGCGGATTACTTGGAAACGCAGGGACAGATGTAGTAAATCACTTGACCAGCAATTTTAAAATGGATTCAGGAACTGCTTCAAAACTAATCCCGATGCTCGCTCCAATTGTACTCGGATTTCTAACAAAGAAAAGAGATTCCGTTACTGGATCAAGCGGATTGGCTACATTACTAGATCAGGATGGCGATGGTTCTGTTTTAGACGATGTCGCAGGAATGCTTCTCGGAGGAGGAAAATCATCAAATCCTTTGGGTAATATTCTAGGTGGACTATTCGGCGGGAAAAAATAATTGAATTTTTCTATAAATACTTATTTCAAACTAATCTTAGGAGAATATTATGACACACATTAATGACGGCGCAGTTAAAGTAATTGAGATTATTGGTATCTCATCAAAAAGTTTTGATGATGCAATAAATCAAGCACTGGTGAAAGCTTCAAAATCAGTAAAGGGAATTACCGGTATTGAAGTTACAAAACACATGGCAAGCGTAGAAGATGGTAAGATCAAACAGTACAAAGTTAACCTGAAGCTTGCATTCCCGGTAATGTAATTTTTTAAATTTATAAAGGAGATAAAATGTCGTTACAAGTTAAGTATAGTCCGGTTTTGGCTTTGGCCCAGGAGCTTAAAGTTCAAAACTTAAATGTTAGTGAGGAAGCCGGAAAATTAAAATTTTCAGGCACAACAAATACACAGTATGAAAAAAATGTAATATGGGATAAAATAAAAGAAGTGGGCGGTGAAGCACAAAAAGAAGTGAGCGCAGATATTAGGGTCTCAAATACAGAATATTATCATCTGCATACTGTTGAAAGCGGTGAAAGCTTGAGTAAAATCTCAAAGCATTATTATAAAGATGCAAACAAATACATGCAGATTTTTAACTCAAACAAAGATCAACTTACAAATCCAGATATGATAAAAGTCGGACAGAAACTGAAAATTCCAAATCCGTAAAATTCTAGTAGACTTTGGAACAACAAAAAAGGCGATTCATTTGAATCGCCTTTTTAATATCGAACATCAAATTATTTTAATAAAATCATTTTCTTAACGGAAATATAGTTCCCTGCCTGCAGCTTGTAAAAATAAACACCGGAACTAAGTCCTTCCGCATTTAATTCGACTTCATATATTCCGGCTGGTTTTTCTTCATCAACCAAGGTTACTATTTCTTTTCCAAGAACGTTGTAAACCTTTAATGTTGTATGACTGCCAACCGGCAACTGATAACTAATAACTGTAGACGGATTAAACGGATTCGGATAATTCTGCATTAACGCAAATCCCGTTGGGACAGAATTACTTATCTCTCCGTTTACATCAGTTACTTCGTTGAACTTATTGATTAGAATATTTTCAATCAAAGCCTTCGCTTGATCAAAATTCATATAGTATAACGGAAAACTAAGCACAACTGATTTATGATCTGTACCTAAATATTCAACGCCCACAGGTCTGCCTTTTAATTTTCCCTGATTAATTGTTGTATCGAAATAAGTTTCATATTTATAAATAGCGGTTCCTTCACTATTCGGGAAAATTGCCTCAATTCCTTTTAGATGATAATCATCAGATATTTGGGTTTTTGATGAATCAACATAAATAACACTGTAAGTGCCGCTATACGGAACTGCCCCAATAAACCTTGAGTTTAGAATGCTTAATGAACTATCTATCTTCAAATAATCATAAAAAAACATTCCTGGACTGTATTTTGCGCCTGCCGAAGTATTATTCTGCAATGCTCTGCTTGGCCGGTATCCGGCATAAATGAAATTTCCGCCCAAACTCAAATAATCTTTAATAGCTAGCTGAGCAGATTGTGCCGCAGCAAAATTAATATTATCATCTGCCTGCCATATAATAGTGGAATATGCGCCGAGTTCTGCCAGTGTAATTGCTTCTTCCGATAAAACATCATAATCGGTTTTGTTAAAACTGCTTAATATTTGCTGATAGAATTCGTCTACTTGCTGATCTGTTGGATTTAATAATGAACCATCGCCATCATTAGTTTCATCAACCAGAAGAATTCCTCTATCCATTGAAATAATACGGGACTTTATAGTATCTGTGCCTGTGCTTTCATTTAACTGGTCATCAACTGCTTTTACAAAATAATAATAGTATTGCCCTGCCGATGCAGAGTTATCCAGATAAAAAGTATCAACGTTAGTTGTACTATTTATTTTTAGATAACTCCCATCCAATGATTCTGAGCGATAAATATTATAACCAGCTAAATCCAGTTCATTGTTTTCATTCCAACTAAGTTCGATCATTTGTGGTGAGGGTTTTACTATAAAGCTGGACGGAACCAAAGGGATTGAATAAGGTATTATATTTCTTTCAGTAAGAAAACTCTCATATCCCTCTGTATCAATTGCTGAAACGGCTATATAATATTGTGTTCCCTCGGTAAGACTATTAACTATATACGATGTATCTGATGTTACAAACGTTTGATAGTAATTACCGGAAGCCAGTCCCACATAAACTTTATAAGTTGCCAGATCAGGTTCTGTGTTTGGTGACCAGCTTAAACTTAACGATGAGCCATTTCCAACATCGTAAATAAAATAATCCTTCACATCAGATGGAATCTGAATTGCTGTAAGCAGCAAAGCACCCGAAGATTTTATAACTTCTGCACAATAAGGCATGCTGTAATTTGTTATTATATCCTGAGGAGAATGGTAATAAGGGCTAAATTCTCTTTCCTCAAAATAAACCGCAGGATAACCTCTTTGCCAAAACGAATAACTGTCTGATCCGCTGCTGTTAGTCGATCCGTAATAAGGATTAAGAATCGAATAAAGATCTACCATATTAAATGCAAGAGTACCCCATCCCTCGGAACCGGTATATCTGTTTACATCAACCGTGCTCTGAGACAGTTGTTGGTAGGTATGGCTTATCATATCATGATTAATCATCAGCCTGATATCTATCCCCTGATTAAGCGCATAATCCGCATAAGCTTTGCTGCCCCACAGACCATATTCTTCGGCACCAAAAGTTATGAGCTTAATTGTTGCTTCCGGCTGATATCCGCTGGACATAATAACCCGTGCCATTTCAAGTGCCGCTGCCGTTCCGCTGGCATTATCATCCGCGCCTGGAGCAAAAGTATAGGGATCACCGCTTGAGTAGGAATCATGATGTCCGCCAAACACATAAACTTTTTCAGGCATCATTGTTCCGGTTAAAGTTGCAATAACATTTTTCTGCCAGGTTCCCTGATATAGAAATGAATCAATAACAACATCAGTAAAACCAAAGCGAATGAATTGCGATTTAATCCAGCTTGCAACAGCATCTCTGGTATTTGCAAATAAAAATCTTGTTTGAAAATCCTGTAATGATTGAATAAAGAACTCAACACTATCTGCGTTTACGTTAGAAATAATATTAGCGATAGTTGTATCAACTGCACTAACATTATTAATGTTTACTATCTTTTCATTCTTGAAAGTGATTGTGTTTTCAGTAATCTGTGCAACAGTAAATCCTTCTGAACGGAGTTTTTCAATCGATGCAGGGTTTTTAATAATTGCCGACTCATTATGAACATACATCACATTGGAAGATGCAGTAATAGAGTTCTGCTTAGAATTCTTTTTCGGAGATATGATATAATAATCTGATGCTTGTACAATTTTATCAATTACATTAAAACTGACTTTTAACTCATTGAGTTTAAGAATTTTTTGTGCTTTAGCCTTTGTAATAAGAACATTATCAAATAAATGATAAACAGGAAGATCAAGTTTTTCAATTTTATTAAGATCACTTACCCTGTTCAGATCAATACTTATCAAATAGTTTTCACTTGTTTGTGCCGATATTTGAAAGTTAAAAACAACACCGAGAAGAAAAAGTAACGAAAAATGTTTCATAAAAGTATTCCGATCAATTGGATGAAAATAAATTGGGACAAACTTACAAAGCACATCTTCAAAATACTACACATGAATTCATCTGATATAAATAAATCCGGGGATTTTCCAGGGTTGGAAACTCACTAAAATTCAGGGAAGACGGAAGCTGCCCTACAACTTTCTTATTTGAGCAATAACATTTTCTTAACAGAAATATAATTGCCTGCTTGTAATTTGTAGAAATAGATTCCGGAGCTTAGTCCATTACCATCAAATTTCACATCATATGTATCCGCTGGTTTAAACTCATTTATTAGCGTAGTAATTTCATTGCCCAGTGTATCATAAACTTTCAGAGAAACTAACCCTGATTCCAGTATCTGGTATCTTATTACTGTGCTTGGGTTAAATGGATTTGGATAGTTATTGTAAAGGAGATAATTCCGAATCATACAATCATTTTTTTCTACTGATGTAACAATAACACTGTCTTCATTGTAGAAAATTAAACCAAGATTGGAAAGCGCGAAAATTTTATTATTATGTGTATCGACAGTTCCGAACCCAAAAGTACTTGATGGAATAGGTGAGTTAGTGGAATCGAGTACAGACCAGTTTTGATCATCATATTTTATCAAACCGTCCCTGGAACCAAACCATTTTATGTTATTCCGGTCAACAGCTAAGCCTTCATAAGCAAAACGATTTAAGCTATCAAGTGCGATTGTATTTTTATCGTAATAAATCCAGGTAGAGTCATCATTTGAAAAACCTATTTTCCAACCGCCCCCATCAATATTAATAGCACACCATTTATTGTTTTTATGATCTACTAAAAGTCCTGCTATCATATTTGGTTCACCTGCTCCAGCAGGAAACAAACCTTTTATCCTTCTAGTCCATTCACTACCATCAAATGAGTATAGTCCCCAGAAATCTGTCCCAATCCAGATATTATTAGAGCTATCAACCTCAATAAAATTAAAATCAAAAATTCCCTCGAAAGAATTTGTATCATCATAGAAGCTAAGAACCCCATTATCATATACTGCAACACCTAAATACGGAATACCTAACCAGTATCTGTTTAATTTATCTACGGTCACTCTGTAAATAAAATTATCCGGTAGAGAAGAATTGCTGGTATTCAGGCTGTCCCAGGTATTTCCATTTTTAATGTAAAGACCTCTTGAAGTAGCAACCAGAAGTTTATTGTCTTTTGTAAGTGCAATATCTTCAACCATATTTTTGTCAAGTGGAGAGTTACTAGTGTTGAATATTTCCCATTGACTGGCTTTAAACCTGTGTAAATAACCATCAGCTACTGTTTGAGTATCAGAAAACATTGGTGCAGTCACAATCCAGTAACCGCCATCAGGATCAGCAGCAGTGGAGCTAATTTTATTTGAACTTAACGGCGAGTTACTATCATCGAATAAGAGCCATTGTTTATTAAGAACAGTCTGCGGAAAACAATAAGCAGTAAAAAAAAATATTAGGTATAGTTTCTTCATCATAAAATCCTTTCAACGTTTTTCAACAATCAGGTAACAAAGATGTACAGTCAGGATGTATTTCTACATAAAGTTCGCATAAAAGTCATAGTCATCTGCACCACTTTCGTTTTTCGAACAATTATATTTCCAAAAACAATTCGGATTAAAGTTAGGCATATCAAACTCCTCTTATTTTTAATAGTAGCATATGAAGAAATGAATTAAAAATCAGTATACAAAATAGTATATGCTCAGAAAAAGTTGAATAGGTAAAAACTACCTTAGATAAATCATCTTTTTTACTTGTGCGGAACTTCCAGTAATTAATTTGTAA
Source organism: uncultured Ignavibacteriaceae bacterium (assembly GCA_963714415.1). Taxonomy (GTDB): domain Bacteria; phylum Bacteroidota; class Ignavibacteria; order Ignavibacteriales; family Ignavibacteriaceae; genus JAGXRK01. Next base: position 328,007 of record CAVQOL010000001.1, read on the forward strand.
AAATAAACTCCGCTTGATAATTCACTTGCATTGAATTCAACGTCATAACTGCCGGCAGTTTTGTGTTCATCAACCAGTGTTGCAACTTCTCTTCCAAGCAAATCGTAAACTTTTAGAGAAACTAATCCGGCTTCCGGTATCTGGAATGTAATAATTGTGCTTGGGTTAAACGGGTTGGGATAATTCTGTTCAAGCTTAAAATCCGTGGGCAGCGATGAAAGTTCCTTATCATCAAGACTTGTTACTTCCTGAAATAGAGCGATCTTGAAAGCATCAGCTCTGATAACAGGCCCTAATGTGCTTTCACCGGAATCAATTACTTTAATTGTAATTTGTGTTTCCGCGGGCAAATAGTATCTGCCAATATTCTTCCAGCTTCCACTTCCTTCATTCTGATTTAGGTAAAGAGAATCTATAACAATACTTTCTTTGCTGATTTTGTAAAGCGCATTATTGGCACTATTTTCAGTTTTGGGTAAAATTTCATAAATATCATAAATACCATTCTTAGATAAATTAACTGTAAATGACGCTGTTGGACCGTTTGGTGTGCTTTGTATTAGGGCATAACGGCTGGAGGGACCGTATGCTTGCGCAACACTTGTGCTCCAGCTTCCTGTTTCCTCATAACCGTCGGGATCATCATTGTCAACAATTGTAAAATAATTTAAAACATTTACAGTAAAAGGAATTTTCCAAAGCGGATTTATAGGGTCATCACTTTGAATTATAATTGTGTCTTCAATAAATCCTAACTGGTCAGGAATAAAAATAAGCGGCAAATCTATTTTACTCATTCCATTTATTTCAACAGGAAAAGTTGATTCAATTGCAATATTTCCGTCTTTGGAATAGACATTTGAAACAGATAGAGTATTTATTCCCGCATTACTTATCTGAAAATCGAAAAATAAACTGTCCTCTATGCTTAGTTCACCGATATCGACAAAAAGTATTTCCGGAATCAATTGTTTGTCTCTTACAAACGCTGATGATTTCAATACATCCGCAACAAAAACATTCGAAATTGAATTGTTATTCTTTGTGGACATTTCTATATAATTATTTTCTCCAAAATTAAGATTCAGTGTTTTTACATATAACCACTGATTATAATTCTGAGGATTTATGAATGAAAATTTTTCTGTTGATGTTCCGTTCTGAAAAATTTCAAATATCAGAGTATCCACCTGATTACTAATTTCAGGAAATTGAATAAAGATGTTATACAATCCCGATTGTTCTGTTTCTAAATTCCAGCGTACTTTTGCAGAATCGTTCTGATTTAAAGTTGCATACCTTGAATCAAGATTCCATGCACTTGTTGTTGATGTATTAAACGTACCATAAATTTCCTGGTATTGTGGATCGTTGTTATCAATGAATTTATCATCCGGAAGATATTTTTTAAAAGATGTACTTAAATTTCCTACGGTATCAGTAACGGCAACACCAACTTTTCCAAGATCATTAAGTGAAAATGAACTGATTGTTCGCCAGGTATTCAGAGAAATAGTTTCACATTCCGCAACAAAATATCTTTCATATCTATCTTTAATCGCAATGAACGGCTGCTGCTGAAAAATAGGCTCATCTGTAGTAATTACAAATTTTACATCTGCTCCGCTTACTTCTTCAGTTAACTGAACCTGCGGTTTTACATTATCATTACTTTCCAGCCAGAGTTGATAAGCTTCAATAGCAGTCAAATATTGAAATTTAACAGTCGGATAAGTCAACTCTGCCTGATGAGCAAGAATGTTGACTTGTTGAATTTCATCATTAAAGTTTGCCTCGGGTAAATGCGACCAAAAACATGCAAGCTGATCCGTGCCCTGGCTTGCTTTAAGAAAAATATCATTCATCATTTGCTGGGTAACCGAGCCCATATACTTAGATCGAACATTCCAGCTTTTACTATTTCCTTGCAGCTGATAGTTTTCGGGAGCTGGATTAAAAGGAACAAATTCCGGTGAAGACATGGACCAATCGAATATATTATCAATAGGTTCTTCATCTATTGTGCGCTTAGCAGGATAATCATTGTGCAGGCTGTAAGGGAGAATTTCATTTAAATAATTCTGCCAGCCATTGTCCATAAAATGCCAACCGCTGCGAAAGGAAACGGGAAAAACATTCTCTTCCAGCAGATATTGTGCAAGGGTAAAATCAAAATCATCTTTTGACTCTAAAAAAGTTTTTGACTGATTCCACCAGTATTTTCCGTCACCATCATAATCAGACCAGAAAAAAGTGTGATAGTGTAAGGACAACTCATCGCCCCAGAATTCAATATTATCACCGAAATATTTCTTCATTAAATATAAAGTCATTGTGTTGCTGACCGGAACATTATTATTAGTCGCATAACGAAAAATATTTCCTGCCATCATCCACCACGTCATTTTTAATTTGTTACCATAGGAGTCCAGAATCTGATTGCGAAAAGTTTCACTCATTACTACTGTAGTATTGCTGCTCGGTGCAGTATACAAACTGAGATTATAATAACAGTGATACCGGGAGACATCCATTCCGCTCCAAATAGCGGTATCAGATCCAAGGACCAGATATACTTTGCCCTGAGATAAAACCAATTCTGTAAAGAAAATGATTATTAAAAAAGTATGCTTAAATAACGATAATAATTTCATAATGGCACCAATAATTGAAAAACACTTTACTAATAAAACAAATACTTTAATAAGAATAAAGCATAGTAATGTTTTTATGTGAACAGCTGACTACTATTACTGTTTGTTATAGGTTAACTTTTACAAAACATTGCTCCTGATCTTCTCAATAATTTGTTATTTGTATATTAACCATAATAAAGCGATAAATAATTTTATATGCGTACATGTTCCATTCACTGATATTTTATAAATTTGATAAGATGATATTCATACTTCCCATTAAGGAGTTAAAATTTGATAAGATGATATTCATACTTCCCATAAGGAGTAAATGCAAACTCATATAAAGCAGGTTATTAAGCGAACCGGCGCAATTGTTCCTTTTAACCAGGAACGTATAGCAAATGCAATATACCGTTCTGCAGTTGCTGTCGGTGGCAGGGATAAAGAAACTGCAAAGAAACTATCAGAACAAGTTGTAGAATTATTAAATCAAAAATTTCCTGAAGGAAGTGTGCCTCACATTGAAGACGTTCAGGATATAGTTGAACAAGTCTTAATTAAAAACGGGCACGCCAAAGTTGCGAAGGAGTATATCTTATATAGAGAAGAAGCAGCAAAAAGAAGAGAGGCTGAAGGTAGATATGCTTCAAAAATTAATGAAAATATCCCGTGGCAAAAAATCTGGCGAAATCTTGACTGGGCAGTTTCTCATAATCTTCACACAGTTAATCATCTTAATGAAAGAATTGCACATGGAGAGTTTGCACATATTGTTCACGAATCTGAATGTTTGTATGAAGACGACGTTGAAATTGCGGCAAATCTTATTATTGAGAGACTTGATTCTTTAAGAATGGTTATGATAAGCGGGCCATCATCATCAGGCAAGACAACCACAACTCTAAAACTTGAACAAAAACTTGTTAAAAAAGGATTTAGGTTTAAAGCTCTTATTGTTGATCATTACTTTTTTGATCTCGAATTTCATCCTAAAGATGAGTTTGGCGATTATGATTTTGAAACTCCGCAAGCACTGGATTTAGAATTAATTAATGAACATCTTGTAAGATTAAGCAACGGTGAAGAGGTGCTAATTCCATTTTATGATTTCAAAACGGGAAAGCGAAAACTTAATGTAACTCCAATGAAACTTGAAAAAGATGAATTACTTTTAATTGATAGTCTACATGGTCTTTATCCTGCATTTAGCAAAGATATTTCCGTGGATGTTAAGTTTAAACTATATCTGGAACCGTTACTTCAGATGAAAGGAAATGATGGGAAATATATACGTTGGACCGATTTAAGACTAATCAGAAGAATGTTACGCGATTCAGTTTTCCGCGCTTATAATCCGCAGCAAACTTTGGAACACTGGCATTACGTGCGCGGCAGTGAATTAAGAAATATTATTCCCTTTTCCAACACAGCAGATTTTGTGATAAGCAGTGGAATGCCATACGAAGTTCCGATCTATGCAAACAGAATGTTAAAACTCTTTGAGGGATGGAAAGAAAAATATAAGGGCGATCCGCTTAAAGCCGATGCACTTGAAAGATCAGAACGAGTGTACAATGTTTTAAAAACTGTTACTCCGGTTAGCGACGAATCAGCTGTCCCCGGTGATTCTGTTATAAGGGAATTTATTGGCGGAAGCATAATGGATTATCATTAAAAAGTATTATAAGGAATGTCGTCCGTATTGTCGACCCAGACAGCAGATGGAGAGCCGGAATCAAATCAAGAGAATGGCGAACTATTGAGACACTTATGTGTTTTTTAAAGTGATACAGACAAATCCCTCATAAATGATTGTTTTATTGAGTAATTTTATAAAGTAAAATAAACAGGCGCGATCAAATTTGATTTGGTCGTTATTGTATTTTTATATAAAACTCGTCACCCTAATATCTAATAAGCAGGTTAATTATGAAAAAAATTGATTTAAAAACTCTAGAGAAAAAAATAAAAATCAGACAATTAGAAGTAAGTGATTTTGATGCACTTATTGAATTACAAAAATTGTGTTTCCCCGGTATGCATACCTGGAAGAAAGAGCAGATTGAAAGTCAACTAAAAATTTTTCCCGAAGGTCAAATTTGCATTGTATTAAACAAGAAGTTAGTCGCGTCATCCAGCAGTTTAATTATGGATATTGATTTGTATGATGAAGCCGATAATTGGAAAACACTGAGTGATTCTGGTTATATAACAAATCATGATCCCGATGCAGAAACACTATATGGAATTGAAATAATGGTGCATCCTGATTTTCGCTCTATGAAACTTGCACGAAGACTCTATGAAGCAAGAAAAGAGATCGTAAAAAAATATAATTTAAAGAATATCGTTATTGGTGGTCGACTTCCAAATTATTTAAAATACCAGAAGAAAATGACGGCAAGAGAGTATGTTGAAAAAGTTATCAACAAAGAAATTGTTGATCCTGTACTTACCGCTCAATTAGCAAATGGATTTGTATTAAAACGAATAATTCCCGCATATATGGCCGGTGATCAGGAGTCAGCTGGTTTTGCTACTTTGCTAGAATGGTCTAACATTGATTATGTACCCCCAATTGGGAAAAAAATTGTAGCCTCTAAAAAAGCTAGAATATGTGCAGTCCAGTATATGCTTCGCCCAATTAAAAGTTTCGATGATTATGCAACACAATGTGAATACTTTACAGATGTAGCCTCGGGATATAAAAGTGATTTTGTTGTTTTCCCTGAAATCTTCACACTTCAATTATTGTCATTTCTTCCAAATGAAAGACCCGGTGTTGCTGTAAGGCATCTTGCTGAATATACTCCGCAATACCTTGAGCTGTTTAATAAGTTATCCATCAAATACAATATTAATATTATTGGTGGCTCTCACTTCACAAAAGAAGATGATGATTTATTCAATATCGCTTACTTATTTAGAAGAGACGGAACGATGGAAAAGCAGTATAAAATTCATATTACTCCAAACGAAAGAAGATGGTGGGGAATAAAGCCGGGAAATAAAATAGAGGTTTTTGAAACAGACAGAGGAAAAATAAATATTCAAATCTGTTATGATGTTGAATTTCCTGAGTTGAGCAGAATAGCCGTTTCAAAAGGTGCAGAAATTATTTTCGTCCCATTCTGTACTGACGAGCGTTATGGATATTTAAGAGTAAGACAATGTTTACAGGCAAGATGTATAGAAAACGGAGTATATGGTGTTATGGCTGGAAATGTTGGCAATCTTCCGTTTGTTGAAAACATGGATATTCAATATGCTCAGTCAGGCATTTTTACTCCATCCGATTTTATGTTCTCTCGAGATGCAATAGCTGCTGAATGCACACCCAATGTAGAAACAGTTGTTATTCACGATATTGATTTGGAACTATTAAAAAGACATCGCTCTCAGGGCAGTACACTAAATTGGTTTGATAGAAGACAAGATCTGTATGAAGTTGTTCTTAAAAAACAATAAATTATATCGTGTTAAATTTTAAAGTTATAATTAAACAATGATTCTCCTATGCAAGAATTTCTAAAAAATTATTTAGGTCTTTCCCCGGATCTTCAATACAAGATTATAGTATCAGTCATCGTCATTATTGTAATTTTGATAATTCAGCGGCTTCTTAAAAAGTTATTTATTCATAGAATTGTAGATTTAAAAGTACGCTACCAATGGCAGAAGATATCATTATATCTGGCAGTTTTTCTGATAATCATCTTTTTGTTGAATGTTTGGTTAGAGCTTTTCGGTTCAATCGGAACATTTTTAGGATTAGTTTCTGCAGGTATAGCCATCGCCTTGAAAGATCCTTTGGTGAATATGGTGGCCTGGTTTTTTATTCTGATCCGGCAGCCGTTTAAAGTTGGAGACAGAATTCAAATCGGTAATAATTCAGGAGATGTAATTGATATAAGACTTTTCCAGTTTTCAATAAACGAAATAGGTAACTGGGTTGATGCTGATCAAAGTACAGGAAGGATAATTCACATTCCAAATGGAATAGTTTTTACTGAACCACAGGCAAATTACACTGCCGGTTTTCAATATATCTGGAATGAAATAGCTGTGTTGGTTACATTTGAAAGTGATTGGAAGAAAGCAAAACAGATTTTAACTGATATTGTCAACCATCATGGTGTAATGCTGAGTAACGAAGCCGATAAACAAATAAAGGAAGCTGCCAAACGTTTCTTGATTTTCTATTCAAAATTAACTCCGATAGTTTACACTGCAGTAAAAGATAGCGGAGTAATGCTGACACTAAGATATATGTGTAATCCACGCGAAAGAAGATTAACCTCTGAGAAAATATGGGAAGATATTTTGGAAAGATTTGCAGCAATGTGACGATATTGATTTTGCTTATCCAACACAAAGATTTTATAATAATCTTACAGAGGGTAAGGCAAAATCATAATTATGAATTCTATTATTAAAGGAAACGAACAAAATTAAAGTAAGTGCATGATTTTCAGGTTTTAGAAAGGGTTGATTTTGAAAGTAGTCTTCTAAACTCCCGGTCAATCCTGTGTCGGCTTTCCATAACTTATCCACTCTTCTTTTGATGGACCATAAATTCCAGGAACTTTTAATCCAATCAATCTCATTACAACAGTAAGCTGCGCACGATGGTGAATTTGATGTGAGATAATTATTGCAAGCGTCATTCCCCTTTTCCATTTTTCACCAAACATATCATCTTCCAGATTAAGAGTTTCATCATTCCACTTTGCCTTGATCTCCGTAATAATATTTTCAGACACTTCTTTGTAGGCACTAACAATTTCTTTTGCATGTGCAGGAACTGGAGAATTTTCTTCTACGGATTTAAATGTTAATCCAGTATGATGTCCCATTTGTACCATTGAAGTTGTAATATGCCAGGCAAGTCTTCCAGCAGTTCTTACATTTTCATTAACTTTCTTAGTTAATGATTCATCCGTAAGGTTATTAAAAACTTTTATCGTGGATTCAGATTCTTGAGTCCAATCTTTAATAAAGTCTTCTAATTTGCGATACATTTACATAACCTTTCTCTCGTTGTCACTCTGAACAAAGTGAAGAGTCTGGTTCCAAAATTTATAGATTCTTCGCTTCGCTCAGAATGACATTTTTAATTCAAGTTATTCATAATCTCTTTAAGCTTGCCCAAATTCTCTAGCCAATCTTTTTGCTTGGCTCTTTCTTTTTCAACCACTTCGGGAGCAGCGTTTGCAACAAATTTTTCATTAGAGAGTTTCTTTTCAATTCCGGCAAGTGAACCTTCAAGTCGCGTTATTTCTTTTTGTATTTTTTGTCGCTCAACTTCAAGATCAATCAATCCTTCAAGCGGAATAAATATTTCACAATTGCTTAACACTGCCGATACGCTGGCTTTTGGTTTTTGAATATTCGAATCAACTTTTATGTCTTCAACTTTTGCGAGCTTTTTAATGTACTCAATCTGATAGTCTTTTACCGACGTAGATTTTATCATCGCATTTACTTTTTTAGATGGTGCAATGTTCATCTCGCCACGGATGTTTCTTATTGCGGTGATTATATCTTTTACAAAATCCATTTCTTTTTCAGCAGATTCATTTATCATCTTTTCATCTGCTTTTGGAAAATTGGAAGTTGAGATGCTTTCACCATCTTTGCGTTCGTTTGTTAATTGCCATAATTCTTCCGTTATAAAGGGCATAAAAGGGTGAAGCATTTTTAACGCATCTTCAAATATTGAAATAGCACGTGTAAGAACTGCCGATTTAATTTCTTCATCATCTCCATATAATCTATTCTTTATCATCTCGACATACCAGTCGCAGTAATCATTCCATATAAACGAATAAACAAGTTTGATTGTATTGTTCACCTCAAATTCATCCATTGCTTTGTTGAACTGAATAAGGGTCTTGTTCAATCGCGAGATTATCCATTCGTCTGCAAAATCTATGTGGGTATTTATCAAATCTTTATTGAGAGGAATTTGTTCGCGATTCATCAATAAAAATCTTCCGGCATTCCAGATTTTATTCGCAAAGTTTCTACCAAGGTCACATTTATCAGTACTGAAAAGAACATCCTGTCCAAGTGGAGCAAGATATATAACGGTAAAGCGCAAAGCATCAGCACCGTAATCCTTAATTACATTAAGAGGATCCGGAGAATTGCCGAGAGATTTGCTCATCTTTCTTCCCTGCACATCACGAATAATGCTTGTAAAGTAAACATCGCTGAAGGGAATATCCTTCCTAAAATGCATTCCAGCCATAATCATTCTTGCAACCCAGAAGAAAATTATATCAGGTGCTGTTACAAGTGTGCTTGTTGGATAATAATATTTTCTTTCCTCTTCTGTTCTGAAAATTGCATGCGCCCACAACCAGCTTGATGCCCAGGTATCAAGCACATCTTCGTCCTGTGTCCAATTTTCGATATCTTGTGGAGGATTTACATCACAATAAATTTCATTTGTTTTTTTATGATACCAAACAGGAATTCGATGCCCCCACCAAAGCTGTCGTGAGATACACCAATCTCTAATATTTTCCATCCAGTGAGAATAAGTTTTTTCCCAGTGCTTCGGATAAAATCTTATCTTTCCTTCTTTCACAACATCTATTGCGGGCTTGGCAAGCTCATCCATCTTCATAAACCATTGTTCGCTAAGATATGGCTCGATAGGAACATTGCCGCGTTCGGAGTAACCAACTTTATTCTGATAATCTTCAATCTTATGCATCAATCCAAGTTCTTCAAACTTTGCAATTACTTTTTTACGAACTTCAAAACGATCCTGTCCGCGCAGCCATTTAGGCACATTATTATTTGTTGTTGCAGCGTCATTAAAAATATTTATGAACTCAAGTTTGTGGCGCATTCCCATATTATAATCATTAACATCGTGAGCGGGAGTAACTTTAACTGCACCAGTACCAAATTCCATATCAACATATTCATCTGCAAAAATTGGAATTTCTCTTTCCGCAATAGGAAGTTTTACTTTCTTTCCTATTAAATGTTTATATCGGTCATCATTGGGATTAACAGCAACGCCTGTATCACCAAGCATTGTTTCCGGTCGTGTAGTTGCAACAACAATATACTCATCACTACCAACAACGGGATATTTAAAATACCAAAGCTTTCCGTTTACCGTTTTATAAATAACTTCTTCGTCGGATATGGCAGATTTATTTGCAGGATCCCAATTGACCATTCTGTAGCCGCGATAAATCTTTCCTTCTTTATAAAGATCAACAAACGCTTTTATTACTTCGTAATAATACTGATCATCCATTGTGAAGACTTCTCTTCGCCAGTCGCAGCTTACGCCAAGTTTTTTTAATTGCTGAATAATTATTCCGCCGTATTCTTTTCTCCATTCCTGGCAGTGTTCTAAAAATACATCACGACCAATTTCATATTTATTAATACCTTTATCATCTAAAAACTTTGTTACTTTTGTTTCGGTAGCAATTGAAGCGTGATCTGTTCCGGGAACCCAACAGGCATTATAACCCTGCATACGTTTTGTCCGGATAAAAATATCCTGTAACGTGTTGTTAAGAACGTGTCCCATTGTAAGCATACCGGTTATATTCGGCGGCGGAATTGCAATTGTATATGGCTTTTTTGTTTCATCTATTTCGGAGTGAAAGATTTCATTTTCGAGCCAGTATTTGTACCATTTATCCTCTACCTGGGCAGGGTCGTATGCTTTAGGAATATCTGAAAAACTCTTTGCGGACATCTATATCTCTATTAATGAAAATTTAGGTGTAAATATAAGAATTTTTAGCGAGTGCGGAATAAGATCAATAGAACGCTGATAAAGCAGATTCAACAGATCATCACAGATTAAATCTGCGTTCTATTGCATTTGATTTACTTTATCTGATAAAGATAATTAGGAACTTTGATTTGTATTCCTGTATATGGTCCCTTAAGGTCAGTCCATTGGTCGCCGACTGTGCCGATAATATCGTATCCTGCATGGGTGAGATTTTCTCTAACACTTGATTTGAATATTTGAGAGTTGATTTTCTTTTCTTGTTCATTTCTTACAATTAAAGTATCAAATCCTGTGTAACCTTGAGAGATTAGATTTTTAAAAGTAGCGTCGTACTCTTCAATAAACCTTCCGGTAAGAAAAATTAATTTTACATTTTTTGATTTAAGATGATCATAAAGCTCTTTTGTCTGTTTGATTGCAGGAAGCTTTGCGCTTAATACCCACTCATCAATTATCTTTTTGTCGTATCCAAAATCTAATCTTTTACTTATCTCATAATTTGATAATGCCGTATCATCAACATCAAAAATTACAACGGAGTTGTTTTTTACTCAACTTTATTAAATTTTCTTTTGCATCAATAATTATTTCATTCATCTCTTCATCATACTTGCCGGATTCATAATAATCTTTAACAATATCTTTTGCTGTTCTGAGATTTATAATTTCATTGCGAACAACTTATTAAAGGAATATTAAGAGCAAAAGTAATATGGAATAAAATTTCAGCATAATAGAAAATCTAAGATAATTTGTATTAAATGTATTTCCTTGTCTTATATCCGGAATTATACCTTTGTAAAACCAGCGCTTTCTCAGCTAAATAAATCATATAATTAAGTATACGGCTTAGTAAAAAAATATTGAGGTTGTTTTTGTATTCAGTCACACCAACAGCACTCGTAGCATTTAATCGTGCTGTTATCAATATCACCTTCTTCAAGCAATCCCCGTATTCTGCAGTGTGATGTACCCAGACACCGGCGTAAAAATCGCCGTAGTTCCAATCGAGCAAATCTATTAAATTCTTCATACTTAGAACGAAACGAAACTGATTCATTTTATCCATTGTGCCAGCAAATTTCGAACACGGTGACCAACAATATTGATGCAGCAAGACTTCACGTACAGGGAAAGCAAAATCGCCTAATTATGCTTATGCAACTATTCTTTCCTGTTCGATTCCAGAGTCCCTGTAGAAATTATATTTGATGCGGGTGTTATGGATCTTTTTGTAGTAAGAGTTGCCCGGCAACGTTCCAGACACAGATGAAATTGGAACAAAAGAATACGGACTTGGTTCACGATAAACAGCACCTTGTATCGTGCAAATATTAGGCCCCACACAATGCGGCGTTTCTGCAAGCACAACGGAAACAAACGTGCTAGTTCTTTCTCTTCCGCAGTTTCAGAATAATTTGTGGTTACAACTTTCGCATCATTCAATTGTAACATTTTCAAGTAGTGAAAAAAGCATCGACCACCCAGCAAGAGACATTCACGAGCACAATGACAATGGTTCCAATACGCATCGACGAACCATGTATGGCAAAGCTTTGAGGATTTAGTCCTGCCAGTCTTCAACATAGAGATTTGTTTTCTTCCTTTCCAACGCATAATTGTTCCTTGTAGCAATTTATATAATATCTAACGCTTTACACTAATTGGCTAATGCCAATAATGAAAAATATATATCTTAAACAAATGAAATTAGAAATGGTGTGAATCTTCGCCAGTTCCTTCGCCCAGGAATTTGTGAGTAAAATCGATCGGAATGAAGACATGAATTCATTTATCTGTTTTCTATTTTAAACAAAAAAAACGAGTATTGTAATTATTCTAATAGCCTGCTCTAGATAAAGGAAATCCGAAAACAATAGAAAATCTTGTTCGTTCGCCCACATCATTAAACCTTGCGGCTGCTGTAGCTCGAATCGTATCTTTAATCAAAAAACTTGCTGAAACGAACGCTTCATATTTAAGGTTTATTATAATTATGTCGCTAAGCTCTGTTATGTTTAAGTCGTCTTCTCTTAAACTTAAAATGTCGTTTGGATTAAGAACTAACCCACCACGAAATTCAAACAAATTAAGGGGGCTAATAACCACCCCAAGAGTGCCTGATAAATCATCAAATTTTGCGTTGTCTTTAAAGTCAGCATCTGCATAAAGTCTAAGGGCTTCGTCAAAGAAAATGAGTCCAATTCCTGCTGTATAATTTCTTACATAATTAAGACTATCGAGTTTTATTTCGCTAAGGTTCCTTGCTAAAAAGCCAAAGGAGATAAAACTTGCCGGTTTAAAGATTATACCGGCATCAAAAGAAAACTGATCTAAATTATAAAGCGGATATTTTGCCAGAGTATAGCGGTTAGTAGTTCCAATCGAAAAATATTCGTTGCCAACTGATATGTTAACAGAGTAATTCTGCAGGCGTACATTATTAATGCTATAAACATCCTGATAAGAAATACCAATGTTATTCGAGGTTAAGAAAACTGATGAGTTCCCCTGAATATTAAACTCATCGAAATCATAGCCAAGGATTACACCATTGTTATCGGCTCTCATACTCATTGCAGCAGGGTTATAACTTGTTGAAGCTAATCCAGAGGCTTCGGATACAAAAAATATTTTTTGCATCTCGGTTAACCTGCTAAGATCCTGCTGTGCAAAGAGAAGCCCTGCCTGAAGAACCAATATAAATATTATTATCTTTTTCATTTTTTAGATTAAAAAAGTGTTTTTACAAACGTTAATGAAAGTTGATTAAATCCATCTGTGCCAAAAATGTAATGCATATTGTACTGTAGCCCTAAACGAAATGAATCGAAAAGAAATTCCGCACCAAACCTGACACCCATACCAAGTTTAAATTCAGTTTTGGTTTCGCTTGTATTAAACTGAGGAAACGAAGAATATTCCTGTTTAAGAGAAGTATATATCAAATGACCTTCGAGCATAGGTGAAATATAAAAATCATAGAATGAAGCTGTTTGAGGATAAATGTTTAACTGTCCACCGGCACCGATAGTAGTAACAAATGCACCGCCTTTAAGGGTTGCCTGCAAAGATGGATTCTGACTTAAAATATTATCTTCGTTAAGTACAAAGTAGTTAAAAGATAAGCCGCCAACGGCGCTAAGATTTAGACCTTCAAACTGGGCCATATTAAATCTGCTTTGATAACCTATTCCAAAGCCCGGTCCATATAAAGTGCTAAATTCTGTTGTATAGCCAATATCAATAACATCATATCTTGGTAATAAAAAGCGTTGGTTTACTGCAAGACCTGAGTATTGATCAGCCATCGTAAATTTGCCTACCCCTGTTTCACCGGTGTACTCAATTGTGCGAAGTTTATTTTTAGGCAATGTTAAGCGACCTATTTCGGTGTCTAATGTTAATTCTTTTGAATCTTCAAAATAGATATTGCCTTCAAATCTTTGATTGTTATTGAGGTGTGCAATTACTATTTCGCCTCTTTCTGCATATTCGCTTGAAATATATTCGATTTTATAAAGATCTTTTTTAGGTATAGCAAGATTTCCTGATTCCGTTTGAAGCATAATCATGTTTAAGCTTTTTGCCAGAAGCAGTCCGGCAACAACATTACCGTTTCTTAAATGTACAACCACGGGATCGTTTATGACAAACTTATACGCCTTCTGAGAATCATTTACGGAAGTTTTTGTTTCTTCCATTTCGTCTTCTGTACCGAATTTTATAAATGGATTATAAGAAATGCTTTCTACGTTCTCCCTGTAAACTTTCAACTGACCCAGCTCGTACTCTAAAAGAATATAATCTGGTTTTTCTTCAATTATTCTTCCAACAATAACCTTGCTGTTCTTCAACACAATATTTACGTCTTGTGCAAACAGACTTATCGAAAATGCAATAGTAAAAACTAGTGCAAGTATTATATTTTTATTTTTCATTTTTCGATTTCTCCTTTAATAAAGAATTATTCAGCAAAAAAGCTATTTACTATACTGTATGAATTAATTTGAGCCGGTATTTCAGAACCATCTTCAAACCTTACCTTGTCCTTACTGTATACACCAACCCACCAGTAATATACTTTGCCCGATTGTAAAGTTGGACCTGTATAAGGAATTTCTGTTAGTTTTACTTTTCCAGAAGACCAGATAACATCTGAAAAAGGTCCGTTACCAACATATACAACATAGTCAACCGCATCTGTCACACTTTGCCATTTTAAAATACGAGGAGTTCCAAATCTTGTATTATTAGCAGGGCTTATTAATGCCGGACTTGATAGAACAAGATCACTTGCAGCTGTACTCGGAAGACTTGTCTTTAGTCCCAAATCAACGGCAATAATTTTATAAAAGTATTCTTGATTTAACTGAACTAATCTGTCTGAATAGACAGCAATGTTTGTAGAATCTAAAAAAGATGTGGCATCAGGTTCAAAAGAAGAGTTAGCGCCCCGATAAACCAAATAATTTTTCAAGTCACCTATATCTGGTGGAACCCAGCTAATTTTAATTTCTTGAATTCCTTGTAAAGGATTATTATATCCGGATACATTTACCTTGCTAGGCGGCTGCGGTGCAGAAATATTCAAGGGTTGAACATCTATTATATTGGTTCGTAAGCTTTCGTTTCCCGCATTATCTATTGCAGTAAGATAATAATAGTATGTTGAATCATAATCTAAAAAGCGATCAACATATTCAACTTGATATATTTGCACCCACAAGCTGAATGAAGTAATATTATTAATCGATCTATATAAGCGATATGCTTTAAAATCGATTTCAATATTTTTTTCCCATCTGAAATGTGCCTGCCCATCACCACCACCTAATAAAACAAAGTTTTGGGGCGTATCCGGCGGAAAAGCATCTTCGGGAGCTGTTATTTCAGAGCACCCTATCAGGAACATTGAGAATATTCCAATAATAAGAAGTGCGGTTCTGATACGCATTCTCTTTCTCAGCTCCTTTAAATTAGTGTTATTTATTTTCATCATTATAACTTTTCTTGTTTTGTTACTATTTTTTTATACTAAATTTTTAGTGCTTATTCTATTATGAACAATAGAGCTTAAGACTTTTCGTGTTGAATAATATACTAAAAAATAAAATTCGTTCTAAGCCCGTATATAATGTGCCTTCCGAAAACTCCCGCCGGAATTATTGGAACTTGCAACTCCAAATTGAACAAAGAAACGGTCAATTTCGTGCATATCTAAACTCTACCTCTTTTTCTTACTCTTAAAAATAAGATGAAGGAAATATCCCACAACCAAACCAATTAAGAATATAAGAGGTAAGAATATTATTCGGGACATTGAAACTTCCCAGAACAGAAAATTCATAGTTACTACTTGTGTGTTCTGAAGCAGAATAATCAAGAATAATATAATTGCTATAATTATAGTTATCGTTTTGGGTTTCATAAAATAAGTTAAAATAGTTTAGTCATATGTTAGAGAATAATTATTTGTTTTGGATTCAAAGCCCAACGACTAATTCATTTGACAATTTCAACATTTAGAATACCAATTTTTTTATTGAGTCCCATAATAGGAACAACGACCTGAAGTGTTTCGGAATCTTCGAATAGTTTTAGTTCGTTTACATCAAGCACTTGTTTGTCCGTTATTTCCTGCCCTTCATTTTTTTTATCGGTAGAAAGTAGAACCTGAGCATTTTCAGGGTTTACCAGACTAATTACACGAATATCATTTTCCTTAATAAAAGCTAAAAAGAACTGATTTACCTGTTCCAGGTTGTTTCTGCTCATTTCGCTTCTCACAGCCCAGGAAAATACATTTATAGTTTGCTTAAGATTTACAATCTTCAAGCTATCTAATTGCTGGGCATGTTCTGTTTTCAGTGTTTCTGTCTGTTCTATGAATACGTTCTCTAAACTGTTAATCTTAATTATATGATAGACCAGTAAAGCAAGAATTACGAATAACAAACCTAAAACCGCTTTGTGTTTTAGAATAAACATTAACAGTTTATTTGGTTTTTTAGTGTCAACTGATTCTATTTTTTCTTTTGTGTTCTCTTCCATTTTGTCACCTTATTTTCTAAATCTTAGTAGAGTTTTAAGTTTGTTCTTAAACGCCCATAAGAATAAACTCTGTTATTAAAATTATTACTTGTTGCTCAAAATCATCCTTAAAGAATTTCCATAATGCTGCCGTTGCTTACACTTATTTGCTTATCATCCACCTCAATAGTTGAAATAACAGGACCAACATCAACCAATTTTCCCACCATATCCTTTATTCTAACGGTACTTCCGGTCTTAATAGTTTTACTTATATATACACCGGAAATAACATTTCTAACTAAATCCTTTGCCCCTAAACCAAATGCAATTGACAAGCCAATTGCAAAGGCGCTAACAACTATTAATAAAATGTTACTCAAGATGGTCGCATCGATTTTCAATTGTGAAAGAGCTATTATAAAGGTTACTATCATTACTCCGATATTCACAATAGTACCCAGAGCTTCTGAATATTCGATGCCAAGCCGAACAGAACTTCCACGAATCATTCCGCTTAAAATTTTTGCTGCCCAGGAACCAACAAGAATAACGAGCATTGCCAAAAAGATATTGGGGATATAGGCAAGTGCAGTGTTTACCAAATTTGCAAAGAATGGTAATCCCATTATGTCGGATATTGGTAAAATAAAAATCAGCAATACGGTCCAATAAAGTATTCGGGAAAATGTCCACGAAAGATTCCCAGGAAACCCGGATGATATAAGAAAATTTTCTATCCCAGCTTTTGTTGAAAGTTTATTAATACCAATTAAGTCTAAGAATTTATTTGACAACTTTTGTATGATTTTTGCAGTTATCCAACCAACAATTAAAATTATTAGAGAAGCAAAAAACTTTGGAACAAAACTAATTATCATTTCCAAAGCTCCTTGTGTAGACTGCATAAATATATCCAGCCAATTATTTATTTCTTGCATGGTTTCCTCAAATTTTATAGTATAAAACTACTGGTCTTCAAATTGCTTCGTTTTGTCCCCCTTAATTGAAAACACACTAGATACTGTATCCAGTATTATCATAGCAGACTTTAAAATGCCTAAAAGCGTTATGGTCAAAATGTTCTTATATAACAGATTTCTCTTAATGCTTTTTTTCAATTTTGAATTAAAATTCGATGATAAGTTTAATTCTTTTTTGGTGTCATCCATTTAGACTCTTAAGTATTTTTATAAATTTTTCTTTTGCTCTTTGGATTTTCATTTTAACAGCCGGAATTGTGGTGTTAATCCTTTTTCCAATTTCAGTAAAATTTAACCCCTTGAAATATTTAAAGATGAATACTTTTCTATAAAGAAAATTTAATTTCCTTAATGTGTTTCCTATTACACCCCAAAAGTATTTCTCATCAAACTTTGAGAATACCGACAAATAAATGTTATTGATATCAACATCGCCATCCACTGAAACATGGTATTTCCAAAACTTACGTTTTCTTGTTAAAATCATGCTCAAACAAACATTAGTAACTATTCTTATAAGCCAGGTTTTAAATTCCGATTCCAGTCTAAAGGTATTGATCCCAAAATAAACCCTAATGAAAACTTCCTGTGTTGCATCTTCAGCATCCATTTGATTTGATAATTTTTCATAAGACATACGATAAACATAATTTTTATACCGATCGACCAATTCCTCAAAAGCTGTTTCAATATCAGGTAACTCAATCTGGCATCTTTTTACTAAATCAAAATCACTAAGACTTTGATAATTAGTTTTATTCATTTTTCAATTAGACTTTCAATAAGGTAAAAAATAACACTTAGAATAAAACAAAATATTTAAAGTTCATAAATGACAAAAAATCACCATTTATAGTAATGTTTTAACTATTCATTATTTTTGTCATCAGGTACTAATGCTATAATGCTCTGATTTGGTTTAGGAGTTCTTTCACTTTCGGCGGTTATAACCTCCAGCTGTTTGTCTTCTGTTATTACAAACAATAGAACGACTTCTTTACCATAATGTTCAAGATAGGAAGAGAAATCAAATTCTTCAGTTAGTTTACTGGTCTGAAATATTGACCCGGAGGCTAGTTTATCTGTCATATAATCGAAACTGATTTTATCACCAAACAAATATCTTCCACGTAAATGTTTTGGCAGAAAAGACTGCTCATTTCCTTTTGTTTTTTCTTCCGGTTTAAGTTGATATATTTCTTTCGAATCAAATAAATCCCTCAAATGTAAACATGCCAGCGAATTTGCTTCGTCATTAGAAGTGATTGCTAAGAGCTTACCGATGCCGTCTAAATTAAGCTCTTCATAAAGTTGCTCAGATAATGCACTTACCCGATATGCTGGAATTTCAGCCATTTTAGCTCTGTAGATATTCTCACGATTTGTGTCAATCAGTGCAACAGCAAATTTGTTTTCTTTTAATTCTTTCGCTAATTCCATTCCCCAGGAATGGGCTCCAACCAATAATACTCCTTGCGGATTTGCTTGAGCAACTTTTAAATAGCGCGCCAATGGTGCAGCGGTTAGCCCATATAATGCAACCGTTCCCACTATCACAATAAATGTAATCGGAACAAGAAATTCAGTTTGCGGAAGATTCGTTTCTGCTAAGCGTAATGCAAAAATGGAAGAAACTGCAGCAGCAACAATTCCTCGCGGAGCCATCCATGAAAGAAACACTCTTTCTTTCCAGGAAAATCCACTTCCAATAGTTGACAGGAAAACAGAAGCCGGTCTTGCAATAAATACTAATACCGATAAAAATATTAAACTGGTGTAAGAAAGATTCTGAAAAACAGTGAAGTCAAGTCGTGCTGACAAAATAATAAACAAAAAAGAAATAATTAATACACTAAGATTTTCTTTAAACTCCAGTATATGTTTTACGGTTACAAATTTTTGATTTGCCATTACAATGCCCATTAATGTTGTGGCTAACAACCCGGATTCAGCTTGCAACACATCAGATGTTATAAAGGCGGCAACGACTAAAGATAATGTAACGGTTTCCTGAAGAAAGTCCGGAATCCAAAACTTCTTAAGAAGCAAGACTAAAAACCAAGCAAACGTAAATCCGACAATACTTCCAAACAAAAGAGTTTTGCCAAGACTAACTAAAACAACCATACTTGCTTCCTGAAATCCACCAATAAGTATCGCCTCAAAAACGAGAAGAGCAAGCAATGCACCAATAGGATCAATAACAATACCTTCCCATTTCAAAATTTTTGCTACTTTTCCTATCGGGCGAATGTGCCTAAGAAGTGGACCAATTACTGTGGGACCGGTTACAACAAGAATCGCTCCTAAAAGAATGGCAATTTGAAGATTGAGTCCAATAATATAATAAGCAGCAGATGCTGCAATAGCCCAGGTTATTAAAACTCCAGCCGTTAATAGAAGCAGTAACGCACTACCAATTTTAGGCAGACCTTTGATTTTTAATGTTAGTCCTCCTTCAAATAATATTAGTGCAACAGTAATGGAGACAATTGGTAACAGTATATCCCCCATAAGCTCGTCCGGTTTTAGAAAGCCCGTGAGCGGTCCTGCAATAAAACCAAAGATTAGTAGAAGTAGTATTGAGGGCAACTTAAGCCGCCAGGCCAGCCATTGCGCACCTATTCCAAGAATAATTATACTAGATAAAGTTATTAAAAAATATTCGGACATATATTAACCTAAACTCAATCGTTGTTTGGAAAAGATCATTTATAGTTAAATATTAGATGTTTAGAACAATAAAGGGCTTTTGTCATTCAAATAAATTTTTCTCATATAAATCAAGTTGTGAATAATATAACAAAAGATAAAATGACTGACTAAAATAGTTTTTAAATCAATTAGTTTAAGCAAGGGAAATCTTAAAAAAGAGTTCTTCAGCTACGTGTTTTTTAGTGCTTTTTGCTCAAAAAAGTTACTATAAAATCTTAAAATATATCATCTTTATTGGCTTATTTAGTTTATTTTATGGATTTTTGAGTGGTGAAATTTTAACAATATTTTCTAAAAACGGAGATTGATTTTATGGCTGTAATTAGACCCTTCAAAGCACTAAGACCCACAGAAGAAAAAGCTCAACTTGTTGCAAGCGTTCCATATGATGTTGTTAATCGTGAAGAAGCAAAAAAGTTTGCCGAAGGAAATCCATTAAGTTATCTACACATCACAAGATCAGAAATTGACTTGCCCGATGTAAAAGATGTATACTCAAAAGAAGTTTATCTAAAAGCAAAAGAAAATCTTGATAAGATAATTAAGCAAGCTCCTTTAAAGATTGATGAAAAACCTCACTTCTATCTTTATCGCTTGATAATGGATGGACGAGCACAAACGGGAATTTGCGCAACTTTTTCTGTTGATGATTATGATAATGATATGATACTTAAAACACGAAAAAACTCGTAAAGTAAAAGAAGATGACAGAACGAATCACATCGTTACTACTGAAGCACAAACAGGAATTGTATTTTTAACTTACCGTGGTGTTAAAACAGTTAATGAGCTTGTAGATAAAACGATGAAAACATTTAAACCGTTATATGATTTTACTGCGCCAGACGGCATCCAGCACACAGTTTGGATTATGCCCGATGAATACAATGAAATGATCATAAATGAGTTTAAGAAAATTGAAAAACTTTACATTGCAGATGGACACCACCGCGCAAAAAGTGCTTCTCGCGCTAAAGAAGAAAAGATGAAATCAAATCCGAACCATAAAGGAAATGAAGAATATAACTATTTTATTGCTGTGCTCTTTCCCGAAGATCAGTTGAAGATTCTTCCTTACAATAGAGTTGTTGTTGATCTTAACGGATTAAGCAAAGAAGATTTTCTAAACGCTGTAAGTGAAAAATTTGAAATAACTCAAACCACAGAGAAAGAACCAAAAGTCCAGAAACACTTTTGTCTGTATCTGGATAAAAAATGGTATTTGCTTAAATCACGTGACTCTATTCTCGCAAGTTTATCGCTTGAAAAATCTGTTGGTGAAAAACTTGATGCAAGCATACTGGAAAACTTTTTACTCCGACCAATTTTGGGAATCGAAGATATCCGCACAAGCAATAGAATCGATTTCATAGGAGGAATACGCGGAACAAAGGAACTTGAGAAACTTGTTGATTCAGGTAAAGCTGCAGTGGCATTTTCACTTTACCCTGTTAGTCTTAATGATCTTATAAACATCTCGGACGCTGGTGAAGTTATGCCGCCAAAATCAACATGGTTTGAACCAAAACTTAGAGATGGATTACTAACACACTTAATTTAAATCGTGCAGAAAACATAGAAGGAAATATTATTATGGAAAAACGTATATATAATTTTAGTGC
Organism: uncultured Ignavibacteriaceae bacterium; assembly: GCA_963714415.1. Lineage (GTDB taxonomy): Bacteria > Bacteroidota > Ignavibacteria > Ignavibacteriales > Ignavibacteriaceae > JAGXRK01. The sequence continues at coordinate 349,776 of CAVQOL010000001.1, forward strand.
TGGTCCGGCAGTTTTACCGGAAGAAGTATTACTTGAAGCTCAAAAAGAATTATTTGCGCTCCCTGGAGTAGGAATGTCAGTTATGGAAATAAGCCATCGTTCCAAAACATTCGATGCAATTCTTCAGGAAGCAAAAGAAAACTTAAAGAAGCTTCTTGATATTCCCGATAATTATGCGATTCTCTTTCTTCAAGGAGGCGCCAGTTTACAATTTTCAATGGTTCCCCTAAACTTAATGCCACCGAAAAATAAAGCAGATTACATTTCAACGGGAAGCTGGTCTAAAAAAGCAATTAAAGAAGCAAAACGTGTTGGCTCGGTAAACATTGCTGCCACAACCGAAGAATCCGAAGGCGATAAAAAATATTTTAAAAGAATTCCAAAACAAAGTGAGCTAAAACTTGATCCGGACGCTGCTTATGTTCACTTCACATCCAATAATACAATATTCGGAACACAGTTTCACACCGAACCGGAAGTTGGAACCGTTCCATTAGTATGCGACGCATCTTCGGATATTCTTTACAAAAAAATTGATGTGACGAAATATGGAATGCTCTATGCCGGGGCACAAAAAAATATTGGTCCTTCCGGCGTAACATTAATAATTATGAGAAAGGACTTGCTTGAAAGAAGTCAGGATTCTCTTCACACGATGTTAAACTATAAAACCCATGTTGATAATGATTCGATGTTTAATACTCCAAATACCTGGGGAATTTATATTATCAATCTTGTTGGCAGATATTTATTGAAGAATGGCGGACTTGATAAAATGTATGAAATAAATAAAAAGAAAGCGCAATTGCTTTATGATTGTATTGATCAAAGCAATGGATATTATAAAGGTCACGCTGAAAAAGATTCACGTTCACTAATGAATGTTACATTTAATCTTACAACTCCGGACCTTGAGAAAAAGCTGATTGACGAAGCCACTAAAGCAGGGTTTAATGGATTGAAGGGCCATCGTTCTGTTGGCGGATTACGAGCATCACTCTATAATGCATTTCCAACAAAGGGCGTTGAAGATCTTGTAACTTTTATGAAGGACTTTCAGAAAAAGAACGGATAAATTAAAAGTATATAATTGCGATCCCCGATTCACCTGTTGTTAAGCGGGTTTGTCGGGGATAAGCAATAAAACTGCTTTCTACTTCACCTCAGTAAAATCATTTTTCTTGTTTGGACAAAAGAACCGGCGTTTATCTGGTAGAAATAAATCCCACTTGCCAATCCCGAAGGGACTCCTTTGGAGGTGCGACTGCCAACTGAGGATTGAAACTCAACCTCATAGTTTCCCGCAGGTTTTTCCTCATCTACAAGTGTCGCTACTAAATTTCCCAATACATCATAAACATTTAAAGTTACAAAGTGTCTACTGCCTAATGCATACTGAATACTGGTTGACGGGTTAAAAGGATTGGGATAATTCTGTTCTAATCTAAAAGTATAGTTGTTCCCATCCTCATTTAAATTAACAGGAAGAAATTCCGTTCTTAAAAGATACATCCATACTATCGAGAGAAGAATTTCCTTCTTCATCAAAAACCTCCACGTAAATTCTATATTCCGAATCATAATAACCTGAGGTGTTAAAAGAAAGACCTTTTTCGGAAATATCAATCAGGGAATCACCGTCGCTATTGGTTAGTATATGGTAAAAACCACGAATCGGATCCATCCAGCTTGGTGATGGGAGAGTTGCATCTCTCTTATAAAGAACTGTGGCATACGGTTCGTAGTAATTCGAATTATACATTTCATATTTATGGTTGAGAATATGTGCAAGCTTTCTTTCAAGGATAATTTCATTGTTACTTATCCTTTTTATCCAGTAATATATTTCATAGCCAGGTTGTTGCCATTCGGAATCACCGGAAGCATCAATAATTTGTACTATAATATCTATCTGACCGTATAAGCTATCGGGATTCATATAGTTGCTGGTTTCGTTAGTGCAAAATCCAAATAATGAACCTGGAAACACCTCAGCAATAATTGGTGAAATGGTATCATCAAGCGGAGTTAGGGCTAACATAGGATTAAAATTTATTCCCCATTCACCATCAGTATAAAGCCATACGATTCCTGAATCTTTAATCTCAACGAAATGAATATGGCCCCACTCACTTGTCCATTCTACAATATCTCCAAGATAATCATGCTGCTGAACAGTATCTCCAACTTCCACCTGAATTGTTTCGGGAATAAGATGTGCATAAAGCCAACCGTCTGATACACCGGCATTTTGAGAGTCGCTAATCGCAACACGCCAATAAATATTTCCTCCAAGAGTGAGGACTAGCTTAACAATTCCGCTCTTTACGGCATAAGTCGGTTCACCTATTGGCGTAATTAAATCCAGTCCCTGGTGAAGATATGAATAATCCGAGCTACCGCCCATGTGTTGCTCATAGTGATTCCATATCGTTCTCGTGCTGTCAAAGGGATAGTGTGGCCATGGTATTGGTTCAATGCTAGAGTTATCTTTCTTTTGAAGATTTGTCGTGGGAAAAATCGTTAATTCTCTCTTTTCTCCTTCAATATTCTGAACTTTACTTCCGTTGCTTTCATATATACGTATTACTCCTTGCGATTCCATCTGGTTTTTTTTATGAATTCCCGTTGCAATTTTTTCTCCTATGATTTTTAAATCCCTAAATGATAAATCACCCGTCAACTCATCGGAAAAAAGTAATTGGGGATTATTTAAAGTGAACGCCTTTATATTTCTTTTATCTGTAATAACCAGAACATCGTTTTCGCTTGAAAGTGCAATTCGTCTTGGGAACATGAAGTTCGAAATAAATTTATTTTTCAATAGTCCGTTTTGATATACCCTCACAAAATCTTCATCAGCTATAGCCAAAATATTTCCTGTTTCGTCAAATGAAAAAGCAAGACCTTTTTCATATTCTTTAATAAATATCTGTGGGAACTCTATTGTAATTATTTTTTCGGTTGTTCTTGTTGCATAAATGTTTCCACTTTCAGAAAATAAAAACCCATTAGCTCTTTTAAATGTTCCAGAAAAAAGATTTTGTCCATCCGGTGAATAAAAGTGTAATGACAGTTCACCAATAAAATGTTTTGAATGATCATAAAAAACAATTATGCCACTGTTAGATATTTCAAAATCTGATCCCGGAGTTTTTACCATTGTAAAGAGTAAATCATCGTCTCGATAAAATTTCAAGTTATAAAGATTTCTCTGCTCATCAGTAACTTCACCAATTTCAAATGTGGATTTAAAGATTTGATTGGGGGAAAATCTTTCCCCCGACTGCCTGTTTATTATGTTCTTAAATGTTCCATTTATCGACACTTTCAGATTATTTATTTCGTCGCCGGGATTCTCTTGTCCAAACAACTGAGAACACAAAAACATTATTAAAAAAAAGCTGAGATTCTTCATAATATATTTGTCCTGCTAAATATTATTCTTAACATAACTTTACTTAATAAATAATGCAAGGTTGCAAACAATATTCTTTGTGATTTTACAAAGATTAATAATGAACACAGATTTTCTTAAATTTGCGGGTCAATTTTTAATGATAAATTTGTTACGAGATTTCTATTGGATACAAAAAGTGATATTTCTGCTGTAAAATACAACGAAGATGTTCAGATTATTGAGTTAGCTGATAAGCAATTTATTATCGTTGGAACTGCACACATCTCCCGTCAATCTGCTGATCTTGTAAAAAAAATAATTGAAGAAGAACGTCCTGATATCGTATGTGTTGAACTTGATGAAAAAAGGTTTAAAGCTTTATCAGAAAAAAACAGATGGGAAAATCTTGATCTAAAAACCATCATTAGAGAAAAACAACTAAGCACTTTGATAATTAATCTTGTTCTTGCATCATATCAAAAAAAGCTTGGTGAAAAACTTGGAGTAACTCCGGGTACAGAACTTCTAGAAGCAACTAAGACTGCCGCCGAATTTAATATTCCAATTGAACTTTGCGATCGTGAAGTAAGAATAACTCTTCGTCGGGCCTGGCGTTCCATGAGTTTTTGGCAAAAAATAAAATTCATGACCGGTGGATTAGCCGGATTGTTTGAAAATCAGGAAATAACTGAAGAGAAGTTAGCTGAGCTTCGAAGCAAAGATGTCCTTTCCGAAATGATGGGAGAACTCGGTAAAGTAATGCCTGTTTTAAAACAAGTTCTTATTGATGAGCGCGATATTTACATTGCCGAGAAAATGAAACTTGCAAAAGGGAAAAAAATCGTCTCGGTAGTCGGTGCCGGACACGTGAATGGAATAATAAATTATCTTAAAGAAGATCAATATTTTAATCTTGAAGAAATAGAAAAAATTCCTCCCTCTTCACCGATTCTTAAAATTATTGGCTGGGGAATTCCATTAATTATTGTTGGCTCAATTTTCTATATTGGTTTAAACAAAGGTTTGACAGAAGCCGGTGATAATGCATTATTCTGGTTTTTAGCAAATGGAATTCCAAGTGCGCTGGGTGCTATTATTGCTGTTGCTCATCCTTTTACGATTTTAATTTCATTCTTTGCCGCACCATTTACCAGCTTAACTCCGGTTATTGGAGCAGGATACGTTGCAGCATTTATACAAGCTTACTTTCAACCGCCTGTAGTTAAAGAATTTCAAACGGTAACAACTGATTTTAATAAACTATCTCAGTGGTGGAAGAACAAATTATTAAAAGTGTTTTTAGTATTTATACTTACAAGTCTAGGCAGCGTTGTTGGAACGTATGTCGGCTTCTTTGAAATAGTCTCCAATGTTTTTAATTGAAAATTTTGTTTTTTTACTTTGATCTTTTTTATTTTATCATCGCTAAAAGTAATAAAGATACTTCACTTTAAACACTCCTGCCCTATCCGTTACATGCATTCTGTTTGGAAGAATATTATTATTAATATCATATTCATCACTGCGATCTCTAAACTCATTGTAGGCAAAGTATATCCAGCTTTTGGGTAAAAAATTCCAGGAAAATAAAAATCCGACAATAACTCTTTCCATTTTGTCGGAAGACCGAACAAAAACATTATCAACGTACATCCTGATATTAAGATCATTAATTGGAGTTAGAGAAAAATAAGGACGAGCATTAAAAGTAATGTCTTCAATTTCACGATCGGGATCAAATTCAATAAACATATCGTAACTTGTTCCTATCTGAAATTCATCAATCACTCGCCAGCTTCCCTGCAAGCCGAGCCAAGAATAGTAAGCAAGATAATCTCTTGAAAAATTATACGTCTTTGTATAACCGCCGTAGAGATTGCCATTCCATTTTGGGGAAATGTTATACCATGAACTTAAAGAGATCTCATAAGATGTGTACTGGACTCCTTCGTCTTTGCTTTTTGTTAATATGAGGTTTGTCTCATATCCCCAGTTATCTCTTAGCTGCATATTAAAACCAAACAACCAGCCGTAATCAGTAAAAAGATCAGCATCTTCATAATAAATTATCGGACCGGTGTACATCAGTATTTGCCTTATATAACCTTCATCATAATACCAGATAGGTCCATTGATAGAAACAAATTCAAATGTACCTGTCCATGGAACAAAACCGACTTGTTGAACATCAAAATTTTTCCCGACTGCGCGGGTTCGTGCGATAAGAAAGCCATTTATCTGTTGATAAAGTTAACCCGGCTGAACCGGCATAATCTCCTTCTGAATTTTCAATTGATCTGGCAAACTGGTATGCAAGCTGCCAATTAGATTCTCTGAATGCACCGTCAATATCAATTACACCGTAAGTATTATCCTGTGTTTGTTTTCCGACGAATAGTACACCGACCGAGGAATTATCAAAAATTTGTTTTTTAACTCTTGCAGAACCGAAAATCGCTCTGTCTTCTGTCTGCAAACTATCATCCTCATCCAGATATTTAACTTTCCCTGTTAAAGCAAGAAAACCTCCATATTCCCATTCATTAATTCTGCCGAATGCTTTCGTTCCTAGAACAAGTGGAACTTCCTGCCCATCGGGCAGCAACTTTCCAATTCTTCTGGAATAAAACAGCTCGAGTGGTCTGTAAAAGCCTGTGTTTCTTTGCCTTCCTGAAGGCATAAAGATTTCATTGCCTTCAGTAAAGAACGGTCTTCTTTCGCTAAAGTAAGATTCATACCTACTTATGTTAAACGAAAACGGATCGGCTTCAATTTGTGCAAAATCCGGATTAGCAGTGAGTTGATACGTTAATTGCTGTGATGGATTGAAGAAAATGTCAAGGCCGGCTTCCGGATCAAAATCATATTTGTTATCTCCGATATATTTTATTTTTGATAAAGCAACAGGATATATTTCAAGATTAAGTCCCGTTACTGTTGGGTTGAAATCTTTAAAGATAAGTTTACCAAATTTAGAAATTCTTTGACCTTCGCTTTGCTCATACCTACACCAGTATTGATCTTCTTGAGCTACAGGAATCCATCTGTCAAAATCCAGTCCCCATTCTGTTAAACTCTTATCATACTTAATTGATTTATATGGAATTTTCATTTCAACAACATAGCCCCAATCATAAACTTTAGAGCCGGCAAACCAAATTCCATCCCAACTGTAATCTCTGTTTCTTGCATCGTCAAGTAAGCGGCAATCCATTCTAACTCCACCGGCAGAAACAGCAAATTTATAAGCTGATTGTTTGTCACCAAAAGTATCAATCATAAATGAAACGACATCTCCGCCATACTGATCAAGCACGCCTGTTGTTGTTTGAATATTCTCCTTATCCCCATAACTAATTATTAAACAATAAAGTGCGTCTTCAGTGGTGAGAACTTTTGCTGTTGTCTGTTGCGATACTGGTTGATCATAGTATGGAGAAAGCTGAAAGAAATCATTTGTTGAATCTGCTTCATTCCATACATCATCTATTGTTCCATCAACATTTATTTCTATATCAACTTTTTTTAGATGAAGAACTTTGTCCTGATTTGGGTTTTCAGATGCAAAAATTAGCTGAGCCATTAAAAGAAAAAGTAAATATAGTTTCATTACTCGATTTCCTTAAAATTTCTGTGATAAAAATAAATAGTGAAAGCGAGAGAAAATCATATTTTAGGATGAGCGGTTATGGCAACGGTTAAATTGTAATGTGTTGATTTTGCATCATTCCCCATCTAGGGATGTTCATCAAATATCAATAGAAATTTATAGATGAATAGCCCAGATAATAAAAAAGCGCTCACAAAGGAGCGCTTAAAGAACAGGTCACTAAAAACTCTTACTTTTTAGGCTTTGCTTCGCTAACGATGATGTTGCGGCCTTTGAGATCAGAACCATTTAATGCCTGGATGGCTGCAGTCGCTTCAGATTCATTTTCAAATTCAACGAATCCGAATCCTCTGGATCTGCGGGTTTCCTTATCGGTCACAACATTAGCGGAAAGAACATTTCCATGCGGAGCAAAAGCTGCCTGAAGTTCTTCGTCGCTTAAAGACCAAGGAAGACTACCAACGAAAAGTTTAGTACTCACAAAACGAACCTTTAATTAATTGAACAAAAATGCGTCTTTCAACGCGCAGAAAGATAGAAATATTAATTTTAGAAACAAATATTTTTTCTAAAATTTTATGTTATTTTAAGCTGAAAAGCCCTTTTTTCATCTACATTTGAGACATTGGGAAGAGTTTTTACAATAATTTCCGGTGAAAAAGTGAAATTTTATCGAAATGAAGAATAGTATGATTAGATGAGTTATTGCAGAATTACTCGCTGAAATGATGAAAAAGTAATAATTTTAATCTGTGCTGAAACGAATTATAATTTAAAATTTTACTTTCAGGTTATATATGTTTAATTCAATAAAAGTTTTATTACCTGATGCAAATTTTCAACGAAGGTAACTTTTATTTTATTTGATAGCTTTAATCCTTTTTCATTTCCTGCAGGAACTATAGCTTTAGTAAATCCTAATTTTTCTGCCTCCTGTATTCTTTTCTCAATATTACCAACACTTCTTATCTCTCCACCTAACCCAACTTCACCGATTACAACTGTTTGATTGTCAACAACCTTATCCAATAAACTTGAGGCTGTGCTTATACATACAGCAAGATCAACGGCAGGCTCCTGAACACGCATACCACCCGCAATATTCAAAAAAACATTTGCGGCAGATACCCTGATGTTTGCTCTCTTTTCAAGTACGGCAAGCAGTATTGATAATCTTCGTTGATCGAATCCTGTTGTGACTCTTTGCGGATAACCATAGTTAGAAGGAGTTACCAGCGCCTGAACTTCTAAAAGAATTGGTCTTGTTCCTTCTATACTGGATGTTATAACAGAGCCGGGAGTTTGTTTTTCTCTTTCACTCAAAAATAATTCGCTTGGATTTTTTACTTCTCGAAGACCGTCTTCACGCATTTCAAAAACACCGATTTCATTAGTGCTCCCAAACCTGTTCTTCTGTGCTCTTAAAATTCTGAACGAATGATTTGATTCACCTTCAAATTGAATTACCGTATCAACAATGTGTTCAAGAAGTTTTGGTCCGGCAATCATTCCTTCTTTTGTAACATGACCAATGATTATTACGCTATATTGATTTTTCTTTGCTTCTTCCATCAACAAAGATGTACATTCACGGACTTGTGTTATTGTGCCAGGTGAATTTTCTAATTCACCTCTGTACATTGTTTGAATAGAATCTATAATTACAACGGCGGGAGAAAGATTATTAATGGATGCTATGATTTGTCCAAGCTCTGTTTCTGCAAGAACATAATACTCATCGGATTTAATTTTTAGTCGCGACGAACGAAGCTTGATTTGTTTTTCAGACTCTTCGCCTGTTACATATAGAATTTTATCTTTAATGTTTGCTGCTGCCTGCATGGCAAGAGTTGATTTACCTATTCCGGGATCGCCACCGAGAAGAATTACACTGCCGGGCATAAGTCCGCCTCCAAGCACACGATCAAATTCGGTTATTCCGGTTTTTATTCTATCTTCTTCTGTTGCAGTTATTTCACTTATCTTGTGAAATGTTACTTTCTGTGGAACTTTATTTGATTTTCTTCTTCCTGTTTCAATTAATTCTTCTGTGAAAGTATTCCAGTTATCACATTCGGGACATTTACCAAGCCATCGTACCGATTCATAACCGCAATTTGAACAAATATATTTTACTTTGGATTTTGACATTGACTAATTCTTTTTTACCACTAAGACACTAGAACACCTAGTACTTAAGTTATAAAGTTGACTATAAAAAACCACCAACAATTTTTTCAACTTTACTTAATGCTAAAGGAATCCCCGAAACATCCTTCCCACCTGCAGTTGCAAGATGACTTCGACCGCCACCGCCGCCGCCGACAAGTTTTGCAAGCTCACCAACAATTTTGCCTGCACTGAGTTTTTTCTCTTTTATTAAATCATCGGATACAACCGCAACAATACCAACTTTATCATCAATCTGTGAGATTAAAACTCCAACTCCGCTTTTTATTTTATTACGCAGTTCATCGCCAAATGATTTTAATTCATCCATACTGTCTGCGTGTACTCTTCCTTTATAAATAAATATTCCTTTTGCATCTGAATGAATTGAAAGAATATGATCAAGCTGTTCGAGTTTTTCATTTATTCTAAGTTCAGCAATTTCTTTTTCAAGTTTCTTTTTGATATCAAGAAGCTCCTCAACTCGCCGTTCTGATTGTTTCATTTGTTCAAGCTGGGATTGAATATACTTTTCTACTCCGGCTCCGGTTACAGCCTCAATTCTTCTTACTCCACTTGCAATTGATGCTTCACTAATAATTTTGAAATAGTCCTATTTCAGAAGAATTTTTAACATGTGTTCCGCCGCAGAATTCCATAGTAAAATCACCAAACTGAACAACATTTACTTTATCACCATACTTATCACCAAAAAACATAAGTGCACCCATTTTTTTTGCTTCTTCAAATGGAGTATCGCGGTGATGAATCATAGCGGAATATTTCTTCTTAATTGTTCATTAACAATTGTTTCAATTTCAAGAATTTCCTCTGCAGTTACTTTAGCAAAGTGAGTAAAATCAAAACGTAAGTCTATCCGGACCAACATAAGAACCAGCCTGCTGAACATGTGTTCCCAGAAACAGTTCTTAATGCTTTATGCAGAAAATGAGTCGCGGAGTGATTTCGCATTATATCCCACCGACGGACTTCATCAACTTCCGCAATTACTTCTGTTCCAGTTTTTATTAAATCACTTTTATTTGATTTAATAACATGAATTACTTGATCATCAACTTTTGCAACATCAATAACATCAAAAGAGTTTTTGCCAACAATAATTTTTCCTAAGTCATCTGTTTGTCCACCGGATTCAACGTAAAAGGGTGATTTATCTAGTAATAACCAAAGTATTTTCACCATCGATTATAACGGTAGTTATTTTTGCTTTGGTTTTTAACTCATCGTATCCTGTGAATTCTGTTTTCCCTTCAATTTTGTTTATAGAAATTTCAGGTGGATAACCAGTAAACTTAAGGACACCGGTTCCAGGTCTTACCACGCTTCTTGATCGGTCCTTCTGTTCTTCCATCAACTTTATAAAGCCATCTTCATCAATTGCCATTCCAATTTCACGAGCCATAACATTTGTAAGATCAACAGGAAAACCGAAAGTATCATAAAGTTTAAATACATCGTCACCGGGAATTAATTTTTCTTTTTTCTTCTGAAGTTTTATTACGACTTCATCAAATAGTTCTATGCCTCGGTCAAGAGTTGCATTAAAGCTTTCTTCTTCCGCCTTAATTACTTTTTTAACATAATCTTTCTTTTCTTTTACTTCAGGGAACACATCACCCATAGTTTCAGAAAGAACATCAACAAGCTTATAAAGAAAAGGTTCCCTAAGATTTAATTTTCTTCCGTAACGAGCAGCGCGTCTTAATATTCTGCGAAGAACATAACCCCTTCCGTCATTACCGGGTACAGCGCCATCTGCGATTGCAAATGTTAATGCACGAATATGATCTGCAATTACTCGCATTGGTATTCTGTCTTCCTCTTTTTCATATTTAACTTTACTCAGCTTTGCTACTTCGTTTATCAATGGAGTGAAAACATCCGTATCATAATTTGAGGTTTTCTTTTGCAGGATAGCACATACGCGTTCAAAACCCATTCCGGTATCAACGTGCTTTGCGGGAAGTTCGTGTAGTGTTCCGTTGTTCATCACGGTTGTATTGAATGAAAACGAGGTTCCATATCTCAATACAGTCCGGAACGCCTGCATTCACAAGAGCCGGATTATCATAGTCATCACCAACGCTTATGTGTATTTCTGAACAGGGACCGCACGGACCGGTTTCTCCCATTTCCCAAAAATTATCTTTCTCGCCAAATTTTAAAATGTGCTTTGGATTTATATCTGTTTTTGTATTCCATAATTCAAAAGCTTCATTATCATCTTTATAAACTGTTGCCCACAATCTTTCCTTAGGAAGTTTCCACACCTTTGTTAATAATTCCCATGCCCATTCAATGGCTTCTGCTTTATAGTAATCACCGAAAGACCAGTTGCCAAGCATTTCAAAAAATGTGTGGTGATAAGTATCATAACCTACCTCTTCCAGGTCGTTATGTTTTCCGGAAACACGAATACACTTTTGAGTATCAGCAGCTCGTTTATATTCTCTTGAACCTGTTCCTAGGAATACATCTTTAAACTGGTTCATACCTGCGTTTGTAAAAAGTAAAGTGGGATCATCAAATGGAACTACCGGAGCCGAATGAACTATTTTATGTTTTTTATTCTTGAAAAAATCTAAAAACTGTTGTCTTATTTTATGTGAAGTCATAATTCTTTCGTCATTTTAGAAGGGGTTAACCAATAAATCAGGAATGTCATTTCTAAGGAGTCCGTCAACCGAGAAATCTTTTTGATGGACAAGATTTTTCTCTGCAGTCGAAATGACAAAATTAATTTTTGGTCAGCCTCTTTAATTAATTAAGTGTGTAAAGATAAAAAAATACAATATAAGCTTGAAACACGAAATTATCGGCAAACAACCACATAAAAGTTATATCACTTCTATTTTTCTCACAGTTATTCACTTAAATCATACTTAATATCTAAAAGTAGAATGAAAATCGGTTTGAAAGTATCCGAAACAATTGATTTTTTGAAGCGGTTAACTTAGTTTTCGGGCAAAACTATACTGGAATGCTATGTCAACCGAAATAGAACTCACAGATTTTGAATTAATGCAAAAAATTGCCGCTAAAGATTCAAAGTCGTTAGAACTTCTTTATGACAGATATTCACCTGTACTTTATACTCTCATACATAAAATTGTTCGTTCAAGGGACGTTGCCGAAGAAGTTCTTGCAGATATTTTTCTGATTATTTGGAAGAAATATTATATGTTCGATATGTCAACCGAAAATGTTTACTCATGGTTGATTATGCTAGCAAGAAATAAAGCGGTTGATGCAAAAAAAAGAATGTATGGACACCTGACAGTTGAATACAGCGATAGCTATGAAGATGAAAAAATCATTCCCTTGCTGTCAAAAGAAATTGACCCGCTGGATTTAAATACTGCACTCGAATTAAGACCCAATATTGACAAAGCATTTAATACTTTAACCGATGCGCAGAGATACGTATTTAATCTTGCCTATTATGAAGGAATGTCCGAAACGGAAATAGCCCAACGGTTAAACATTCCTGTTCAAACCGTAAAATCTAAAATAAGAATTGCTATAAATAACCTTAAAAATCTTGTTAAAGGCAGCTCACTATGATGGATAAAGATACAGCGGCAGAAATGATTCAGGCTAAAGCATTAGGCTGCCTGGATAATAACGAACACAAAGAGCTGAACGAGTTTCTAAATATGGGCGGTGTTTTCCCATGGAAGGAATTTGGCGAACTACAGAATTTAAGTTCTCTTCTTCCAATAATTCTTGAAATTAAAGCCCCCGATGCTTCTCTTAAAGATAAAGTAGCTAAAAGAATTTATGATGCAATAGCAGAATTAAAAGAGAAAATGAGTTTAGAGGGAAGAACAGATCAATCGGACAGAGATATTATTTATCCGGAAACAACTGTTTTGGGTGATCAGGTTTTTCCTATTGAACCGAAAGAAGAAGAAAGTCTAGCTGATGTATTCGAGGAAGTAACTCAACCGGAGGTTATTGATTCAACATCTGAGGAAATTCCACTTGATGCACAGAGTGATTCAATTGAAGAGCAGCCAATTTCAGGATATAAGTTTGAAATTAAATCTCCGGTTGATGATGAGCTTACTGTTCCCGAGCCACCGGTTTCTGAAGAAAAAGCACAGATAGATATAATCCAAAACGAAGAAAATATTGATCTAGATTTAGCCGATTTAGGTGTTCAATTAGAAGTAGATGAAAAAATTGAGGACATAGTTGAGCATCCTCAAATTGTTCCTGATGAAAAAATAGAACCTATGCCGGAAGCAAAAGAGATTCCGCCAGTCAAGCCGGCTATTCAATCTAAATTTAGGCAGATGCTTGAAGAAAAAGCAAAACGTAAAACTACTGTTGAAGAGATTCCTCTTAAGCGTGAAAGATTTGTGGAACCACAAAAGCCAAAAAATAAAATTTCTACGGGACTGCTTATTGATATTATTCTCTACATTCTTTTGTTGGCGGCAATCACTTTTGTTTACTTAAAACTCTCTTCCGATATTAATGAATTGAAAAAGGAAGTTAATGATTTAAAAAGAGATGCGGGTACATTATATATAGAAGAGATTGGTGATATAGGTTTTCGTGTATAAAGTTTGTCGGAATAATAATTTTTAATATTCTTTATACCGTTATTGCCACATCTGTTTTTTTACTTTATTGTTAACGACATACTTATCGCTGCTGATCTTTTTTTCTTTCTTTACTCAGAATAAAGACAGTTACAATCACTAGCAGAGCAACAATCCAGAATTTTCCTATTAGGTTTTTTATTGAAATAAAGTAAGAACCAATTTCCGGGTTTCCTCTATCAAATACAGTAAATATCCCCACAGCACAAATTAACAATCCGATATAAAGAAATTTTTTGTTGCGTGTATCTGCTAAAAATATCAGCAGAAATGAAATTGCTACAATCAGAAGAGTTGAGGGAATAAGTATTTGAGAAGGATCATTTATTTCAAAATAATTTGTTGTGAAAAAAGTTATTCCTATTAAAAAGATTGTTGATCCTAAAAATATTCCCAATTTATCATTTTTGTTAAAGGAAGGATAAAATACAGTTATACCAAGAAAAAGTAATGTGTAAGCGATTATTTCTGAATAGTCCAGATCTACGACTCCGAACAAACTAAGTAAAACCGACACCCAGACAAATAAAATTAAGATAATCAGAACTTTTTTAGATGGTATCACAAAATCCTCTGCCCCATACTTGAAGCAATCAAATCAGCGGCAAACTCTGCGCTTTTGTTATACTTATCAAGAATTGGATTCACTTCCGCTACTTCAAGTGATGACATACAGCCGCACTCAGCAATTGATTCCATTAGAAGATGAGCTTCCCTGTAACTTAAACCACCCGGCACAGGTGTTCCAACACCGGGAGCAACGGCGGGGTCAACGCTGTCAACATCAAAACTAACATGAATATGATCAACCTTTTCTTTGAATTGCTTTAACACTCTGCTGATGATTCTATGTATTCCCAACTTATCAACATCGCTCATCGTATAAACAGGAATATTTAATTTCTTAATATTCTTTTTTTCTTCAGTATCAACACTACGAATGCCGATTAAAACACAATTCTCCGGATTTAACTTCGGTGCAAATCCGTATAAACCTACCAAGTCCGGATGACCCAATCCCAGAGAGGCTGCAAGCGGCATTCCGTGAATATTCCCTGACGGAGTGGTTTTATCTGTATTCATATCTGCATGTGCATCAATCCATATTACACCAAGTTTTAGTTTTTTTTGCCTGCAGAATGAAGAAATACCTGCAATAGTACCCAAAGCCATGGAATGATCACCGCCGATACAAATAGGAAAATCACCTTTTTCTAATGTTCGTTCAACTTTACCGGCTAAAATTTTAGAAGTCTTCAAAATTTCATTGATGTACTTCAGTTTAGGATTTGTAATTTTTTGTTGTTCAGCTATTTGAATATTAATATCACCGGTATCATTCACTATATATTTAAGTGATTCGAGACGTTGCTTCAGATTTGCAATTCTCAAAGCGGAGGGACCCATATCCACTCCTCTTCTACCTGCTCCAAGGTCTATCGGAAAGCCAATTATCGTTATGTTTTCTTTTTGCATATTTATTCTATATTAATCTAATACAAATTAAATAGATTGATTCAATTTTACCAATTACCATAATGGAACGATTTTGATTACAGGATTAAGTATTTTTGATATAGAAAAATTTCTCATTAAATAATATTGTAAAGATTATGATTCCCGATACCGAACCCTTGATTTCCGTAGGAATACTTACCGATAAAGTCATAAGCTTCGAACTTTATGGTGAATTCAGTATTTACGGTTTTAATAAAACTTTTAGCGGAAGGTTTACAGCTGAAGCGGATGATAGTAGAATTATATTAAAGGGTGAAAACGATAATCTGGAGGCTATTAATGAAATTATTTTCGAACCACGTGAACCGATTTCTGAATCCTTTCTTGTAAGAGATGTCATCATAGGTGTGAAATTCCATTGGGAAAGAAAAGAGAAACAAAGATTTACTCACACATTAAAACTTATTGCAGATAAAAATAAAATAACTGTTGTCAATATTATTCCGATTGAAAAATATCTTACAAGCGTAATTTCATCTGAAATGAGTGCTAAGAGTTCTCTGGAAATGTTAAAGGCAACTGCGGTTGTTTCAAGAAGCTGGATGCTTGCTCAAATAGAAAAATCAAAATACTTGCATCAGGAAAAAATAAAATATCAATCTACTTTTTCCAATGATAAAGAATTAATAAAATGGTACGACAGAGAAGATCACGAACTGTTTGATGTTTGCGCCGATGACCATTGCCAACGTTATCAGGGAGTTACTAAGGTTACAACCGGAATTGCAAAAAAAGCAGTTGAGGAAACTTCGGGAATTGTTCTGATAAGCGAGGATAAAATCCTTGATGCACGTTTTTCCAAATCCTGCGGCGGGATATCTGAATCGTTTGAAAATGTATGGGAACCTGTTAAATACAAATCTTTATCGGCTGTTTTTGATTATAAATATGAGGTTGATAACTATAAAACTGATTTTTCGTTTGAGGACAATGCTGTTAAGTGGATCAAGGGAAATCCTCCGGCTTTCTGCAATACTAGTGATGTTAAAATTCTTAACCAGATACTTTTGGATTATGATCAGGAAACGAAAGATTTTTATCGCTGGAAAGTTGAATATACTCAGAAGGAGATTTCTCAACTTATTCGAGAAAAATCAGGAATAGATTTCGGATCTATAGTAGATTTAATACCTATTGAAAGGGGTTTTTCTTCACGACTTATAAAACTTAAAATAGTCGGTACAAAAAAAACTCTTATTATAGGGAAAGAATTAGAAATAAGAAGAGTTCTCTCAAAAACTCATCTCTACAGTTCTGCAATAGAAGTTGAAAAGGTTGGAGAAATAAATGGTCTTCCTGAAAAATTTATAATTTATGGAGCGGGTTGGGGCCACGGGGTTGGGCTTTGTCAAATCGGTGCTGCCGTTATGGCTGAACAAGGTTACCAGTTTGATGAAATTGCAATTCATTACTTTAAAGGTGCACAATTAAAAAAGATTTACTAGGATGAATAAAATTAATAATGTAAGGATAAGAATACGAGTATTACTAGTTCAAACAGGAGCACTTCAAAGTAAATGAAAATACTATATTCCTGTTTATCAAGCAGCTGGGGCGGTATGGAAATGATCACTCTTACTTTTATCAGAAAACTGCTTGAGCGAAATATAAATGTTGAACTTCTTTGTATCGCTGAATCCAGAATGCATATTGAAGCTAACAACCTCGGACTTATCATTCATGCGGTAAAGGCATCGGGTTATATCCATCCATTTACAACAGTAAGAATATCAAACATTTTAAAGCGCGGATCTTTTGATTTGGTTCATACACAGGCATCAAAGGATTTGTGGTTAACTGTTCCCGCCTTAAAATTAGCTAAATCCAACATCCCTCTTTTCTTTACCAAGCAGGTGGGTTCATTTATAGTTAAAAAGGATATCCTTCACAGATTTTTATATAACAGAGTTACAAAAGCTTTTGCCATCAGCACTGTAATTAAAAACAATCTTATAGAAACAACTCCTTTGTCTAAAGAAAAAATTGAACTTCTCTTTAATGCTGTTGATACTAAAAGATTTGATCCTATTAAAACAGACCGAAACAAAGTTCGCAAAGAGTTTAATATTTCTGATGACGAATTAGTTCTTGGTATGATTGCAAGATTCAGTCCGGGTAAAGGACACGAAGAATTTATAGCTGCTGCCGAGAAATTATCAAAAAAAAATAATAACCTTAAATTTATGATAGTGGGTGAAGCAAGCCGCGGTGAGGATGAATATGCGGGACGAATTAAAAAACTTGTTGAAGATAAAAAGCTAACCAATATTATTTTCACGGGTTTCAGAAGTGATACGCCTGATGTTCTTGCAGCTATGGATATTTTTATTTTCCCCTCACACGCAGAAGCGTTCGGTATTGCACTTGCCGAAGCTTTATCCATGGGCATTCCCTCTGTCTGTTCAGATTCCGATGGGGTACTTGATATTGCTGTTGATGGGGTTACGTCTCTGCTTTTTAAGAATAAAGATGCGGATAATCTTGCTAATAAGATTGAAATTCTTATCAATGATCCTGTGAAAAGAAAAATTTTTAGCGCGGCATCCCGCAAAAGAGCACAGGAAATTTTTGATATAAACTTAATTATGGATCAGACAATAATGTATTACGAGCAAGAAATTTTAAACATAAATTGATTAATTATTTCAATGGAAGAAAAATTCTTAAACACTGATAAAATAAATGAGGTCTTAAGTGTCAACGATTATGCGCAAGCTGTAAAACTGCTATTTGCTCAGCAGTATGAAGCATGGAAGCTAAACCGTGATAATTACGATATGCTGAAAGATGTAATGACTAAATCTTTCCGCTTCGGCAGTTACAAAATAAAAGTACAGTTCAATCCGGGCAGAATGATTTCAACTTCGGCAAAGGTTGATGAAAAATCCATCAATGAAAGAAAATGTTTTTTATGCATTAAGAATTTACCCGAGGAACAAAAGGGAATTATTTACAAGAATGAATACATCGTTTTGGTTAATCCTTTTCCCATATTTCCAGAGCATTTAACTTTATCGCATTTAAAACATCAGCCACAGAGAATATCGGATACTTTCCCGTTTTTATTAAACTTCAGCAAGGACTTATCAAAACACTACTCGGTTGTTTATAACGGACCAAAATGCGGTGCCTCTGCTCCCGATCATTTACATTTCCAGGCTGGCACAAAAAGTTTTATGCCCCTTGATGACGAATTTCATCTGGTTAAAAATGAATTTGGCGAGGCATTGATTGATGAAGAAAAGATTCTCATCACCGCAGTTGATGACGGACTTAGAAAATTCATCACAATGGAATCTTTAGATTTTGACTTACTGGTAAACCGGTTTAATAAAATTTTAAAACTATTGAACGAAGAAAATCCATCCGAACCTGAATCTATGCTCAATATTATTTCCGGCTATAGTGAAGAGTTTGGATGGCAGATAGCAATTTTTATAAGAGAAAAACACAGACCCACACACTTTTTTCTTGAGGATAAAGACCGGATTTTGCTGAGTCCCGCATCGGTTGATCTTGCCGGGTGCTGTATAACTCCGGATAAAAACAGCTTTGACAAAATAAATGAAAAGATAATTAAAGAAATATTTTCGGAAGTTTTTGTGGACAAGGAGAAATTTGAGAGGATAAAGATGGGAATTAGGAAAATTAAATAAAGAACTGTAGAGACGCATCGTGATGCGTCTCTACAAATATTAAACGATACTGTCGAGCAATTCTTTTATTTTATCATTCAACTCACTCAACTCAACATCAAATCGTTCACCTGTTTTACGAACCTTTACTTCGCACTTATTATCTTTCAACTTTTTCTCACCAATAACAACCTGTATCGGCAAACCAAGAAGATCTGCATCATTGAATTTGAATCCGGCGGCAGCGTCGCGATCATCATATAAAACTTCTAAATTATTTGATTTTAGTTCAGAGTAAATTTTTTCGGTTGTATTTGCTACTAATTCCTTTTTCAGATTCAAAGCGATTAGGTGAACATCAAATGGTGCGAGAGTTTTATTCCAAACGATACCATTTTCATCATTGTTCTGCTCAATAAAACAAGCCATTACACGATCAACGCCTATTCCGTAACTGCCCATTATTATTGGATGCTCTTCACCTTTTTCATCAATAAATTTTGCACCCATTGATTCGGAATATTTTGTGCCAAGCTTGAATATGTGTCCGAGTTCAATTGCAGAAAATACTTCCAGGTTCTTATCACAATTCGAACAGCCTTCTGCCGACTGCACAATTCTCAAATCAGCATACTCGTTATTTTTCACATCGCGGAGAAAATCTATGCCTCCGATGTGATAATCATTTTTATTTGCACCGCTGAATAAATTATTTCTGTCTTTTAATTTCAGATCCGAAATAATTCTATCCTTAAATCCAATAGGGCCAATAGAACCAGCATCTGCCCCTGTGATTTCCAATAATTCTTCGGGATGAGCGGGACGAACATTTCCTCCTAAAACTTTTTCGAGCTTCGATTCATTTACTTCATCATTGCCCTGCATAAGAATTAGAACAGCCGAACCATTGTGAATATAAACTCTGGATTTTGCACAAATTTTCATCAACCTGCTTCGTAGGCAGTTTTTAAAAACTCACATAATTCGTCAATGCTCTTTACATCGGGAGTGCTGATCTCATAAATATTTTTACTTTCATTATCGCGTTTAATTACATCTACTCTCGAAGCGGCTACTTCAACGTTTGCGGCATAACCACATGATTCGCAATACGCAACAGTATCTTCACCTGCAGAAGATTTAACCATAAATTCTTCTGAGCCAGTTCCACCCATGGCACCACTTGATGCACCAACAACAAAATATTTTAACCCGCATCGGTCAAATATATTTCGGTATGCTTTATCGTGAAGCTCATAAGATTTATCAAGTGTTTCCCAACTGACATCAAACGAATAAGCGTCTTTCATTAAAAATTGTCTTCCGCGAATAACACCGCTTCTTGGTCTTGGTTCATTTCGGAATTTAGTTTGAATCTGATACCATATCTGCGGCATATCTTTATAAGATTTAACAACATTGCGAGCATGGAAAGTCATTATTTCTTCGTGAGTGGGTGCTAAAACATAATCACGATTTTTTATATGGAATAAAGTATCACCGAAAGCTTCAACACGATTTGTTTCTTCCCAGATTTCTCTAGGATTAAGTGCTGGAAGATGAAATTCCTGACCGCCTATCGCATCCATCTCTTCGCGGATAATTTCAGAAACCTTTCTAACCACTCTGTAGCCTAAAGGAAGGAACGAATAAATTCCAGCCGAAAGCATTCTGATCATTCCTGATCTTAACATAAGAATGTGACTTGTTACAACAGCATCGTTTGGAACTTCTTTAAGCGTAGGAACAAAATATTTGCTTAATCTCATAAATTTATTTTACCTGAATTTGTATTTGTTTTGCTTAAACAGGGCTAAAAATAACCATTTTAAGTTTGCTTATCAAAAAATGTTATGGGGTTATTTTATATCACATCGCCCAAAATTGATGTCTTTTTTATTATCCTTTTTCATAAGTTTCATACGAAAATAAATAATATATGCTTACAGAATTTCTACCGATCAATTTCTATCAACGGCCTCACAAGCTGTTTGTCTTAATTGTTATTCACATCTGAACATTTAGCGGAAATAATAGTCTATGGAAAATCAGTTTCACAATATTTCGCTATTAAGTATTTTACCATTTGCATTAATGCTGACTGCAATCGCGGTATTTCCTTTAAAGTGGAATCATTATTGGGAAAAGAATAGAAACAAACTGACAATTGCACTTATACTTAGTGCCCCTGTTATAGTTTATTTGCTTTTAAATAATTTTGGCATCGAATTATATCATACAATTCTATTTGATTATATTCCTTTTATAATTCTTCTGGGATCATTGTTTACCATAACCGGTGGAATATTTCTTACAGGCGATATTGAAGCAAAACCCAAAATAAACACTTTGTTTTTAGGAATCGGAGCTGTGCTCGCTTCATTTATGGGAACAACAGGTGCGGCAATGCTGCTTATTCGTCCAGTCCTTCAAACTAACAAAGAACGCACTTTTAAGGTTCATACAATTTTATTTTTTATAGGAATAGTTGCCAACTGCGGCGGATTATTAACTCCGCTTGGTGATCCACCATTATTTATGATGTACCTCAGAAGTGCACCATTCGAGTGGTTTCTAAAACTATTTCCTGAGTGGCTATTAACAAACTCTTTACTTCTTATTATCTATTTTATTACAGATTTATATTTTTACAAAAAGGAACCTCAAAAAGCGATACTTAGAGATGAGACAAACATAAAGCCGATAAAAATTCAGGGAAAAAGAAATTTTATTTTTCTTGATTTGTGTTATTTTGGCCGTGGCATTTATAAATGAACAGTATCTGCCCTTTATTAAAATCAATCAATACTTCAAATTCATAAGAGAATTTGTGATTTTATTAATGGCATTTTTATCGCTTCAATTCACGCCAAGACTTTTACGAACATCCAATAATTTTACTTGGGAACCAATAAAAGAAGTAGCTTATTTATTTCTTGGAATTTTTATAACCATGGTCCCAGCTTTGTTATATCTTGAAGCAAATTCAAAACAGCTTGGAGTTCAGTCAGCGACACAGTTTTATTATTTCACAGGATTATTAAGCAGTTTTCTGGATAACACTCCTACTGCGGTTACATTTCACTCGCTAGCATTAGGGTTGGGCGAAACATCGGGAACTTTAATTGCCGGAATTCCTGAAGAATTATTAAAAGCAATTTGCACAGGTGCTGTTTTCTTTGGAAGTATGACTTACATTGGAAACGGTCCAAACTTTATGGTGAAAGCGGTTGCGGAAGAAAACAATATAAAAATGCCGGATTTCTTTAGTTACATGTTTAAATTTTCATTAATAGTGCTGCTTCCGGTATTCATTATTGTTCAGATAGTATTTATGTGAAAGAAGCTGGAGTGATTTTAAAGTTCAATTATGATTTTACCTTTTTTATTTTGGTAGGAGGTAATAGATATAAATCACATAGCCGGCAAGCAACAGCGCCCCTTCCCATCTTTTTAAGATAAATCCTGTTCTGCTTAACGGAAGAATGATAACTGCAGTAATAATCATTACTCCAAGATCAACCATTGTTATCCCTGAAGCACTAACTGGAATAATCATAGCTGTAATTCCAAGTATTAAAAGTATATTATAAACATTAGAGCCAACAACGTTACCAATGGCTATATCGGCTTCATTCTTAATCGATGCAACAGCGGCAGTAACTAATTCCGGCAGACTAGTTCCTAGTGCTACTATAGTTAAACCAATTACCGCCTTGCTAATGCCAAAATTTTTTGCGATTGCAACGGCACCTTCAACAAATAGGCTGGCACCAAAAATTAGCAAGGCTAATCCGGCAATAACAAAAAAGATTGCAAGCTGGGTTTTTAACGGCTTTTTAGTAATACGTTCAGTAAACTTGTTTTTAACTTCTTTGCTTTTTTCTTTTCTTGAAAGGTAAACGCTAATAACCGTATAAATTAATATTCCAATAAAAAAAATTATGCCTTCAATTCTATTAATCTCATTGTTAATCAGAAACAGAACTAATAATAAACTTACGACTATCATTATCGGAATTTCGCGTCTTACAACCTGAGCCTGGACTTTCATCGGTCTTATCAATGCCGCTGTTCCAAGTACCAGAGTTATGTTAGCAATGTTTGAACCGATAACATTTCCGAGGGAAATATCTCCGTTTCCTTCTAGTGCAGCCTTTAAACAAACTACGAGTTCCGGACTGCTCGTTCCGAATGCAACCACCGTTAATCCTACTACAAGCGGAGTAATACCAACGCGAAGCGCTAATGATGAACTTCCCCTTATTAATCCTTCGGCTCCTATGAAAAGCATTATCAATCCGCCAATAATAAAAAGTATTATTTCAAGTATTGCCATTTTTACAGTTCTTGGATTTTTCGCAATGTGGAAAGTTTGTTGTTTATAACATTTTCGTTAATCGGCAGCGTTGTTGCATGTTTTCCAGCCTTAGTCGTTCCATCTGCATCGTCTAATTCAATGATTAGGTTTGATTTCAATTTTGTAAACTTTGTCGTTTCGCCTTATGAGTGTAGATGATTTGAATGTGACTTCATCTCCTTTTGTCGCATGCTCAGAAAGATTGTCATTTACATAAAATTCTTTCATTATAATTTCAATAACTCCGGTTGTCTCTCCCATAATTATAACTTGGTCATTAATATTAATTTTTCCAGACTCAAGCAGAATATGAGCAACTCCTGGTTCTTTGTAGTAATTAATAACTTTTCCCACATAAACTTTTCGTGTTGTCGCTTTGCTACCGTTAACTCCGGCATATTCGTTGGAAGAAGGAACACCAAAATAAAATCCCGTTGAAAATCCACGGTTGTACACTGTTTCCAGTTCAGATAAAAATTCTTGTTTCTTTGCAACTGTTAGTTTGCCCTCGAAGTAAAGATCAATTGCTTTTCTGTAAACAGAAACCGTTTTTGAAACATATTCCGGTGCGCGTTTTCTTCCCTCAATCTTAAATGAATCTATTCCTGCTTCGATTAACTGATCAATAAACTCTATGGTGCATAAGTCATTAGGAGATAAGACATAATCTTCACCAAGAAGCATAGATTTATCTGTAGCTGTATCATAAACTTCATATTCTCGCCTGCAAGGTTGAACACATTCCCCGCGGTTTGCACTTTGTCCAAAAAGATGATGGCTCATAAAACATCTTCCGCTAACGGCGATGCACATAGCGCCGTGGATAAAGGCTTCAATTTCAAGATCCGTCTTTGTTCTGATTTTTTTTATTTCTTCAAGGGAACATTCGCGTGCGAGTACAATTCTTACCGCGCCGAGTCTTTTATAAACATCTGCGGCAATTGAATTTGAAATAGAACTTTGCGTAGAAATACAAAAAGGGAAATTATGTTTATAACATAAGTCAGCTACAGCAAGATCGGAGCAGATAATTCTATCTACTCCGTTTTTCTTTGCTGCAATAATAATCTCCTCAACTTCAGATATTTCTTCTTCAAAAACTATTGTATTAAGCGTAAGATAAGTTTTAACATTATTCTCTTTACAAAAAGCAACCACTTCGCTAAGTTCATCAATAGCGAAATTGGCCGCCTTAGCCCGCATATTTAATTTATCCAAACCAAAGTAAACTGCATCTGCACCTGCGTGAACAGCAGCGCGCAGCATTGTCCAGTCACCGGCGGGAGCCATTAACTCTGTTTTGTGTTTTTCTATTGCCATAACATTTTTAGGATAGAACGCAGATAACACAGATAACGCGGGTTTACATTGATCGAATCCGTGAAAATCCGTTTAATCCGCGTCATCCGTGTACTATTGTATTATGCTTTCTCTTCCCAAACCTTGGAAATTTCAACAATTAACTTAACTGCTTCCTGCATATCCTGAACAGCGACCCATTCAACTTGTGAGTGGAAGCTGTGTTCACCTGCAAAGATATTTGGAGTCGGTAATCCCATAAAAGATAATCTTGATCCGTCCGTGCCACCGCGGATTGGTTGCATTATCGGCTCAATGCTTAATCTTTTCATGGCTTCAACCGCGTATTCCATAACCTGCGGATGATTTTTTAATACTTCGATCATGTTTCGGTATTGTTCAATTACCTGAAACTCCATTCTTGCACCAGGGAATTTTGCCACAGTATCTTCAGCAAGTTTTTTAAGAATCTCTTCATACTCTTTAAGCTTGGGAGTTTCAAAATCACGAATAATAAATTTTAAAGTTGTTAATTCTTCATTTCCATTTATGCTTGTACAGTGTACATAACCTTCTCTTTTTTCTGTTGTTTCAGGAGAAAGAGTATCTTTTGGAAGGCTATCTATAAAAGCCGATGCCATTTTAATTGAGTTGATCATAATTTCTTTCGCATAACCCGGATGAATATTCTTCCCGAAGAATTTTATGACAACCGCATCGGCAGAAAAAGTTTCTGTTTCAATTTCACCACGACTTGAGCCATCCACGGTGTAAGCAAATTTTGCTCCAAGTTTTTTAAGATCAATTTTTTCTGTCCCCCGTCCAACCTCTTCATCCGGAGTAAAACATACTTTAATATCACCGTGCTTTATTTCTGGATGAGTTAATAAGTAATTTATCGCATCCATTATTTCAGCAACACCGGCTTTATTATCTGCGCCAAGAAGTGTGCTGCCATCACTGGTAATTATATCAAACCCGATCATATTTTTTAAATCGGGATTTTCACTTTCTTTAATCACCAATCCGCCGTTCTCAAGCGGAATATCACCACCCTGATAGTTTCTCCGGATAACGGGATTTACATTTGCCCCTGTTACTGCGGGAGAAGTATCCACGTGTGCAATAAACGCTATTGGATCAACTTTCTTATCAGTATTTGCTGGAAGAGTTGCCATTACATATCCCCACTCATCCATATGGGCATCACTCAAGCCCATCTGCTTTAATTCTTCAGCAAGATCTTTGGAAAGAATTTTCTGCTTCTCTGTTGATGGGAATGAAGTAGACTCTTCATCTGATTGCGTATCATACTTAGCGTATTTCAGAAATCTTTTAACACACGTGAACTGGTATTTCGGGTCGAACATTTTTAACCTCCGATATTATAAGTTAAAATAATCATTGTAAGTTTGTTTGATCAATCAACATAGACTCCTATTTCTATGAAGCCCTGAGAAATATTTCTTAGGATATGTCGGTTGAAGTTAATTATTTTCCGACAATAGTTGTCTTTTGAATACAAATTTAACCTTATTATAGCTGAAGGCAAAAATAGATTCCCAATATTTGATTTAATGATACATTTATTTTCATTTGTATATATGTTTTAATCAAAAAAAGTGAGTTGATTAAATGACGAAATACTTATGCTTCTTTTTAATTTTTTTTATCTCAATCAATTTTGCTGAAGAACAAAATACTTGGATTCGTATTAATCAACTCGGATATTTAACAAACTCTGTTAAAGTTGCGGTGCTTGTTAGCAAGGAGAAAATTTCTCCTGATAAATATTTTATTAAAGATGCACTAACAGAACAAACAGTTTGGGAATCTGATATAATAAAATATTTTGGGAGATGTCTGGTCATTCACATCGACTTTTCGTCTTGATTTTTCTGATCTGAAAAAAGCCGGAACGTATTTTATTGAGTGCGAAGGCATAAGATCAGTTGTTTTCAGAATTGATGATAATGTTTATAATGGAACTGCTGATTTTCTTCTTAACTATATGCGTCAGCAACGATGTGGATTCAATCCTTTTCTTAAGGATTCCTGCCATACCCATGACGGATTTATAATTTATCATCCGAACCTCGATTCAATTTTTATTGATGTTACTGGCGGCTGGCATGATGCATCAGACTATCTGCAATACGTTACAACTTCCGCAAACGCCACTTATCAAATGATGTTTGCCTTTTTACATAATCCTGATTCTTTTGAAGATCATTATGATAAGAATGGGAATGAAGAAGCAAATGGAATTCCTGACATTATTGATGAAGCGAAGTGGGGAATCGACTGGCTAATAAAAATGAATCCCGAAAAAGATTTTATGTTTAATCAAATATCAGATGATCGAGATCATCTGGGCTTTCGTTTACCTACAGAAGATACAATCTCATACGGCAAAAAATTGGAACGCCCGGTTTACTTTGCTACGGGCAAACCTCAAGGAATATTGAAATATCAAAACCGCTCAAACGGATTAGCGTCTACTGCAGGCAAATATGCATCAGCTTTTGCATTAGCAAGCAAACTGTTTGAAACTTATTATCCCGAGACTTTCAGAAACACTTCTAGATAAGGCGATTGCCGCTTATAAAACAGGATACAACAATCCCGGTGTCTGTCAAACTGCACCATGTAGAGCACCATATTTTTATGAAGAAGAAAATTATACTGATGATATGCAGCTTGCAGCAATTCAATTATATCAATTAACTAACAATAAAGAATACTTAGAAGACGCAATTCAATTTGGAAAGCAGGAACCTATTACTCCGTGGATGGGAACAGATACAGCAAAACATTATGAGTGGTATCCGTTTATAAATCTTGGTCATTATTGGTTAGCAGAAAATCAATCAAATGAAGAGAGGGATCTGTTTATTTCGTATTTAAGAAAAGGAATTGAGTCTGTTTATCAAAGAGGAAAAGATAATCCTTTTAATATTGGCATTCCTTTCATATGGTGTTCTAATAATTTAGTTGCCGCTATGTTAACTCAATGCAGGCTCTACAACGAATTAACCGGCGACGATACTTATCTTGAAATGGAATCTGCTTTACGTGATTGGCTATTTGGATGTAATCCCTGGGGAACGAGTATGATTGTTGGTTTACCAAAACAAGGAGATTATCCTTCCGATCCACATTCGGCGTTTACTCATCTTTACAATTATCCGGTTGACGGCGGATTAATCGACGGTCCTGTTTATGCAACTATTTTTAATAAATTAATCGGAATTACTCTTTATAGTCCCGATGAGTATGCAGAATTACAGAATGATTATGTCGTTTATCACGATGACTATGGTGATTACTCAACAAATGAACCGACTATGGATGGAACTGCAAGTTTGACTTACTATTTGTCTGCACTTCAAAGAATTGGGAAGAAATCCAATAGAAATCTAATCTTTGACCATGGCGGAATAATAAGAACCGATACAACACAAAAAGTTATTCATCTTATTTTCAGCGGACACGAATTTGCAGATGGTTCCGAAACAATAATTGAAACGTTGAACAAGCAGAATGTAAAAGCCAGTTTTTTCTTTACAGGAAATTTTATAAAAACATTTCCAGGTTTGATTAAAAGGTTAAAATATGACGATCATTATATTGGACCCCATTCTGACAAACATTTACTTTATAATGATTGGGCAAATCGTGATTCGCTTCTTGTTTCAAAAGATGAATTTCTTGAAGATTTAAGAAGCAACTATCTCAGTCTTGAATCACTTGGAATAAAAAAAGAAGAATCACAAATTTTTCTTCCACCATATGAATGGTATAATGATTCAATCGCCGTTTGGGCAAAAGAATACGGGGTTAGAGTAATTAATTTTACGCCGGGGACAACTTCCAATGCTGATTATACAATACCATCAATGGGAAAACAATATCGTTCCAGTGAAAATATTTATAAGCATGTACTGAACTTCGAAGAGAAAAATACTTTAAATGGGGTAATTCTTTTGGTCCACATCGGTACCCATCTGGAAAGAACAGACAAGTTTTATAACAAACTTGATTGTTTAATCAATGAGTTGAAATCAATGGGCTATAAATTTGATTTATTCAATTTGTAAGGGAAGAGGATCGCTAGTATCCTCTTCTTAAAACTTTATCCATGTCAGACTTAATCATTATCTGAACAAGATCTTCAAATTTTGTTTTTGCTTTCCAACCTAAAAGTTTTTCTGCTTTTGTTGGATCACCAATCAGCAAATCCACTTCCGTAGGACGATAATAACCTGGATTTACTGTTACCACTTCCTGTCCGGATTTTAAGTTCGAACTAAAATCAAACTTATACATTTTTTTGTTTGAAGAATAGTCAATCAATGATTTTGCTTTATCCAAATCAGTCTTTTTAATAACTCCCTTTTCCTTAACTCCTTCACCCTTCCACTCAAGTTCAACACCCAAATGATTAAATGAATAAACCACAAATTCTCTAACCGTTCTTGTTTCGCCTGTGGCTAGAACAAAATCCTCTGCTTTATCGTGTTGGAGAATTCTCCACATTCCCTCACAATATTCAGGTGCATATCCCCAATCTCTTTTGGCATTTAAGTTTCCAAGCGAAAGATTATTCTGAAGTCCTGCAACAATACGTGCCGCGGCTCTTGTTATTTTTCTTGTAACAAAAGTTTCTCCTCTTCGCGGTGATTCATGATTAAACAATATACCGTTGCTTGCAAAAATATTATAGGCTTCACGATAGTTAACAATTATCCAGTAGCCGTAAAGCTTGGCCACTCCATAAGGTGAACGAGGATAGAAAGGTGTTTTTTCAGTCTGAGGAACTTCCCGAACTTTACCAAAAAGTTCACTTGTTGATGCCTGGTAAAATTTTACCTGCCGTAAACCAACTTCTCTTATCGCATCAAGAAACCTTAATGTTCCGAGTGCATCCACCTGTGCAGTGTAATCGGGAATTTCGAACGATACTTTAACGTGACTTTGTGCCGCTAAATTGTATATCTCATCCGGTTGAATTTTTTCAAGCAGACGATTTAAATTACTTGTATCAACCAGATCGCCATAATGAAGAAATAATTTTTTATTCAGCACTTCGGGATTTTCATAAAGGTGATCAATTCTGCCTGTATTGAAAGAACTGCTTCTTCTGATAATACCGTGAACTTCATATCCTTTATCAAGAAGAATTTCTGTTATATAACTTCCGTCCTGTCCGGTTATTCCGGTTATTAATGCTTTTTTCATAAACGATTAAAATCCTAATTATTTATTCTAAAATGTTCGTATGCTTTTGCAATACCATCTTTTAATTCAGTTTTGTATTTCCAACCGAGAGAATTAATCCTTGTAACATCCAGCAATTTTCTTGGTGTACCATCCGGTTTTGTGGAGTCATAATCAATTTTACCCTTGAATCCAACAATATCAGCAATCATATAAGCAAGATCGTTAATTGTGACATCCTTACCGGTCCCAATATTTAGATGTGATATTCCTATTTCATAAATATCTTTAGCCTCGATATTCTCCAAGAGAAAAATCAATGCATCGGCAAAATCTTCAACATATAAAAATTCACGCATAGGTTTTCCGGAGCCCCACAATATAACAGAGTCTGAATTCGTTTCTTTAGCTTCATGAAACTTTCGAATCAAAGCAGGAAGAACATGAGAAGTTTCTAAATTAAAATTATCATTCGGTCCATACATATTTGTCGGCATTACAGAATAAAAATTTGAATCATATTGCCTGTAATAGCTTTCACATAATTTTATTCCGGCAATCTTAGCAACCGCATATGGTTCATTTGTATATTCGAGATAGTCCGATAGAAGATATTCCTCTTTAAGTGGCTGCGGTGCAAGTTTAGGATAAATGCATGAGCTTCCGAGAAAAATGAGTTTTTCAACATTGTTCTCGTATGAAGCGTGAATAATATTAGCCTCTATCATCAAATTATCATAAATAAACTCGGCGCGGTAAGTGTTATTTGCCAATATTCCGCCAACTTTGGCTGCGGAAATTATAACAACTTCAGGTTTTTCAGATTTAAATAAGTTATTAACATCCGCCTGATTTCTGAGATCTAGTTTATCCAAGTCTCTTAGTAAAAGATTATTGTAATTTTTCTTTTGCAATTCCCGTGTAATTGCAGAACCTACCATTCCTTGATGACCGGCAAGATATATTTTTTTATTTTTTGAGTTGTTACTCATTCTTACAAACCATAATAAAGTGAAAAATAAAACTCATTCAATGTTTTATCAACAAAACTTTTGTCTTCCTGCTGAATTGAAGATTTAGTTGTTTGGAATTCAAGTTTGGCAAAAAGTTCATGCAAAAATTCATACTGAACTGAACCACCTAAATAAGTATAGTTTTTTCTTAATCCAAACAAAAACTGCGGCTGTGGTTGAACATATTGCTGCTCAATATTAATCTCTTCGCCTTTTCTAATGTATTGACCCCATAATTTTGCTTTTAAACCTCTCATAAACCGATATTCAAGGGAAGAATAAACTTGATCAGCATTATGTCCCATCCAATGCCCAAGAACATGTGATGCGCTTTTGTAAGTTGTTGTTGTAATATAATGTTCATACACAAAAGGATAGATTTTTGTAAACTCAAGAGTAAAGGTTAAATTGTCAATTGGCAGATCAACAATAGAACCGCCAAGAGAAAAACCAAATTGATTACGTTGTTTGTATGAGTCAAATATATTTGTAATTGTTATCTCATCAACAAACAATGTCCCATAAAGATGAGTATTGGGTATATGGTTTCTTGAACTTACTGAACCAAAAAACTGAGCATTACTGCCAGCAGTATTGTAATGTCTGCTTAAATAATGATCAGCCAATCTGTAAAACATTATTGGAATTAAATAAACATATTCGAGCTTATCGCTGTAAACAACGGACTCGCCGATAGAAATGCTTAATCCTTCAATCGGTCTTACGGTTAAAGTATGAGAAGCCAGATATTTCTTCTCTGAAACTAAATCTATCGTGACCAAAAGCAGAATAATAAGTATCTGATAAATCAATAATATCAGACGATAACCATGCATGAATATAATTAAAACTTAACCACTCAACCGGATTAATATCCAGCCTAATAAAGGGAAACGATGGAGTTTTTTGTGAAAGAACTAATTTGCCTCCTTCGCCATAACCCCATTCAAAAAACTCTTTTCCTATTGCTGCACTTCCCCATTCCCAGTCCGCAGAAATTACGGTTTTTGCTTCACTATATTCTACTTTGTTAGGACTATAATTAAGGATGTTCGAATCGCTTCGTTCATTTGTTCCTGTAACCGGAGTGAATGTTTTAAACTTATCGATCGTTGTTCCTTTCTCTATATTATCCCTGAAATCAAAGCTGAAGCCTAAATGATCTGTTAAATAACCATAAGCATAAATTCCATTCCAGATATGGGTTAAATTTTCTTCATCACGTAAACCGATTTTCACTCCTAGAATAGGACTAATATTTAAACTGAATTTGTTATCGGCATAAGAAAATAATCGGTAACGACTTGCTCTATCTTTTCCCAAATAATCTAACTCAGGCACCGTATTATTTTCTTTACGAATAATTTTTAATTCACGAGCAAAATCAATCAAATAAAAATCTAACTCTTCGTTTTCTAATGTAGTAAGTCGTGTTTTTTTTTCTGAGGCATCATTTAGTTTTTCTGCAATATAAATTCTGCTTAGCGGTTTTATTTGGTCATTAAACTCAATAATTCCTTTTTGGCTTAATCTGCCGAGGAATTGATAAACATCTCTATGCAAAGGCTCATAAACAATCTGTGCAAAGGATGCTGTGCATAGAAAAAACCAAATTAGAAAAATTAATTTGTTCATTAAGGCATTATTTGTTCTTGAAAAATTCTGCGGTTTTACTAACAACATATTTTATCTGATCATCGCTGAGTTCGGGATAAATTGGTAATGCAATAGATGTATCTGCAGCAAACTCCGAATTCAGAAAATCTCCTTTTTTTCCATTAAGGTTGGCAAAACACTCCTGAAGATGAAATGGAACAGGATAATAAATTTCTGTTGCTACTTCATTCTTTGTTAAGAATTCTCTTAAATCATCACGCTTTTCAACACGGATTATGTATTGATTGTAGATGTGATAATTTAATACTGTTGATGAAAGATTTTCATAAACTGCTTTTGGAAGAAGAACTTTATTCTTTGAGTCAAAATTTAATTTGCCTGTTTCTTCAGCTAACCCGGCAGCAATAAACTGTTCATTATAAAGTTGCAGCATTCTACTCTTCTTTTTTTCGACCAGGAATCCAAGTGGGGAAGCTTTACGCTAATTACTACTGCCTGAATAGCATCTAATCTAAAATTTCCGCCAATAACTTTATGATAATATTTCGGTTCACCGCCATGAACTCTTTTTATAATTATTTTTTTTGCAAGCTCATCATCATTTGTGGTTACTAAACCGCCATCGCCGAAACAACCTAAATTTTTACTCGGAAAAAATGAAAAGCATCCAATATCACCAATTGTACCAACACATCTTCCATCTTTATATTGTGTCCCGATTGCCTGTGCTGCGTCTTCAACTACATACAGATTATTTTCTTTGGCAATTTTCATAATCTCATCCATCTCCGCACTTTGTCCGTATAGATGAACGGGGATTACGGCTTTTGTTTTAGAAGTGATTTTCCTTTTAAAGTCATTCACATCAATATTAAAAGTAACAGGATCGCAATCAGTCAGAACAGGAATAGCATTTAATCTTGATACAACCCCGGCTGTTGCGAAAAACGAATATGTGGGAACGATTACTTCATCTCCCGGCTGAATATCGAGTGCCATTAAAGCAAGAAGCAGAGCATCGGTTCCGGAGGAAACACCAATTGCATGCTTTGCACCCAGATATTCGGCACATGCATCTTCCATTTTTTTTACTTCAGGACCAAGAATAAAATACTGTGACTCCGCAACTTTAAGTATTGCTTCATCCAATTCTTTCTTTAATGATTGATATTGCGGCTTAAGGTCTAATAACGGTACTTTCATAGATATCCTTTGAAAAGTGTTTAATTAAAATTTTTATAATTATAAATCAGCTCTGATAAATAAAGTCCTTATCAATCTCTTTGAACATTTTTGCTTGCAAATCTTTTTCAGAAACAATTGGATTTTCAACCATCCAATCGATGTTTAACTCGGGATCATTGTAGATAATCGCTCTTTCATGTTCTTTACTATAAAACTGCGTGCATTTATAAGAAAAGATTGCCTCATCGGAAAGCACAGAAAAACCATGTGCAAATCCGGGAGGAATCCAAAGTTGCAGATGATTCTCCTCGGATAATTCAACTGCATAATATTTGCCAAATGTGGGCGAATCAAATCTTATATCAACAGCTACATCTAAAACTCTGCCTGAAATAACCTGACAAAGTTTACCTTGTGCTTTTTCACCAACCTGATAATGTAATCCCCGAATAGTAGATTTTATAGATTTAGAAATATTATCCTGAACAAAATTTAAATTAAGTCCTAAGTCTTCGCATATCTGCTCATTAAAAGATTCGAAAAAATATCCTCTGCTGTCGCCGAAAACTTTGGGTTTAATTAGAAGCAGCCCCTGAATGTTGGTTTTTTCTGTTTCCATGTTTGTCTAAGCAATTAACTTTCTTTGTAAATTTTTTCTAAATAATCTCTATACATTGAGGCAGGAATAGAATCAAGAAGCTCTCTGAACTGATTCTTGTTTATAAATCCTTTATGAAAAGCAATTTCTTCAACGCAAGCTACCTTTAAACCCTGCCTGTCTTCGATAACTCCAAAAAAGGTTGATGCTTGCAGTAAAGCTTCGGGCGTTCCTGTATCAAGCCATGCTACGCCTCTTCCAATTTTTTCAACATATAATTCATCACTAGCAAGGTATGTTTTATTTACATCCGTAATTTCCAATTCACCTCTTGCGGAAGGTTTAAGATTTTTAGAAATATTAACAACTTTATCATCATAAATATATAATCCCGGCACCGCATAATTTGATTTTGGCTTGGATGGTTTTTCTTCAATAGAAATTGCTTTGCCATTCTGATCAAATTCGACAATACCGTATCGTTGCGGATCATTAACCTGATAACCAAATATTACTGATCCCTTCTCCAATTTCAAAGCATCATAAAAGAATTGAAGATTACCATAAAAAATGTTATCGCCAAGAATTAGTGTTACCTTATCATCGCCTATAAATTCTTCACCGAGAATAAATGCTTCCGCAATTCCGTTTGGAGCTTTTTGAACTTTGTATTGAATGTTCAATCCAATTTGTGAACCGCTGTTAAATAGCAGTTTATAAAGCGGAATTGTCTCCTCATTCGAAATTATTAGAACATCTTTTATTCCACCAAGCATAAGAATAGATAAAGGATAATAGATAAGCGGTTTATCATAAATAAGTGATAATTGCTTGCTGTAAACCTTTGTTATTGGATAAAGGCGGGAACCGGAACCTCCGGCGAGAATAATTCCTTTCACAAGAAATCCTGTTTTTAATTAATAATAGCACAAATATAAAAAGATTATTGCAAAGGTTACGAGATAATTAAAGCAGTTTTCCGCTTAAAATTACAAGGGCTACGGTAAAATAAATTATTAGTCCCGTTACGTCTACAAGCGTTGCAACGAGCGGAGCAGATGATGTTGCGGGATCAATGCCAAATTTTTTAAGAATAAAAGGAAGCATTGATCCGGCGATATTTCCCCACAGAACAATTCCAACTAAAGAAATACCAACAGTTAGGGCAACTAATGATAAGTATAATTCTATAACAGGTGAAAATTGGGCAATTATAACAACCTGGAAAAAACCTATCAATCCAAGAACTAATCCCATGGCAAATCCTGAGAAAATCTCTCTTCGCATAATATGCCACCAATCAACAAGAGTAATTTCGCCAAGCGCCATTGCACGCACTACAAGAGTAGCTGCCTGCGCACCGGAATTACCTCCGCTTGCTATAATCATTGGAACAAATAAGGCAAGAGCTGCAACTTTTAACAACTCATCTTCAAAAAATCCCATTGCAATAGCAGTTAGAGATTGACCGAGCAGAAGTAATGAAAGCCAGGGAACTCTCTTTTTAATTATTGACAGAATGGGTAAATCGGGATACGGTTCGTCAAGAGCTTCAATAGCAGAAAGTTTGTGAATATCTTCGGTTGCTTCTTCTTCGGCAACATCAAGAACATCATCCACCGTTACAATTCCAAGAAGCATTCCCAATTTGTCTACAACCGGAAGTGCAATTCTATCATATTTTTTAAACAGTTCGACTGCTTCTTCCTGATCAGCATTTACATTTAATCCCACAAAGTTTTCTATCATCAGTTCACGAACCGGAGAGTCTAATGGTGCAAGTAAAAACTCTCTTATTTTAATATCATCAATTAACTTTCCCTTTTCATCAACAATGTAAACTATGTTTAGAGTTTCCTTGTCTTCTCCGTGAATTCTTATATAATCTAAAACCTGCTGAACAGTCATATCCGGCTTTACGGCTATATAATCCGGTGTCATCAATCTGCCGACACTGTTTTCGGGGTAGCCGAGCAAAGCATTTGCAATTGCTCTTTCTTCGTGAGAGAGAAGTTGAATCAACTGTTTTGCAGCAGAACTTGGCATTTCTTCAAAAAGTGCAGTTCGGTCATCGGGAGACATTTCATTCAATATTGCGGCAACTTCCTCTTTACCCATAGCTTTTATTAACAATTCCTGTGTGTCGAAATCAAGATGCTCAAAAGTATCTGCAGCAAGTTCATTTTGAAGAAGTCTGAATACTATTACCTGCTCATTTTCGGGTAGTTCAACTATAAGGTCTGCAATATCGGCGGGAGTCCATTCGGTAAGAATCTCCTTGAGAACACCAAGCTGTCTCTCCGCAATAAGAGACTGAATTTCTGGTTGTAGCAATCTGCTTAGCATAGGAGATTCCATAATTAGAAGACTATTTTCTACATTTTTATTACAATAGTTTTAACTTTGATTTGTGAGTAAAAAATTTTACTCCGGTTGCCAAAATAGAAATATTATTTGTCAATAGGAATTGAAATTAGCATATAATTTTTTAACGAAAGATTCTATATGATAAAGATAATTGCAGATGAAAATCTTGCATATCCAAATGAATTGTTTTCACAGTTTGGTGAAGTGCGCTTTGTGAATGGACGAAATATTTCAAACTCAATGTTAAAAGATATTGATGTGCTGATTGTACGTTCAGTTACGGATGTAAATGAATCTCTGCTTACCGGAACCAATGTAAAATTTGTGGGAACGGCTACAATCGGGACAGATCATATAGATATTGATTATTTAAATAAGAATGGAATTGCTTTTGCCAGTGCTGCCGGATGTAATTCTTACGCGGTTGCTGAATATCTGGTTGCTGCTTTGCTCTTCACTGCCGTTAAAGAAAATTTTTCGGTCAAAGATAAAACAATTGGAGTTGTTGGTGTTGGTAATGTCGGAAGTAAAGTTGTTCGCTTTTGTGAAGCTTTAGGAATGAAGGTTCTAAAAAACGATCCGCCTCTTTACAGTGCCGGAAAATTAAACGACGCACTTTCTCTTAATGATTTATTTGATGCAGATATAATTTCTCTTCATGTACCATTAACATTTGAAGGAGAAAACAAAACCTTTCATCTGTTTGATGAAGACAAATTAAATCGGATAAAAGATGATGCTATCTTCATAAATACTTCACGTGGTTCTGTCGTTAACAATAAATCATTGAAGGAAATAATTGAAAAGAAAAATCTAAAAGTAATTTTGGATGTTTGGGAGAATGAACCAAATATTGATGAACAACTTGTTGATCAAGTATTAATCGGGACTCCACATATTGCCGGCTATACCTTTGAAGGTAAAGTAAACGGAACAATTATGATTTGCGAAGCTTTAGTTGAGTTTCTAAAAATGGGAGAACTCATTAGTCTTAAGCTTCCGGATGTAAATGATCACGAAAAAGAATTTAATACATCTATCAGTACAGAACTTCTCATTAAACAAAATTGTTAAATCAATATATGATATTGAAAAAGATCATAATGAATTTTTATTAATCAACTCATTAAAAGGTAATGAGCGTGGGAAATATTTTGATAAACTCAGAAAAGTATATCCTTTAAGAAGAGAGTTCAATAATTATTCTGTTCGATTAAGTCAACCTGATCCCAATACCAGGCAAATGTTAAAGAATTTGCGTTTTAAGATTTCTGGAGAATAAAAAAAACATAACCATAATAATCAGAATATTTTCTGAATAACTCTATCTCATCTGCGGCTTCTGTTATTATTGGTGAAATGTTAGAGTCTTTTAAATATTTCTCATCAAGCGATTCTAGCTTTTTTAAAAGCGGGTTGTAGTAATTGTCCCACCAGCTTGATTCAGGCAATGTAAAATGATTAATAATTTTATATCCGTTGCGAACAATAATATCAATATTGCTGTCAACATCTGTTATTTCCGGATAAGCGGTTTTCCAAAACTCCTTTAACTCTTTCGGCATGTCCTTCTTCAGCCAGCAAATATGAGAGCAGACAAGATATCCGTTTTGTTTCAATAACCTTTTCCATTCATTTAATCCTTTCTCTAGTCCAATAATATAAATTGAACCTTCTGACCATATAATATCAAAACTATTGTCATCGAACTTCAGATCATCCATTGATTGAACAGATGTTGAAATTTTTTTCTGAAGTTTTTCTTTCTTTGCAGTTAATTCAAGTTTATCTAAATATGGTTTATAAAAATCAACGGCAGTAATTCTTCCATCTATGAGTTTTGCCAACTGAATTGTTTGCATCCCTGTTCCGCAGCCAATATCCAATAGCGATTTTATTTCTTTTATATGCGGAATTGAGTTAAAGGCTTTTGTTGTTGATTGATTATCGCCCGGACCTTGCCGCGGTAAATCAATATAAAGCTGAAAGAAAAACTCTTGTGCGTCCATTATAAATTTTAACTTATTTATCTT
The DNA here is from genome assembly GCA_963714415.1 of uncultured Ignavibacteriaceae bacterium. Lineage (GTDB taxonomy): Bacteria > Bacteroidota > Ignavibacteria > Ignavibacteriales > Ignavibacteriaceae > JAGXRK01. The sequence goes on from CAVQOL010000001.1 coordinate 388,431, forward strand.
CAATTTTAAACTCAACCGGAATGATCATCTGAACTTTAATCGGCTTCCCTCTTTGCAACCCGGGTTTAAAACGTGAATAATAAACTGCAAGTCTTGCCGATTCATCAAGCAATGGATGAACGCTTTCAACCACCTCAGCCGAGGAGACTTCACCTGAAGTTTCAATGAAAGCATGAATCTTTACTGTGCCTTCTATTTTTCTATCACGTGCTTCTCTTGAGTATGAAAGACGTCTGTAAATAGAGTTCATTCCACCAATCGGTTCGGGCATTACTTCAACATTCAGATAGTAGGCTGGATCATCCTCATAATTAATTTTTTCTTCTTCTTTAGGCGGTAAAGAAAGTTCATCTTCCTTGCTTGTTTTTTGCTGCTGACGCTGTTTCCATTCGGCTAAATATTTTTGATAATCTTCTTCACGATATTCCCCGACAAGCAGAAACTCCTGACCGATTCTTACTCCATTTTCAAAAATTATATCTTCAATGTAATTGCCCGAAGAATCAAACATAGAAACGGGTCCTTCGCGTTTTCCGTTTTCAATATTAAACAGCTCTTTAAGATTTCCGCTCGGATAGTACAGCTTTAACAAACCATCAACTTTATCATTTACATAATTTCTTTCTTCTTTAATTGTTCCGTCATTATAATAAAATTTTGCTTCGCCTTCACGGACGCCATTTGAATACAGTATTATTGATTCGACCTGACCGTTCTCAAAATAAGTTTTTACTGTATCGGTTTGACCAAAGGTATTAATACAAAAAAGACCAATGAATAAGGTGATATATAATTTCATTAACAACTTCTTTCCGGTTTTCATAATCTGTGTACAAAGATATAATTCAATCCTGAGTAATAAGAGGCATTAAAATGGTAATTATAAATATTAGAATTGCTACTCCGAAGAAAAAGTATCCGACCAAATGATCATAATGTAAAATGCCAAGTTGACTGAGCAAATAATTCCAATCGTGATAAACTTTATTTCCCCCAAGTAAGGGAAGTTTTCGTGCTTGTGCATCGGCTGCATAAACTGAAATATTTATAAGGTTTTGCCCAAGCCATAAAAATGAAAATTGCACTCCGGTGCGGTAATGATTTCTGTAAAAATACCAGGCAATGACTGATGGAAGAATTATCTGCATCAAAGTTCCACCGAGAGTATAAATGAACTTTCCGAAAAATTTGAAAAAAAGATGACCGGCTTCATGAATAACAAGATCAATGTTATCAAGCAGACCGTATTCTCCTCTGTTTAATATCCAATAAACTGCAATTGGTAAAATAATTATAGACGGAATCCATCTTTTAATTTCATCTAATTTTGTATGTTCTTTAGCATACTTTAGACTTACTTTCGTTTCGTCCTTTATTTCCTTATTTATATTGTTTTCGGGTAATAGCATAAACCGCAGATAGTATTAAAAAGTTTAAAGAATATTAATGAAGATTATTTTAAATTAGTACAAATATAAGATTTTATGGCAGGATATTTTATAATTATGTAATCAGCAAAAAAGGAGAAACCCCCAGATGAAATAGTTTAAGGTCTCATCTCACTTTTTTTGTTTTCTAAGTTATTTAGTAATGACAGATCAAGTTCCTTATCAAAAGTAACTGTAAAAACCGAACCAATATTTTTTTCACTTTCAACTTCAATATTTGCGCTGTTGATTTCTACATACTTTTTCACAAGAGCAAGACCAAGTCCGTTTCCTTCATATTCACGTTTATGACCGGCATCTTCCTGTGAAAAAGGAGCAAATAATTTTTTCATGTACTGCGGACTCATACCAATTCCGCTATCTCTTATTTCTACTTTTATTTTATTATATGTTTCAATAACTGCAACTTCAACAAATCCTTTGGGTGTATATTTGATTGCATTGTAAATAAGATTCTGAAATATCTGACTAACGGTATATTTGTCTGCAATAATATTAACATTTTCACAATGCTTAAGAAATCTTAATTGTAAACCTTTTTCTTCAGCCAGTGATCGGAATTCGTTAACCATAGTTTTTAATTCGCAAACAATATCAAAGTTTTCAAAATCAGATTTGTAGTTACCGCTTTGAACAGAAGACATACTAAGAATCATATCAATCGTTCTCTGCAAACGTCTCCCTGCGCTTTTAACAGAGTTAAGAATTACCATTAAATCATTCTCCTTGTCATCAATCTCATCTACTATTAAAGGAACGGAAGTTAAAATCACATTAAGCGGAGTTCTTATTTCATGTGACATTTGAGCAAGGAAAGCACTTTTTAATCGATCCGATTCTTTCGCTTTTTCTAAAGTACTTATCAGTTCTTTCTGAATGTTTTTGATTTGCGATATATCAAGCACCTGAATTAAATAATGTTTAACCTTTTTTTGAGAATCAAATATTGGCACTGATTTAACAATTACACTTACCTCTGACCCGCTTCTTCTTACTAATACTTTCTCAGAAGTAATATCAGAAGCTTCAAACTCTTTTTTGTTTTCTTTGTGTTCTGTAAAAAAATCGATTTTGTCTTTTCCGAGAAGACTGCGAATATGCATATCAATCAATTCCGCAGGTTGATAGCCAACCATTTTACAAAATGATTTGTTTGTTTTCATAATCTGGTTTCCGGGAGTAAGCATAACCATTCCGATAGGAGCGTTTTCAAAAAGTATCCTGAATTGTTCTTCACTTTTGATCAACGAATATTCAGCTTTCTTTCTGTAGTCAATTTCTTCAGTAAGTTCACTGAGTTTGCTTTTAATAAAATCGTGTACCTTTTTATTCAGTACTTCAACCTGCGAGGATGATTTATCAAGCTCGTTAAGAACTACGTCTATTCTGTCAGCCAATGAAGAGATTCCGTCTTTGTTGGTTTCTCTCTTCAGTTCTTTGCTTTTTATTTTAAGTTTTTTATCCAGACGATAAAATACTTTTGTTAAAGGACGAAGTGACATACTGCTCAAAAAATATGAAAATAATGTCCCAATTAGAGCTATTAAAAAGCTAAAGAAACCCGCATATGTTTTTTTACTAAGTAGTTTTTGGGCGATTTCTTCCGAATCGAATCCGATATAAATTTTCCCAATATCTATTTTGCGAACGAGAACCGGAACAGATGTACGGTAAATTTTCTGATTTGACGAAATGCTTTCCTCCGCATCATCCATAAGATAATAACTGGCTTCCGCTTCTTGCATATTTATTCCATCAAATACCTCGTGCGAAGCATTTTCAACAACCAAATACAAGGCTTTATTAATTTCTAATAATTCGCTAAGAACTGATTTTTCTGAGATTTTGGATTGCCAGAAAATTTCAGGATTGTGGCTAAGATAATGAGCAATAGTCTCGGCTTTTTCGCTGAATCTTTCGTGTGCTTCCATATCGGATTTATGGGTTATATGAAAGTAAATTGCCCCGGATAGAAGGATAAAAAATACCGTAAATTTGATGGTAAATATTATTTGGATTTTTTGCGATCCGTTTGTCATATTATTTTCAATACCAAGGTTTAAATAAACCTGGAGCTTTCTACTTATTAGTTAATTCAGTCAACTTTACCAACTTAAATGCCGTCTGAAATATTGCATTATTTGCTAAAAATGAAGAGTTTAAATGAAAGGATTGTGTCAATTTGAGATTCGATGTGTGATTTTTACCATTTAAAACAGTTATTCTTTCCCTGTCTTAACCAGTTCAGTATTTATTTATAGTCATTAATATCAAATTTACGCGCAGCACCGTTGCGATTCATATACTTTATTTTCCCAAAACTCGTCTTTCCGTCTAGGCACGGTCGTTGAATTACTCTGATTGACCATACAATTCCTGTGTATCCAATTATAGTAACTTCATTTCCTACTAGAAAAATTTCTTTCCTTGCTTTATAGAAAATAAATAATAAATATTTGAAACTTTAAACTTCCAGCTCAACGCCAACCGGACAGTGATCAGATCCCATAACCTCCTGAAGTATAAAAGCGTTTTTAATATTCTTTTTCAAATTTTCAGATACAAAGAAATAATCGATTCTCCAACCAACATTTCTGTCTCTGGCCCGAGTTACCATATCCCACCAGGAATATTGTTCAGGTTCATCATTAAACATTCTGAATGTATCGACATAACCATGAGAAAAGAATTTATCCATCCAGTCTCTTTCCATAGGAAGGAAGCCGGATGTTTTTGAATTTTCTTTCGGACGGGCAAGATCAATTTCTTTATGTGCTGTGTTCACATCTCCGCAAATAATAAGTTTCTTTCCTTTCGATTTTAAGTTCTCTGCATACTTAAGAAATGCATCATAGAAATCCATTTTATATTGAAGACGTTCTTCGCTTGCTTTGCCGTTCGGATAATATATATTTATTAAAACAAAACTTTTATAATCTGCAATGATTATTCTTCCCTCATCATCAAACTTAGGAATGCCAAATCCATGTTCAACTTTGACCGGTTCTTGTTTAGTGTAAATAGCAACTCCGCTGTAGCCCTTCTTAACTATTGATGAAGAAAAATATGATTTGTATCCGTTTATGTTAAGCAAGTCATCTGTTAATTGATCCGGATGTGCTTTTGTTTCCTGCAGGCAAAGTATATCGGGACTTTCTTTAATAATCCAATTGATCAATCCTTTCTTTTGTGCGGCACGAATTCCATTAACATTCCAGGAGAGAAGTCGAAGTTTATTTTTCGGCATGAAATTTCTCTTTCAATTATTTATAAATAAAATCAATTGACAATAATTCTCCAAATCTGCGTTACAAAAAACGTAACAGCTAACCCCATAATAATAGGAAGAAAAGTAGAAACCATCGTCCACTTCACACTTTTTGTTTCTTTATAAATTGTATAAATAGTTGTTGAGCAAGGATTATGAAGTAAACTAAACAACATTAAGTTAATTCCTGTTAATAGTGTCCAGCCGCCTGAATAAAGAATATTAGCAGTATCTGAAACTGCTTCAAGTTCGAACATTACGCCGCTTCCTGCACCCACTCCAGCCAGACCAAGATTTGCAACTGTCAACATCAATACGGTTGGAATAACAATTTCGTTCGCAGGAATTGCAATGATGTAAGCAAGAAGTATCACACCGTTTAATCCAAAAATAAAAGCTGCGGGATTAACCCAACTAATAAAATGATTTGCGACAGAAACTCCATCAACAGATATATTTGATACCAGCCAGATAACCATTCCTGCAGGAACTGCAAAAACAATTGCGCGCCACAAAACGAAAATTGTTCTGTCAATTAACGATGTATAAAGTGTTTGCATTATTCTTGGCGGACGATAAGGTGGAAGTTCAAGGCTGAATGCCGAAGCTTCCCCCTTTAACATTGTTTTTGATAATGTCCAGGAAACAATTAAGCTTAGTGCTATGCCGAGAACCGCAATAAATACAACAGCCGCGGCTGATACTAATCCCGCCAGGTAAGCCGGAGCAGCACTACCGATGAAAATTGTAGCAATTAAAATTTGAGTGGGCCATCTTCCGTTACACAAAGAAAAATTGTTTGTTATGATTGCAAGCAGTCTCTCTCTTGGTGAATCAATAACACGAGTTGCAATTACTCCCGCCGCATTGCATCCGAACCCCATTGCCATTGTAAGTGCCTGCTTTCCATGAGCACCTACTCGTTTGTAAAGCGGATCCATATTAAATGCTACACGAGGCAGATAACCAAAATCTTCAAGCAAACTAAAAACAGGAAAGAAAATAGCCATTGGTGGAAGCATAACACTTACAACCCAGGCCATAGCAAGATAAGCCCCGTCAAGAAGAAGTCCTTCAATCCAAAATGGTATTCCGATTGATGCTGCAAAACTTTTTAATGCCGGATGAATCGTATCAACCAGCAAAGAAGCCAGCAATCCTGAAGGAACATTTGCTCCTTCAATTGTTATCCAGAAAACACCTCCAAGGATTAAAAACATAATGGGGAAACCGAGATACTTGCTTGTAAGAATTCTGTCTAATGTTCTATCAAGACTGAAGGCGGGTTTTTTATCGGGATATACAACCGCTTTATTGGCAATTGATGTTGCATTCTCGTATATAGACTCCATCAATGTATCGTGGAGATTTTCACCGACTTCCCAGCGAAGATTATTCGCTGTTGCAAGTATTGATTCTCGTTTTATGTTATTGTTCATCTTCTTTGCTTTTGTCAACCACGGTATCATTCAGGATGACATTCTTTTTCAAATTTCCCAAATCCCCACTCCGAATTGCATCAATTATGCTTTGATCACCCTCTAGTAATCTCAGTGCTGCCCAGCGAGTATTGGGAAGATTAGGAAATTCTTCTGCAATTTCTTTGCTTAATTTTTCAACGGCAAAATTCAATTTCCTGGATGAAGTTTTAATTCTATTTGGTTTGCAAATGTATTTTCCAGATGCAACTTCATAAATCATATTTAATAATTCATTCATTCCTTCGCCCTGTCTTGCAGCGGCAGGAACGACCGGGATACCAAGCTCTTTTGATAAAGATCTTTCATCAACTTTAATTCCGTTGCGTTTAGCTTCGTCCATTAAGTTAAGGCAAACGACAGCACGATCAGTTATTTCCAAAATTTGCAGAACCAGGTTTAAATTTCTTTCAACTCTTGTTGCATCAACAACAATAACGGTAACATCTGGTTGACCGAATAAAATAAAATCACGCGCAACTTCTTCATCTGTGCTTGTTGATAAAAGTGAATACGTTCCAGGAAGATCAACAATCTTAAATTTCTTCTGATTGTATTCAAATCCACCTTCTGCACGTGTAACAGTTTTGCCGGGCCAGTTGCCTGTATGTTGTCTTAATCCGGTTAAGTAGTTAAACACCGTGCTTTTTCCTGTGTTGGGATTTCCTGCAAGTGCAACAACGTAATCAATGTTGGTCATGTTTATTCCCAGCTTTTTAAGATTGCCGAGATTATGAACCGGACAATTAGCACAGTTATTTAAATCAATACCACTCATAATTCTACTCTAATCATTCACTAAATAAATTTTATCGGTTTGATTTTTCCTAAGTGCAATAGTTGCACCCCGAATGCGGTAAGCAACGGGATCATCCCATAAACCCTTCATTTCAACTTCGACTTCTGTTCCCGGAACCACACCGAGATCCATCAATCTTCTGCGCTGCTGACCTCTTAATGATTTTGCAATCCCAAATATTTTTCCTTTTTCACCAATCTTTAATTCCGATAATGATCTGAATTTTCCCTCAACAGGTTTTTCAAATTCTATCATCCCAACAGTTATGCTTTGTGTAATTAAAGGTGAAAGTATACATTCCTCGCCGTTCGCAATGAACTTAATTCGTTTATCTGATACTTCAAGCATTCGTATCTGCATTCCGGGATAAAGTCCTTCTGCAACAATCTGGCTATAAATTGAAGGCGGTTCATCTTCAACGTGAATAATTGTTGCAAACTCACCGGGTTTCATTTCGGTTAAAAGCTTTCCTCTTTTCTCAGGAATATTTCCTGATGAAGATGGAATCGGATCACCATGCGGATCAAAAACAGGATTACCAATTTGTGCGGCTAACTGATCTGCCTGTTCCGGCGTTAACAGATGTTCTACTTCTTCGGCTTTCTGATGCCACTCGGTTTCATGAACACTTGTTTCATCGGCAAGATATTTTTCCCATAGACGATGAATACGAATTACTCGTAATGCATAAGACCTTCCTTCCGAAGTAAGCAAAAGTGCATCCAGATGAGCAGTTACCATTCCCATTGATTCCAATCTTGAAATAATATCTGCTGATTCATCCGATGAAATAGAAAGATTGCCCGCAATTCCGGTTAAAGTGCAGTTGATGTTATTGTATTCACAGTTGTATAAATACTTTAGGGCGTCTTCAATTAAGACTTTTTTGCTTGCATAGTTCGATTTTTTCCAAATGGCCACTATTCCTTTTTCAGGATAGAATAGAATGAGGAAAAAAAGCACCACGATAAATCCGATTATTAAAAGTATTAATGGTTCATTCATATCTTTATCTCACCCAACAATCTTCTCAACAAAAATATTTAATGCAATGGTTTTGCTAATGTTTACTTCTTTGTTATTTATTTTAAGAAGCATTGAGCCATCAAAATCCAGGACATCTTTTATACTAATTTCTTTTCCAAGGTCAATGCCGATTTTAGAAAGGTAACTTAACAGTCTGCTGTTTGTATCATTAACGCGAATAACTTCCGCTTTTTCATTTTTATGCAGTTCAGAAATTGCAACCGCAATTTTATGCTTTGGCAGTTTTCCTTTTCTATTTGGAATTGGATAGCCGTGCGGATCTGTTTCTGGATAATCCAGATATTCTTCAATTTTATTTATCAACTCATCAGATGAAGAATGTTCAAGTTTTTCGGCTTCATCATGGACTTTATCCCATGGCATTCCAAGAATCCGGTTAAGAAAAGTCTCCCATATTCTGTGACGCCTTACCATATTCTTTGCGTAGTTTTCGCCTTCAACAGTAAGCTTTATGCCTTTATATTTTTTATAAACGACTAAACCATCTGTTGAAAGCTTGCGAAGCATATCTGTAACAGCTGCATTTGAGATGTCCAGAGTATCGGCAATTAGATTCGGTTTAATTTCACCATCTTCATCCCTGAATTTGTAAATTGCGCTCAGGTAATCTTCTTTTGAAATATTTTTCATTTAAGCCCGGTATAAAATATATTTAAGTGCACTTAAATTTAGAAAAGATCAAGATAAAAGGCAAAGGCGATAATCCTTGCTTATGATGTCTTCTGCTACTTAGTTTAAATCACAGCATCTAACATCCATTCTTATTGACTTTGTGTTTTAACTGAAGATTAGGTTAATTTGCAGGCGCTTTTTTAAAAACTGTACGAAAATCAAGGAATTATGTCAAAAAATATTGTAATTGTTGAATCCCCGGCTAAAGCTAAGACCATTGAAAGTTATCTTGGTAAAGACTTTTTAGTTACATCAAGCTACGGACATATTCGGGATCTTGAAAAAAAAAACAAGGGTGTTGATATTGAAAATAATTTCACGCCGGTCTATAAAATTCCCGAAGATAAAAAGAACGTTGTAAAAGAATTAAAGAAGATCACACAAAAAGCTCAGACTATCTGGCTTGCGACTGACGAAGACCGCGAAGGTGAAGCGATATCCTGGCATTTGAAAGAGGCTCTTGAACTTCCCGAAGATAAGATCAAACGAATTGTATTCAACGAAATAACAAAAAATGCTGTGCTGGAATCAATTGCTAATCCAAGAACCATTGATATGAATCTTGTGGATGCACAGCAGGCAAGAAGAATTCTTGATCGTCTAGTTGGGTTTGAATTATCGGCAGTACTCTGGAGAAAAATAAAATCAAAACTTTCGGCAGGAAGAGTTCAATCTGTTGCAGTCAGATTAATCGTTGAACGCGAAAGAGAAATTGATGCGTTTGTCCCCGAGTCACGTTTCAAAGTTATTGCACAGTTTATTGTTGAGGATGATAACGGTAAGAAGAATGAATTAAAAGCAGAACTTCCGGGATATCTTAAAACAGAAAAAGATGTTGAGAACTTTTTAAACAAGTGCAGTGATGCAAAGTTTACGGTTGAAAGTGTTGAGAAAAAACCTTTTAAGAAAACTCCCGCACCACCTTTTACAACTTCAACTTTGCAGCAGGAAGCAAGCAGAAAGTTGAGATTCTCTGTTTCCAAAACTATGATGGTCGCCCAAAGATTATATGAGGCTGGAAAAATTTCGTATATGAGAACCGATTCTGTTAACCTATCAGAGTTTGCTCTTGATGCCGCAAAGCAGGCAATTCATAATGATTACGGCAAGCAGTATTGGCATAAGAGACAGTTCAAAACAAAATCGTCAATTGCTCAGGAAGCACACGAAGCAATTCGTCCTACTGATTTCAGTGTTGAAACTATTGACGGAATAAAAGATGAAAAAGCTCTTTATGAATTAATATGGCAGCGTGCAATCGCTTCACAGATGAGTGATGCAGAGCTAGAACGCACAATTGCAAAGATAAAAATTTCAACTACCGACGAAACCTTAACAGCAAAAGGTGAAGTAATTAAGTTTGACGGTTTTCTGAAAGTCTATCTTGAAGATACTGATGATGAAAACGGAGAAAACGGATATTCGGATATTTTACCTCCGCTTAAAGAAGGACAGATACTTCAGATGAAAGAAATTTTTGCGACAGAAAGATTTACACGTCCGTCTGCAAGATATACTGAAGCGAGTCTGGTTAAAAAACTTGAAGAGCTTGGAATAGGAAGACCATCAACGTATGCGCCCACAATAAGCACTATTCAAAAACGAGGATATGTTCATAAAGAAGAGCGCAACGGAACTGAAAGAGAATACAGGGTGCTTTCGCTTATTCCTTCAGGCCAGATCAAAAAGCAAAAGCGAACTGAGAAAATTGGTGTTGATAAGGGAAAACTTTTTCCAAATGATATTGCAATGCTTGTAAATGATTTTCTAATGCTGAACTTTCCTAAAATACTTGACTATAAATTCACTGCTCACGTTGAAGAAGAACTTGACGATGTCGCTCTTGGCAAAATGGATTACCATGAAATGCTCGATGAATTTTATCATCCCTTCCATAAAAATGTTGAAGAAACGATAGAAAAAAGTGAGCGGGTTTCGGGTGAAAGAATTCTTGGCGTTGATCCTAACACAGGAAAACAAATTTCTGTGAGAATGGCAAGATTTGGTCCGGTTGCACAACTTACCGATCTAAAGGATCCCGAATCAAAACCCGAGTATGCAGGACTAAGAAAAGATCAGAAGCTTGAATCAATCACCATTGATGTAGCGCTTGAATTGTTTAAATTGCCAAGGACACTTGGTGAATTTGAAAGTGCAGAAGTTACTGCTGCAATAGGAAGGTTCGGACCGTATATAAAACATAAAAGTAAATTCTATTCCCTGAAAAAAGATTACGATCCTCATACTATTTCACTTGATGAAGCGATTGAGGTGATAGGGGCAAAACGAATTGCGGACGATGAAAAAACAATTAAGATATTTGAGGAAAATCCTGATTACCAGATTCTAAATGGAAGATGGGGACCTTATTTAAAAGTTGGTAATAAAAACATTAAGATTCCGAAAGACCGAGAGCCATCATCATTTACTTTTGATGAAGTCCTTGCACTTGAGAAAGAAGCTGAACAGGGAAAAACTAAAACTAAGGCAAAAACCAAAAGAACTAAAAAGAAATCTGAGTAATGATTGCTGTAATTCAAAACATAATTTTGATTTTTGGATATATTACGTGGGAAGTAAGTCGTGAGATTGCTAAAATTGGTCCGTTATCATTAAGATGGTACGGACTTTTATTTGCGCTTGCATTTGTTTTCGGATTCATAATTCTTACCCGTGTTTATAAACTTGAAAAGAAACCGCAAACTGATTTAGAACAATTATCCATTTATGTAATTCTCGGAACCGTAATTGGTGCGCGTCTCGGTCATTGCTTGTTTTATGACCCTTCTTATTACTTGTCAAATCCGTTGGAAATGGTAAAGGTATGGGAGGGCGGACTTGCCAGTCACGGCGCTGCAATTGGAATTCTTATCGCCCTATATCTTTTTTCAAAAAAGAAAAAAGATCAAAGTATGCTGTGGGTTTTGGACAGATTGGTTATTGTCGTTGCGCTTGGTGGTGCCTTAATAAGACTCGGAAATTTATTTAACTCGGAAATAATCGGTATGCAAACAGATGTTCCTTGGGCATTTATTTTTGCAAGCGTTGATGGTATTCCGCGTCATCCTGCACAATTGTATGAATCAATTGCCTACTTCATTTCATTTGGCGTTCTTTATTTTGTTTATATGAAGCAAAATAAAAACTTAAAACAAGGTTTTATGTTTGGATTGTTTCTAATACTGATTTTCGGATTCAGGTTTTTTGTTGAGTTCATTAAAGAAGATCAATCTGCTTTTGAAGCGGGAATGACTTTAAATATGGGACAACTGCTCAGCATTCCTTTTATAATAATGGGTTTATATTATATTTCTAGAAAACCGAAGAAAATAAAGTCAAAGACAAAGAAAAAATGAAATTCATTTATGCTGCTCTAATTCTTTTTATAATTATACCAACTGGATGTTCGGTCGAAAAGAAGAAAGCAGAAATTGTTACCACCATTTATCCATTCAAAGCAATTCTACAGGAAATAACGGGCGACAGGATTGAAATAAAATCGATACTTCCAGCCGGTGCGGATCCTCATACTTACGAGATGCTTCCTTCAGATTTTAAAACCATTCAACGTTCATCTGCCTTTTTTTATGGCTCTGCAGCATTGGACGGGTGGGCTTCAAAAATTGATGTGCGAAATAGAATTGAAATGCTGAAACTGGTTCCTGAAGAATATTTAATCGAAATTAAAATTCATAATTATTTTAATGACCACCATCATTACGGTGAAGATGAAGAATCACTGGGAATCGATCCGCACTTTTGGGTCGACCCGATTACCATAAAAGCAATACTGCCTTATCTTATTGATGAATTAATTAAAATTGATCCGGACAATGAAGAATATTTTAAAGACAATGCAGAAAAGTTTTTAATCAAACTTACGGAACTTGATGAAAAGCTAAGAAACGAAACTGCCGACATAAAATTCAGAAATGTTTTTACTGCCCATCCTTTTTATAGTTATTTTTTTAAGCGATATAACTTCAACGTTGTCGGCTCGATTGAAATCGCCCCGGGTTATCATTCAACACCAAAAGATATTAAACAATTGATGGAACTTGTAAAAAAGCAGAATGTAAAGGCTATCTTCACGCATAAGCAGCACAGCAATAAACCCGCGAAAGTCTTGGCCGAATCAACAGGGATAAGTGAATATGAGCTTGATCCGATTGGCGGAGTACCGGGCAGAATGATGTATGAAGACATTATTTTGCATAATTTAGGCATCATTAAAAAAGCGCTTCAATGAATCCTGAATCAATAGAAATACAAAATTTATTCTTTAGTTACGGTGATATAAAAGTCCTTGAAGATATTAACATGTCAATCTCCGACAATTCTTTTGTGTCGATTGTTGGACCCAACGGTGCCGGTAAATCCACTTTGATGAAAATACTTCTCGGATTAATCAGATATGAGAAGGGTAAAATATTAATCTTTGGTAATACTCCGGATAAAGTCGATCCCGCTCTAATTGGCTATGTACCGCAGATAAAAACAATGGACAGAAATTTTCCCGCACTTGCTATAGAGCTTGTGACGTCGGGATTAACAAGACGATGGCCGTGGAGTGTAAAAGGAGATGAAAGAGAAAAATCTTTAGAAGCTCTGGCAATGGTCAAGGCTGATAATCTGGCCGAGCGTTCTTTGTCCGAACTGTCGGGCGGTGAACTTCAGAGGGTTTGTCTTGCCAGAAGCATTGTCCGTTCACCAAAGCTAGTTGTGCTCGATGAACCGGCAACAGGAATAGATGCCATAGGGGAAGCAGATCTTTACATTCTGTTGGAAGCTTACCAGGAAAAAGCAAAAGCGACAATATTAATGATAACACACGATTGGCATGTAGCGCATCATCATTCTGATCTTGTTTTATTGTTAAACAGAAAGCAGGTGAGTTTTGGTAAACCGGCAGAAGCCTTAAGCGAAAACAATTTAAGGATTGCGTTTGGTCATATTGGTCACGTTCATAAAAATAAGTTTAAATGAAATCAATAGTTTTGCAATTATCTCGACATTCAACGTCAGATATTTCGCTTAATGAAAACAAATAATAACAATGTTTGAAATACTTTCACTCCCATTTATGCAGCGCGCACTTATTGCCGGAATACTTGTGGGTTTTCTTGCAAGTTATTACGGTGTTTTTATTGTTCAGCGCGGACTTGGTTTTTTAGGAAGCGGACTCGCTCACGCTGCATTTGGCGGAGTTGCTCTCGGTATTCTTCTCAACTCGGAACCTTTATGGATCGCAGTCCCCTTCACAGTGCTTGTTGCAGTTGGAATAACCTGGGTTAAAGATAAAACCAATCTCGGCGGCGATACTACAATTGGAATTTTCTTTTCTGTTTCTATGGCGCTAGGAATAATTTTTATTTTTCTCAAACGTCAGTATACAAGCGATGCCTTTACTTATTTATTCGGATCAATTCTTTCTGTTACTACGGCAGATATTATTGTTCCGATCATATTAATAATTATTACACTTCTTCTTTTCCCGTTCTGGAAGCGATGGGCTTATTCATCTTTTGACCGGGAACTTGCGCAAGCAGACCGCATACCCGTTCAATTTGACGATTATCTTTTAACAATTCTTATAGCGATTACAATTGTGGTGTCAATCAAAGTTGTTGGTATTGTTTTGATTGCCGCTTTCCTCGTTATTCCTCCTGCTGCATCCAGATTACTGAATAAAAGTTTCAGTAAGATGACTTTGGTGTCTGTGATCATTGGAATTGTAACTGCTTTGGTTGGACTCTGGATATCTTACTATCTGGACGTTCCTAGTGGCGCAACAATAATTTTACTTCAGGCAGCGGTTTTTTTCACGGTAATGATAATTAAAAAGAAATAATCATTTAGAACCTTTGCTTTAAATCCTCTCTTTTATTCTCTAATTTTACAATAAGTAATTACAATAAATCCTAGTATCGGGAGACATTATGTTTGATAAAAACATTTACATCCAAAGAAGAGAAGAATTAAAGAAGAATTTTAAGTCCGGTATTTTACTCTTTCCGGGAAATGACGACTCCGCAATGAATTATCCTGCAAACACCTATCATTTCCGACAGGACAGTACTTTCCTTTATTACTTCGGACATGATATCCCAAACTTGATTGGTATAATTGACATCGATGAGAATAAAGAAATTTTATTCGGACATGAATTTGGAATTGAAAATATCATCTGGACAGGTCCGCAGCCAAAACTTGCTGAACTTGCTGAAAGAGTTGGAATTAACTATTCCGAGCCAATAAACAATTTCGGAAAGTATATAAAGGGACAAATAAAAAAGAACAGAAAATTTCATTACCTGCCGATGTATCGAGGCGATCAGTTAATTAAGCTTTCTAATTTCTTAGATATCCCGGTAAAAAGAATCAACAGCCGTGCTTCAAAAAAATTAATTCAGGTAGTTGTTGAACAACGTTCAATAAAAGCTCCGGAAGAAATCGCCGAGATAGAATATTCATTAGAGATTGCATTTGCAATGCATACGCGCGCAATGCAAATGGCAAAACCCGGTGTTGTAGAGCGTGATATCGCAGGTGCTATTGAAGGAATTGCTCTTGCACTTGGTAAGGGAGTTTCTTTTCCTTCTATAGTTTCTAAAAACGGACAAACCCTTCACAATAATTTTTACGGTAATATTTTAAGTCAGGGTGATCTTCTCGTTTGTGATGCCGGTGCAGAATCTCTTCTTCATTATGCCAGTGATATAACCAGAACAACTCCCGTCGGCGGTAAATTTTCATCAAAGCAAAAAGATATTTATGAAATAGTTCTTACTGCACAAAAGAATGCAATAAATATGATTCGTCCGGGTGTTAAACACAAAGATGTTCATCTTACTGCTGCAAAAATTATTGCCGCTGGTTTATCGCAGCTTGGTTTAATGAAAGGCAATCTGGTTGATGCTGTTAAAGCCGGTGCTCATGCGTTGTTCTTCCCGCACGGATTAGGACATATGATGGGTCTCGATGTTCACGATATGGAAGGGCTTGGTGAAGCTCTTGTTGGTTATGATGATAAAACCAAACGAAGTGATCAGTTTGGATTAGCCTATTTAAGGTTGGCCAAAGAACTTCAGCCTGGATTTGTATTTACCTGCGAACCGGGTATTTATTTCATCCCTGAATTAATTGATCAATGGAAAGCAAAGAAGCTTCATAAAAAGTTTATAAACTACGATCGTGTTGAAGAGTATAGAAACTTTGGTGGAATAAGAATAGAAGATAATATTCTTGTTACCGAGTCGGGATACAGAGTTTTGGGAAGACCAATTCCAAAAGAAGCTGCCGATGTAGAAGCTGTTGCTTCGATGTGAAAGGCAATAATCCCGAACTAATTTTTTTTGATCTCAGAACAAGGATTAATGATTTAAGATTTGTTGTTTTATCTTACCATTCACCCTTGCTCATCAGCTCACTTATAAAGTTTAAATTTTTTGAATCACTGTTCGCCAGAATAATATTAATAACTGCAGTAAGCGGAACGGACATTAACATCCCAATTATTCCCCATATCCAACCCCATATTAAAACAGAAAGTAAAATAACAAGAGGATTAAGATTTAATCTTCTGCCAACTGCTATTGGTTCAATAAAATTAAATGCTAAAGTCTGAACAGCTATCATAAACAATGTTACGGCAATTGTTATTCCAATGCTTTCAAACTGAAGAATAGTAAACAATACCGGGAGAATGAAAGCAAAAGCCGACCCTATTGTTGGAATGAAGTTAAAAAGAAAAGTGAACAATCCCCAGATAACTGGATAATCAACACCCAACAGATATAAGCCAAATCCCACGATAAAACCTGCCCCGGCATTAACTGCAATTTTGGTTATAATATATTTCTGTATTTGCAGAGTAATAGTTTTAAATGTTTTCTCAAGCTTCTTCTCTCTTTGTTCTTTTTCAATGTTTACGCGATGTTCAAGCCCGCGATCATTGTCCGGGGAATCTGCGTTTTCAATTAATTTTTTCCTGATCTTTTCTATTTCAGGCTTAACTTTATTTGTCACATATCTTTTCTTGATCGTTTCATAAACCGCTTTCTCGCCGGATAACACAAATACAAAAAAGAATATCACAAACAAAATACTGCCGAAAAGAGAAACGGTTGAAGAGAATATTCCACCAGCAAGACTGCTGTAATCAATCGTTTCAACAATGCTTTCAAACGAAAAGTCCGCAAAGTAAGGATCGTTTATTCCAAGAGATACAGAAGCTTCCCTTACTAGATGACTAAGTTTATCAATATAATCCGGCATGCTATCAGCGAAACTCAGAAATGAGTCAATAACTATTTTTGAAACAACGTATAGAACAGCAATAGTTATAAACAGATCTATCAGAGTTATAAGAAAAAGAGGAAATTTTTTCTTTTCAAGAAATAAGTTAAGCGGATTGAACACAAAGAAAAGAAAAAATGCGATTGCAAACGGAATAAAAATATGGCTCAACTCCCTTAGCATAAAAGCAATAACGGTAATTCCTATTACCGAAATAAAAAAATTAGAGGTTGAGTCAGTCGTTATTGTTTTCATACTTTATTGTAAAGATGCTGGTGTGTATGGCTTTGATAATAAATCTTCAAACAATCTCCATCGTTTAACAGGGCTGTCCGCTGTTCCGCCGTTTCGTTCAATATATGATCTTACCAAATCTAATCCATAACTGTAATTAATTATATAAGATCTATACTTATCGAAAAATGTAATGTTTCTTTCTGCATTCTCTTCTGATCTTAAGCCGTAACGCTGAAGCCATGCAATCGTTTCGTGTTTCGTCCATTTACCATCCAGGTAATTTCTAGCTGCTTCTGTTGAAGTATAATTTAATTTATTCTGGAGTTCAAGCACTTTGTAATACAGCTCTGTGTTATCCGGATTTAATCCGGCTAATGGAAACAGAATTTTCTTTTCAAATTCTATTCGTGAATGGCCGGGGAAAGCAACCTCAATACCATAGTTTGCTGTACCTTCGGCAATTAAAGATTGAGGACTAAATAAAGCATAAACTGTAAATTCAACCCAGCCTTTTTTTCTAGCAAGTTTATTTTCAAGCAAAGCGTTGTAAACGTGATGACCGGGATAACCTTCATGAGCGGCAAGATCAATTGCCCTGTCAATATAAACAGGTAGATCAACATTTACCTGAATCAGGCTGAAACTGTTTCCTTTATACCAATTGTAAGCACCCCATGGTTTGTTTGTAACATATTCAACAGTAAAGTTTTCATTATCAGGTAGTTTTATTTGCTGAAGAGTTCTTTTTCTGCACTCTTCAATTGCTGCTTGAAAGACCGCATTGATCTTTTCTTTTGGGATAACAAAGGCATTTTTAAATTTTATCAACCTTTCATCAACGGTGCCTTTGCCGGGAAGAATTTTATCAAGCTCATCAATAATATTCTGAAAATATTCATTTGTATAGGATGGAACCTCAACATCGTATAGAGCATTGGTTTCCTGATCAAATGGAAGCTGAATTCCTTTAAGCATCATAATTCTTGTTTTAGCAGCAAGTAATTGCTTGTAAAGATAACGGTATCTCAAAGTCAGCAGTTCATCGGCTTTGTATTGAGCAAGCTGCTCGAGTTCATTTAACAGTCTGTCAACTTCGTTATTTAAATTTTCAACGGCCTTTGAGTCTGCTTCATCAATTTCTTCTTTGGGCTTCCATTCTTCTGGACCGAAGTATGCATCAACAAAATCAGGATCATATTGACCGATCTTCAGTACAAGCTTTACGTAATCTTCTGCCGCGTTATTCATTTTAATTTCCACTTCACTTTGTATATTTTGATCTTTTTTCTCACTGCAGGAAATAATCAAAAAGAGAAATGTAATAGATAATATAATTTTATTCACAGCAATCCTTTCAAAATTATTTTAACAGCACCATCTTATTGGTTTTGGAAGATGTATTACCACCGGATTTTTCTTTGACAGTTAAAGTGTAGAAATATATTCCGCTTGCAAGATTTGTTGCATCAAACGAAACAGAGTGCTTGCCGGGCTGCATAGTTTCACTTACTAACGATTTAATTTCTCTTGCCCGTAAATCATAAACTTTTAAAGTTACAAAACTTTCCATGGGAAGTTTGAATATAATTTGTGTAACAGGATTAAAGGGATTCGGGTAGTTCTGTTCTAGAACAAAATTATTCAGAACAATTGCATCAACGGTTACAATTTTGGAATAAGCAAACTGACCATTGTAATCAAGCTGTTTTAACCTGTAGTAAAGTCTTCCTGAAACATCCCTGTCAACATAGGAGTACGCATTTATCACAGTTGACGTTCCATTTCCTTGCACAAATGCAATTGTTGAAAAATTATTTCCATCAACACTTCTCTGAACCTCAAACCCGTAATTGTTTATTTCGCTTGCAGTTGTCCAGTTGAGTATTACTTTTTCATTTTGAACTTGGGCGTTGAACACAATAAGCTCAACAGGAACAGTAATATCAATTGCAGCTTCGTATACTCCATTGCCGTGTGTAACAGCACGAATACTATTTGATGATCTGATAATACTTAAATCCATAATCATCATAGCTTGCGGTAACCCGTTCATATATTCGTACCAGGTTTGTCCCGCATCCGCAGACAAATAAACCCCAATGTCGTTACCAAAGAACAAGGTGTTTGTGTTATTCGGATCAATAACAATTGCGCTTGATGGAACATCCGGCAGAGATGAGCCAATATCTATCCAGCTTGTACCCGCATCGGTTGATTTAAAGAGATGTGATGTGCCAAATCCAGAAAAGACAATATAAACTATTCTTGAATCTAAGGGATCAACAGCTATATCGTCGGGATATCTGTCCGGTAATATTCCTGTAATGTTTGTAAAAGTTGTTCCGCCGTCTGTACTTCTGAATACTCTCGCTCGGGAACTAATCGGGGCAGTTGCAACATAAACTGTATCTGTAGATGCAGAGGACACACCAATTGACAGTATTTCGTTACCATCAAGTGCGGCACCGCTATTACCCAAAGTCCATGATGATCCACCGTTAGTCGATCTATGAAATTTTCTGCTTCCAGCATAAATGACACTTGGGTTCGATCTGCAAATTATATATGGTGCAACAAAGGCTGGATTATCTTTACTCGATGGATTGATGCTGAACCAACTTATTCCACTATTAGTACTTTTTTGCATATTTAAATACTGAGAGGTACCATATAAAATATTATTGTTTACCGGATCAATACCCGTTTGGCATCCATCGCCACCAATTACTCTCCTCCAGGCAACAGTTCCTTCATAAATTGCTGTTGCATTATCCTGCATTCCGCCAAGTGAAAGATTGGAGACGGTAAATGACGAAGAAAACCCATTGTAAAATTGTGTTGATTGATATCCTCCGTTGCATCCTTCATAATTTTCGCCACCATCGGTTGTCCGAAAAACACCGCCATCTGTTCCTAAATAAATTATACTCGGATTATCGGGATGAAATGTAACTGAATGCTGATCTGCATGCACATAATACGGTGGGCCTTCCGGATCTCCAGGTATCGTAACACCAAAATACCATGCTGCCCAATCTGTTTTTCTGCTTAAATCTATTCCGCCATTTGTCGATTTGAAAACATCTATTCCACCTGTTAAAATAAAATTTGGATTTGTAGGATGAACACCAACCCAATGTGAGTACCAGCCCTGATAAGTTGCATAATCTGTAGTGTTTACAATTGTCCAGTTATTGCCCCCATCTGTAGTTTTGCATAACCATGTTCCCGCACCGGAAGTGCTTCCGTTTCCTATCGAAGCATACAATATTTGCGGGTTAGAATAGTAAAGTGATAAAATCGCTTTGCCATTGAAGGATGAAGGCAACCCGTTAGAAAGTTTTTGCCAGGTATTTCCTGAATCCGTTGTACGATATATGCCGTGACCTGTAGAACCAAGATTTCCGTGAGTTACATAAACTATATTACTATTTATTGGATTGATAACGATATCAAATCCCATAATTACATTATGAACATTATTCCAGGATAACCCGGCATCAGTAGATTTGTAAATTCCTTCTGAGGTTGCAGTCCAGACTATTGATGAATTATTGGGATCAATCTCTACTTCATTAACACCTCTTTCCTGATTATAAGACCAATCAAGAATCATAGACCAGGTTTGTCCGTAATCAGTAGATTTAAGTATTCCAATTCCATAACTGCCGCGGGTTGTCCTGATTACTTCACCGCCAAGAGCATTCTGGTAATTATATACCTCGCCCGTTCCGATATAAATAATGTTCGAGTCTTCCCGAGATATTGCAATAGAGCTTACACCAAGTAAAGGATATCCGGTTTCAATTCTTTCCCAGGCAAGTGCACCAACACCACCTGTATGGCTTCTCCATAATCCACCACTGGCAGCCCCGGCAAAGACTGTGTTGGGATTTTGCCAGTTAAACTCAACGTCAAGAGTTCTTCCGCCGATGTTATGCGGTCCTATTTGGTCCCATTGATAAACCAGAAGATTGTTTGTCTCTTTTTTTAATAATTGCTTTGAATACTCATATGCTTTGTAATAGGCATCCGCAGGTATGTCTTGATTTGGATATGCTCTTTTCATAGTCATAAACTGAAGTGCTTGAAGTGCCCCGGAAGTTTTTATTTTTTTTGCTGGCGTGTTATCTGTGCTTTGAAAAACAAGAAATGATGCAAGCATTACTAATATGGTAAATAATGGGACGGCTAAATAAATTTTTGTTTTCATTAAAACCTCGGGGAATTGTTGCTTACAAATTAACAAGAATCGATTTAGAAGAGAAGAGATTAATAGAAGTCATTTATTAAACATTGCTCTCTTTCGTTATTGCTTCTACTTTCTGGCATCTATAAAAGACTTAACTGCAAGGACTAAAAACACAAGACATAGAACCGCCATTATTGCCTGAACAATAATTGCAGATGATCTTTCAAATTCTTCTCCGCCAATCATGCGGAAAAATTTAAATAAACCGCTCACTGTTCCTACGAATCCCAGAAAAGCTAATACGACTGCGCTATGCATAGCTAGTTTAAGGTGCTTTTCGTTCTGTGCAACCCATCCAAGTAAAACCATGGGAACACCTAAGAAAGCCGGAATTAGTGCGGTTATGCTTTCACTACTAATACCGAAGTAGGCATATAATCCTAGTATAATAAATATCATTCCGAAATTAATGGTCTGTCTGGGCAAATTGTCTCCATAATTTAATTTTTACTTTAGCGAAGTTAATAAAAGAAGATGAAAGATTTTTGGGTGTCTTATTTTATGCCTGGAAACAACATTCCTGCTCTGAATGTATACCATAACATTTGTAAAATCTAATTCTTCATAAAAGGATATCAGATCTGACATAGCAATTTTCTTCTGACCGCTGACAATAATCCCCCTAAGTAGTGTGATGTGTTTAATCATTACTCTACCATTAATATTCTATACCCAATCTTCTCAGCAACCACAGATAACTTACCTTTCTTAACCTCAAACTCTTCTCCGCTTATAAGATCTGTTGCCTTTGTAAGCTTATAAACTCTAGGCAAAGTTAAGTCAACTTTTTGTCTATCATCACTTTTATTTATTATCGTAAGTATTCTCTCATTCATATCGGAGCGTAAGTACGCATAAATATTTTTGTCAGCCTGCAAAGTATAAAAGTCCCCGTAACGCAGAGCCGAGTGATTTTTTCTTACGTGAATTAATTTGCTTACCTCTTCTAATGTCTGCTTCTCATAAGAATTCAGATCATTATCAAATCTCATCATTCTTCTGTTGTCGGGATCAGCAGCGCCGGTCATTCCTATTTCATCACCGTAATAAATAAAGGGAACTCCCGGAATAGTAAGTACATATGCAAGATGAATTTTAAGTTTATCATAACTGGATGGATTATCTACCTGCGGGGGATTTTTCCAACCGATTTCAATTGACTCACCACTGTTTAGTTCCAGATCACCATCTGCATAAGCCATGTAACGGTTTTTATCGTGACTGTCTGCCAAATTTCCCATAAGATGATTTACTCCGTACACCTGAAAAGTTTTCATCATTGTTAAATCAAGCATTTCAAATGAGTTCTCCGGATAGAGAAATACAGGTAGTGCAACATCATAAAGATTAAAATTGAATTGTGAGCTAAGCTGTCCGTTATTCACATAAGAACTGATCAGATCAAATCCACCGAATGTTTCACCGATTTGATAAACTTTTGTATCGGTTGGTAGTTCAATTTCTTCTTTAATTTTCCGCGTCAAAGTTCTCCAGAAAGAATTCGGAACGTGCTTAACTGCATCATGACGAAAACCTTGCGCACCGGTTTCTTTAAGCCACCAGACAGCATTGTCAGTCATAAACTCAAGTGCTTCGTTGGAACCATCATAATCGAAAGAAGGCATATACGGCTCAAACCAGGTTGTTAGTCTTTGTTCATCCCAGAGCCTTAAATTCAATTTGCCGTCAGGAAGTTCAAGCTTACCAAACCAATCGCGGGCTGCTTTCCATAATGGATTTTCTTCGTGAACATGATTTGCAACAAAATCCAGCAGCACTTCAATTCCGCTTTCTTCGGCTTTCTTAACAAGTTCTTTTGCTAAATCCATCGTTCCGAATTTCTCTTCAACTTCCGTCGCTGAAACTGGCCAGTAGCCGTGATAACCCGGTGAAATATCTGTGCGGTTCGGGATATTCACGAAATGCGTTATTTGTGTTATCAATAATAGGTGAAATCCAGAATGTATTGACACCGAGCTTATCAAAATAACCTTCATCTATCTTATCAATAATTCCTTTTAAATCACCGCCCTGATAATTTGCTTTATATGAAAGTTCTGGATGCTCTACAGGATTATTAATTGTTGTATCTCCATCATAAAAACGATCTATCATTATCGAGTAAATGATATTATCATAATGAGTTCTTTTACCGGTATTGCTTGTAGGAACTCCGTTGTGAAACATCAGGGTCTGGAAGTTTGTTACATTCCCGTCTTTATTAACGGCTACTCTGAGAGTATGATCGCCCTCAAGAGTTTCTTTGTCAAGCATAATCCGTATTGTATTACGTGCAAGAGAAATGTTTTCTTCAGGAAGAAGCCAATTATCAAGCAGCACAACAACATTATGACGATTTACAACATCGCCTCTTTTTCCGCTTTCGAAAAAGTAATCGGCAAAAAGATGTTTCTCTGTTGTTTCTAATCCAAGGTTATGAAGATATACTTTATCTTCCTTTGCCTGTTCAATAATTCTGACTGAATTATAATCACCCATTCCGTTAGGGACTATTATAGGATTTAACGAATCAATTATTTCCTTACTATCAACAAAATATTTATACTCATATCTCCCTGGGTCAAGTGGAATTTCAACATCGTAAACACCGGGCTCAACTTTAGTCATTGGAATATTTTGTCTGTTCCAGCTATTGAACTGCCCGAAGAGATTTACCTTTTCAGGTGCTTCGAGTGTTTTATAAGTGAATTTATAGTTCTTAACTTTTCGCAGAATGACCGGAATAAAATAGTTCCCCTTCTCTAATGTAAATTCAACTAAATGAAGTCCGGACATATCCTCTCCCGGCGAAAGAGTTAGATTCATACTTAATTTATCATAGCTAATATTAACTGAAGGATTATCATAAAATTTTATATCAGAATAATCCTTTGCATAAAATAAATCACTTAACAAAACTGTTACCGGATTTGATTCGGAAAGATTTATTGGTTGGATAATGTCCTTGATTGTCTGTGCAGAAATTGATGTGATAAATAATACTGTCGATAAGATAATTTTCTTAATCATACCTTTTTCCTGATAATAGCGTTTAATTGTTTAAATATTGATGAGCAAATTTACTAAAATGACTTGAAAGATGAGGAGTAAACAAGAGGTTTATAGTGCGGATTTTAACAATGTATTTTAAAAATAAAAAAGGCGAAGATAATCACCTTCGCCCTCACAAAACAAAAATACTAAGCCTTATAAAGCTGAATCCTTAGCTGCTTTTGCAATTCTGAACTTCAGAACTCTCTTTGCAGGAATTACCATTGTTTGTCCTGTAGCAGGATTTCTTCCCATTCTTTTCTTTCTGTTAACAACAACAAGTTTTCCGAGTCCGGGAAGAGTAAATGATTTCTTTGCTTCTTTGTATGAAAGAGCAACGAGTTCATTCAAAAATTCGCCGGCTAATTTTTTTGTTGTGCCGGTTTTTTTTGAAAGATGATCGAGGATCTGACCCTTGGTCATAGGTTTAACTGCCATGATGTTTTCTCCTTAATTTAGTTGTTGATTAATTACGTTAGGAAAATAATACTTTATTTATACAAATGAAATGACTTTGGTATAAAAATATTTTAACGACACTTGTTTCAATCCCTTCTGGTGGGTATGAAAACCAATCCCTCTCAACCGGTAACAACTTACTCTGTATCAAGACTAATTTTTTGTTTCGTTTTATCTCTTTGATGCTTTCTTGTTTATTATTTATTTTGACAACGTAATTATAAAGGATACTTTCATTCTCTAATGTTCATCAAAACCATTATTGTTTTTATTTCAGCTTCTTTTCTTCTTTATTCACAGGAGATTGGTGATACAACTGTTGTTATAACAGATTCGCTTCTTATTAGTGATTCTATTGCTGTTAGCGATTCAGTAATTATTAAAGATTCTGTCCTGGTTTATGATTCCGTCATTGTCTTTCCTAAGCATCTTTCTGAAAACAGCTTTGAAGTTGAACGAGATATCTATTTAAGAAATGATTATAGATATACCGGCGATCTTTTCGAACCATTTCAATTTAATTTTATAAAAGATTTAGGATTTCCCGGTCAGCCTAACGAAACATTTATTTACGGAGTCGGGCTTACGGGAATAGGTTATCTGCTTGACGGCATATTAGTAAACGATAGAAGATCAAACGGACTTGATTTAAATTTAGTTCAAAGTGAAGATATTGAAACGATTGAAATAATACCTTCACCAAAGGGATTCTTGTTTAGCTCATGGAATAATCCTGTTGCTGTAAATTTTATTACAAGAGATTTTATCCCGACCCAGCCATATTCAAGAATAAAATATTATCAGGGTCCGAATGGGGAAGCAATGGTTGATGGCAGTTTCAATTCTGCATTCAGCAAAAATTTTCTTCTTTCCTTTGATGTGACAAACAGAAAGTATGACAGTTCATATTCTAACACGGCCTTTTCTACATGGCAGGCGAAAGTAAAAGCAAAATATTTCTTCTCCAACTCTCTTTATCTTACAGCGACGTATAATTATGCTGATAAGAAAACCGGATTATCAGGCGGAGTTGACAGAGACAGCATCTTTGCACTTGGTTTGCAGCTGAATGATTTACTCTACGATCCCGATTTCGCACCGGTTAATTCTCCATTTTTAATACAGAATGACTTGCTTCATTTCACTTCTCTACGATTAAATGCCATTCAAAGTGAAGATTCCAGAACAGAGTTTACATTATATCATCAATTTAAAGAATCAAAGACCAACGACACTTTCAATACGGAATTTGATAATACTACTTTTGGAATTAATCTTAATCAGACTTTTAAGCATTCAATATTTTACTTTTATTTTGCCGGTAATTATGAAATGAACACTCTGGAAAACTGGTATCGTTACAATATGGAAACAGAAACTATAACTGGTTATGAAAAATATTATACAAGATTTTATTCTGTTGCTGGATCTGTTTCTGCTGACGTAATCGAAAAATTAAAACCGTCTGTATTTTTTAAGATAAGCAATGCTTATAGTGAATATAACAGTCCTGGTACAGATATTGTCTCATCGGGTGTTGGTGTTGATGTAACTTATAAACCAATTGAAGATGTTTTATTATATGCCGGCTACTCAATTTTCGATAAAACATTTTTCGAGGATGATAAAACAAAAGCATTTGAAATCGGTTTAAGGTATAAAACGGAAAATATTTTTGCGGATGTTAAATATTTCAGAAGAGATAATACAAATATTTTCTTAGGAACCGGAATTCCTGCAATCTCACCCAATCTATATGAGATAGGAAATATAAGCGGACTAGGATTATCTGCTAACGCAATCTACTGGTACTTTCAATTAGAAACTCAGGCTTCGGCTTACTTTGCAAACAAAGGAGATTTATATAGCGTCCCGGATTTCAGATTCATCGGAGGATTATATTTCCGTGGAAATTTATTTCAAGATAATCTTAATCTTAAAACCGGATTTAAATTCACTTACACAGGAAATATAAATTCTTTAACTGAGCAATATGGGTTGCTTGCCATTGATCCTGAAAACAAACTTGATTTTATTCTTTCCGGTGAGATTAGAAAAGCGGCAATATTATATTTTACATGGGAAAATTTGCTCGGCAACGAATATTACATTACGCCCTTTTATCCAATGCCTGGAAGATCAATCCGCTTTGGATTAGCATGGGAACTTTTGAATTAAGACAATGGCACTCGGATAACCTGGCTCTGATCCGTTTAAATCTGCGTTTTATTACTTTACAGACTTAGCATTTCTTTAAACTTCACTGCTTGTCTTCTTGATACCTCAATCTTTCCGCCACCTTTTAGCTTTACAAGCAGTCCGCCGTTTAGCCAAGGCTCAATTGAATCAACCCATTTTAAATTGATAATATGTTTCCTGTTTGCACGGAAAAATGTTTTGCTATCTAGTCGTTCATCAAGGTAGTTAAGAGTTCTGAGAATAAGAGGTTTGTTTTCATCAAAATAAAGTCTCACATAATTTCCTTCTGATTCAAGAAAGCGGACCTTTTCAAGTTTAACGAACCAGCAGCGCTCACCATCTTTCACAAAAACCTGGTCCTGATCTGTAAGTGTCTGCGTTCCTGTAGGTTTAATTATTTCAGGTACTTTTGGCTCAACTAATTTTCTTATTGTTTCTTCGAGTCTTTTTGGTTCAATAGGTTTTAATAAATAATCAAGAGCATTATACTCAAATGCTTTTAAAGCATATTCATCATATGCTGTTGTAAATACAATTTTGGGAACGCTGTCTAACTCCTCAAGAAGTTCAAACCCGGTTTTTCCCGGCATTTGAATATCAAGGAAAACAAGATCGGGATTAAGATCATCAATTTTTGCCTTTGCTTCTTCGGCATTCATTGCTTCGCCCACAATTTCGATTTCACCGAATGGTGTTAGCATTCTTCTTAACTCTGCACGCGCTAGTCTCTCATCATCAACAATTAAAGCTTTCATTTTTTTATCTCTCCTATAGGAATTATTATTTCACAAAGAACTGTTGATTCGTTTTCATTTTTTATTGAGAAAGATGCTTCTTCTCCGAACAGCAAACTTAATCTGTGTTTTGTGTTTGCAATTCCGAACCCCCTTGATGACCGCAATTGATCATCGTTCAACTTTCCGGTATTTCTTATTTCAATTTTTAATTTAGGCCCGCCATTGTTGGAATCAACCCTTGTAATAAGGCTTACTTCGCCGCCGTTTGTTTCTTTTGAAACCCCGTGTTTAATTCCATTTTCAATTAATGTTTGAATCATCATTGGCGGAATTTCAACTTTTGTAGAATCGGGACTAATATTCAAAGAATATTTTAATCGCTCTTCAAATCTAATCTTTTCCAGATCAAGATAATCTTTGATTGCTTTAATTTCATCTTCAAGTGTTACAGTTTCTGTTCTTTCAATCTTAAGCGAATATCTTAGAATGTTGGAAAGTTTTGTAATTACGATTTTCGCGCTTTCGGGATCTTCTTCAATCAGTGCTCGTATGCTGTTCATTGCATTGAACATAAAATGCGGATTTAGTTGAGCCTTTAGTGTTTTAATTTCAAAATCTTTTACTGCTGATTCCCAGATAAGCGATTCAATTTCAGCCTTCTGATAATTTTCAAGATAATGAAGTGAAAAGTATATGAGAGTCCACACAAGACTTATACCCGAAAGATTTATTATTGCGGCAACTGAAGATATCCACCGGTATTCTTCCGATCTGAAAGAGCCAAGTATTATTGAGAAGCAGGTAGTAAGCGTATAAATACTGATGGCTGCAATTAAACTTGATATTAAAACTCTTGGAATGATTTTCTTAAGTGGTAAGTCAAGCCAGCCCTTTTTTCGAATGACTGATCTAAGTAAATGTGTGATAATTATCCCAAGAAACCCGAGAATAATCCATACAATTATTCTTTCAAGGGGGATGTCTTCATAATTAGAAATGATAATAAGATTAACCAGAACAAAAAGCGACCATCCGCAAATTTGTGATAACCAGTATAGTTTCTTTCTACCGGGCTTCATAATACTTGTTTTTGTGAGAAAGAATTCATTTTCAGCAATGGATACCGTATCTCTGTTAACTTTCAACATCAAATATAAACCTATCCTTTATAAATCGGAACAATAATAAATAAGCAGTAATTGCTATTGGAAAATTATTAGAATATTGTTCGGGAGTGGTGATAAATTTTGTATATGGCAATAAAAAATGATGGGAGGAAAATACACTTCTGAGCAGAACCTTCAAGGTTAGAAACTCGCTTGAGACAAGTAACCTTGAAGGTTGCCTAAACTTCTTATAATGATATTATATCACTATAAATTATAAAAGCCATAAGCATTAAAAGCAAAACAAATCCTGCATTCTGAATTGCAATTTTAACTTTAATTGGAATTTCTCTTTTTATTACTGCTTCAATTAAAATTATTACAAGATGTCCGCCATCCAAAACAGGAAAAGGCATAATGTTTATGATTGCCAAACTGAGACTGAGTAAAGCAAGAAAGTACATAAAATTGGCAATTCCGCTGTCGGCACTTTCTGCTGCTATTTTAGCAATTTTAACCGGACCGCCGAATACTTTTCCGAATTCTATATTGCCGGAAAAAACTTTGCCCAGCATCATAAAAGTTAAATCTGTCATATCAACAATATTAATCCAGCCGTAATAGAAGGACTCAAAAAACCCGTATGTTTTTATTTCTATATCGCCGGAATAAAATGTTCTGAGGGCGACACCAATCATTCCATCTTCAGCGGGAATAATATTGAATGAAAGAGTATCTTTATCTCTCAAAAATTGAAATGAAAGTTCAGTTCCTTTTTTTGCTGAAACAATTTCTGTTACCTGCTTGTTTGTATATATTTTCTGTCCATCAACCGTGAGAAAAACGTCCCCAATTTTTATTCCGGCTTTCTCAGCGGGCGTATCTTTAGACACATCGTCTATTTTAGTTTGAATTCCATCATAATATAAAAAGATACCCTCGGATTCATCATCAGGCACAAGAGAACGCGGAATAGTAATTGTTTTGTATGCACCATCTCGTTCGACGTGAATGTTCAGATCCTCACCGAGTGTGTGAATAAAAATTTCTGCGCGGACTTCTTCCCATCCGGCTACGGTTTTTCCGTTGATAGAAATTATTTTGTCTCCTGTCATAAATCCTGCTAAGTCAACAGGACTTTCCTTTTCAATGTATCCAACTGTTGTGGTATTTGTAAACGCTTTTCCCTGGAAAAAGTTTGCTCCCCAGAAAATCATCCAGGCAAGAAGAAGGTTCATAATCACACCGGCAGAAATTACAAACACTTTCATCCATGTTGGTTTTGCCCTAAATTCATACGGCTGAGGTTCACTGTCTGCAAAACTTGTATCGAAACTTTCATCAACCATTCCTAATATCTTTACATATCCGCCAAGCGGAAGCATACTTAATCTGTAATCCGTATGTCCCTGTCCGTCAAAATCTTTAGGTAGATTTCCCCATGTAAATCCGTTTACTTTATTGTAACCAAATAATCGTTTTCCAAATCCGATTGCGAAAATATCTGCGCGCATTCCGCACATTTTAGCTGCAAGGAAATGTCCTAATTCATGAATGAATACGAGTATTGCTATTGTAATTACAAAATAAATTATATAATCCATTTAACTCCTTTTTCTAACTCTTTTTTATTTTTAATTTCTTTTAAAAATAATTCGGTACTATTAAGATGTTTTGACTGATACTTGATACTGGCTACAAAATCACCTTAAATTTCTGGAATCCGGTATCAAGCATCCAGCATCTAGCATCAAGAATCCAGCTTACTAACAAACTCTCTTGTTTCTCTGTCACAATTGATTATTGTCTGAAAATCGGGATCGTGATGATTTTCTATTTTTCCCAGTGCTTTACTTATTAATCCTGGAATCGAAGAAAATTTAATCTTTTTATTTAAAAACTTTTCTACCGCCACTTCATTTGCTGCATTGAGAATGCAGGGTGCTGTTCCCATTGCGTTAAGCGCTTCATAGGCAAGCTTTAAGCATTCAAACTTTTCTAAATCAGGTTCAAAAAATGTTAATGAACCGATTTTCGGCATATCGGTTCTTTCAAAATCATTTTCTAATCTTTCAGGAAAACTTAGTGCATACTGAATCGGCAGTTTCATATCCGGTAAACCAAGCTGAGCTTTGATCGATCCGTCAACAAACTGAACCATTGAATGAATAATCGACTGCGGATGAATAACTACATCAATTTTTTCCGCAGGAAGTCCGAACAGCCAATGAGCTTCAATTACTTCCAATCCTTTATTCATCATAGAGGCGGAATCAATTGTAATTTTATTTCCCATTTGCCAATTAGGATGATTAAGTGCCTCATCAACAGTTGCATTCTCAAAGAACGCTTTATCCTTATTCAGGAACGGTCCTCCCGATGCAGTAAGAATAAGCTTTTCTACTTCTTTTAATTCTTCACCAATAAGACATTGGTAGATAGCGCTATGTTCCGAATCAACTGGAATTATTTCTAGCATTATAATCTCTGACAAGTGCCGTTACAAGTTCACCTGCTGCAACAAGTGTTTCCTTGTTCGCAAGAGCAATTCGCTTTCCTTTTTTAATTGCTTCTATCGTTGGCAGAAGTCCGGCAAATCCGACCAACGCACTAACCAGAATATCATAATCACAGGTTGAAGCAGCTTCATTCAAACCCTCATTTCCTGAAAGAACTTTTACTTTTTTAACAATTCTTTTGTTAAGCTCTGCGGCTTTTTTCTCATCTCTTACTACAACTACAGCTGGGGAAAACTCATTAATTTGCTGCTCAAGTAAATCGATATTAGAGTTAACCGTTAATGCTTCAACAGAAAACCTGTCCGGGAAATTTCTTATCACATTAAGAGAATTAACGCCAATAGAGCCGGAAGAGCCGAGTATTAAAACTTTTTTCATTTTCTCGTTTATTAGATGTCAAAAGCTATTAAAGAATGCGAAGATTATCAATTTAATATTGGGTGGTTATTTGTAAAGACTGGATGAATAAACTGTGTTTAGGACTTAAAATTTTAGTTCTTCTTTTTGATGATGGAGATTGTTCCATTGTTAAATTGCTTTGTTGGTAATACGAATATTTTATCTCCGGTAGCTAAAACTCACTCTGTTTAACACCCGACCAGATTAAGTTGTCATAAAATTTAACAATTTAACAATGAATCAATTGAACAATTATTATAATTTTTCTTAGAATACCGGAAACAATTTGTTGATTTTTTGCATCTCTCCTTTAGAATACGGTAAAAGTATTGAATCGCGATGATCAAATAATTGAGTTTACATTACTCTTCAACAAGTACAAGAAGAGATTGTATAATTATGTTCTTAAAATATCGGCAGACCGTATGCTGACAGATGATATTGTGCAGAATGTTTTTATAAAACTTTATCAGAACCTGGATTCCATACGCAACAAACAGAGCATTCAGTTTTGGTTGTTCAAATCTGCAAGAAATGAGCTTTATACATTGTTCCGAAACACAAAGCTGAAAAAATTATACAACGAAGCAGAAGATTATGATGAAATTGAGATTGAAGATACTGTTTCGCTTTCTGATGAATTTGAGATTAGGGAATTAAACAAATTGATTATGAATGAACTTGAAAAAATCAGTCCGGAACAAAAAGAAATTTTTATACTTAAAGAATTTTCCGGATTAAGCTATAAAGAAATTGCATCATTAATGGAGATTGATGAAGAACTTGTAAAAAGTAGACTGTATAAAGTAAGACAGAAATTAATAAAACGAATATCAAGATATGTGGAGTAGTTGTCATTTCGACCGGAGGGAGAAATCTTATTCTGTTATTGGAAAGATTTCTCGTCGTCCTTTCGTCCTCCTCGAAATGACAGATCGGGAATAAATAATACAAAATAAGGGCAAGTAAAGCTTGGAGAAAAATATGAACGATAACAAAATAACAGAATTTATTAACCTTTACTTTGATGGTGAGCTTGATAAAGGCAAAGAGGCGTTTCTATTCACACAGCTTTCTCAAAGCGATGAAGGACGGGAATATTTCAAGCAGCTTAGCAAAATTAAAGCCTCCATTGATGAATCTCTTGTAGAATTTCCCGAAGAACTCGATGAAAGAATATTAAGATCCGTCAGCAAAATATCAGAAAAGAAATTCAGCTTCTTTACCGGACAAAGAATGTTTGCTTCCCTTTCTTATGCTTTTGCCGTACTCTTAATTGTCTTAAGCGGATATCTTTTTATGAAAGTATCGACTTACCAGGAAAAAGTTGATATGCTTTCAACTCAAATGATAATGCAATCCAGAACAATCCAAATGCTTTACAACAGCTTGCCGGGTGTTGAAGTAAGAGCAACTTTTGATAATGAAATTATAGTAAAACCAAATATATGAGGTAAATATGAAAACGAAATTATTCTTTTTAATAATTCTTGTTATGAATTTAATAAGTTGTACTGGTGAAAAACACCAAGATAGTCCTTTAGACTTGGATCATGTATGGTTTTCCGGAAAAATGATCGATAAGGGTCCACAACTAATTGAAGGTAGTTCCGACAGCTTGATGGATACAATTAGTTATTACATGGAAAAAGAAAAGATAAATCAATTGCGTGTAGAGTATAATTTGTTTGTTAATAAAAGCGGTAATATAGATCGAATGAGTATTGAAGAAAGTAATAATCCAGTAGTAGATAGCATTGTCATTGCTTCAATTAAAGATTGGAGATTTGAAGCTGGAATTAAATCGGGAAAAAATGTTAATTCAATTTATCCAATAAAGCTGCACTTGAGAGTAAATGAGTCTTTAAAACCAATAAATGAAAACGATTATTTTGTCGCTGTTGAAGAAATGCCAGAGCCAATAGGCGGAATTATAGCAATTCAAAGTAAAATTAAATACCCGGAAATTGCAAAACGAGCAGGAATTGAGGGTAAAGTCTACGTTCAAGCATTCATTGATGAAAATGGAAACGTAGAAAATGCAAAAATTATAAAAGGAATTGGTGCCGGTTGTGATGAAGCTGCCCTTGAAGCAGTCAAACAAACAAAGTTTACACCCGGAAGACAGAAGGGAAAACCAGTAAAAGTACAGGTATCTATTCCCATTTCATTTAAATTACAATAATCATTAAATAAGAAAGGATATCTTATGAAATCGACTTTCTATTCATTGTTGTTTGTCTTTATCCTGTTCGGATCAATTACATTTGCACAGGAAGAAAAGGCAGAGGTAACGCCCGAACCGATTGGCGGGATCGAGTCAATAGTTAAAAACGTAGTTTATCCCAAGTCAGCAAAAGAAAATGGAGTTGAGGGCAAGGTAATTATTAAAGCAATTGTTGATGAAAAAGGAGTAGTATCATCAACCGAAGTTGTTAAGAGTGTAAACAAGGAATGTGATAACGCTGCGATTAAAGCAATCAAGAAAACAAAATTCAAACCCGTAATGAAAGATGGTAAAGCTGTAAAGAGTGAAGTTGTTATTCCGGTTATGTTTAAGCTTTCGTAACTACCAAGAATGGAACACGGATTAAACGGATACGACTGATGAAAACGGATTTAATTCCGTGTAAATCCGCCTGATCCGTGCCATCCGTGTTCTATTGTTCTTTCTTAAAACATAAACGAATTTATTCCAACTCTGAAATTATTTTCGCCCCTGTAATTAAGCTTCCAGGCAAACTCAATTTTTAATGGAAGCAGCACCTGCCCGATTCCAAAACCAATTTCATAGAATGGATGTGGAAATGTTTTTACACTTTGTGGAAGAATTTGTGCTGATTTTCCTCCAACTTCAGTAACCGCCATATTCAAAAAAGTGCTGAGTGTTAATTCAATATCTTTTAATACCGGAATTCTCAGCATCTTGAAGAGTTCATCTCTGAAATTATGTTCAAAGTTTAATGTAAAAATTTTATCGCCCAATATTTCATTCACATTAAGTGTTCTAAAGGAATAATCTGAAGAAAGAAGATTTATATTACCTGGCAAAGCATAAAGATACTGATACGGCAACGTTCCGTCATTATACATTCCAAATGCTCTTACATTGAGAACTGCAGAGCGGAATGTTCTTACAAACGCTCTTGAATATAGTTTGTATGTTGTAAAGTCCAGATTGCTGCTAAGAAAATCTTTGTTCGAATAGGTGACATCGCCGGAAAATAAAATGTAAGATCGTCCAAGCGAAGTTCTTCTTCTGAAATAACCATCTTCAATATAATCCCTGAAATCAAGCTCGAAACCGGCTGTTACGGCATTTATTTTTGTTTCGTATATCGGCGGATTTTGTCTGTACTCTCTATTCTTATAAAAGAATGAAAAATCAGAATTGTTAATTGCACTGATATCTGTCCGGTTCATAAATCCAAGTTCAAGATTAAGAACTGGAAAAACTTCACCGCCGAATTTTATATCCCATCCGTTTGAATAGTAATAATCTCTAAATTCTTCTTTTGCAATTAATGCAAGTAAAGTCGCTGTAATTTCATTATAATTTTCGGATTCACCGAAGAGAACATTTAATCTGTCATAAGCATTTAATTTGATACTATACGTTCTGTAATCGCCAAGCAGGTAAGATGCGGAAAAATCTTTCTTCAGCTTTTTATCTGAAAATCCATAAGCAAACTTTAACTGCGAGTTTAATCTTTGTTCCAGTGCATCTTCAAGGAAGAAACCGAAATCAAGTGTGTGACCTTCAACCCTGTTGAAATGATATAACCCCAATGGTGCACTGATTGAAAGATTTTCTATCAGTCTTAATCTTGTGCTCAGAATAGAAAAATCATCAAGAAACTTCCTGGGAATACTTTCTAAACTATCAATTCTTTGATACGCTTCAATCTCTTCAACAGTTGATGGAATAGTCTGTGTAGCAACCCAGTATGTTGAGTCCTTTTTATCGGCTTCAGTTAAAACTGTAATAATCGCTTTGTCAAATCTTTCAGAAGGCATCTCGGGATTAATTTTATAATCAAACAGAATTGTGTTTAGTTCAAATCCTATTCTTGCAAGTCCAAGCAGATTTGCCTTCACAAATAACCTGTAATCTACGGGCATATATATATCATTGTAAGAGTCGAATTGCTGGAAAACATTAACAGTATCAAAAATGCCACCGGTATTAGCCGCGCGGTTTAACCTGAGATCAACTTTAATTAAATCAAATGTGCTGTCGGTAATAAAAATACTTCCTTCAAAACCGGGATCTGCTGAATTGTCAGGTGACATATATATCTGGTATACTATGTTGGTATTTATTGCCAGAGTTTTTTCAATATAAAAGTAGTAATAGTCGAGCGCATTATCGGCAAGCGGAGCGGGAAGATCGCGGCCTAAAAAATTCACATCGTCGCTGTAAAAATTCTGAATTAATCTTCCACCGGTTAATATATTTATTGTCGGTGGAAAGTTAGCGCTTTGTTTTCTTGCAAGAATTATTTCTTTGTAATAATCGGGTTTTTTGAAATATCCTTTACTGTGATTTTCAAGTATGCCTGTTATTTTTAATTCTGTTGTATCGCTGCCGCCTAAAGTCAGGTTTACACTGTTTCGGTTTGCGCTTATATCTTCGGTTGTCCTGATAATTCCTTTTGTATATGCATCGACCTCGTATTGATTTAACTTTTCATTTCTTTCTTTTTTCTTTTCAATCGCTTTGCGAATAATTTCGAGTGCAGGATTTTCACCCGGCCTAACAACAACTTCGGGCAGATCAATCTGAGTTCTGATTAAAGTAAAATTAATCGGTTCGAGATTTTGTGTAAGTCTTACTTCAATGGTATCAGAGTAATATCCGATGTAAGAAGCAATAAGTTTATAAGTTCCACTCTGAAGTTTCAGCTCATATTCGCCTTCAACATTTGCCGCAGTTCCAAGTGTTGAACCGGCAACCCTGACGTTGGTAAAACTTAAGGGCATTTTTGTCTCTTGATCAGTAATTCTGCCAAGCAAAGTAAATTGCTGGGCATTGGTAATTACAGATAGACAAAATAACAGGAGCAAAATTTTTTTAATTACCATTTTATCTCTTTGATATGTTTGATAACTTTTAATTACAATATTAAAAAAGTATTAATCTATATAAACTATAGGTGTAATATATGGTCTTAATAAATGATTATCGGTTGATTTATTTCGCACCAAATTAAATCTTATTATTGTTTTTACTTATGACAATTATCAGATAAATCCATAGGAGCAATATGAAAGCTGTACTAAAAATTTTACCTGTCCTGTTATTTGTGTTTTTGTTTGTTAATTCAAGCATACAGGCACAAGAATCTGCTGATAACAAAAGTGTATTGGCTAAAGAAATTATTAACAAATATGTTGAAGCAATTGGCGGTAAAGATGCAATGTCCGCTGTTGAAGACAGAACAACTATTATGCGCGGTACTGTAATGGGACAGAATCTTACTCTTATTATAAAACAAAAATGGCCCAACAAATTAAGACAGGAAATTAAAGCTGGCGGAATGGAGCAGCTAGTTCTTTATAATGGTGAGAAGGCCGTAATGACTGCCGCCGGACAGACTATTGAGGTTACAGGTAAAGAGCTTGACGCTCTTCAACTAGAAGCCTCAATGGATTTGTTATTTGATCCCGAAACTTTCGGAATCAAGCTTTCATATGAAGGGGAAGATATTATTGATAGCATCGCCGTCCACAAAATCATAATGACTCTACCTTCTGGAATAAGGTGGTTTCAATATTATGATAAAGAGACTGGCTTGAAGGTTAAAGAAAGCCAAGAAATGCAGACACAAATGGGTTTAGTAGAACAGGAGACTTATTATTTAGATTATAAAGAAGTTGAGGGAAAACTATACCCATTCAAAATTAAGCAAAGTGTTGGCGCACAGTCATTTGAAATTACAGTAAGCAGCATCAAACTTAACACCGGTCTTGATGATTCAATTTTTGAACCAGCGGTTGAAGAATAATTATTAAAAGTAGTTTGATACGAAAATACTCTGCCGTTGTTTTTGATCTCGGAATGGTGCTCGTTCCATTTGATTATAAAATTATGGTTAATAAAATGGAACGAATTGAAGATGGTTTGGGCAGCCACTTTATAGAAAGCTATAAGAGCAATTATCACATTCATCGCGATTTTGAACGCGGTAAAATCAGTACTGACAATTTTATATCTCAAATGCTGAAAGTTCTAAACAACAAAATCGATTCTGAAACTTTCTGCAAATTCTATTCGGAGATCTTTACTATAAATCAAAACGTTGTTGATCTTCTGCCAATCCTAAAAAACAATTTCAGACTCTTTCTTCTTTCAAACACAAATGCACTACATCATCAATTCGGTTGGAAAGATTTTTCTTTTATCTCGCATTTTGAAGACCTGATACTTTCACATGAGGTTGGATCCGTAAAACCAGAAGAGAAAATATTCCGTGCCGTTGAAGCCGCATCAGGACTTCAATCCAATGAACATTTATTTGTTGATGATATTGCAGAGTATATAGAAAAAGCAAAAGAACTTGGCTGGGACGGAATTCAATTTAAAGGATATGATGATTTGGTTTTTAATTTCAAACAAAGAGGAGTTCTCAATTAATTATGAATGTTATTAACGATAAAAATGAAAACCGCTTTGTTCTTGATGTTGATGGTAACGAAGTCTATGTGCTCTATGCAGAAAGCAAAAACTCTTTAGAGCTTGTATTCTACTTATACCCCGCCGATTCATCGCGGAAAAGGTTTTGCCGAAAAAGTTGTGCGGTCAGCATTTGATTATGCAATAAAAAATAATCTTACGGTCATTCCGACTTGCTGGTATGTTAAAAAATTTGTTGATAATAATTCTGAATATCAAAAAATTGTAAAACAATAATTTCAAAAATTACGCAAGTGTAAAAAAGTGTAATTTGTAGCTTATCTATTGATATCAAAAGGAGAAAAAAGTGAAAACTCTAATTTCCATAACTGCTGTTTTAATCCTGCTTCCATTATTTGTCTCTACCGCACAGATAAAATATCCTGAAACAAAAAAAGTTGATGTGATTGATGATTATCACGGAATAAAAATCGCCGATCCATACCGCTGGCTGGAAGATGATAACTCTGAAGAAACCAAAGCATGGGTAACAGATCAAAACAAAGTTACGTCTGGTTATCTGGAGAGTATCCCTTTCCGCGATGCATTGAAGAAGAGATATACCAAGCTCTTTAACTATCCTAAATATGGTGCGCCTTTCAAAGCTGGAGAAAAATACTATTTCTTCAAGAATGACGGACTGCAAAATCAAAACGTTATGTACGTTAAGGATAAACTCGATAGTGAAGCAAAATTATTTTTAGATCCGAACAAGCTTTCTGAAGACGGAACAAAATCTCTTTCAAGTCTTTCATTCTCAGAAGATGGTAAATGGTTCGCTTATGGAATTTCTTCAGGCGGATCGGATTGGGATGATTTCTTTGTGATGAATGCATTGTCCGGTGAAAAGCTAAGTGACCATTTAAAATGGATTAAATTTTCCGGAATGGCATGGAAGGGAGAAGGTTTTTATTACAGCCGTTATCCACAACCAGAAGGATCAGAACTCTCAACAAAAAATCAGTTCAGTAAAGTATATTATCATAAAGTAGGTGATGACCAATCCAAAGATGTTATTGTTTATGAGGATATCTCAATGCCGGACCGCGGTTTTTATGCGGGGACAACAGAAGATGAAAGATTTCTGATAATTTCTTTTTCCGAAGGAACAAATAATAACGGCTGGCTTGTGAAAGATTTCTCTGATCCAAATAACATGTTCATTCCAATCGTTGACGATCTAAACAACAATTACAGTGTGATAGATAATATCGGTGATAAGCTTTTAGTGCTGACAGATTATAATGCCCCGAAGTACAGACTAATTTTAGTTGATCCGAAAAATCCTGCAAGAGAATACTGGAAAGATGTAATACCCGAAAAAGAAAACGTTCTTCAGTCTATTCAGATAATCGGGGAAAAGTTAGTTGCTACTTATATGCAGGATGCAAGTCATCACGCTTACCTTTTTGATTTGGATGGCACTCCTGAGGGTGAAATAGAACTTCCGTCATTAGGAACTGTTGGCTTCAGCGGGAAACGCGGTGATAATACTGCTTTCTATACCTTTACTTCATTCACTTACCCGGGAACAA
This sequence comes from uncultured Ignavibacteriaceae bacterium, assembly GCA_963714415.1. Classification (GTDB taxonomy): domain Bacteria; phylum Bacteroidota; class Ignavibacteria; order Ignavibacteriales; family Ignavibacteriaceae; genus JAGXRK01. The sequence goes on from CAVQOL010000001.1 coordinate 428,611, forward strand.
TTTATAAGTTCGATGTGACAACAAAAAAATCCGAATTATACCAGCAAATTGAATTAGATTTTGATTTTGCCAATTATGAAACAAAACAAGTTTTCTATAAAAGCAAAGACGGCACAAAGATTCCGATGTTCATTGTGCATAAAAAAGGATTGGAGTTAAACGGAAACAATCCAACTTTTCTTTATGCTTATGGTGGATTTAATATTTCAATGCTTCCTTATTTCAGTACTTCAAGATTGATGTGGCTTGAGAACGGTGGTGTGTTTGCAATGCCCAATATTCGCGGCGGTGGTGAATACGGTGAGGATTGGCACAAAGACGGTATGCTTGATAAAAAACAAAATGTGTTTGATGATTTTATTGCAGCAGCAGAATACTTAATTAAGGAAGGCTATACTTCTTCCGAAAAACTTGCTTGTTCAGGTGCATCGAACGGTGGACTATTAATTGGTACTGTAATAAATCAGAGACCTGAATTATTTAAGGTTGCTCTTCCCGCAGTTGGGGTTATGGATATGCTTCGCTATCATAAATTTACAATCGGACATTACTGGGCAGTTGAATACGGTTCAAGCGATTATGCAGATCAGTTTGAATACCTATATGCATACTCACCTCTTCATAACATTAAAGAAGGATTAAACTATCCCGCTACTTTAGTTACAACTGCCGATCATGATGACAGAGTTGTTCCGGCACATTCTTTCAAGTACATAGCAACACTTCAGGAAAAGTATAATGGTGAAAATCCTGTTCTGATAAGAATTGAAACAAAAGCAGGACACGGCGCGGGTAAACCAACAACTAAAATAATTGAAGAAGTCGCAGATGTATGGTCATTTGTGTTTTATAATTTGGGAGTTAAGCCTAATTATTGAGTCTAAGGTTTGTGGAGTCCACCTTTCAGGTGGCCTCCACATTTATGTTAAATCTTTTCTTTAACTACCGATTTTTCTTTTGATGTAATATAATAGAAAGCGGGAATTACTATCAAAGTAAGAATCGTTGAGATTGCCAATCCACCAATTGCAACAACACCAAGCGGAACTCTCATTTCTGCACCGGCATCACCAATTCCAAGCGCCAAGGGAAGCATACCAAGAATTATTGCTGTTGTTGACATGATAATTGGTTTTAATTTTGTCGGACAAGCTTCTATCAATGCTTCTTTAGGCGTTTTGCCTTCTTCTCTTCTTAACTGATTTGTGTAATCTAGAATAAGAATAGCGTTATTAACCACTATACCGATAAGCATAATTATTGCCATCAGTGAAGTGATTCCAAAAGCGATATTCGGTAATATAAAGAGATGCAATTACTCCGATTAAAGCAAGCATAACGGTAAGCATAATTAAAACCGGCTGCCAGAAACTTTCAAGAATTGCAGCAAGAAGCATATAGGTTAAAAGAACCGCAAGGAAGAAAGCGAAAAACATATCTGCAATCATTTCATTCATCATCTTTACGTTTCCACCCCATTTAAATTGGTATCCGGAAGGAAGATCAATTTCAGCTAATCGTTTATCAATTTCACCGGTTACATTTCCAAGCGGAACACCTGCAGCAGGAGAGCCGGAAAACATTATTGATGTAAATTTATCTCTATGAAGAATTTTCGTATATCCGGTGGTAAATTTAATATCGGCAAGCTGTGATAGACGGAACGATCCGCGCTGAGTGGCAATAGTAATATTACCAATCTTATCAGGCGCATTTACTGATTCATCATTAAGCGTAACAGTTATATCATATTCGTTACCAAGTTCCCTGTACTTCGAGGACTGTAAACCTTCAACCGATGAGCGAAGAGTAAAAGCAAGATCGGCAATAGTAATTCCTGCATCAACAAGTTTTTCTCTACTTGGTACAACTGTAATTTCCGGTTTGCCGGCACGGGAACTTTGATCAAGGTTTATTAATCCGGGAACATCTTTTATTTTTTCCATTACCTGATTTTTTATTGCATCCATTTGTTCCAGATCCTGTCCTAACAGGAAGAATTGGACCGGAGCACCTCCGCCACCCATAGTTGAGCCTAAGTCAACTTTAATTTTTGCATTTGGAACAGACGCCAGGTCACGAACAAAAACCGAAATAATTTCTTCAATTCTTTTATCTCTTTCCTTCACATCCACAAGTTGAATATCCATATACGCCATATTTGCGCCAACATCTACATTGCTTTTCTTCCCGAGAGTCGTAAGCATATGCATTATTTCCGGATGTTTTTTAACTCTGTTTTCTATCTCTTCCATCAGCTTCTCAGTTTCAGCCAGATTATATCCTTCCGGCATCTCGGCTTCAATTTTTATTCTGCCGTCATCCATAGTAGGCATAAATTCAAATCCTAGTTTTGGACCAAGTGTTATCATTGTAATAACAAAAAGAACAAAAGCTGCAATTACTACTATAAAGCTTCTGAGTTTTGTGCTGAGAACTTTAGATAAGAGATTCTTATAATAATCAATATTCTTCTCTTCAAACCGGTACATAAATTTACTGAACCATGTGGGCTTGATTGTTTTGGGTAATATCAATGAAGCAAGCATCGGTGTTAATGTGAAAGACATTATGAGAGAAAATATTGTTGCGAATACTGCAGCCAAGGCCAACTCTTTTAACCACTGACCAACTAATGAGGACATATTAGCAATCGGAAGAAATACTACAATATTGGTCAGTGTGGAAGCTAATACAGCAACCATAACTTCTGATGTTCCGATAAATGATGCTTCTTTTGTCGATTTGCCAAGTCCTTTATATCTGAAAATATTTTCAATCACAACGATTGAATTTGCTACTAATACACCCACCGAAACAGAAAGACCCATTAAGGTCATCATGTTCAAAGATAGACCAGCCATCTGAATTAATAAAAATGTAGATATTATTGAGATTGGCATCGATAGAGCAACGATTATGGTTGACCGGAAATCATGCAAAAAGATAAATAATACAATCGCGGTTAGAATTACTCCCAGAATAATATTGCTCATTGTATCATTAACGGCACTCTGAACATACTCTGAAGCATCTTTAACAACTTCTAAATCACAGCCTTCCGGCAATGATTCGTGAAATTTCCGGAAGTGACTCGTGAATTGCCTTTGCCACATCAACAACGTTACCGTCGGCACTTTTAATTATTCCTAAACGAACAACGTTTGTATTTCTAAAACCTTGTTTTACGTTGTTATAAATAGTCCTCTGTCGAATATCTTTTCCCGAATCTATAACATCGGCAACCTGTCTTAACTTTTTCGGACCAAATGCGGTTGGTATCTCTATTTCTTTTATCATTTCCGGACTTGAAAATTCACCATCAAGGCGAACTGTATATTCCTGATCCTTTATTTGAAAATATCCACCTGGAATGTCCATGTTGTGTGCAGCAAGAATTTGCGTTAGCTGAGGCAAGGAAATTGTATTTTCAAAAACAGTTTTATTATCAAGCACAATTCTTATTTCTCTTTCCTGACCACCTGCAATTTCAACATTTGCCACACCTTCGATCTGAGAAAATCTATCCTTCAAAGTTTTATCTGCAATTTCAAACAGTTGACGCGGATCAAGATTTCCGCTAAGCACAACATCAAGAACCGAGAAAGCTTTGAGATCAACTTTTTGTACTATCGGTTTTTGAGCATCTTCAGGAAGATCATTAAGGGTCGCATCTACTTTGTCTTTTATTTCCTGATTTGCAACACTTACATCCTTTCCGATTTTAAACTCAATAATTACAATCGAGGCACCATCGAGAGAATAGGATTCAATTCTTTCTATACCAGTAACTGTAGATATTGCATCTTCAAGGCGCTTGCTGATTAATGTTTCAACTTCCTTTGGTCCGGCGCCGGGATAAATTGTCTGGATCGTAACAAAAGGGATTTCGACATCCGGTTGGAGATCTAAATTCAATCCGAAGAAAGCAATTGCACCAAAAATTACAAACACAAGCAGCCCCATGGTTGTCATCACGGGACGGTTAATCGATATTTTAGCAAGAAACATTTTATTATCCTTATTGAATCACTTTTACTTTAACGTCGTCTGTTAACTGTGCGACACCTTGTGTAATTAATTTATCGCCAACATTCAACCCTTGCGAAATTTCATAATATATTCCGCTGGAATTCCCATTAGATATATAGGATTTCTTTGCTGTTCCGTTTTTCTCAACAAATATATACTGACCGTTTTCATCTGTCATTACAAGATTTCTTGGGACGATAATTGCCTTTGTGTTTTCGTAAACAAGCACTTTTATTTCAACAGTAACACCACTTCTTAATTCGTTCTTTGAGTTATCGAATTCTGCCTCAGCATAGAATGCCTGGTTATATGGATCGACAGCCATTGATACTTCAACTATCTTACCCCGGTAAACTTTTCCACCAAAGTTTACAGTGGCAGACATTCCTTTTTTAATTTGACGAATTTCTTTTTCAGTTATCAAAATCTTTGCTGACATTTTATTAAGCTGGGCAATTGTAAAAAGATGCGCATCTTTTTTTACATTATCGCCTTCTTTTACTTTTATGTCAACCACGGTTCCGTCGAAAGGAGCTTCAATAAAAATAAGTTTGTGCGTAGCTTCAAAATTATTTTTGTTTACAAGATATTGGGTTTCCACTCCGTCAAAGTTTGCCTGTGATGTTTCGCCCGCCTCTAAAAGAGCCTTCATTCTTTCATAGGTTTTCTTGGAATTTTCATACGCTGTTTTTGATTGTTCATACATTGCGCCGGGATGATCCTGCGGAAATTCAACCACAATTTGATCTTCCTTTACATAGTCACCAACCCTGAAATTAATTTTTTCAATCTTTCCGCCAAGCGGAGCGCCTTTGGTTGCCTCTTTAATTCCTGCAAGCTTTGCATAAAAGCTCTGGAACTTTTCAAACGGCTGATACTCAACTGTTTCCACCTGTACAGGAATTCCTTCTTCATTCTGAATCTGATCCATACTTTTGGCAGATTCTTTATCATCACCGCAGCCGGCAAAAAAGAAGATCATTAATATTGCCGAAATCAGCAGCGCTTGTATCCCTATTCTATTTAACATCATTTTATTCATACTCCTGATGAATGAATTTAATTTTAATTCTTTGGTATATATGGGTTGATATAATCCGGATCTATCTTGCCCATAATTTGTTCTAGTTCGTATTTTGTAATTATATAACTGTGTATCGATTGAATTCTATTTATTCTTGCCTGCTTTAAAGCAACATCTGCGTTTTGAACTTCAAGCTGATTGCCGGTTCCTTCTTTGTATCGTATTGTTGCAATCTCATAAGCCCTTGCAGCAAGATTTACATTTCTTTCCTGTGCTTCAACAAGACTTTGAACCCGTTTCAGTTCCAGCAATTTTGCTTTAGCCTGGTTTGTAATATAGTCTCTTAACTGTTCTAGCTGTTGTTCGGTTTGCTTGTAAGTAATGGTTGCTTGCTGAACACGGTTTTTAGTTCTTTGACCTTTCCAGAGATTCATTGAAAAACTTACACCTACTGTTGTAGAATTGTAATTTTGAAAATCCCATTTATCTGAAGATCCGGCATAAGTATAAGTGCCGAAGGCTGCTAAAGTCGGCCAATATTCGGAAACGTCGAGGTCAATGAAAGCCTCATCAACATCCATTTTTAATTTTAAACTTTGTAGTCCGTGATTATTCCTTATAGCAAAATCAATAATGTCTGTTTCGTCAGGTAATTCTTCTGCCACATAAACAAACTCGCCTTTTACATCTATGTCTAAGGATTGCTCAACGCCTAGAACCATCTTGAAATCATTTATGGTTGTGGCAAGCATATTTTCCATTTGAAGTAAAGTGGGACGAATATTTTCAACCTGTACTTCCGCTTGCATTCTGTCGAAATCAGAAACGAGTCCCTGTTCAAAGAGTGCGTTAACGTTTCTAAAATTTTCCTGTGCATTTTCAAAGCTTGCTTTTGTAATGTAAAGCATCTCTTTCATAAGCAGCGAGCCATAGAATGCTCTCTCAACATTTAGCTTTGTTTTGCCTATGGTGTTACGTAATTCCGCAACAGACAAATCATAATAAATTTTTGAAGCGCCTATGCCCTTGAATACTGTTGAGCTAAAGAGTATTTGCGATAGTGTTAACGAAGCCTCGTAGTTATTTGTTTGCGCAAAAGACTGAAGTTGTGTTTGCATCGGTAAGAATTTACTCTCGTCTCGCGGTATTACTCCTTCTTCAAACAAAATATTATACGTGGCATTTGTAAGTAATGCCTCAAAATCCGGAAACGGCATTTTGGGTTTTTTAAGAAAGTGTGCAAAACTCGCAGATAGATCGAGACTTGGCAGCGCATATCCAAAGGCTTCTCTTACTGCCGCACGAGATTTTTCTGTGTTCATTAAAGAAACCTTAATATCGGTATTATTCTCAAGCGCTAAATGAATTGCATCTTCAAGAGTAAGAATTCGTGATTGTGCATTCATTTGACTGACAGAAAGAAAAACAGTCAAAGCAATGAGAAACAAAAAAAACCTTTTCATTGATAACTCACAGTTGATTGAAATTTTAAACGTAGGGCTTTGTGATTATAAAGAATATCTTCTTTACAATTAAAATGATAAATATATGTTTGGTGAAAAAGTAAAATCATTTTGAATAACAACATATAAAAACAGTTGAATGAATAAACTTATATTTTTATTGACGGTAAAATTAGCTATTCTTTTACAAATATTTGAATTAAATAAATAAAAAAATGCTTTTAAAAATCATTTTTATTAGATGTTAATAACTCACCTTACGCAAGGGGTCATTCCGGCGAATGAAATGAGTCCGGAATTTTTGAGTTAGAGTATGTATTATAGTTATCAGGTATCACCCCGTCACACAAACTGATATAGCTTGACGGCGTTAAATGATTTTATTATGTTAGCATCAAATAATTCGATATCAAATAAAGCAAGGGCAACATGGGAACAAAATATAAGGGCGGTAAGAAGGAAATAAGAATTCTCGATGCATATATCAAACTTTCCAGGGCAGCCTCATCTTTAGAAAGTCAACTCAGCCGCCAGTTGAATGAATACGGATTAACTTACAGTCAGTTTGGCGTGCTTGAAGTGCTGCTTCATCTTGGTCCAATGAACCAGAAAGATATTGCGACCAAACTGTTATCGAGCAGCAGCAACCTTGTAACTGTAATTGATAATCTTGAAAAATCCGGATTGGTTAAAAGGGAAAGAAGCGAAAAGGATAGAAGAAATTTTATTATTAACCTGACTGACCAGGGCAATAGATTTATTTTGGATTATTTTCCGAAACACTTAAAACTTATAACTGAAAGATTTAACGTTTTAACCGACAGGGAAATTGAATCGCTTGGCAGACTAAGTAAAAAAGTGGGGCTGAATGTTAATGAACAACTATAAAACACACTTTTAATGTTTCCACAAGAAATTAAATTATGACAACTGAAATAATTCTTGTAGCCCTAATACTGGTTTTTGCGTTGATGTTTTTTATCAGCGGAAAGCTGAGAGTTGATGTTACAGCTTTGATCGTACTCTGCTTTCTTGCAATCACCGGTTTAGTAACTCCTCGCGAAGCCGTTGCCGCATTCGGAAATCCCGCAGTTGTAACTATCTGGGCAATGTACATACTAAGCGCCGCACTTGTTAAAACCAACATTGCAAATATGATCGGCAATAATGTGCTAAAGTTTTCCGGAAAAAGCGAAACAAGTTTAATCATTGTTGTAATGTCTTTCTCCGGTTTGCTATCCGCGTTTATGAACAACATTGGTGTAGCCGCTTTAATGCTTCCGGTTGTAATGAGTATATCAAGAATAACCGGACACTCGCCTTCCAGGTTACTTATTCCTATGGCGTTCGGAGTATTGCTTGGCGGATTCACAACAATTTTAACAACCATTAATTTGCTTGTAAGTGATGCACTTCGTGAGAACAGTTTAACTCCCTTCGGTTTGTTTGACTTTACCCCGGTTGGAATTGTTGTTCTTATAAGCGGAATATTATTTATGGCATTCCTGGGAAAACATTTTTTGCCTAAAAGAAATTTGGTAAAAGAAACTCTCGGGACAGAAAAAAACCTTCAGGACCAGTACGAGCTACAGGAAAGAATGAACGCTTTAAGGGTGCCGGAAGATTCTTTTCTTATTGGTAAGTCAATCTCTGAAATTAATGTCGGAACAGTTACCGGACTAACAGTTGTTGCTATTCTAAGAAACCACAAAACTATATTGGCTCCCGATCCTTCTACAAAACTTAACGCTAACGATGTGATTATTATTGAAGGAAGATTAGACAGATTAAAAGAATTCCGCGGGTGGCAGAATCTTCTGCTTGAGGATAATCATTCCGCACTCAATGCTCTTATTTCTGATGAAATAAAATTTGCAGAAGTTACGGTTGCCGAAAACTCTTCAATAATTGATAAATCTTACTATGAAATTCATTTCAGAAAAAATTACGGTATAAATGTACTGGCAATTAAACAGGGTGAGACTCTTAAGCAAAGCCATCTGGCATCACACATTATTCAGAAGGGTGATGTTCTGCTGGTCCGCGGTAAAGAAGAAATTTTAAAGAAATTAACTTCAACAGATGATTTTGTGAAATTCAGAAAAATCTCAAAAGATGATCTGGAAACACTATATAGTTTACAGGAAAACTTGTTTGTTGTAAAAATTGCTGCAGATTCAACTCTTCTAAACAAAACATTATCAAAAAGCAGAATGGGTTCGGTGTTCGGATTGCATGTGGTTGCTATTGTCCGCGGAGATAAAACAATTACAATGCCCGGTCAGGACGAGATAGTTCAACATGACGATAAACTTATAATTAGTTGCCGCAAAGATGATCTTGATTTACTGCGGGGTTTACAGAATCTGCAGTTTGAAAGTGAATCAACAGCATTAGTTGAAAACTTAGAATCTGATCAGGTTGGATTGATTGAAGTTTCTTTAGCGCCCCGTTCTAATGTTGTCGGCAAAACTTTACGCGATATTCATTTCAGGGCAAAGTATGGTTTGCAGGTTATTGCAATTTGGCGTGAAGGAAAATCAATTACAACAAACCTGCGCGATATTGAACTCCGGTTTGGTGATGCATTGCTTTTGATGGGTAAAAGAGAAAAAGTAAAAACACTAAAGGCGGACGGCGATTACATAATCTTAAGTCATGAGGCTCCCCAGATATTAAATAAAAGGAAAGCCCCTGTTTCCGGCGGTATAATGCTTTTCTTTGTGGTTGCAGTTTTCTTAGGCTGGCTTCCCATTTCAACTGCAGCATTATCTGCTGTTGTGTTAATGATAATTACAGGCTGTCTTGCAATAGAGGATGTTTATAAAGCTATAGACTGGAAAGCTATTTTTCTTATTGCCGGAATGATGCCGCTTGGAATAGCAATTCAAAAAACCGGAACGGCAGATTTAGTTTCTGCTCAGATTTTATCACTGCACAACTTTATCGGCAATTGGGGAATATTAATTTTACTTTATCTGTTGATAACTGCTGCCGGTGCATTTATTCCCACCTCGGCTTTAGTTGTTTTTATGGCGCCGATATTTATTTCAATATCACAGCAGCTTGGTATTTCTCCATATGCAGTAATGATGGTGCTGGCTGTAAGCGCATCAGCGAGTTTTATAAGTCCGGTTTCTCACCCTGCTAATGTTCTTGTGATGGGACCAGGTGGATACAAATTTTCTGATTATACAAAGGTTGGGCTGCCGCTTACAATAGTTGTAATGATTATCGGTTTAATTATGATTTCTGTTTTCTGGCCATTATAATTTTTCAAAACGGAAAAAATATCGGGATAAATATTGTAGCCAATATCAGGAACAGAATATTCAGAGGAGTACCGACTTTTAAAAAGTCTGAAAACTTATATTGTCCAACGCCAAATATCATTGTGTTTGTCTGGTAGCCAACAGGAGTCATAAAGCTTGCCGAAGCCGCAAAAGTAACTGCCATTAACAGTGGTCTCGCGCTTATTCCCATCGATTCTGCAACTGCAAGAGCAATAGGCGCAAGCAAAACAGCGCTGGCATTATTCGACATAATTGATGTAAAGATCATGGTTATTAAATAAAATGCTGCAACAATGGCTGCCGGACCTAAAAATCCCACCAGATTAATTATATTATTTGCCAGTAAAAGCGCTGCGCCGGTTTTTTCTAATGCAATGCCTAAAGACAGAATACCTCCGAGCAGGAAAATAATATTCCACTCTATTGACTTATAAGATTCTGTAAGTGAAATACACTTTGTAAAGACCAATAATATTGATCCGACAATAGCGCTTATCATTATCGGTAGAATATTTAAAGTTGCTGTAATAATAACTCCGGCTACGATTAATAAAGCGGGAATAATTTTATTTTTACGATATTGAGGATGATCAACACCGGAGACAAGAACAAAATCAGGATCGCGTTTTAATTCTTCCAGATTTTCTTTTCTTACTTCAATCAAAAGGGCATCTCCGGGTTTTAATGCAACATTAATAAATCCGGCACGATATAATTGACCGGAATGCCGTAATGCCAAAGCATTTGCCCTGAACAGATTTCTAAACCTGGATGATTTAATTGTTTTTCCTATTAACCTGGAATTAGGAGCTACTATGGCTTCTACAAGAACAAGATCTTCTGCTTTGAAATCTGCATCATGAAGTTTAAGATCAGATTTTAATTTTATACCCGCTCTATCCTTAAGCAACTGAAACTTTTTCACATCGCATCTTACTCTTAAAATATCGTTTGCTTCAAAAACTATTTCAGAAGTTGGGCGAAGCAATCGTCTTCCGTTTCTAACAACATCAAGAATATCTATCTCCAGTTCTTTAACAAGGGGTGACTCAGCCAACCGCTTCCCGACAGATTTTGCTTCGGGAAGAAGGACAATATCGGTAAGATAATCGCTCATCCTGTATTTTTGTGTGAGTTCGGTGGGCACATCATTTGGCTTTATCATTCTCACGCCAAACAAAATCATATAAACCATTCCGGCACCAAAAAACAATAATCCAAGTGAGGTAAATTCAAACATACCAAATGGCGCTTCCCCGTGTTGAACGGCAATTGAACTTACAAGAATATTTGTTGATGTACCGATTAATGTGCATACTCCGCCAAACATAGAGGCGAATGAAATTGGCATTAAAATTTTTGAGGGGCTAAGATTATTAGAAGAAGCTATTTTCAGAACCACGGGAATAAATACTGCAACTATCGGTGTGTTGTTTATAAATGCAGAAAGGAGCCCGACAACTATCATCGCAGATATTACTCCGAGCCAGAAATTGTACCTAAACATTTTTGAGGCTAATTCACCAACAAATAGAACCGCTCCGGTATTATTTAATGCAGAGCTAATAATAAACATTGCTGCAACAGTAACTGTAGCTGTATTACTAAATCCCGAAATACCTTCTTCCGGAGTAATAATTCCAGATACGAGTAAAACCGCCATTACAAGAATTGCCGTTAAGTCAACCGGAAGTTTTTCTGTTGCGAATAAAATTGCTGCGCCTATTACAATAGCAATAACTATTATCATATCTGCGGTCATATGGCTCTTATAATATGTTTATTACAACATTAATAATATAATCAAAAAGGAAATTTTATAAAGTGTTGATTTTATTGTTTATTACTCTTTTTTATCCCGGTTTTTGACAATTAATGTTTATAACGGCTCATATTCTCAAATAATAACTTCGGGGATAAAATGAGCTTTTTTATTCAAAATTTAATTGTATTTTTACGCACAATTTTTAAAGAATATGACAACAGCAATAAAATACTTTACACCCGAAGATGCAAGAAAAACCCTTGCCTCTTGTTAAGAAAATTGTGAAAGATATTCTTGACACAACTAGAGAAATGCGTCTTCTAGCCGAAGAGATTGGTGGTAATTTAGAGGATGATTCACGCATTAAAAAAATGGCAGGTGAGGTTAATCATTTTTTAAATGAGCTTGAAGAGATTGGCTGTTATTACAAAGATGCAAACTTTACTGTCGGAGTTGTTGATTTTCCGTCTGTTATTAATAACAAAGATGTTTTTCTCTGCTGGAGAAGTGATGAAGATGATATTCTTTTCTATCACGATATGAAAACCGGATACGCCGGAAGAAAACCTATTCCTCCGCAATACTTTCCGCAAAATTAATACTATTTGTTTAGTTCAACATCCACATTAGTTGAAGTTTCGCTACCCGATATTAAATCCTTTATCCTAAACATTACCGTGTAAATGCCTTCTTCATAGGACGAGTCTAATTCAAACTGAACGTCATCTAAACCAAGATCCATAAACTTCTCACTATTTACCGGCTCATAAGTAAATTTAAATTTATCCGGTTCAATATCACCGTTCGGTTTTTTAAGATCAACAGCATACTGAATTGAAGCCGAGAACTGATTTGTATTTTCATCTTTGTTCTGCGTAAAACCTCTTACCCTTACTGATGCATTAACTTCCCACATATCGCCAAGATCAAAAGCAAAAGCTTCGGGATTAAACGCTTCAAAGTTCACGGGCTCATCTTTACCACAAGACAGCAGCAGTATTAATAAAATCAAACAAACGGGAATGATAATTTTCATATATGCCTCGAAAATAAATCTATTTTAAGTAACTGCTGAAATTTATTAAATCCTGCTGTGAATTGCTTTATTATAAATTAAAATGTGGAAACCGCTTTTACGATGAGCTCCTTACTGCTTTGTAAAAAGTGAGGTTTTATCTATTTTTGCGACGCACCCATAGCTCAGTTGGTAGAGCATCTGACTCTTAATCAGCAGGTCGCCGGTTCGAGCCCGGCTGGGTGCACAACCTTTACCCCTTTGTTTGGGGTTTTTTGTTTTAAATCATCTGACTCTTTATCATCCCGACTTGTCGGTGATATCTGGTTATCCGAAGGACTTCTTTGGAGATTTGCTTGGTACTATTATATCCCCTTGCCTTCCCGCCTCAGACAAATTTATCCGCCTTTGGCGAGGGCTGATAAAATCTGGCGGATTAAATATATTAGACTTATTTTTAATTTGATAAATAGTCGTTTCTTGATGTGCTATTAAAATTTAAGAGAGGATTTGTTTAGCTTTTTTCTGCCGCTTTTTTTATTGCTTTAATCATCCCGCCAAATATCAGCCCGTGCAACGGATAAATCGAATACCAGTATAACAAACCCCATAAACCTTTCGGCTCATAAAATGCTGTTTGCATTAGAGAAGAAGTGTTATCGGAATTATCTTCAACTTGAAATTGAAGCCATGCTTGGCCGGGGAGTTTCATTTCTGCACGAAGGCGAAGTAATTTGTTTTTTTCTATCTCTTCAACCCTCCAAAAATCAATCGGATCGCCGGGCAATAACTCTATTTCGCTTCTTCTGCCTCTTCTTAAACCAACTCCGCCAAAAAGCAAATCAATGTATCCGCGAATTCTCCACAAAAAATTTGCATACCATCCGTTCTTTCCACCAAGCGAAGTAAAGGCTTTAAAGGTAGATTCAATATTTGCCTTTACAACCGTTTCTCTTTTTTCAATCATCATCCCTTCTTTTTGTGTAAGATGAACGGGGCTTACTTTATTTCTTACTCCTGACGAATAAGCACTGAACCAAATAGTTTCGGTTTTACCTTCTTTGTTTCTTTTCAAAGCAAGTTCAACAGCTTCTTTATAAGAAATGGGTGTGAAGTTGAATAACTCTTTTGCTTTTGTGCTTTTGCAAATTAATTCGTTCTTTAAACCATCGACTAAAGGTTTTGCAATTCTGCTTGGAAGCGGCGTAACAAAACCAACCCAATGCGAGGACAAGCGCGGCGTGAGCACAGGCACTTTAATAAAATATCTTTTTAATCCTCTTACTTCTGCATATATACTCATTAAATCTTTATAAGTCAGAATGTCTTCTCCGCCAATTTCAATTATTTCTCCTGTTGATTCTTCAACTTTTAGAGCTTCAATTAAGTAACGAAGCACATCCTTAATTGCAATTGGTTGTGTTTTTGTATTTACCCACTTAGGAGTTATCATAACAGCAAGACGCTCGGTAAGATATCTAATCATTTCAAACGAAAGACTACCGGAACCAACAATTACCCCTGCTCTAAATTCTGTTACAGGAACACTAAATTTTCTTAGTGTTTCGTCCTGTTTGTAATCTACTTGATAAGTGTTTTGAAAGGTTTCCATCCGGAGATACTAATCCACCAAGATAAATAATTCTTTTTACTTTTTGATTTTCAGCGGCACGGCCAAAATTTTCTGCAGCAATAATATCTGTTTTTGAAAATTCACTATCGCTGCCCATTGAGTGAATTAAATAGTAGGCTGTATCAATTCCTTTTAAGGCATCGTTAAGTGAAGATTCATCTAGAACATCCCCTTGAAAAATTTCTGCTCCGTTCCATCTGTTTTTAAGGCGTGATGCATCTCTGGCAAGACAGCGGACTTTGTAGCCTCCATCCAAAAGTCGCGGAACTAATCTCCCGCCAACATAGCCTGTTGCCCCTGTAACTAAAATCATTTTAATATTTATTTGGTTGTTCTAACATGGCTTATAAATTCTTTTCGTGTTTCATTATTAAGAAATTTTCCGTTGTAGCTCGATGTAATGGTTGAGCTGTTAACATCGTTTACCCCTCTTGAAGCAACGCACAAATGATCAGCGTCAATCAAAACTGCAACATCATCAGTTTGCAAGGTTTCTTTCAATTCACTTGCTATTTGCATCGTCAATCTTTCCTGCACCTGTGGTCGCTTTGCATAATATTGTGCAATCCTGTTGAGCTTTGAAAGTCCAATTACATGATTTTTAGGAAAATATGCAATATGAGCTTTACCAATTATCGGCACAAAATGATGCTCACAATAGGAATAAATTGTGATGTTCTTTTCAACGAGCATTTCGTTGAATTTAAATTTATTCTCAAATAATGTTGGCTGCGGTTTGTTTTCAGGATTCAATCCCTTAAAAATTTCTTTTACATACATCTTTGCAACTCGCTTTGGGGTATCTTTCAAACTTTCATCAGTTAAATCGAGCCCAAGTATATGTATTATTTCTTTAAAATTCTTTTCGATTAACTCTATTTTTAAATCATCATCAATTTTAAATGCATCACTTCGCAGGGGTGTATCAACTGAAGTTAAAACATGATCATCAGTTATTTCTTCAAAATCGATACTGTGAGCTTTACTGTTTCCGTTGTTTTTCACTGGAATTTCCTTTTTTATACATTAAAACAAATAAAATAATTTTAAAGTTCAGGGGTGAAATCGGCGGTTATGAGCTGTTTATACAAACTATTTCGATATAAACTGAACTCTTTTGTTTTTCGCTGATGATCAGTGATAATTAATGAATGTGATCATTAACCACGATAGCTGTAAATCCTTAACTGTGCTATAATCTAAAACACATGCAAATTTAGATGGATTTCTTTTTTAGAATAACCAATAGATTTGACATTATAATATTTTCTGATTCCTATAAACAAGAAAATTAATACAGAATAGATTATGAAGAATGGAATTATATAGTCTTTCCATCCCAGAACTAACATCACGGCGATTATTAAAAGCTGAAAGCCAAGACCAAGAGTAGATACTGCCGTCATGAACCACTTGGGGAACCAATTGCTTTTGGAAGCATTGCGATCTAGAATAAAAATTGCTTTATCAAAAAGTCCATAAAATATTTTGTATAAGCTAAAAAGGATATTTACATTTTTTTGTTTTTCTCCTTTTATCGCAATTGGTACCTCATTTTCAAAAATACGACTTGTTGTATCTCCCTCGAATCGAGTCCTCAAAATAACATAGTAGTAATTATACAAAGTGCCTTGTAATTGTATGCCTAAAAATGCAAGAATAGTGTATGCCAGACTTGCATCTGTGATATACCAAAGTGCTAATAAAATTAATAAATTTAAGATGATGTCTGCAACAGAATCAAAATATCGTCCTGTATATGAAGGAGTTTTTTTCAGTCTTGCTAATTCACCATCTGCAGCATCTAAAATAGATTTAACGATTAAGAAAGAGGCGGCAGCCCAAAAATAACCAGATAATATGCTGAGGACGGATAATAAACCTGCAATTAAAAATCCAATAGTGACATGAATAGGGGTGAGGCTAGTTTTCTTAAGTGAATTAGCAATAAATCTTGCTGCTGGTCGTCCATAATCTGACAAATCTATAAATCTCTTTTCATTAGGTAATTTTGACATTTTACTTTTTTATCGCACCATTTTAATAAGTGAGTTACTTAAATTAAATTAGTAATTGAATGCTTTGGACTTTTTATTTAGTTTGTATAAAATCTAAAATTTCAGTTCTGACTATTCATTATAAAGTAAAATATAAAATTATTCATTTATTTTATATCTAAGTTCATTTAAAGCCGGAACCGAAAAGCCTCTGTCATGAAAATAAATTACCTTACCTATTTGATTAAGCAATACAACTCTCGCATTGTTAGGGTTTTCGTTTCCCGTAAATTCTTGAACTATTGAGCCGTCTCCATAGATTGTAATCACTCCGCCCCAAAGTTCTTTTGGTATTCCTTTGCGCATTCCATTATCAATTGAAGATTTGAACATACGTGGAAACAATCCTTGAATTGTAGGAATTTCGTATGCTTTAATTTTGGTTTCGGTCATATCCAATCCAATTAACCATCGGTCAATGTCAAACTGAGAGTCTTGTTCGTATCCGAGAAGTAAAACTACATATGAGCCCTTAAAATAAGCTAGGCAGTTCTCGCTCTTCCTCCGTTAATGTTTGACCGTTTACAGTAGGGAAATATTCTCCAACAGGATTACGATTAACATATGTTGTTGAACAACCAATCAAGCTGAATGCAATTAAGATAGGTATAATTAATTTTTTCATTACTCTTCCATAAGATCTATAATTAAATTTAGTAGAACTTTATCCAATCGATAACTAATTCAAACTTACCAAACTGTTTATCGGCAATAAGAATCCCGATTTGTTTTATATCTTTTGATTCGAGTTTGCGTTTGTTGGAAAGAATCTCACCTCTAAAAGTTGGCTCAAAGTCACTTAATGGAATTTTATATTCTTTCCATTCACCAGAATCTGTTTCAAACTTTGCCTGATAAGAAATTCCGTCAAAATTTTTATCGGTCCTAAATCTTAGACTATAAATATTACCATCACCCTTTACATGAATTATAACTCCTTCAAAATCCTTGAATTCATGTTTTAATGAGGCTCTGACAGAAGCAAAACCGCCATTGTTATCGGGAGAAACCTTTCCCGAGAATGTGGCAGTGCTATCAGAGTTAATTTGAAATTTGCTGTCAGAAACACCTCCCATAACAACATCATTTACTGTTGTCCATTCACCGGAAGTTGATGGGGAATTGAAGTTAAATATTACTGTTTCACCACTCATTATTAAACTCATAACTGTTAAAAATATAATTGATATCATTTTACTTGCTCAATTCTCGTTCTATCAATGAAGTAATTTTCTTACTATCCGGTTTTGTTGTACTTCTGAAACGATCAACTATGTTTCCTTCTTTATCAATAATGAATTTTTCAAAATTCCATTTGATAGAGGACTTTCCTGTTACAGAATTATTTGTTAACAAATCGAAGAGGGGCGCTTTTATCATCTCCCTTAACATGAACTTTATCAAACATAGGGAATGTGACTTCATAATTCAGTGAGCAGAAGTTCATAATCTCTTCATTTGTGCCAGGCTCCTGTCCGCCAAAATCATTACAAGGAAAACCAAGGACTTCAAATCCCTGATCCTTATACATTTCATAAACCTTTTGTAATCCCGCATATTGTGAAGTAAAACCACATTTGCTGGCAACGTTAACAATCAATAACACTTTACCTTTATAGTCGGATAATTTTACCTTCATTAGGTTCATATCTTTTACTGTGAACTCACTAATATTGGCTGAGTTACTTGGAGAAGATGAATTAAACAATGAAGATCCAGTTAATGCGAAAATTAAACTGCCCATATTTTTATTCCTTTATTTTGATGTTATTTTCCTGGGCATAAGAATCAACTTTTAGTGAAAAGACTAATAAATATAAAATTGAACTCTTTATTACTTTTATCTTTCTATTTATAACATTTAAAATTAGTAAATAGTTCATCCAATTTATTTTATGATAAACGAAAAAAGAATACGTCTTCTTCAAAAAGGAATTGAAACCACCGGCTCTGTAATTTATTGGATGAGCCGTGATCAAAGGTCGCACGATAACTGGGCTTTGTTGTTTGCACAGAGATTAGCATTTGAAAAGAAGGGTGATTTAGTTGTAGTGTTTTCTCTTGTTCCATATTTTTTGGGTGCAACACTACGCCAATACGATTTTATGCTTAAAGGTTTGAGAGAGGTTGAAGAGGGATTAAAGAAATTTAACATTCCGTTCTTATTATTGTTGGGCAATCCTGAAGTTGAAATTCCAAAGTTTATTAACGAGCATAATGCAAGCAATTTAGTTTCAGATTTTGATCCGCTGAAGATTAAAAGAAAATGGAAAAATGAAATTGCTAAAAAGATAAACATCCCTTTTTACGAAGTCGATGCACACAATATTGTGCCTTGCTTTTATGTTTCGCAAAAGCAGGAGTTTGGTGCATACACTATCCGCCCAAAGATTCATAAAAACCTGCCAGAATTTTTGGATGAATTTCCAAAACTTAAAAGGATGAAGATAAGCTCGTCTTTTTCATCAGAAAAAATTGATTGGGAAACAGTATACAATTCTATAAACGCAGATAATGGAGTTAAACCCGTGGATTGGCTTAGGCCTGGTGAGAAAGCTGCTCACAAAACTTTAAAAGATTTTATTAAAAATAAATTTGACAAATATGATGAGTTGAGAAACGATCCGAATAAAGATGTGCTTTCAAATCTTTCGCCGTACCTGCATTTTGGGCAGATCTCAGCACAGCGTATTTCTTTACTTGTAAATGGTATGGACATTCATCCATCTGCAGAATCCTTTTTGGAAGAATTAATTGTGAGAAGAGAACTCTCCGATAACTTTTGTTATTACAATTCTAATTACGATTCATTTAAGGGTTTCCCAGATTGGGCAAAGAAAACTTTAAACAATCACAGAAAAGATGAAAGAGAGTTTGTTTATTCGTTAGAAGAATTTGAAGAAGCAAAAACTCACGAAGATTTATGGAATGCTGCACAAAATGAATTGGTAACAACAGGAAAAATGCATGGATATATGCGAATGTATTGGGCAAAAAAAATTCTTGAATGGAGTAAATCACCCGAAGAAGCTTTAAAGACTGTAATATATCTAAATGATAAATATGAGCTCGATGGAAGGGATCCGAATGGCTATGTTGGTTGCGCCTGGGCAATTGGTGGAGTGCATGATAGAGCTTGGGGTGAAAGACCCGTTTACGGTAAAATAAGATATATGAATCGAAATGGTGCAAAACGTAAGTTTGATATTGAAAAATACATCACAAAAAACTCTTAATCTTTCTTCTCTCTTCTATCAGAAAACAGTTTTTCAAGTACTTCTTTTCTAAACTCAAAAATTTCTTTAACCTTTTTTCCAACAAGAATATTATTTAATACTCTGCTGAATGGATCGAAGGGGAGAGCATAATTCACTATGTCAGTCATTTTAACACCATTATCAATTTCTTTAAAGTGATGCTGATGATGCCAAAATTTGTAGGGTCCAAATCGTTGTTCATCAATAAAAAAATTCTTTTCTTTCATCTGTGTAATTTCTGTAACCCAATTTGATGGTATTCTAAGAAAAGGATAAACCTTATATGAAATAATCATTCCCTCGTACATTTCATCCGGCAAATCAGAAGTTATTTTAAGATTTAACCACAGAGGTGTTATTTTAGGAAGGTTTCTTGGATCTGAAAAAAATTTCCATGCATCATCTAAAGACACAGGGATAATTTGAACTGCTTCAATCTTAAATATTTTCATCTTACTGTTGATTTTGGAAAATTTCGGGGAGTAATTTTAATTGTATTTATTTTCCCTTACTGCTTCCAGCTCATTTTTAAATTGTTTTGTGTCTTTTATAACAATTGCATTGATTTCATCAAGAACATCTAAGTAACCGCCCGCAGCTCTTCCACCTACGATTAAAGAAATATTTTCCGGAAGCATCTGCTTCAAATTCAGGATGTCTTTTTTCAACTGCGGATCATCATTTGGATAAATAATACTTAAAGCAACTACTTTAGCTTTAAGACTATCTGCAACTGCGGCAATTTCTTCAACAGGGAGGTTGGGTCCTAAATAAACAACTTTCCATCCTGCGGATGCAGCAACTACACTTGCAATCATAGCACCTAACTCATGATCCTGTCCGCGCGGTGTAGCTGAAACCATTATTGGAGCGTTATCGTTTGGTACGTGTCTTTCGATAAGATTGGATAAAAATGATCGTATTACAGCAGAAGCAAGGTGTTCGTTTGCAACTCTAATAAAACCATCATGCCACAAATCTCCGACTTTATAAACAAGCGGAACTATTAAATTTTCAATTAGCTGCGGTTGGCTCATTTTTGTTGATGCTTTTAACAATAGCGTTTCAAGAGCTTTGCCATCGTATACTTTAATTGCCTCAATACAATTGGCGATTGTTGATTCAGCATTTGCATATACATCATTTGAAATTTCTTTATCACTTCTAGGGCTAACGGTTATGTTTTCTAAAACAGATCTTAGATCTTCAATTGAAAGATTAGCAATTCCACCAATGTTATGTCCTTTTTGCACAGCTTTATTAAGAAGCTTTAATTTCTCAATATCTTCTTCAGAATAGAGTCTTCTGTTTGTGTCTGTTCGGGAAGGCGTTACTGCATCATATCTTTTTTCCCAAGAACGAATTACGAATACACTCAGTCCCGTCATTTTACTTACAACTTTAATAGGATATTTATACGTTTTTTCCATAATCTTGTCTAAATTTAATGTTTTGTCTAATAATAATCAACAAGCAAATAAAAACTTTTCCTTAGAAAACTTAGTTTTTCAACGAAATCAATACTTATTAAGTTCCATTTGAACCATCTAAAAAAAATAATTTCATAAAACACTTGACAAACATTAGACAATTCTCTATAATTGTCTCAACATATTTTAGACATTTAATAGACACAGAAAATTGACTCAAATAACTTTCACAAACAAAATCAAAAGGAGTAACAACATGTTACACAAAATCTTTTCGCAGAAGCTGATGATATCAGCAATACTTTTTTCACTTGCAGTTACATCAATATCATTTGCAGGTGACCATCATAAAAAGAAGAGTTCTGAAAAGGACATAGTTACAATCGCAGTTGAATCAGGAAAATTCAACACTCTAGCAAAAGCTTTAACTGAAACAGGACTTGTTGAAGTCTTGCAGGGTGATGGTCCTTTCACAGTGTTTGCACCAACAGATGATGCATTCGCAAAACTTCCTGAAGGAACAATTGAATCGCTTTTAAAAGATAAAGAAACCTTGAAGACTATTCTTCTTTATCACGTTGTTTCGGGTAACGTTACTTCAAAGCAAGTAGTTAGTTTAGATAAAGCTGAAACACTTGCCGGTAAAAATGTAACGATTAAAGTACAAGAAGGCTCAGTTATGATAAACGATTCAAAAGTTACCACTGCAGATGTTATGGCATCAAACGGAGTAATACACATAATAGATACAGTACTTATTCCTGAATAAATAACAAATAATATTATTAATGAATGGACAGTGCAATGATTAATACAGCAAGAAATAAACTTAAACGAAACTGAAATTGAAAAACAGTAGATTTCGAGACAGAAACTAGTTCCACATCAAGATGCACTTTACAATTATGCATTAAAGATTGTAAGAAATTCTGATGACGCTCATGATCTTGTTCAGGAAACATATTATAAAGCGTATAAAAATTATCATCAGTTCAAGAGTGGTACTAACAGCAAAGCCTGGATGTTTATGATTCTGAAAAACACTTTCATAAATAATTATAGGAAGCTTAAAAAGAGAACCTTCCAAGGTTGACTTATGATGAGATAGAAGACTTGTACGAAAATATAAAATCTGAACAAGCAACGGATAATAATCTTGAGTTAGATTTTTATAATAATCTTCTTGATGACGAGCTTTCGACAGCCTTGTCAAAGCTGCCTAGAAAGATGAAAGAGGTTTTTCTTCTATGTGATCTAGAAGGTTATTCTTATGAAGAAATTGCTGAGATAGCTGAATATTCCAATTGGTACTGTCCGTTCACGTCTTCACAGAGCGCGAAAATTTTTACAGGAAGAATTATTCGGTTACGCAAAAGTAAATGGTTACTTAAATTAAAAACAATAAACTAAAAAGGAAATACAATGAAAACTTTAAAAGCTTCTTTTACTAATTCTAATGATTACAGGTGTAAACAATTTGTTTGCACAGACAGCAAGATTGCAAGTAATCCATAATGCTGCTGATCCGGGTGCGGTTTCTGTAGATATTTATTTAAATGGTACATTGTTATTAGATAATTTCGGATTCAGAGATGCGACTCCATATTATAGATGCTCCAGCCGGAACACCTATCAATATTGGTGTTGCAGGCCCTAATAGCACTTCTGCTGCTGATACAATTAAAAACTTTACAGTAACATTGACAGAAAATGAAACTTATGTTGCAATCGCAAACGGTGTTTTAGATCCAAACTCATTTGCTGTAAATCCTGATGGAAAGAAGTACGGCTTTTACATTATTTATAAAAGCAATGGCTCGCGAAACAGGAAACACATCCGATGTTGATTTCTTTGTATTACACGGCTCAACGGATGCACCAACAGTTGATGTACTTGCACGCAGAGTGGCTACATTAGTTGATAATGCAGCTTATGGTGATATAACAGACTATATTACGGTTCCAGCAGCATCTTATATTTTAGATGTTACTCCGGGAAATGATAATTCAAATATAGTAGCATCTTTCGAGGCAGATTTAAGTGGCTTGGGCGGGGGTGCTGCAGTAGTATTTGCATCTGGATTTTTAGATCCTTCTGACTAATCAGAATGGTGAAGCTTTTGGAATTTTCGCAGCTCTTCCAAATGGAACTGTCGTTGCTTTTCCATCTGTCCAGTCAGCAAGATTACAAGTTATTCATAATGCTGCAGATATTGCAGCTGATCCTGTAGACATTTATTTAAACGGTGCTTTATTACTTAGATGATTTTGCTTTCAGAGCAGCTACTCCTTTCATAGACGCACCTGCTGGTGTTGAATATAAACATTGGTGTTGCACCAGGTAACAGCAGTTCTGTGAGTGATACCTTAAAGAACTTTGCAGTTACTCTGGCAAACGGTGAGACTTATGTAGCAATTGCAAATGGTGTTCTTGATCCAAATTCTTATGCTTCAAATCCTGATGGAAGAAGCACTGCATTTACTTTATTCATTAAGACAATGGCTAGAGAATCCGGAACTGGTAGTGATGTTGACTTCTTTGTTCTGCATGGAGCAACCGATGCACCAACTGTTGATGTAATTGCACGAGGTGTTGCAACATTGGTGAATGATGCTGCTTATGGAGATATAACTAGATTATATTACATGTACCAGCAGGAACATATACTTTAGATTTAACTCTAGCTGACGGAACATACTTTAGTCCAATCATATGTTGCTGATCTTATCAACACTTGGTGGTGGAAGTGCAGTTGTATTTGCTTCGGGTTTCTTAACACCTGGTAACAACCAGAATGGTAACTCATTTGGTTTATTCTTTGCTCTTGGTGATGGAACTGTTGGTCAATTTCCTGAGGGCGTTACCAGTATAGATAATATTTCTGGTGTAACTCCAAGCAATTATTCACTTGAACAGAATTATCCAAATCCATTTAACCCGAGCACTACTATCAATTTTACGATTCAGAATAGTGAATTTGTAACCTTGAAGGTTTATAACATTCTTGGAAGCGAAGTTGCAACTCTTGTTAACGAAAATCTTTCGGCGGGTGCTTACACATTCAACTTTGACGCGCAGAGTTTGGCATCTGGCATTTATCTCTATGAATTAAATGCTGGTAACTTCAGAGAGATTAAGAAGATGAATCTTCTGAAATAATTTATCAGTGCTTATAATGAGGGAGGCCACTTGTATTATGAATTGTGACGA
The DNA here is from genome assembly GCA_963714415.1 of uncultured Ignavibacteriaceae bacterium. GTDB lineage: Bacteria > Bacteroidota > Ignavibacteria > Ignavibacteriales > Ignavibacteriaceae > JAGXRK01. The sequence continues at coordinate 452,791 of CAVQOL010000001.1, forward strand.
TCAAATGTTAACACTGACACGATTTTACAGTAAAGATATTTTTAATTTTAGCAATACAAGTGGTTTTCTCATTTAATATAAATTTAACTGAATCTAAATTATGAAATTATTATCTTATCGTACACACATTCGTTCTAAAATTATAAAATGAAAAAAGTAATAATAATAGGTTCAGGTCTTGGCGGTTTATCAACTGCTTTGAGGCTTTCCAATAAAGGCTACGATATTACCATCCTTGAAAAATATTCGACTCCTGGAGGGAGATTGAATATAATCGAACAAGATGGTTTTCGCTTTGATATGGGTCCTTCGTTTATGAGTATGACTTACGAGTTTGATGATTTATTCAAAAGTGCCGGTGTAAAAAATCCATTGGTAATGAAAGAACTTGATCCTATTTACCAGGTATTTTTTGAAGGAAGAGAATAAACCTTTTCGAATTTATAAAGACTTAAAAAAATTAGAGGAAGAGTTTAGTAGGAATAGAAAACAATCTTGCTGAAAAACTTGAAAAGTATTTAAACAAAGGCGGCGAATTTTTTCATGATACTGAAGAGAGTGTTGTTAAATCAAATTACAAAAATAAACTAGATTACTTCTTTAAACTTAGCTAAAGGTCCCTAAAAAACATCTTCCTTATCTATACAGAACAATGTGGAAGGAACTTGAAAATACTTTCGATTCTGAAGAAGTTAAAGTCATTTTTTCTCTTGTTGCTTTCTTTCTTGGGTCTACACCATTTCAAACACCTTCGATCTACTCGCTGCTAAATTATACTGAACTGAAGACATAACGGTTACTGGAGTGTAAATAACGGAATGTATAGCATCGTTGAAGAAATGGTGAAAATTCTTAAAAGAACGAAATGTAAAATTTGTGTATAACACAGAAATTGTTAGTGTTGGAAACAACAATGGTAAAGTTCTGCAGATGATTGATCAAAACGGAAGACATGGGAAGCAGATATTTTTATTTCAAATTCTGATGCAGCTTCTTTTAGAGGAAAAGTACTAAGCGAGAAAAAAATTCAGTTCTGAAAAGCTTGATGAAATGCATTGGACACTTGCGCCGCTCACAATTTATTTAGGTGTAAATGGAAAGATTAATAATCTTCTTCATCACAATTATTTTTTGGGAAGTAACTTTAAGGAGTATGCGGATAATATTTTCACTTCTTCGATCAGCCCACAAAAACCATACTACTATGTAAATGCTTCTTCAAAATCTGATGAGAGTTGTGCGCCAGATGGTTGCGAAAATTTATTTATTCTCTGCCCAGTTCCTGATTTACGCTATAAAAAATCGTGGGAAGATAAAGAGGAACTTGCAAATAATATTATTGAAGATTTATCGAAAAGAGTTGGATACAAAATTCAACCAAACATTTTAACTAAAAAAATATTAGCTCCGGATGATTGGGAAAAAATGTTGAATCTTTACAGAGGTTCAGGCTTAGGGCTTGCACACGACTTAGGTCAGGTTGGAGCATTCAGACCAAAAAACAAGGACGAAAAGTTTAATAATTTATACTATGTCGGAGCTTCCACAACTCCTGGTACTGGATTGCCAATGGTTGTTATCAGCTCAAAATTAGTAATGGAGAGAATAGAAAATGACTTTGGAACACTACACTAAAACCAGTTATAAGCTTAAGTAAGAAGTTAACTGTTGCTTACAGCACTTCTTTTAGCTGGGGAATTAGAGTCTTTCAAACCTGAATACAGAGATCCTGATTTTTGCAATTTACGGATACGTACGAATTGCTGATGAAATAGTAGATACGTTTCATGATCTTTGACAAAGAAAGTATTGCTTAAAAAATTTACAGAGGACACGTGGGAAGCAATGAAAATAAGGAATTTCCACCAATCCTGTTCTTGCAGTCATTTCAAGAAATTGTAAACAAATACAATATCGATCATAAGTTGATTTCTGCTTTCCTTAAAAGTATGGAGATGGATCTTATCCAGTTCATCTTACAACAGGGAAATTTACGATAATTATATTTACGGCTCAGCAGAAGTTGTTGGATTAATGTGTCTGAAGGTTTTTCTTGATGGTAATGAAAAGAGATACAAGGAACTTGAACATTCCGCACGTATGCTTGGTGCTGCATTTCAGAAGGTAAATTTTTTAAGAGATATCCAAAGTGATTTGAATGACAGGGGAAGAATTTATCTGCCCGGTGTTCATCATCTTGATTTTATTGATAATAATAATAAAGCACAGCTTGAACAAGAAGTTGAAAATGAATTTAAAGAAGCCTTCAAAGGAATAATCAAACTTCCTATCTCAGTTAAGCTTGGTGTTTATTCAGCATACCTTTATTATTTAATGCTCTTCAAGAAAATTAAAAGATTGGATGTTGAGCAGTTAAAGAGCAGTAGGGTAAGAATTTCTAATTGGTATAAACTTTATTTGTTGTTTAAATCTTATTTGCATGTGAGGGTTCTCAGAACTACTTAATTGAATTTTGAATATCTAATATTTAACCTGATTGTTTTAAGCGGTCCGGCTTTTTTCGGTTCGCTGAAATGCTGTTACATTTGGAATAACTGGAAGCAAATGTTGATTGCAATTGTCATTCCTGCAATTCCATTTTTGCTTTGGGATGCATTAGTCACTGGTGCTCACTGGCATTTCAATCCTCTTTATGTATCGGGAATAAAAATTATAAATCTTCCCATCGAGGAAATTTTATTTTTTATTACTGTTCCGTTTGCCTGCCTGTTCACGTGGGAGATGATTATCAGAAGAGCAAAAGAAAAACAAATCAATCTGAATTGGTCTTCGACTTCTTCTTTACCTGGCACTGCCGGCAGGAATATATTTCTTCTCGATCGGGAAGCAGTATACAGGTTTAACTTTATCTTTTATTTTTATTGCAAATCTTGTTGATCAGTTTCTTAAAACGAATCTGCTTTTTGATAGACGGTTCTACTTTTACCTTCTGCTTATTGTTATTTTTACATTGATATTTAACGGCTATTTAACGTGGCGTCCGGTGGTTACTTACGGAGTTGACTATCAGCTTGATTTCAGAATTATCACAATTCCGGTTGAGGATTTTTTCTACGGGATTTCTTTGCTGTGGATGAATACAAGTCTTTACAAATTTTTACTAAGAAAAAACGGTGTGCTAAATGTTAACAAATAAATGGTATCTGGTTTGTCCTTCTGATGAACTGAAGAACGAAATAAGAAAATATAAAATTCTCGGTGAGGAGATAATTCTCTTCCGTAATCATGATAAAACAATCACAGCTTTAGAAGACAGATGTTGTCACAGGAATGTAAATATTTCGTTGGGTTATCTGGATAAGGAAAGGATTGTTTGCGGTTATCACGGATGGGAATATGATAAAACAGGATCGTGTGTGCAAATTCCTTCGCAGCTTCCGGGAGATAAAATTCCGCCGACAGCGAAAATAAAGTCATACCCTGTTCAGGATTTTAATAAGTGGGTCTGGATTTTCATCGGCGAGCCGGAAAAAGCAAACGAAGTTCAACCGACAGACATTCCCGAAATGAATGAGTGGCCCTTTACATACAAATCTTACACAATCAAAGCTGATCTTGAATCAACAGCAGAAAGTCTGATTGATCCGTATCATATTGCTTATGTTCACCGCAATTCGATAAAATCTTTTATGGGGCAGATAAAGGAACATCCTGCAGATTTCAATCTTAAAATTCTTGATGACGGAGTTGAAGGATTTTATAAACGTGCCAACGTTGGAACCGTAGCAGAAAAAACTTATTTCGGGAATGAAGAAAATATCGGGACAAGAATCAGGTTTTATTATCCCAATATTTCCCGTCTTGAAATTCGTTTTAAGGATAGAATATTATTAATTCTTGAACACGTATATCCAGGTTGACGATGAACACGTAAATATGATGCAGATAACTTTGTGGAAAAATATTTTTCCAAAATTTCCTGCGTTTGCAAAATGGTTTATGGGAAAGAAGTCTGAGAAGATTGTATCAGAGGATATTGACTTCCTTACATCAAATCAAAAAATACTTAAACGGACAAAAGATAATCTCCACGAAGTAAGTGTAAAGGGAGATGAGGTATCGTTAAGCTTCAGAAAATTCTGGAGAAAGAAACTGCGATGGGGAACAATGACCAATTACACACCTGGCGCACTAATTCAAAACAAAAAAGAAGTTCCTTCTGAATTTAATAAGATTGCAAGGCGATATGATCTTGCAACATTTTTGAGTCAGGGTTACCAAAAAGATTTGCAGACAAGCGTTGATAGAATGAATCTGAGAGGGAACGAATACCTTGCTGACTTATGCTGCGGAACAGGAAAGTCAACCATTGCTTGTATAAATAATCTTCCCAATGGAAAAGTAATCGGGATTGATAACTCAGAAGGGATGCTTCGGGCAGCACGAGAAAAACTATCTACAAAATTTGGAAAAGAAAAAGTTACTTTTGTTCAGCAGGATGTTATGAATCTTGATCTGAATGATAACAGTCTCGATGCAATTTTTATGGCTTACGGAATCAGGAATATGCCGGATTTTGAAAAGTGTGTCAGAAATCTAATTCGTGTTTTGAAACCCGGCGGGAAAATCTGCTTTCACGAATACGCAATCAGCAAATCTTTTGCATCAAAACTTTATTGGAAATTTTTAGGATACTTTTTGATAATTCCTTTTGCAGGACTGACAACCGGTTCAACCAAAATTTTTCGTTACCTGATTAAAAGTGTTGAGGCATTTCTTTCTCCTGATGAGTTCACCGACTTGTTAAAGAAAGCCAGCTTTGAGAATATTACCCAAACTCCTCTTGGAAGCTGGCGAAAGCCGATTCTTCATACATTCATTGCACAAAAACCATTAAAATAAAATGAGCGTCAAATCAATAATATCGAAGGTAATTGAAAAGAAGCTTGGCGGATATAAAATTCAGCTAAACAAAGTTGATTCTTCTCTTCCCGAAAAACTTTCAACGGAAAAAAGTGTTGGCATTATTGGCGGAGGATTGGCCGGAGTTTCCGCGGCTATCTTTCTTGCTGAAAGAGGGTTCACCGTTAAGATTTTTGAAAAAGAAAAATATCTCGGCGGAAAGGTTGGTTCCTGGCCGGTAAAGTTTGAAGATGGTTATTCAACCAGTGTTGAACACGGCTTCCACGCATTCTTCAGACAGTATTACAATCTTCGAAATCTTCTTAAAAAGATAAATGCCTATAAATATCTTATCCCAATTGATGACTATTTAATACTTACAAAAGATTTTGGCAATTTCGGTTTCAAGGACATCAGCACGGTTCCGATTTTGAACATACTAAGCATGGCAAAGACGGGAATTTATTCGTACAAAGATGCGATGTTGAACCCCGGTTTCAGGAAAATGACTTCGCTGCTCAGCTATAACCGCGAAAAAACATTTTCAAAGTTTGATAATGTCTCCTTCAAAGATTTTGCCGATGAGGTTAAGCTTCCACCGGAAATGCAGCTAATGTTCACAACTTTCTCAAGAGCATTTTTTGCTGAGCCGCAGTATATCTCAATGGCAGAGCTGATAAAAAGTTTTCACTCCTATTTCCTCAGTAACGATCTTGGATTGTTGTATGACGTTCTTAACGATGATTTTAAAGATACTCTCTGGGATCCAGCAAGAGAATATTTAAGAAAATATAAATCATCGATATCGCTTGATTCGAGAATCACTTCCTTCAAAAAAGATGGCAATCAATTTATAATCAATGACGAAAGATTTGATTATGCTATAATTGCTTCTGACATAAAAGGAACGAAGGGCATAATTAAAAATTCAGATTACTTTAGAACTGAGCATCCCAATTTCTATAATCAAATGTCAAACCTGAAACAATCGCAGCGTTATTCTGTTTTAAGAGTCTGGATTGATAAAGACATAAGACAGGGCGTACCTTTCTTCATTTTCACGGATGCACTGAAAATACTCGACTCGGTTACAATCTATCATCGAATGGAAAAAACCAGCGAAGAGTGGGTAAAGAAAAACAGCGGCGGAATTTTCGAACTTCATTCGTATGCGGTTCCGGACGATTTCCCCGAAGAGGAAATCAGAAATCAATTCCTAAAAGAGTTTGAAGAATATTTCCCCGAGATAAAGGATTATAAAGTTAAATACGAGTATTTGCAGGTAAAGGATGATTTCACAGCATTTCATACAAATCTTTATAAGAACCGACCAACAGTAAAAACCGAAGTAGAAAATCTTTTCCTTGCCGGCGATTGGGTTAAGCTTGAAAATCCTGCAATGCTTATGGAAGCGGCTACAACCTCTGCATTATATGCCGCCAATTCAATTTTCAACAAAGAAAATTTGAAAGAAGAGCACGTTTATTCTGTCCCACTAAAAGGGATCTTTGCATGACCAAGTTGTTAGAATATATAAATATGTTTTTGCTCATATGAAAATTTTCATTATTTCTATCTTAATTCTTTTGTTGCATAGCTTAAATCCCGCACAGGTCTTTGTTGATCCAATTGAAAAAGGAAAACTTACTGTAAGAATTTTAGGATTTAAGAATGACGATGGAAAATGCTGGTTTGCCCTGGATAACTCAGAAGATGTTTTTGAAAGTGAGGACTCTGTTTTTATAGGAAAAATTTTACCAATAATTAACCGCCGTGTGGATATAAAATTAGATTCATTAGAATATGGTGAATATGCAATTAGAGTTTTCCATGATGAGAATAATAATGGAAGATTGGATTTGAACTTCTTAGGAATTCCGACAGAAGATTACGGGTACTCTAATAATGTCAGCGCTTGGTTTGGTCCGCCAAGCTGGGAAAAAGCCCAATTCATTTTCAATAAAGAAGAATTGACTATTGAAATCTCGGTTGAATAAGATAAAAATTCCTCGCTTGATAATAAATAAAAAAGTCCGATGCTCTTTCATATAATAGAATCCATAACAATGGACATATCACGGTTGCTTAATTAGTTCAATTTGCACTCTCATTTACTACGTCAGAAACTACTTCAAGGATTTCTTATGCTGATAAAATCTGGCGGATTAAAGAGGTTAGGCGTTCGCAAGATTTTTATTCTTTGTTGTAGATAACTGGAGTTTTATGTTTCCACTCTTGCCACAATTTGTCATTTGTTACCAGCTCTACCATAAAATGACTGACGTTTATTCTGCTTGTTTTACCGGGATTAAAAATCGCACTTCGTATTTTATTATTATGTATTTCATATTTACTCACATTTTCTTCATCGAAAAGCGAATCAGGGCGAACTGCTGCCCAATCAATATTGGTTTTTGAACCTAATTTGTAAACAAGATGATCAGCTGCAAGCATATTATCTTTGTGGGGAGGTAATAGGACTTTGAGTAACGAGAATACTATCTTTTCTCCGAAGGTGTTTACTTCTCCTGTCTTTCTGTTTGTATATGCGGTTGTGCTCATTAAAATAAACTTTGAGTTCAGGTTTAGGGACTGTAAGGCTTCAATTATTTTCGCAACGGTATTGGAAACCAATTTATGGGGAGGGCCCAAAATCCCTTTAAAACTTATGTTGTGGCCAAGGCAACAGATAACAGAATCACAATCTTTTACAAGGTCTTTGATTTTTGCAATCTCAAAGTCATTTATATTTCCTTTTATTATCTCAATGCTCTTATCATCTGATATTTGGCTGGGTATAATGGCAGATTCTCTCGCAACTACCCGAACTTGAATGTTCTTTTTGACAAGCTGTTGCACTACCAATTTGCCCGTTGCTCCGCTCGCGCCCAAAACCAATGCTTTCATATTGACCTCACATTGAATAAATATATTATGCCTAACGAACTGGCTTCAGCGGATTTAAACGCCGTGGCCAGAGCCTTTGGCCACCGTAGGACATGCCCGGTTTAATAAAATTACAGGGAACCCGCACCTGTTTAAATTCCGTTGCACGCCATGTTTAGGCTTTAATTACTAATTAGTTTTTTTAATACCTGTTTAGCATTTTTATTATCAGGATTTAATTCCAATGACTTTTTATAATTTTGAATTGACAGATCAATCTGCTCATTCACCATCAAAGCTTCACCATAGCTATCATACACATTAGCAGACTCTGGAAATAAATCGACGTTAAGCCGGAAAATTTGTACTGCTGCCGTGACATCATTTTTACGTAGATGCGTATATCCCAGACCATTCAGTATGCGCTCAAGATCAGAGTACTGAGCCAAATAGAATTCTTTTTGCTTATACAGGATTTCGCATCCTGCACCAATGTTTCCTTTGGAAATTTCCTCAAAGGCAGAATTATAATCCGAAGAAGCACGATTTAACGATTGTTCAACTCCTAGCCAGTCTAAAATTACACTTTCCTGTTTGTCTCCAGCAAAATCTGGAAATTTAATTTGAATACCCGATATATTAGTATTAAACACATTTTTTAATACTGGAAAGAGATCTGACTGAAATCTAAATCCGCTATTTGGAAGGAAATCAGATAGGTGGATCTGAAGTGTATTACCATTATTTTCAACGTCCATTACCTGGATTGGATTTAATAAGTAGCGCCCCTCATATTTTTTAAGGATTTGCTCGGATAGATTAATATAGGATTGTTCAGATGGTCTGTAGGATAGCGCTGTTTCAAGGACGGGATCGCGTCCATCAAGGAAATCGGAAACTGAATACTCAACGGGAATATCCGGTTCTATAGCTTGTCGTTTATCAAAAGGTAGTCCGGCTATTGTTAAATGTCTTGAAACAGCAAAGGGTAACCGTGAATTGGGTAGTTCAATTAATTCGGGTCCGCTGTAAAAAACAGGTCCTTGTCCGGTGGGTTCACCGATTAGAATGGCATTGGTCTGCAACTGCAGTTGAGTTGCGAAAATTACAGCGGATGAAAAAGTACGCCGCCCTATGAGAACAAAAAGGCCTCCACGACGGTTAAACTTATTATGGTCTTTAAGAAAACTTAATAATCCACTCCATACCTGGGAACCACCGTCATTATTCCGTATGTCTATAATGCATTTTTCAAGATCATTGGCTTTTACAACATTTTCCAATCTTGCAGTGAACTGGTCAACTGTTTCTCTGTCTGACTGATTCTCGCACTGGTTGAACTGGATATACAAGGTTCTGCTGTCTTTAAGTAATTTATAATGATAATAATCCTTCCTGTAATTGGTATAAACTGGCGGCGCATCATTATCAACAGGGAACAAACTTGACCACAAGAAATGCGGATAAAACTTTATGGATGGAATAGTTAGAACAATCTGTTCACCATCCCTTTTGACCAGAGTAAAATCTGCCTTTTCAGTACCCTGAATAATATTATGGTAGGCCAGCCATTCCGGCATCATCACCATATAAGTGAATCTTTCTTTATAAGAGTATATATTCTCAGAAGAAAGCAGCAGTGGAAGTTTATGAATATCCTCAATTGGCACTGAACCGATTTTCAAAATTCGAGCGCCGATAAGATCTTTGTACTCACGTCCGGCATCTACAATATATAAACCATCCGAAAAAAGAAATGTTTTAAATGGAAAACTATGCAGGTCAAATGCCGGAATCATGATGAAAGGAAAAGTATGGCAGTCATTAGGGAGCGCTGCGACTTTGAATAATGCCATTAGAATATCCGGATCGGTCATTTTCGGGATTTGTCCTTCAATTTCTTTAATAATCTCATTCATTTTTTCTTCTGATATCAGCGAAAAAAGATTACCGTGTTTCTCAGACATCTGCTTTGCCAGATAGTGCAGATCCTCAATCCATTCTGTTTTAGTAGGATTCGGTGAAAGCGATTGAAAATAGAGAATTCTGTAATCGATAGTTAGGATGAGTGTAAGGACTGCAATTGCAATCGCCATGAGTGCCGGAACGAGCCCAATCCAAATCAGTATGCGTTTGCTGGATTTAAAGCATAAGAGTGCAATAAATAATAATTCCAGCACTAAAAAGAAACAAAAAATATAGAAAACAGTCTGAAAGATGAAACCGAAGGGAATATCAGATAATGAATACAACAAGAAACCGAAAATAATGCAAAGCACGGTAACTATAATAAACCCTACCAATAATTTCGATTTTCGCTTTTTTAACATGATTTAATTCCTTTTTTTATTCTCCGTATAATTTGTTTATTATTTTTCTTACTCTGACCTACCCAAGTCTATATTGATATTCTATTTTTATTATATAATACGATCCATATTAGAGTTAAGTTACTAAAGACTAAGTCCTGTTTTTAATAAATTTATTCAAGCTGAATTTAAAAAACATTACTAAGCAGAATACAGAAAAGCTATTATTAAAATCCTAACGACATTGCGCCTAACCCGCCTGTCTTGCCTGCCGAAGGTAGGGCGTTTATTAGGCATTAGTAAATAATTCTTCTATTCTTTCTTCATTGAAATACCAAGATTTTGGTATAGCGTCAATACTACCTGAACTTTTTGCTCTTTTCGTCCATTCCTTATTTTCATACAATATAGTTGAACCTTCACCATTTCGACTACTGTGTAATCTTTCAGCAACTTCTTTTGGAGTAGCAAGATATATTTTCGGCATCTCTAAGGGTTTAATTTTGTGAAATGAAACAAAGCACAAAATTGTTTTTGTGTTGTGTTTTCTTAACCAGTCTTCGATTGCTGAGTGGTATGTTGAGTCTTTTTCTTTGAGAAAATTTTGGCAAAGACCCCAACCATGCTCTTGAGTTCCTTTTACTGATATACGTAGTAAGTTATCAGAATGACTAATAATTAAATCATATTCTGGTTGATTTGCCCCATATTGAACAGAAACATCATAACCATATCGTGCAAAAAGATATGCAACAATTGCTTCGGCAGCTACTCCAACGTGCCAACTGGTAAATTTCATACTATTTTAATTTCTATGCCTAACGGCTTGCCGATAAGCGGCGCCCCAGTTTACCTACCGAAGGTAGGAACAAGGATGCCACCTAAAAGACAATGCTAACAATTATTAGTAATTTATTTTTTTATATAAGCGTTTAGACCAACTACCACAGGTTTGCCATCAATTACACAATCTGTAGTCACGTTACCGTGCGTTGTTGCAACCACTAATGTTTTGCCAGATGCACTGGGTGTTGGTTTTTGTAAATCAATGCTAATGATAAGTTTATCATTTTCTATTTTGACTTCCATATTATTCTTCTCCTATAATTTTGTATATACTTTTTTATTGTAATCTACTTTAAAGAGCAACTCACTTTTACAACGCTACTTAAAATTACACAAATGCCACCCTGAAAACCGCTCGTCCCCTCAGCGAATTTATCTTTTTGGAATAAATTCTGGCGGATTACCAGCTACATTATTCATTCATAAGCAGATCTATTAGACTATTTTGTTAATCTTCAATAACTGTTGGATTTTTAAAGAAGCAATAATCTTATTAAGAACACAACGACAGTGTTCAATAATATTTGAGAAAAATTATTATTGTTTTTAATCCAATATTTCTGAAGTAGTTTTTAAAGATTTTAAGATTAATTGCTCTTGTCCTTCTCTTTATATAAAATCCTTTTTTTAAAATACGGCAGAAGCATTTTACAGCAATATCATAAATATGTTTTAACGAATCAGAAGTTTCACTGATATATTCATCAATTGCTACATCTAAAGATTTGTCATCAGCTTTTCTATCTACATTCAATGTTGTTTCCACTTCTTCATTTTCACAGATTAAAAGTGAAAGTTGATGTGTAACCGAGGCCATACCGCATGAATAAATAGCTATTTTTTCACTAACGTCTTTAGAAAATGCAAAATTTAAAAGTTTAGTGCCAACTTGAATTATCTCTTGTAATTCATCTTTACTCATGAGCGGGATATGTATCTCCGCAACTCTATTTCTCATTTCTGGATCATATTGTACTACTTCACGTGCAGTATTAACCGCACCAAGTGCAATAATCTTTACTGAATTATATTTCTCAGACATATCCATAAAGATTTTCATTACTTGGGATAACTTAGTTTTTTCTTCTGTGTTGATTTTGTGAAAATCTTCAATAATCCAAATCGCATTTGCTTCGCCAAAATACTTTGCAAGTGTTTGAAAAGTCTCAGTAATCACCTGTAACAATATTGTGAAACATTGCCAACTAATTTTTATTTGATAATTGCCCAATAAACCATTGTTAAAATCAATGTAAATCACTTTCATTTAACCAAGCTATCTAAACTTGCAGTCTGGAGATATCATAAAATCTATTGTATGATAACAGCTATCAAAGTCTGTAGGCATACAACGGCGTCTTAAGTTCGACTCCCAACAAATAATTTCACTTCTTATAAATAATTTTTAAATTAGAACGAACCTTCATTTATATACTACGCCTAACAGCAAAGCCAAAACGGAACTACGAACTTTTAAATTGCACAAATGCCAAATGCAAAAACGCTTTCGGCTTTAGGCACCAGTTATATTACAAATTCTATTCAGTTTTGTTCTCTGTTGCAGAAGATGAACTATTTGAACTAGAACTAGTATCTGAAGTCGTAGAATTTGTAGTAGTATTGTTCGTTGAATTATTCACAACACCAGAACCTCCACTTGGCGGTTTTGGCTCAAGATTAGAAACATTAACAGCCGTGTGTCCTTTCTGTAAAGGTTGATGACCTTCTGTTAATAAAGTTTTATCATCATTTTCTTTAATTGGATCGCTCATAATTACTCCTTTTTATTTAAAAAATTCTAATGAAGAAATATCATCACCAAGTATAATTACACCTTTAGTTCTATTTATTTTTTCTAAAAAAGCTCCTTTTTCGTCTAACTTCCAAATTTCTTCAAGGTAAATTTGTTCTTTATCTGGATAAGAAGAGGCAAAAGAATTTGATGAATATAAGCCTCCTATCATTTTTCCGTTCTTAAGATGTACAATTACCCAAGCAGCTTCCTTCTTTCCAAAAAAATAATCCCAAGGTTTTGAAACTGGATGGATAAAGTATCTATTAAAGAACTTTGTATTAGTAAGTTTTACAAAAAATACCGGCCATAAAGCTGGCATAAGGATAAAGATAATCAGTAAGGATAAATAAAAAACAATTAAACAGTTTTCGTAGTATTTAAAATTTAGGTTGATATAGATAAGGAATGATAATGCTATGAAATTCAAAGTACTAAAACATATGATTTCAACGATGGACTTTGAAAAATCTCTTTTGACTGATGGGATCAAATAATCATAAATCATTAATGATATAAAGCCAGGTAAAACGAATATTAAAAACAATAATAACTTGTCAATTTGCCAAATATCATCCATAGTAAATTCCTTGTAATATAACTATTACTTATACTGCCAATATTCCCCGCTAGAGACGGGCAGGCTGTCTAACCTGCCTGTGTAAATTACTTGAAAATTTCAATGTAAGGGCCAGCACCTAACATAAAATCAGTCCCCCGCCAGAGAGAAAAAAGGATAATTGAGGGCAGTATCAGTAGGAACGTCTAAGAATAATCTTAAAGACAGTTAAAAATAAGTTTGTTCTATGAGAAGGTCAATTAACAGTTGGCAAATTTAAATAGGTTTGCTTTTGTTCTGAGAATGAAAAAGATTTGTCTCCATATAAATAATTCTGTCCTAATTGCGCCGGCTGCACAAAAGCTGCGATTTCCGAAAGAATTCGCGCCTGTTTTTTAAGCATTTGCCCCATCTAATACACAAAAGTTATAAATAATTGGCTGTTGCCAAGAATCAACAATCGTCAATCAAACTTGCATATTGTTTTTTTTAGATTAAATTTGCCTTCATTATACTTCTATACTCCTCCCCCTGCAGAAGTTCTTTTGTTATAATTATTAAATCTTTATTATAAAAGAGGAGCTGTTATGGAAAAGATTAAAGTTCTAAAAGATGGCACCGAAGTTACTATCCGTCAACTGGCAATAAAAGATATTGAGAGATCGTATCAATTTTTTGCTGAGCTCCCGGAAACAGACAGGGAATATTTAAGAGTCGATGTAACAAAACGTGAATTGGTCGAACAAAGAATTCGGGACATGGAAAAAAATAATGTACGAAGATTTGTTGCCCTTGCCGGTGATAAAATAGTAGCCGATGCTGCAATACAGCTTGAAGGTACCGGATGGAAAGAACACGTTGCCGAGATAAGAATAATTGTAGCGCTTCCCTATCAGCGTAAGGGATTGGGCATGATTATGGCCAGCGAACTTTATCTTCAGGCTCAAAAGGAAAATGTTGAAGAACTTGTTGTAAAAATGATGAAGCCGCAAATAGCTGCTCAATCAATATTTCATAAAATCGGTTTCCATCATGACATTACTCTGAGTGATTACGTGAAAGACCAGCACGGACATAAGCAGGATTTAATAATTATGCGATGCAGTTTAAAAGAACTCTGGGATGAAATAGAAGACTACTTTTATGAAAAAGATATGAGAGGAGCCGTTACTCATAAGTTTTAATTTGATGACTTAGCTGTTCAGCAATACCCATTTAGGCTGCCACTTTAAAGTATTTGGTAAATCATTACTATTATTAATGAATATCTATACTCACTCTTTATGTTTTTAACCATTCTTATTTAGCAACTCTGAACCCCTATCAACTAAGCTTGACTATCAGAAAATAAAATCGCAATTTAACGTCAAATTTTTTAGCGTTAATCCACTCCTTGTGAGGAAAGATTTATAGAATGTGATTCCATTATTACTTTCTAGAATACTGAACTCTTCCACTCAAGGCGTTGAAGATCTTAATCAAGGAAGGAGTTGAGAATTATGAAACTCTGGCGAACTCCATTGGACGCAGATAAGATTCAACGTCCCACAGGTACAGTCCGTGTTATAATCGAACGTTGTAAAGGATGCAGCTACTGTATCGATTACTGTCCAAAGGATGTTCTTACGATGTCTGCTAAATTTAATAAGAAGGGATATCATTATCCCGATATTGTAAAAGTCGGACTATGTGTAAACTGTGGTTTGTGCTGTAATATCTGTCCGGAGTTTGCAATCTTTTCAGTAGAGGAACACGAGCAAGAAAATAAAACAACAAAAAAAGCAGTAGAGATTAAAAATGGTTAAATATGATTCTCCTGTTTTAACAGGTAAACATTTTATGAGCGGCGATATTGCAGTTGCCGAAGGTGGTTTAGCTGCCGGCTGTCGTTTCTTTGCAGGATATCCCATTACTCCTGCTACCGAAGTTGCGGAAAGAATGTCCGAAAGGCTTATGAAAATTGAGGGAGGTATATTTATCCAGATGGAAGATGAGATTGCATCAATGAATGCTCTTCTCGGCGCTTCCTGGGGAGGTATGAAATCAATGACTTCAACTTCGGGTCCCGGGTTTAGTTTAATGATGGAAAACCTCGGTCTTGGCTGTATGATGGAAGCACCCTGTGTTATAGCTAATGTTCAACGCGGAGGTCCTTCAACCGGATTACCTACCCTTGTAGGACAGCAGGATATGATGCAGGCTAGATGGGGATCTCACGGAGATTATGAAATAATTGCACTGTGCCCAAGCTCACCGCAGGAATGTTTCGATCTGACAATTGAAGCATTTAATTTATCAGAGAAATATCGCGTGCCGGTATTGCTGATGACAGATGAAACCATTGGACATATGTATGAAAAAGTTGTAATACCTGAAGCTGATAAAATAAAAATTATAAACCGACCCAGACCTGATCCTGATAAAAAAACTCATCTGCCTTACGAAGTAAAAAGCGAATTAGGAATTCCTGAAATGGGTTTCGCCGGTGAAGGATACAGACTGCATACAACGGGATTAACGCATGATGAGAGGGGTTATCCGGCGGTAGATGCTGAAACCCAACATAAATTGGTTCCGCGCCTTGTTAATAAAATCAAAAATAATGCTGACAAAATATGTAAGTACGAAGAAAAAAATATTGATGATGCCGATATTGTAATTTTTTCATATGGATGCAGTGCACGAATATCTGAGTGGGCAATGCATATGGCAAGGGAAAAAGGAATTAAGGCAGGATTCTTTAGGTTAATTGTTGCATGGCCGTTCCCCGAAAAAAGAATAAAAGAGATTGCTGAAAAAGTTAAGGGAATAGTAGTAGCAGAAATTAACCTCGGACAAATGGTATTAGAAGTAGAAAGAGTTGTTGCAGGAAAATGCAAAGTTGCGCTATCACCAAATGCAGGTGGAAGAGTTCACGAACCGGAAGAAATCTTAGCAACCGTTAAGGAGATATTAAAATGATTGAAATAGCAGAGGTTGAATCTCATCCGAAAGATCATTTATTAAGAACAGACAGATTGCCGCACATCTGGTGCCCGACTTGTGGAATAGGAACTGCGGTAAGCTGTTTTGTAACTGCGATTGAGGAAACTGAAATTGCACTTGAAAAGTTTGCCGTTGTTTCGGGAATCGGGTGCACAGGTAGAGTTGCCGGTTATATTAAGCTTGATTCATTCCATACGACTCACGGAAGAGCCATTCCTTTTGCAGTTGGATTGCATTTATCAAAACCCGATATGAAAGTTGTCGTGTTTTCCGGCGATGGAGACTTAATGTGTATCGGTGGTAATCACTTCCTCCATACTGCGCGACGCAATATAGACATTACGGTTATTTGCGTAAACAATTTTATTTACGGAATGACCGGTGGACAGTCAGCGCCCACAACTCCTCAAAAAGCTAAAACCACAACCTCGCCCTACGGAAATTTTGAAAACACGGTTAATATTCCCTACCTGGCAGCAGCCTGCGGAGCTACTTACGTAGCCCGATGGACAGTATTACATATAAAACGTTTAACTCGTGCCATAAAGGAAGCGATTATGAAACCCGGATTTTCAGTTGTTGAGATTATCGCACCTTGTTCGACTTTGTATGCAAGAAAAAACAGATTGGGAACCGGAACCGACCTTATGCACTTTTACCATGATAATTGCGAAATTCAGCACGGTGCCGATTTACAAACACTGGATTTGAACTTTCAGGAAAAAATTATCTGCGGAAAATTTGTTGATATTGAAAAGCCTACTTTCCGGGATGCACTTGAAAAACGCAGGCAGGAGGTGTTATCAGTATGATTACGAAAGTAAGAATTACGGGTTTGGGCGGACAGGGTGTTATAACAGCCGGTTATACACTTGGCAAGGCTGCTTCAATTTATGATGACAAACATTCAACCTTCACTCAATCGTACGGTCCCGAAGCGCGGGGAAGCGCTTGCAGTTCGCAAATAATTATTTCGGATGAAAATATTTTATATCCTTTTATCAAACAGCAGGATATTCTTGTTGCACTCTCACAGGAAGGATATGATAAATACATTCAAACAACTGTTGAAGGAGGAACGGTAATAATTGATGAGGATCTTGTTGAAATTACCAATGGTCTTCCGAAAAAAATTAATCTTGCTAAAATTCCAACAACCATGCTGGCAGAAAAGAATTTCAGCAACCGGATTGTAACAAATATTATAATGCTGGGCTTCCTTAGTTCATATACCGGTGTTGTTAGTAAAGAAGCAATAACTGAAGCAGTAAAATCAGTAGTTCCCGAAAGAATGATTAAGCTCAATCTCGATGCACTTAATTTTGGTTTAGATTATAAGGTAGGAGAAACAAAAGAAGCGAAAGTTTAAGCACATATCAACTAGTACATAAAATAAAGGAATAAATGTCCAAAGGCGTATTGGTAATAGGCGGTGGAATTGCCGGGATACAGGCATCATTAGACCTTGCCAACAGCGGTTATCGGGTTTACCTGGTTGAGAAGGATCCTGCGATTGGTGGAAGAATGGCGCAGCTTGATAAAACCTTTCCCACTATGGATTGCAGCATTTGAATCCTTGGGCCAAAGGCTATGGATGTCGGTCGGCATCCGAATATAGAACTTCTGACTCTCGCACAGGTAACTAAACTCGAAGGAGTCGCTGGTAATTTCACTGCAACTGTTGAATGTAGACCGCGTTATGTTATTGCAGATAAATGTACTGGCTGCGGTGATTGTGCTATTGCTTGCCCGCAAACTACTTTAAATGAATGGGATCTTGGATTAGCCGCACGTAAAGCAATTTACAGACCTTACCCTCAGGCCGTTCCCTCTGCTTATGTAATTGATTTTGATACATGTTTAAATACCGAAACCCATTTTGTTTGTGAGCGTTGCAGGAATACATGCAAGCGGGATGCAATAGACCACGATATGAAACCAGTAACTAAAAAGTTAAATGTCGGTTCGGTTATTGTCGCCACAGGATTTGAAGAGTTTCATCCTCACGTAATGAAGAATTATGGATACGGAACATGGCAAAATGTAATGACCAGTCTGGAGTTTGAAAGATTACTAAATGCTTCCGGTCCTACTGAAGGACACGTTATAAGACCCTCCGATAAAAAAGTTCCGAAAAATCTTGTGTTCATTCAGTGTGTTGGCGCAAGAGGTGAAGGCGGCAGACCAAACTGCTCACGTTATTGCTGCATGAATGCAGTTAAAGATGCTCTTCTTATTAAACAACATGAACCCGAAGTTGAATCCTGCACAATTTTATATACGGATATAAGGGCATTTGGTAAAGGCTTCGATAGATTCGTTGATAGAACCAACCAAGAAGATTATATAAAATTTATTCGCGGAAGACCAAGCAAGTTAATGGAAGTTGAGAACGATGATGTGGAGATTTTTGTTGAAGATACAGAGACACAAAAACAGTTACGTATGCATTCGGATTTGGTTATCCTAAGCTGTGCAGGAATTCCGAATCCGGGAACTGCAGAACTTGCAGATGTTTTAGGATTGAAAACAAACGAAATAGGTTTCTTTGCAATTGGTGCAGAAGAAAAACCTGTTGAAACTACAAAACGTGGTGTGTTTGTGTGTGGAAGTGCCGGTGGTCCGCAGACTATTCCCGATTGTGTTGCCCAGGCATCTGCCGCTGCTGCACAAGCTTCAATTTATGTAAAAGATTATAAATTGCCCGAACCCGAACCATTAGTTCCAAAACCAATTGAAGCAGGGACTGAACCAAGAATTGGTGTTTTTATTTGCAGATGCGGTGCAAACATTGGAAGAGTTGTTAAAACCGATGAACTTGCTATAGAAGCTGAAAAATTTCCAAATGTTGTTTACTCAGGGGTGGCTCTGTTTGCATGTGCCGATACCGGACAAAATGAAATTAAAGAAAAAATACAGGAACATAATTTAAACAGGGTTGTTGTTGCTGCTTGTACACCAAGAACTCATGAACCCGTTTTCAGACAAGCTTGTCTTGAAGCAGGATTAAATTCTTATCTGCTTGAAATGGCAAACATTCGCGATCAGTGCACGTGGGTACACGCTAAAGCTCGTGAACAAGCCTACGGCAAATCACTTGATTTGATCCGAATGGCGGTTGCACGCTCTGCTCATCTCGAACAACTAAAAGCAACCGAAGTTGAAACAACTAAACATGTTTTGGTTATCGGGGGTGGAGTGGCCGGCATGCAGGCTGCGTTAAATTCTTCTGAAATGGGATTTGATGTCACGCTAGTTGAAGCTACGGATCATTTGGGTGGAAGAGTTAAAAATCTTTATTCCGTTTTTCCGCCGAATAAGAACAACTCAAATCCTGCAGATTTATTAATAGAAAAAATTAATAATTCAAACATAAATGTTTTGCTAAATGTTCAGGTAAAACAAATTTCCGGATTCGTTGGAAACTTTGAAGTTACTTTCGAAACAAATAACGGCACTGCCAAACTGGAACCATTAAAGATCGGTGCCATTATAATTGCTATTGGCACTTCTCTCTTCACTCCTAACGGTAAATGGAATTACCAAAAACCGAATGTAATCACTTCAATGGAATTAGAAAATATTCTTTCCGGCGGTGATGAAACAGGACTATTAAAGAATTCTAAAAGAGCAGTATTCATTCAATGCGTTGGCTCAAGATGCAAAGATGAAGGATATACTGGCTGTTCAAGATATTGCTGCCCTACATCTGTTAAGCAGTCAATTGAACTCAAAGAAAAAGGAATTGATTGCACAATTCTCTATCGTGATATGCGAATGGTTAGCCGGGGTGCGGAAGAATATTATCGTGATGCCAGGAAAAAAGGAATTCTCTTCCTTCGTTATGATTTAGATCATCCATTAAAATTTAATGGAGATGAAAAAATTGAAAGCATTTCGTTTGAAGATACTCTTTTAAAAAGAGAAATAACCGTTCCAACAGATCTTGTAATTCTTGCAACCGGAATGGTAAATGAAAAAGAGCACTCTGAAGCTCTTAGACAATTAACAAAAGTTCCGCGCGGAGATGATGGTTTCTTCTTAGAACGGCATCCGGAATTAGGGCCTGTTGAAACCTGTATTGATGGAGTCTTTTTGTGTGGAACAATTCAAGCTCCTAAAGATATTTCTGACACTTTAACTCAAGCATCAGCGGCGGCAGCTAAAGCCGGAGAGTTGTTGAATAAAGACAAACTTTATATAGAACCAACTGTGTGCGAAGTTACTCCGGATTTATGCAGAGCTTGCGGAACCTGTGTTGACATCTGTGAATATCATGCTCCCGGTTTAGAGGTTCAACCGGATGGAAGAGAGGTTGCTCAAATAAACAAAGCTCTTTGTAAAGGCTGCGGAACCTGTGCGGTTTGGTGTCCGACAAATGCTATTACAGCCAAACACTTTACCGACAATCAAATTGGTGCAATGATAACAGCTTTGTTTGAAGATTATCATTTATAATGGCTTAGATAATTAACAATGATTTATGTCTGAAGCAAAAATTAAAATAAAAAAGACAAAAGAAACTAAAACTTCTGCAAAGAAAGTATTCGAGCCCAAAGTTTTGGTCTTCGCTTGCAACTGGTGTTCATATGCAGGAGCGGATAATGCCGGGGTCAGCAGAATTTCTTATTCCCCTAACGTAAGATTGCTGCGAACAATGTGTTCCGGGAGAGTCCATCCTTCATTTGTGTTAAAAGCCTTTGTTGAAGGTTCGGACGGTGTAATTGTTTCCGGCTGCCACTTTGGTGATTGCCACTATATGTTTGGAAATTACCGCGCCGAGGAACAATACGAAAAATTAATGGAGATCGTTAAGCTTTTAGGATTGGAACCTGAAAGAATAGCACTCGAGTGGATATCAGCTGCAGAGGGTCCTCGCTTTGCTGAAGTGATTAACAACTTCGTTGAACAAATACGAAAAATTGGACCAAGTCCTTTGTTTAATGGATTTGACAAATCATTAAAGTCCGGAAACTTTGATTGAACTAAAAAACTATAGGGTAAATGAATGTCTTGAGTGCGGACGCTGCACAGGTGTTTGTCCGGTAGCAAAGACTCATCACAATTTTTCTCCTCGAAGAATTATATCTAGAGGAATTTCGCAGGGAGTAAAAGCTCTTTCCAGCGATCCGACTATCTGGTCTTGCTTAACTTGTAAACAGTGTGAAAATGTTTGCCCCGCAGATATTCCCTATTCTGAAATGACTAAAAAAGTGCGCGCAGTTGCAAAAGAATTAAATGTTGAAAAAACTTGTACACACGGCGGAGTTTTCGAGCAAATATCAAATCTTATGACCCGTCCGGATATCAGTCAAAACAGGTTAGATTGGTTAACAAGTGATTTGAAAATAAGAAAGAGAGAATCGGATACTATTTTCTTTACTGGATGCTCTCCCTACTTTGCAGCGTACTTTGGAGAACCTTATTCTGAAACCTTGCTTGGTTCACTTCAATCTTCTGTAAAATTGATGAACAAAATTGGCATCGAACCTCTTTTACTAAAAAATGAATTGTGCTGCGGGCACGATTTTCTTTTAAGAGGTGAGCCTGAAAAGTTTAAGAAAATAGCTACACTACTATCGGATCAGATTAGGAAAACTAAAGCAAAAAGAATTGTGTTCTCCTGCCCCGAATGTATGGTGACTCTTCGTGATGAATATCCTAAGGTGGTTGGCAATCTTGGTGTTGAGTTGATTCATTTATCTGAGCTTATCGAACCAAAACTTGATGAGCTCAAATTTGAACCTGCAGATTTCTCTGCAGCATATCAAGATCCCTGCAGGCTTGGAAGATACTCGGGATTATACGATCAACCAAGAAAGATATTAAGCTCAATCGAAGGTGTTGATTTAAAAGAATTACATCACCATAAAAAGAATTCTGTTTGCTGTGGAAACACAGCCTGGATTTCCTGCGATGCGGGAACAAAAGAATTACAGAATAAAAAAATGAAAGAAGTCAAAGACACAGGCTGTAACAATCTTTTAACGGCCTGTCCAAAATGTTTTATCCATCTTACCTGTGCGCAAGATGGTAAAAAAGAACCAACGAATGGTTCAATAAAAATAAATGATATGTGGAACTTTTTAGGAAAACACTTGCAGTAGCAGGAGTAAATTATGGAAGCTGAACAATTAAGGATTGGTGTATTCGTTTGCGATTGCGGTCTGAACATCGCCGGAACAGTGGATACTCAAGCAGTTACTGATTTCGCAGCAAAGTTGCCGGATGTTGTTTGCGTAATTCGCAACAAGTATACCTGTGCCGATCCCGGGCAGAACGAGATCCAAAAAGCTATAACCGAGCATAACCTGAATAGGGTTGTGGTTGCTTCCTGTTCACCTCGCATGCACGAACCAACTTTCCGCGGTTGCGTTTGGGATGTCGGAATGAATCCATATTTAATGGAGATGGCAAACCTTCGCGAGCATTGCAGTTGGGTTCACGTAAATGATAAAGAAGGTGCAACAGAAAAGGCTAAAGATCTCGTTGCAAGTGCTGTCGCACGCGCGCGTTTTCTTGAAGCACAGAATGAGATGACTTTACCAGTCACTCAGGCTGCGCTGGTTATTGGAGGAGGCGTTGCAGGTATTCAGGCAGCATTAGATCTGGCAGACGGTGGACATAAAGTCTATCTGGTTGAAAAACAGCCATCAATCGGTGGTATAATGGCTGCGCTGGATAAGACTTATCCTACGATGGACTGTAGTATATGAATTCTTGGGCCTAAGGCTATGGATGCCGGTCGGCATCCCAATATAACCCTAATGACCTACAGTGAAGTAGCAGATGTTTCCGGCTATGTAGGAAACTTCAAAGTTACCGTGCGCAAAAAAGCACGATACGTAGATCCTGATCTATGTAATGCCTGTGGTGAGTGCGCTAAAATTTGTCCGCAAATTACGCCGGATGCTTACCAGCAAGGTTTTTCATCTAGAAAAGCTATTTATATGGAATTTCCCCAGGCTGTGCCTTCTGCTTATCTGATTGATATGGAAACATGTTTGGGCAATAATCCAATTGCTTGTGGTAAGTGTGAAGTGGTTTGTGATAAAAAATGTATAGACTTTGATATGAAAGATCAGTTGGTGAAAATTGAAGTTGGTGCAATTATAGTTGCAACTGGAATGGGTGTTTACGATCCAACTGAAATTGAAGAATTCGGCTACAGTAAATATGATAATGTAATTACTAGCATGGAGTTTGAAAGATTAATCTGTGCAGGCGGACCAACAGAAGGACATTTTGTAAGACCGGGTGATAAAAAGAGACCGAAACGAATCGGTTTTATTCAATGTGTTGGATCGCGTTCAAAAAAATACGGCTCTGAATATTGTTCAAACATTTGTTGTATGAATACAATTAAAGATACTCTCCTGCTTCGGGATCACTATCCTGACACTGAAAACTATGTGTTCTACACGGATATAAGAGCCTTCGGTAAAGGTTTTGAAGATATGTATATGCGTTCAAAAGCAGAAGGTGTTAAATATATTAGAGGAATTCCGGGCGAGATATTATCCCTTAACGGTAATGGTGATTTAAAAATTGAAGTTGAAAATACTTTAACTGGACAACTGGAAAATTATGAACTCGATATGGTTGTTCTTTCGGTAGGAGTAAAACCACAGGATGACTCGCCTTCAATCCGTAAGCTTCTCACTTTATCGAAAACTTCAGATGGATTTATGATGGAGGCTCATCCTAAACTGAAGCCTGTGGATGCACCGACGAGAGGGGTTTTCTTTGCAGGCTGCGTTGAATCTCCAAAAGATATAAAAGATAGCGTAACGCAAGCCGGTGCCGCAGCGGCACATGCACAAATACTTTTAAATGCAGGTAAAGTTAAAATTGAAGCAATAACTTCTAGAATCGATCTTGACCTTTGTACTAAATGCGGGCAGTGTGCTGCTGTTTGTCCTTATGGTGCCATCAAATGGGCAAAAGGAGAATTGCCTCAACTTATTGAAGCAGCTTGTGCCGGCTGTGGATCGTGTGGTGCCGAATGCAAATTCGATGCTATAACAATGCGCCATTTCAGCGATCACCAGTTACTTGCCCAGGTTGATTCCATACTCGAAAATGAACCGATGAAAAAACTTCTTACATTTGCCTGTAACTGGTGCAGTTATGCCGGAGGAGACTTTGCAGGTATTTCAAGACTTCAGTATCCTGTACATTCAAGATTAATTAGAACTATGTGCAGCGCAAGAATACAGGAAGATTTTGTTCTTCATGCTTTTGAAAAAGGTGCACCGATGGTGCTTGTTTCCGGATGTCATTTTGCCGATTGTCATTACATCAGCGCTAATAGGCAAACAGTAAGAAGAGTTCTAAGATTGTGGGATAAACTAGATAAACTTCAAATCAGACCTGAACGACTGCAACTTGAGTGGATAAGTGCTGCGGAAGGTCAGAAGTTTGCAAGCGTGATGAGAAAGCTTGATGAAAAACGGAAAGATGTGGTACAGGAAGAAGTCGATTACGCAATCGAAGCTTTAAAAGCAGATAAGCTGAAGGGTGATGCCCGAAAAGCAGCAATGGAACAATTAAAATGTCCTAGACCTCCGGAGCCATTATCGATACCTTCGTTCACAAATGGTGAAAGCGTTTTCCAATGCTTAAGTTGCGGTCACACCTTTACCGGTCACTACGATCCTAAAGAAGAACTAGTAGAATGGTCCTGTCCACTAAGTGAATGTAAGAGTAACAGCATAAGAGTACACAGAAAAAGAGCTGGCAAATGACCGAACCAAAAACAGTTGTAAATTTTGAAAAGAGGAAAGAGCTGGAAAAAATCCTTGGGGCAGATCACGTAAGCTACTGCTATCAATGCGGGGCATGTGTCGGTGATTGCCCTAGTGCACGATTCTATAATGGATTTAATCCTCGTGAGATAATGCTTAAATCACTTATTGGTGATATTGATGATTTGACAGCTGAAAATTCAATTATCTGGAAGTGCTCTAATTGTTACAATTGTTATGAAAGGTGTCCGCAAGATGTTCGACCTGTAGAAGTAATTATTGCATTAAAAAACATTGCTTCGCAGAACGAAACTTCTCCAAAAGAAATTTTAGAGGTTACAAAAAGAGTGAAAGAAACCGGCTACAGTGTGCCAATCGTATCCTCAAGCAACAGAATACGTGAAGAGCTCGGACTTCCACCGCTTAAAATAATTGATGTAACAGAACTAGAAGTGATCCTGAAACCGGATAACGAGGCAGATAAAAAATGAAAATGGCATTTTTCCCGGGATGCATTATCCCGGTTAAATATCCTTATATGGAAGCAGCAATAAGGAAAACAATTCCGCCTTTAGGAATTGAAATTGTTGATCTCGATGGATTTACATGCTGCCCTGACCCAATTCACTTTAAAGCGGCAGACAACCTTGGATGGGTAACCTTAGCAGCAAGAAATTTATGTGTCGCTGAAGAAGCGGGTTTGGATATTTTTACTATCTGCTCTGGTTGTACTGAAACTCTTTCTGAAGCAAGTTATATGCTTAATGAAAACTCTGATTTGAGAAAAAGAGTTAACAAAAGGTTAGCGCGTGTCGGAAAGGAATACAAAGGGACTGTAAAAGTAAAACATTTAGTTACTGTATTAAGAGATGATATTGGGGTTGAGAAAATAAAAGCTACCGTAAAGAATCCGTTGAAAGATGTTATGATCGCTGTTCATTATGGATGTCATCTTTTAAAGCCCAGTGCTTTTATGAAAGTGGATGATCCGGATGATCCGCATGTAATGGATACATTAATAAGAGCAATAGGTGCTGAAACTTGCAGACATAAAGAATGGTATCTTTGCTGCGGCAGGGCATGCTTCGATCAATCATTAAGGGAAGATATGACCGAATGTGTTTTAGATTCCGTGAGGAAGATGGAAGCTGATTGCATGGGAATGATTTGTCCAACTTGCTTTTCCTCCTTTGACCTTGGACAAATTATGCTTGAAAGAAAAAAGAAGGACTCAGATAACAGTGTTAAAATGGTTTCACCGGTTTATTATTTTCAGTTGCTTGGTTTGGCCCAGGGGCTGCAACCGGAGGAGGTTGGTCTTAATCGCCACAAAATCAAGTTAGATGCAGTTCTGGAAAAAATGAGTTTAAACAAACGAGTTGAAAATTAATAATTAAAGAGGTTAAAGCAATGAGTAAAAACATTCTTATAATTGGTGCTGCGGGTCATTATGTTACCATTGAAGTAATAAAATTGCTTGCTAATAAAGACGTTAATTTAAGGGTTGCTTGCCGACATCCGGAAAAGGCAAAAAAAATGAATATACCAAAGGTGGAATTGAAACAGTTCGATTACCTAAATGCCGAACAATTTAAAGACCTTTTTGATGGTATCGAAAACTGGATGCTGGTCTCTCCGCCCTCACATCATAACCTACAGGATCAGGTTGGAAAAATGGTTAGTATTGCTGCCAAAGCAGGAGTAAAAAATGTAGTTAATATTTCAGCTTTGGGTATTCAGGATGATAGTCATCCAATGAGACAAATTGAGCAACATATTGAAGATTCAGGATTGAATTATACTTTCCTCAGACCAAATTGTTATATGCAAAATTTTAACTTGTACTTCCGACCCAGCATTGTTGAGGAAGATGCTATTAGATTACCAGCCGGAAAGACAAAAACAAGTCTTGTGGATGTTCGGGATGTAGCTGAAATAGCTGAAAAAGAGCTTACAAAAGACGTGCTAAAAAACAAAACATATCAGCTAACAGGACCCGAAGCGTTAACTCTTGATCAGGTGGCAAATATTTTCACTGAAGAGTTAGGCAGAAACATAGAATATAAAGATGTTGATGAAGAAGAGTATAGAACTATACTGCAAATGGATGGATGGTATCCGGAATCAATCGATGCATCTATTAGTCTATGCAGATATGTCAGGCAGGGATGGAATTCCATGGTTACTTCCGGAGTATCTGATATTCTTGGCAGAGAGGCACGGACATTTAGAGAATATGTTCGAGGTAATAAAAATCTGTGGGCAGTTCCTGATACAAATAGTGAATAATAATATCTCGATTGAAAGTAAATTCACCTGGAATGCGGAGATTAAAACAGTAATCTAATTATCGAATATCAATTTTAATCTTACGGGGAGATAATACATCTCCAATAGCAAAGGACGACTTAACTCCCCTTTCAATCAATATATTGAGTAGCTTCTGTGATTTCTTTTTAGAAACTGATATCAGTAAACCACCCGATGTTTGAGCATCATTAAGCATTAACTTTTTGACTTCAGAAATATTCATATCATATTTGACATTTGGATTTGTATAATCCAAATTATCCTTCGTTCCTCCGGGGATGCAGCCTGCAACGGCTAACTCAAAAGTATTCTTCAGGAATTTTATTTTATCGAATTCAATAGACGCGCTTGTATTAGAAGCCTTCATCATCTCGAGCAAATGCCCGACTAATCCAAAACCGGTAACATCCGTGCATGCATTAACACCTACTTCCTGCATAACTTCTGCAGCAATTTTATTCAACCCGGACATTGTTTTAACTAATATCTTTTCACTTTTCTTATCCAGCATACCTTGCTTCAGTGCTGTAGAAAATATTCCTGTCCCGATTGGTTTTGTTAAAATAAGAACATCACCAGGCTGCGATTTGCTATTTGTAATTACTTTATTGCTTTCGATTATGCCGGTTACTACTAAACCATATTTTGGTTCTGTGTCATCGACTGTGTGACCACCAATTATTGATATGCCTGCTTCTTTAACTTTTGAACTTGCACCCTCAAGAATTTTCTCCAAAACTTTAAGCGGTAAACGATTGCTGGGAAACCCAACTACATTTAAAGCAAACAATGGTTTTCCGCCCATTGCATAAATATCACTTAACGAATTTGCTGCGGCTATTTCGCCAAATTGAAATGGATCATCAACTACCGGGGTAAAAAAATCCACAGTTTGAACAATGCTGAATTTATCATCAAGTTTATAAACAGCTGCATCGTCAGAAGTACCAATCCCTACAATAATTTTATCATCCTTTGGAATGGGCACTTTCTTCAAAACTTCTTCAAGAAGCTGAGGACGAAGTTTGCAGGCACAGCCTAATCCATGAGTAAACTGTGTCAGTTTTATTTCCTCATCTTTAGATTTGCTAGAAACTTTTTGCTTCATGGGCTGTAATTTGTTAATAACTTTTACTATCTCTTCTACGGAGATATTAATTTCTTCTCTTGTTGTATATCTTCCGGTCGTTAAACGAATTGTTCCCATTGCATAATCAACAGGAACTTTCATAGCATTTAGCGTTGGGGATATTTCAACTCTATCACTGTGACATGCGGCTCCTGCTGATGCTGCTAGGCTCTTCAATTCAGATATAATTGTGTTTGCCTCAATTCCCTTAAAGCTCACACTCAACGTGTTTGGAAGTCTTTTTTCCACATTACCATTTATTTGCAGATCAGGATAATTTTTTCTTAGCTTTTTTTCCAAAAGATTTCTTGTAACCGCCATATTTTTATTATATCTGGTTAAATTCTTTTCAACCAATTCACTTGCTTTTCCTAAACCCACAATCTCTAATACATTTTCAGTGCCTGCCCGCCTGTTTAGTTCATGATCCGCCCCGTGAAGTAGTTTCTCAATCTTCACACCCGGGCGAACATATAAAACACCCACTCCTTTGGGAGCATAGAATTTATGTCCGGCAAGCGAGAGTAAATCAACATTTAATTCATCAACTTTCACCGGGATTTTGCCAACCGACTGAGCACAATCTGAATGCAATGTTATGCCTTTATGATGAGCAATCTTGGCTATTTCCTTAATTGGCTGAATTGTTCCGACTTCATTATTTGCATGCATTATCGTTATCAGAATAGTCTTAGTTGTGATTGCCGCCTTTACGTCTTTAATATCGACTAAGCCTGTATTATCTACAGGAAGATAAGTTACTTTAAATCCTTTCTCTTCAAGATATCGGCATACTTCTGCTACTGCCGGATGTTCAATAGAAGAAGTGATTATATGATTTCCCTTTTCTCTGTTGGCAAAAGCAAATCCTTTAATTGCAAGGTTGTTCGATTCGGTCCCACCGCTTGTAAATATAATTTCATCTATTTCGCAACCGATCATCGATGCGACCTGCTTCCTTGCATTTTCAATTGCCGCTTTTGTTTTTATTCCATAGATGTGTGAACTGGAAGGATTTCCGAAGAATTCAAATAAATACGGTTTCATTGCTTCAGCAACAAGCGAATCGATCGGTGTTGTTGCATTATAATCGAGATAAATTATTTTATTCATTTTCTAATAAAATTTTCCTTCCCTTTTCTGTTATTTTTCTTATGTCGCCATCTCTGAAGGTAATTCCTTCATCGTCAAAATAATTTAGCATGAACAGACAAATTTTTCTATTACCTTTTATCAAATCACGAAAACCAGCAACTGTAATTCCGTCGGGACGAGAGCTTAGGCATTTCAATAACTTAATTTTGCAATCATTCATAATCGAAAAATGAACATAGCTTTTATCCGACCGATAAAGCTTGTTTTGTGAAGTAAGCAATTCTAAAATCTGTTTAAGCTGTTTTTCATCAATTTTATTTCTTTCTGCTTCGGGTAATAAATCAGACATTAAGGGCACCTGCATATCTGACTTCTTAAAGTATTCCTCTACAAAATTGATTTTCTTTTCCTCGTTTTCATCAAGCTGAACTGAATGATTGAATAGTGACCATGTGTTTTCAATCTTTTTTATTTTTTTTTCAGTTGTCAGTTCATCTATAATCGTTTTAATTATTTGTTCTGATATTGAAGCGTAATCTTTAGCAAAGATGCTAATTAATTCCTTCAACGGTTTTCCTGTTTCTACCAATAAATTTTTTTTATGATAGTTCTCAAGATTTTTTAAAATACCGGCAACTATTTTCTCCCGGGCATCTTTAAGCATCAAAAAGGTGTTGTCTTTTGTTTCAACCGCTACAATATCTTCAGGTAAAGTATGTGTTATGAACTCTTTCGGTTGTCTATTGCGCAAATCAAACTTTTCCGTAAGCTCTGGCAAACTAACCGGCGTTCTTCTTTTCCTGACCTCTGCATAGACAAATTCATGATGATTCCCCTCTGCAACTTTTTTTAACTGATGTATAAGTTTGTTGGTTCTTCTCCTGTGATGCAACGGATAAGGATCAATTACTTCTCCACCACCTAATGTTTGCTGTCCCGACGTACTCCTGATGATAAATTTGTCTCCTCTCAAAACAAAGCAAGGTTTAGATAAATGAATTTGTATTATACCTGAATCTTTGCCATCAATTTTGTCTTTATCTATTAAATGCATTCTTGCCTGATTCTTAAATGTTCCAGATAGAAATATAACATCAGACCATACACCAATTTTTTTTACATCTTGAAGAAGATTTATCTTTGCATCAAGAAGGTTTGTTGGTTCGATTATTTTATCGGTCAGAACCATTCCTCTTTTGAAATCATCTTTATTTAAACCAGTCAGGTTTAAAGAGACCCTATTGCCGCCGGATATTTGTTCGACTTCTTTGCCATGTCTCTCCATCCTTCGTATCCGCAGCTGTTTGTTGGTTGGAAGAAGATAAAGGTCATTGCTTTTTTTTACTGTTCCGCCAAGAACAGAACCTGTGACGACTGTTCCGAAACCAGATACTGTAAAGATTCTATCAATATACATTCGAAAATTTTTTGATATGGATCTCTCTTCAACATTTTCAACCAATGCTGCTAAATGATTTTTAATTTCATCAACACCTATGCCTTTTATAGAAGAAACTCTGATAATTTTACAGCCACTTAAAAAACTATCTTTTAAAAAATCCTTTACTTCATTTTCTATCATTAAGATTGATTCTTCATCAACAAGATCAACCTTGGTAAGTGCAACAAAACCGGTTTTTATTCCTAAAGTTTGGGCTATCTGAAGATGTTCGATGGTTTGCGGCATAATACCGCTGTCTGCTGCAATGACCAGCATAAGTATATCAATTCCATGTGCCCCGGCAACCATTGTATTAACAAATTCGTGATGACCGGGAACATCCACTATACCTACGCTCTTATCACCGGGCAATTCAAGGTGGGAGAATCCTAAATTTATTGTTATTCCCCTGAGCTTTTCTTCGGGATGAGTATCACAATCAATTCCAGTTATAACTTTTACTAATGCTGTTTTACCATGGTCAATATGCCCGGCTGTACCTAAAATTACGTTTTTCATATCACACTACTTACCATTTTAGCAACCAGTGGAATCTCATCATCGAAGAGAGTGAACACATCAAAATGAATTTCACCTTTTCTTAAAATGCTTAAGACCGGTGTTTGAGCACCAAGCAGTTTCATATAAATATTTTTAGCGAGGTTTTTATTATTATCTTTTGATTGCAATACAACCGAATAACTTTCTAACTTAATTTGTGGCATAGCGCCGCCGCCGCAAAAGGCTTCACTTTTTCTAACCTCAGCTTTTATTTGAAACTTTTCAAACTCATCTTTTAATTTTTGCGCTAACAGTCTCAATTCATCTTCGCTTCTACTCAACAGTTTAAATATCGGAAGGTTAATGCTTTCTTCTTTCTTAATATAGGATCTTAAAACTGCGGATAGCAGGGCGATGGTTATTTTATCTACCCGATATGTTCTCATAAGAGGATTTTTTGAAATTTTTTCGATCAATTTATTTTTACCCGCAATAATTCCTGCCTGGGGACCACCGAGCAACTTGTCACAACTAAAAGTCACTAAATCAACACCTGCGTTAATACTGTTTTTCACTACCGGTTCCTGCTCTAGTGCCGCTTTTTCAGGATTGAATAAAAAACCCGAGCCGATATCGTACATTAGAATTAATTTATACTTTTTTGTTAGAGCTGCTAATTCTTTTAGACCTAACTTCTTCCGTGAATCCTTCAATAGCATAATTTGATTTATGTGCTTTAAGAATTAAAGCGGTATTTTTCGTTATTGCTTTTGTATAATCAGAGATTCGTGTTCTGTTCGTTGTTCCCACTTCTTTCATCTTTGTTCCGCTTGCCTCGATAATTTCGGGTAACCGGAACGACCCGCCGATTTCAACGAGTTCTCCGCGGGATATGACAGCTTCTTTCCCCTCGCTGAAAGTTCTAAGTGCAAGTGAAACCGCAGCCGCATTATTATTAACAATCACAGCGTTTTCTGCACCTGTAAGAAATTTTAATAACTCGATTACATGATCGGTCCGCTTTCCTCTCTTCCCTGAAGTTAAATCAAATTCTAAATTTGAATAGCCTTCAATTGCCGGTTGAATTTCTTTAAATATTTTTTTGCCAAGCGGTGCTCTTCCTATATTTGTATGAAGCAATATGCCGGAAGTATTTATCACCTTCTTTAAAGAAACATCGCTAATTCCGGAAATGAACTTTATAATGTCTTCAACTATTTCATTTATTCCGGGAACCTCTTTTCCTTTCTTACTTTGAAAGCGAATGCCGTTTAATACTGACCGGATACAGTACTTAATAAATTCTGACGTGTAAGTATCCTTTAGTATCTTTATTTGCGAATGTTCCAGAAGCAAATCGACACCTGGAATTTTCTGTAGTTTTTTGGGGGGCATAGTTATGTACCAGAAATTATTTGCAGAGAGGGCAGGAATCGAACCTGCCACCGGTGGTTTTATCCGCCGGCTACTGGTTTTGAAGACCAGCCGGAACACCAGTCCCAACCCCTCTAATCAGAACGGGGACCTTCACCAAAAAAATTTTGATATTTTTCCGAATCTTCACCGTACGCTTCTAGTTCGCTATCCTTCAATTTATATGTACAATGCTCACCGGCAATTCCTGAAAATAAAACTTCATATACTCTCTTGCTATCATCTACCATAAGTACCTTAACAAGGTTCTCGTTAATTTCCAGGGCAGCAAGATTTGAATGACAAATCGGACATAAAAATTGATTTAATTCGCCTTCTTTTACTTTGAATGCAGGATGAGTTATTGTTTTGTAATTACCTAATTCCGGATCAAGAAAAAGCATTCCCCTTAATCCCTGTTTTGTTTTTACAGAGAAGGCGATTTTATCTTGTACGTTGAGTATTCCTTTGCAATACGGGCAATGAAAATCCTTTGCCATAATAGCTCTCTATGTTTTTCGTATAACTTCTTTTTAAACATAATTAACAAATTTTTGGAAGGCAAATCAATAATGTTTTACGAGCAGCAAAAAATAATTTTTAATAATCCCTGATTTTCAGGGGCGTCCGGCTGTCTGATGGATTCCTTCGAGATTTGCTTAATACAGCTATGTCTTCAGGCCTGTCCGCCTTCGCTAAACTTTCTTAAGTACCTGTTATTCTTTGTATAAATATTACTCATTCATTACGAATTCGCTTAATCATTTTTATTGCATTCCGGTTACCCGGTTCAAGTTCAAGCATCTTTTCAAAATTAAAAATTGCCTGTTCTTTTTTATTATTTTTATAATAAGCATATGCCAGTCTTTCATAGGAAGTTGGAGAATTTGGGAAAAATTCAATTTTCTTTTTTAAAATTGCATATAAAATTTGTTCATCTTTCTCAGAACTAAAATTATATGCCAATACATCAATAAAGAATTCATTGATAAGATTATGCTTATTTGCTATTTGGAAAACCGAATCCAATGTTTTTTCTGCATCGTCCATTTTTTTTTCTTGAAAAAGTGTTTCTGCGCGATCCATATGAATCTGCATTTTTTCAACAGCCAATTTTAGTTTTGCGTCCCTTGTCTTTACAAATTCTGCTCCTGCTATTTTAGCTAACATGATTGCGGTATCTAATGCGGCTTCCGACGGAACAATTATGTCCGGAACAACGCCTATTCCTTCCCAATTTTCTCCAGTTATTGGATTGACTGCACGAGCAGTTGAGATGTATATCTCAAATTGATCATCTATTTTATATAGATCAACGGAGTGAGCACCTCCTTTTGTTGAATCACCTATAATAATTGCTCTTTTCCTCACTTTCATATCATAAGCAAATGATTCAGAAGCAGAAAAGGTTCTTTTACTCGTTAATAAAAAAAGGGGGACATCGGTAAGCGGTTCCATTCCTATTTCTTTAGAAGTCCAAAACTCTTCAAGGAAATCATCTTTACGATAATAACAACTAGTCAATTGAGTTGGATATGGTAAAAAGTAACTGCTTAGGTAATCTCCCGAACCACCTCCATTTTCTCTTAAATCAATTATGATGGCGCTTGCATTTAATAATAATTTCATTGCGGCATCAGCTAACTGCTTAATATCATTAAAATAATAAAATCTTCTTATATCCAGGTAACCGATATTGCCGTCTATCCATTCCAGCTTTGAAAATCCTTTATTCTCTTTAATGCCCAGGAGGTGATAACGTACGGGATGATGAAGTGACCCCTCAGGTTTTTCTCCAACATCGCTCGATTCTATCACCCGAAAGTTTATATGTTTATCTTTTGTAATGTCTATGAGATCCGCCGTGATTTTTTCGGCAAATTCCTTCGAATTTATATAAGAATTATAATCCCCACGCTCATATCTTTTTTCAAATTCTTCTGCATATATTTTTGCCTCTTCGGGTAAGACATATGTTGTTACCAGAAGGCTGTCTATCTTTTGAAGTACTCTGGTTTTGTAAACTGCGTTGCTTAAATTATTATCTTGTTGCGCTATTACTAAAGAGTTAAAGATGCAAAAAGAATAAAGCACTACAGTTAATAAAATATTAGATGAATTAAATGTTCTATTTAATCGGAGTTTTTCTTTCATTATTGCATCTCCTTTTTTGCTATGCCAATATTTACGCAAATAACAAATACGAACCTGCCGGCGGATAGGAACGGCAGGAACGGCCGCTTTATTGGCGGGTTATATAGCTTTTTTAAAAACTACTGCCATTTCTTCACTATGTGAATCATACGGTGAACCACTTACATCTGAATATAGATTTTGAACTATAAATTTTCTCTTTTCTAATTCTTCTTTAAGTGATTCAGAACTAAAATATTGCAACCAATTATAAACAATACGATTCCTATCTTCCTCAACTATTGTGTATTTATCAAGTACGACTTTCTGTTCTTCATATTTGAATGTGTTCTGAAATCCATAGTACTTTTTAGGAGACCAAAAGCTATTGAGCAAATTAACTTCATAGGTTGATTTTTCTTCTCTCGCTTTGTAGGCTTCCAGTGTATAAACATCTAATAAAATTGACCCATTTGGTTTTAGGAGCTTATAAAATTTTTGAAGCAGCTTTTCTCTTTGCTCTGGACTCAAGGCACAATAGTCACACATAATCATCGTTATTAAATCAAATCGTTTCTCCGTGTCATATAAAAGATAATTCTGATTAACATAGTCAATATTTAATTCTTTTTCCTGTGCTACTTTTTTTGCATAATCAATTGACCTCTTTGAAAAATCTATCCCAGTAACATTTGCTCCTTTTTCTGCAAATCGTGTTGTGTATAAACCAGGTCCACATCCGAAGTCGCATATACTTGATGTGTTGTCTATACCAAAGTTAGAAACAATCCAATTAACCGACTGCTCAATAAATTTTTTATTACGAGATGAAGCGTTAATATTTTCGTCAAGATGAAATTCAAGCATTTTTTTCGAGGTGTGTTCATCAGTCCATAATTCTTCAGCAGTGTAATACTGGAAAGGGTGTGGTTTGTGTTAATATCTTCTAATTTCTCAAACAATCTTTTTTCTCCTATATTTTGCCATATAACGACGTGTGCCTAAGCGAAGTCAAGCGACATGCACAGTTTTTAATGTTTAGTTTTGTTTAATTGACAATTTATTTAACTCGCTAAAAACAATCCGTAACTGCACAAACCGAACTATCAAATCAAGACCTGCAAATGGAAAACGTCTTGTTGAGTTGCAGGTTATATTGCGATACTTAATAAAATAATTCTTTGCAATAAGTTGAATATTCATATGGCTTAGATTACATTGGAAGTTTATCAGGAATTCTCCAGTATCTAAATTACTTTGCATTGAATTTCTTAATTAAATCGTACTTACTTTGGAAATCCAATTGCTTGAAGCAGATTCAATTTGTTCTCAAGATTATATTTTTATTAAACTCAATTTTATTACGTTGTATCATCTGAGAATTTTCAGTTGCTTGAAGAAAACCCACTTTGATCTCCAATATTTAATTGATTGTTCGATAAACTATCTACTGCATATTTATAAATCTTCTTTTGCAATTCACACAAAGTATCCTTGTTGATTCTTTAGATAATAATTCAGATGCAAAACCGAATATCTGTGAAATATTGTATTCATTCTTCTGGTGATAATTCGGAAGACAAACCGCTTGTCAAATCTTCAAGAAAAGTAATAAGGTTTAGAAGCATTTATCCAACTTGAACTCATTCTGACTAAATTCAAATTTTCCATTGGAACATAACACAGCTTGATCCTATAAAATTAAAGTTAATATTTCATCTTATAACCTGATACCAGCGATAAGTAAAGCAACATTTCCTTTAGAAAAGTCCTTCTTTACTTCGATTGCCATACTTTTTGTCATACCAGTCAGAAATAGTTTTTGACAGACTCACACTATCATATTTATTATCAGACTGATAAAAAGTAAAAACCACCTAACGTTATTTGTACTTTATATTTTACTGCATATCTATGAATTGCATTTAGGGGTCGAGCATAAATTAGGAATTATTCTTAATCCATTTGCTCTCTATCAATTTCCGAAATACGATTTATCGAACTCAGAATCTGTTATCATACTTTTGTGCATAACTATTACTTATACTGCACCAGATAATTAGTTAACGTACGTAGATGTATGCCGCACAAGCGGGATAAACTCAGCCGCTGCATATCTATAATCTATAAACATATAAGTGTAAGATAATAAAACAATTTTAATAGAATTCCA
This sequence comes from uncultured Ignavibacteriaceae bacterium, assembly GCA_963714415.1. Classification (GTDB taxonomy): domain Bacteria; phylum Bacteroidota; class Ignavibacteria; order Ignavibacteriales; family Ignavibacteriaceae; genus JAGXRK01. The sequence continues at coordinate 489,973 of CAVQOL010000001.1, forward strand.
GCACCTAACATCAAAGTCAGTCCCCCACCAGAGAAAGAAGGATAATTGAGGGTAATATCAGTAGGAACGTCTAAGAATAATCTTAAAGACAGTTAAAAATAAGTTTGTTCGAGGATAAGGTCAATTAACAGTTAGCAAATATAAATAGATTTGCTTTTGTTTTGAGTTAGTGTGTTCTCGTCCAGCCGTAAACACAAAGTATGCAGTGTTCGAAAGATTTTGCATGCCGTTTTTTGATACAGGCAATCACAATTGTCAATTATAGCTGAGAAACGTAATATTTCATATATTTGCGGGCAATTATTAAATTCAATAAACAATTCACACGGAAAATTATTTTGAAGAAGTTCGCAGCGTTGCTTATAATAGTCCTGATTTCTCTTATTTCAGCCTGTAATCAAAAACCGCCCGAAGTTGAGAAAAGCTTAGATGAAAAACTAAATTTTAATTACGCTAAATATCAGGAAACTCTTAAAAACATTTTTACTAAAAAAGATTATTCTATCCTTTTAAAAGATTCATCTGTTCAGTACTTCGATACTCTTAAAGTCTTTTTATGCTGACAGAAATTATCAACCGGTTTTTATAGGCAGTTTTCAACAAAAGGATTTTATTTATTCACTCCTTAATATTCTTTGACAGAGCGGAGGAACACGGATTAAATCCGGAACAATATCACACCAAACTAATTGCTGAACAGTTTCTTGCTGCAACTGCAGATAGCATGATTAATCCAAACAGATTTATACAACTAGCAAACACTGAAATTCTTGTTTCCGATGCGATATTAAAATATTCAAATCATCTGCGATACGGCGTTGTCAATCCGAAAGAAATATTTAATAGCAGCTACAATCTTCCTGTTATTGATTCTACAAAGAAAAATTTACTTGAGCCATTAAGTCAAAGCGATATTATTCAATACTTGATTAATGTTAAGCCAAAAGGAGAAAAATACTTAAAACTATATAATGCCTTAAAACAATTTGAAAAACTAAAACTTCAGGAGTGGGAAATTATTCCGCCGCTGGAAACGAAAATTGAACCCGGAGATAGAGATTCATCTATAATTAAAATTTATGATAAGTTAATAACTCTTGGATTTATTGATACTGCCAAAATTTCAATAAAAGACTCTACTCTTTATGACTCTGTTCTTGTTGCTCCGCTAAAACAATTTCAACGTTTAAATGGATTAAATGATGATGGCATAATAGGCAAAGCAACTATTGATAAATTGAATACAACTCCGCAGGAATACATTGAAAAGATTAAAATATCATTAGAAAGATTTAGGTGGATAGATTATTCAGACATTCCGAAATACATTCTTGTCAACATTCCTGATTTTAAATTATATGCGATTGAAGACAAAAAACAGTTGTTTGATATTAAGGTCTGTACAGGATTAAAACGCCCATCAAATTATGACAACCAACTGAAATACTACAAAAAGACAAAGAAGTTAGAACACAAACCAGATGATTGGGAAACGCCTGTTTTATATGCGGGAATATCGTATATGGTTCTTAACCCAACATGGAATGTGCCTGCAAGCATTATCCGCGAAGAAATTCTTAGGGAAGTTAAGAAGGACTCGAATTATCTCCACATCAAAAACTTTAAGGTGTACATGGATGATGTTGAAATAAATTTAAGCGAAGTCGATATAACTAAATTTTCTGCCGATACAATTCCATATCGTGTTGTACAGGATCCTGGTCTGGGAAATGCTTTGGGTAAAATTAAGTTTATGTTTAATAATCCGTTTGGTGTTTATTTACACGACACTCCATCGCGGGCTCCTTTTAGTCTATCAAACAGAGCCGTTAGTCATGGTTGTGTCCGTGTTGAAAAACCCTTACAACTGGCAGCATATATTCTTCGGAATCATCCTAAGTGGAATATTGATTATTTGAAAATTGAAATTGGTCAACGAGTAGGAGATAAGTCGAAAGTTTCAGAGTACTATCGAAAACGTGAGTCGCTAAGAAAATATGCAAGCCTGGGAGAAACAACCGATGTAAATCTCACAAAAAAAATTCCGCTTATTATTGATTATTATACTGCCTGGGTTGATGAAAACGGTGATGTAAATTTCAGAGACGATGTTTACAAAAAAGATGAAATCCTGAAGGAATACTTGTTTCCTGAACAAAAATAATTGAAGGATCTGCTCATCAAATAAAAAAGCCGTCACTTATTCAGAGACGGCTTTTGTTGTTAAGAATCAAAACTGTTTTTACTCAGTATGCGCAAGCCAGAAACCGCTAATGCTGTATACTTTTGAATCAGCCCATGTACGGATTTTTAATGTAAATCCATCTCTGGAAATTGACATTGCTTCAACTTTGTATCTGGTATTGAAACCCTTGTCGGCATCCATCTGTGTAACAGAAAGAAAAACGTTTGGTTTTGTATCAAATGGTTTGTCGAAATCAATATCAACCGTCATTGTCCTTTCACCGTTGTTTTTATCTAAAGTAAAACCCGGTGTTGCCGGAGTGACCGCCCAGCTTCCGCTCTGAACACTTTGAGCAGATACAAGTGCAGCGCATCCTAAAAAGAGAATTGCAAATATTAGAACAGATAATTTTTTCATTTTAGTTCCTTCATGTTGGTTAATGGATATATGTTCAAAATTATAATGTTTGTGTCATATAAACAAGGTTCTCTGAAAATTGAATAACGGTTTTTTAATAAAATACCGTGTTTACTTCAAAATAATCAATGGTGGTGCCCGCCTTGTCCGTGAATGTGACCATGAGCGATTTCTTCAGCGGTTGCATCTCTTACATCTAAAAGCTCTACATCAAACTCTAAATTTTTTCCTGCAAGAGGATGATTAAAATCAATCGTAATATTGTCCTCTTTTATTTCAGAAATTATGAATGGCATTTGATGACCATCCGGTGAGTTCGTTACAAATTGCATTCCCGGCTGTAGTTCAGCATCCTTGGGAAAGTTAGTTCGTTCAACTTTCTGAACAGCCTCATTCCTTATATTCTCCATAAGCATCGGCAGCATCAATCTTAACAATCTTTTTCGATCCCAGCAGCATACCGTTTAAAGCATCCTCAAGTTTTGGAAGTATTTGACTATTACCGCTTAAAAATGAAAATGGTGAGGATCCTTTGGTCGTATCCAGAATATTTCCTTCATCATCTTTCAAAGTATAATTGAAAGTAATTGCTTTGTTTTGTGCTAAAGGCATTTGCTTTCCTTTTTTTTAATAGAATTATTATATATAAATATAACTTATTATTGAACTAATTTCTCTCTTACATATTCACCGTTTGCAATTTTTTGTAATGATAAAAAGGCTAGGTTAACTATGCTTTTATATAAATCTTTATTTAGCGTTTCTGGCAAATCTGTTGGCAGATGTAAATGTTCATAGCTATAGTGTGAAACAATATACGCTATTGGAATTCCTTTGTTATGAAAAGGAGTTGCATCCGCTCCGCCACCCGCCCAGGTTCTTTCCAGCATCAAGTTATCATTTAATAAATCTGTTTCCCTGAAAATATTCCAGAGATTCGGTGCACTTTTACCGTTTCCGATCTGAATACTATCGCCGGACCCAATGCAATCCATATTAATCATTGCAACAATATTGTTAAGATCAACAGGGGGATTATCTACAAAATATTCTGCGCCAAATAATCCCTGCTCTTCACTTGTGAATAAAGTAAAAATGATTGAACGTTTCGGTTTCATTCCGCTTTTAATAAAAGCTTCAGCAATTTGCATAACTCCAGCAGAACCCGAAGCATTATCGTTTGCACCTGGAAAATAAACTTCATCAGCCTGAGAGCCAACGTGATCTAAGTGTGCCCCAATGATTATATATTCATTCTTTAGCTCTTCGTCGCTTCCTTCTAAAAGTGCAGAAATATTTTGAGTTTCTTTTTCTTTATAATAATCAGTTTGTACTTTTATTAGCGCTGATGTAGAAAGTTCAAACGAAAATGGTTTTTGTTTTTCATCAATTTTTTGTTGAAGATCTTTAATGTCATAACCAGAGCCCGATAAAAAATCATTTGCTGCATCAAGACTCATATGAAGCTGCGGAAAGTTTGCGTTCTGTTCGCCATCTCCGTGCATAACACTTGCAATAACTGGTTGAGGAGGAGTGTCTAGTGGTTTTGAAACCATTATCAATCCTATCGCTCCGTGATCTGCAGCAGTTTCGGCTTTTTCTCTGGGATAAGAGTTTCCCCAGTTAATGTCTTCTAATTTCCATGTTGGGTTTTGTTTAAATACTATAACAACCTTACCGTTCACATTTACATTTTTATAATCATCATACACATCATTAGAAATGCCATAACCGCAAAAAACTACCGGGGCAGTAAAATCTCCGGATCCTGTAAATCCTCTGAAAATATAGTCATCTCCGAGTTTGTATTCTTTCACGATGTTATCGTTTTTTACCAAACAAAATCTTGCCGGAGATTTTATTTCATTATACTCAACGAAAAGTTTTTGATAATAATCAGTGCCGAAGGCGGGCTTCAAGCCCAGTTTAATAAAATGATTTTTCACATATTCAGATGCTTTGTTATATCCTTCACTTCCCGACAATCTTCCCGCAAATTCGGGAGATGACAGCACTTCAACTTTTTCCATCAATGATTCTTTTGTAATTAAATCTGCTTGCTGATTTAAAATCGTTCTCCATTATTTGGGCAAAAAGAGATGACGGACGAGAAATATTAAGTAAGAAAATTGTTTTCATTTAGTTTCTGATTTTTATTATGAGTTTAACAAAGATATTAAATGATGAGCAAAAAAGAACTGTTTTATTATTTTAAAACAGAAATGATTTTTAAAATAGCAATCATAAATTTAAAACAAAGAGCCGGGTCCTGGCCCGGCTCTTTATTGTTTCATCGTTAGCCAAAATTATCTTCCGACTTTATCCAGATTTTCTTTTTTTGCAGTTAGTTGTTCTTTTGTTTCTACCCTGTCAGGATCCATTATTATTGCATCTGTTGGACAGACAGGAACACATTGCGGTTCATCATAAAAACCAAAACACTCTGTGCATTTGTCATAAGCTATATATGTATGTTCATCATTTAGTGCCGGAAATTCTTTGCTGCCAAGTATCCATGGATCACCTGGATTATATATTGCATTGTTGGGACATTCAATTTCGCATGCATTACAGGAATTGCAGTCGTCAGTAATAAGTAGGGCCATAATTTTTCTCCCCTGAATAGGAATATCAATAATTAGTTAATTAACAATGCAAATTTAAAAAAATCTGCGCAATTATTAATCTTTTTCAATTAAAAATTTTCTACTGTGTTTTGTTCTTGAAATAATCTTTCGTTTCCGCTGCAACAATTCCACTTAAACCCAAAAGACCTATAAGATTTGGCAATGCCATCAATCCGTTCATTATATCTGCGAAAGCCCAAACCATATCTAGCTTAGCTACTGCGCCTACAAAAACAGCGACAACAAAAAGCATTCTATATGGGGCGACTGATTTTATTCCAAGCAGATATTCAATAGATTTTTCACCATAGTAACACCAACCAAGAATAGTTGAATAGGCAAAAAATATTATTCCTAAAGAAACCACTATTCCACCCCAATTGCCCGGCAGGGCTGTTTCAAATGCCATTGAAGTGAGCGGAACACCTGTCTGACCAGTGTCCAACACCCCGCTTACAAGAATTGCAAATCCGGTGAAAGAGCAAACGACAATAGTGTCAATAAAAGTTTGTGTCATTGAAACCAAAGCCTGGGTAACGGGATGTTTTGTCTTGGCGGCAGCTGCTGCAATAGGGGCACTACCTAAACCGGATTCATTCGAAAATACACCACGTGCAACTCCCATTCTAATTGTTAACATTACCGTGGCACCGGCAAAACCTCCGCTTGCTGCAGTTGGAGTGAATGCTTCGACAAAGACAAGAGAAATAACATTAGGCACTGCTTCTATATTAATCAGAACGACAAACAGTGCTGCAATCATATAAAATACAACCATCAAGGGAACCAGTACTTGAGTTACTTTTCCAATACTTTTTATTCCGCCAAGAATAACGAGTCCCGTTAAAACCGCAAGACCTATTCCCGTATATTCAACCGGGATATTAAATGAATGATTAACTGCATCGGCAACTGAGTTTGATTGAACCATATTTCCGATTCCAAATGCAGCAATTGAAGCAAATACGGCAAACAATGCACCTAACCATTTCAAGTTTAATCCTCGAGAAATATAGTACATTGGTCCGCCACTCATCTGTCCTTTTTCATCAACCACTCTATATCTTACAGCAAGAACGGCTTCTGCGTATTTTGTTGCCATACCAAACAAGCCGGTTATCCACATCCAGAACAGCGCACCCGGACCGCCAATAGCAATAGCAGTTGCAACACCGGCAATATTACCTGTTCCAACAGTAGCAGCAAGTGCGGTCATTAATGCTTGAAAATGTGAGATATCTCCCGGTGTGTCGTCATCATCCTTTCTTTTAACTAACGCAAGCCAGAGAGAATGAAAAAGTTTGCGGAATTGCAATCCACGCAAAAGTAAGGTTAGATAAATTCCTGTTCCTACTAACAGAATTAATAACGGCGGTCCCCAGATAAAATCACTAATATTAGAAAGGATTGTCTGAATTTCGGTTTGCATAACAAGCTTCCGTTAATTTTGATGAGATAGATTGAAGGACAGAACAATCTAATAAGTAAACCAGGGTTAGTGCCAATGTTTACAGTTCGCCAAATCCAATTCCGTTTATTGTTTTTATGCTTACTATATTTCTGAACCTGGGGAGAAAGGGAAGGTATATTCCCACAACTTTAACCTTATACTCGGCACCCGGTCTGAAAAGCGGATAGAGTTCGTTGGCGTTTGATTTACCATGGTAATAGTTATTAGAATTAGTGAAAACTTCATCGGCGGTGAAGATAAAATATTTGCCCGGTTCATTGCCAAATTTTTCTTTGTTAATAACCGTTATTGTTATTTCATCCTCGGTGATATATGGCTCAAAGAAAAGGAAACCAAAAAGAATAACAAAAAATATTATTGCTACTCCGGCCAGAACTGAAAGTTTCACAAATTTGCTGCTGAGCATCATGGTATTAAGCCTCCGAAAGCATTTTACTTTGCAAATATTTAAAGATGATGGTGAAAGGTTGTTAAATTATTTTTTAAAATCAATATTCTTTTAATAATGATTTCTTGTGATTTTCATATTAATCAGCCAATAAACGAAAAAAATTAGCTTATCGAAAAGATTTTTTACCCACACCTTTTCTGCTTGTATTGTTTTTATACTCTTTGTTTCCTGTGTGGAAAGAAAATTGCCGGATGGAAAAAAGATCAAATTTGATTCTGTTAGAACCTTTAAATTGCGGTTGCCCGAACCATCTGAAATCAATTTAACTTTTTATAGTAATTTAAAAGAGAACTTCTCTACTATATCTGTGAATAAAATCAAATGGCAAAGAGATTTTTCCAAAGGAATCCTAATGGCACTTTCAAACATCAACAGATTAAATACGCTGATGAGATTGGTTTTTTGTCTTTAATTATTATTGATTTTTTGGGGTTTGTGAATTTATTTTTTAGAATTTTAATAAACACAACCGTAGCATTGGTTTGTCGCTACACTCCCTTCGATTCGCCTCTTATCATTTGCCAAACAGTCATTAATATGATTTGAATGTCAAGTTTAAATGACCAGTTTTCGATGTACCAGAGATCATACTCTAACCTCTTTAGTAATCTTTTTCTGTTAACTTCTTCGTCTTCAACATCTCCTCTTAAACCGTGTATCTGTGCCCAGCCAGTAATTCCGGGCCGGACATTATATCTTAACTTTATTTCTTCAAATATTTTTTCGTACTGTTGATCGAACATCAGAGCATGCGGACGAGGACCTACAACAGACATATCTCCCAAAAGAACATTAATGAATTGCGGAATTTCATCAAGGTTGGTTTTTCTTAAAAACTTTCCTGTCCCGGTTATCCTAGAGTCGTTTGTAACAACCGGTTTAAATTTGAATTGTTTGTTGTCCCCTGTGTGTACCAATGTTCGAAACTTAAAACACTTAAATCTTTTATTCTTTGCCCCGGTTCTTTCCTGTATAAAAAATACAGGTCCGCCCGAAGAAAGCTTTATCAAAATCGCTATAATAGGATAGAGCCAGGAGAAAATAAAAATTAGGAACAAGAGCGAAAAGAAAATATCAAATGTTCTTTTAATGAAACGCCAGTTAACCTCATTTAGAGGCTCTTCGCGAGCAGTAATTATTGGCAGTTTTCCAATTGTGCTTACTTGAAATCTATCTGCAAGAAAGCGAAAATAGTCCGGAATGATATGTACACTAACCGCGTTAATATTACATATTCGAATAAGCTCGTCTAAGTTTTCTGATGAATCTTGTGGAAGTGCAATTACAACTTCATCAATCTTGTTCTTATTTAATATTGAATCAATATTTTCAATTTTGCCAATAATGTTCTGTTCTAATAGAGAAGTGTCATCGGCAACATAGCCCATAAACTTATATCCGAATTCGGGATTGGATGAAATGGTCTTTTCAAAATTAACAGCCGTTTCGCTATTTCCAATTATTATAAGATTTCTGACACCCTTCCCTTTTTTTCGAAGTGATTTTAAAATCTTTTTGAAAAAAACTGTTCGAAGGCTTATAAAGACGGTAAGAAGAAAAGCATAAAAAAGTATGAAGTTTCTTGTAAACAGATCTTCCTTTACAAGAAAGATAAATAGTACCGCAAGGAATGTTTGAAAAACAATGCTCTTAAGGATATTCGTAAATTGATATGCAAATGGTCTTGTATAAAACTCATCATAAAAATCAATACTATTTGAATAGAAAAACCAAAGAGTGTTTGCCAACAGAAGCAAAACAAACATTTGTGTTCGGAGTAGAAGTATTTCAAGGGATTGCGCAAAAACCGCCGAAAGAATAAACGCTATGTTTAAAAGCAATAAATCACTAAGCAGCCGATAAGTATAAATTGATTTTTTATTAACAATCATATTTAACCAAAGAATTCTTTCGATTTATTATTTACAAACTCGGCAATATTTTTCTCAAATACTTTTCTGCTGAACAATTCCGAACGCTGACGAATTATTTGTTTATCAAATTTACTTTCTTCCGATTCAAATTTCTCTACTGCTTCAATTAAAGAATTTGTGTTCTGTTCTTCAAACAATATTCCTGTTTTATTGTCAATCACTGTTTCGGAAGCACCTCCCTTAATATAAGCAATTACAGGTGTGCCGCAAGCCATTGCCTCAACAACTACAATTCCGAAATCTTCCTCAGCAGTAAATATAAATGCTTTGGCTCTCATCATTTTATCTTTAAGCACTTCAAATGGCTGGTGACCAATTATTTCAATGTTTGACTTTGCGATACTTTTTATTTTTTTCATTTCCGGACCATCACCAATAACAACCAATTTTTTATCGGGCATTTGATTGAATGCTTCAACTGCAAGATCCATTTTTTTATATGGAACCATCCGTGAAGCAATCAAATAAAAATCTTCTTTTTCTCCAATTTCAAACAGATGCGTATCGACGGGTGGATAAATTACCGGAACATCAATATTATAAACGCGTTTTATTCTCTCCCTTATATATTCTGAAATAGCAATAATATGGTTTGGATTTTTTGCTGACCGAAGATCCCATTTTCTTAAATGATTAATAAAAAGTTTTGCAATAGAACCTTTAAATCCTTTTAGATATTCATCAGCACTTTCCCAGGCATATCGCATGGGTGAATAACAGTAGCTGATGTGAAGCTGATCTTTCCGGGTTTTTACTCCCTTTGCAACCGCATGCGAACTGGAAATTATAATATCATACTCTGAAAGATCAAATTGTTCAATCGCTTTGGGGAAAAGAGGAAGATAGTATCTGTGTTTTTTTCTTGCGAGTGGAAGTTTTTGAATGAATGAGGTTTTCGCTTTTTTGCCCTTAAGAATAATTTTCCTTTGATCAGCGTTTAAAAAATCAACCAAAGCAAAAACATCAGCTTCCGGCCAGATGTTAGTAAACGATTCAACACACCTTTCCGAACCAGCATAATTAACAAACCATTCGTGGACTATTGCTGTTTTCAATTCTTCTAATCTTTTTTATAAGTATCAATATATACTTGTTTAGTTTCCATTGCCATTTTTGCAACACTATAATTCTGTTCGGCCTCTGCTCTGGCATTTTTTGAAATCATTAACCATTCTTCTTTATTATCCGCTATTCTACATATCTGTTCAGCCGCTTCAACAGGCTCATTTATATTATAAAGAATCCCGTTTACATTATTATCGATTACGTCTTTATTCCCCACAACATTTGTTGCTATTACCGGCAACCCATGAGCAAAAGCTTCAAGAACACCGAGGGGCAGACCTTCCCACCGAGATGTTGAAATATAGCAAAATGAATTTATTATGTGCCGATTAGTATCGAGAACAGGTCCCGGAAAATGTATATAATCATTCAGATTATTTTTTGTTGCTATATTCTTTATATGTTCTTCGTTGGGCCCGGAACCCAAAACTTATAAAATTAAATTCGTCAATTCGGTTCATTTTTTTCAATTGCAGTATTATTGAAATCAGCAACTCTGTGTTTTTTTGATAGTCGAATCGTGTAAACGTTATTATGGTTTTCGGAGTTTGGTAAAACATATCGGGGGACACAATATTTGTTGGAATTTCCACGCCGTTATTAATTATTCTAAGCTTATTTTTATTCGCAACTTTATATCTGCGGATCAATTCGTTCTCACCAGCGGAAACATTTACAAATGCATCCGTAAAAAGACTAAGGATTTTTTCAATCAACAGGTACAGAGATTTCTGAATACTGTTATAACTTCCAATATGCAACCCATGAAAAGTATGAACAACCTTTGCTTTTGTAAATGCTCCCAGCAACCTTCCGTAAATACCTGCACCTTTGCCATGTGAGTGAACGATATCTATCTTTTTAGTATTAACAAATTTTATAAGCTCAATCAGTGTTTTGATTCTAAACTTTCTGTGCGGAATTGTAATAAGCTTCTCGCTTCCACACATTTGGGAGTATCTATCATAGTACGGAAAATCATTGGGTGCTGCAAAATAAAAATCAAACTCGCCGAGTAACTGTTTTGTCAATCTGAATATGTGTTCAGGGCCGCCTCCGAAGTCTGCCCTTACAGTAATGTGGATTATTTTTTTCTTATTGAGATTCAACTTGCTATATTTTATGTTAAGCAATTATTTATATTAAAATTCAATTTTATATGAATTATTCTATAACAGATTTCAAATGTCCTTTCCTTCGAAAAAAATAAAAATATTATTGCTAGGAGAGGAGTATCATACTAAAGTGTTTTATGAACAACTGGAAAATTATGAAAAATCGGTTTTTGAACCTAAATATTTTAACAAGCTGACTGCAGAAATAAATTATAATGAGTTCGATTTGTTTCATCTAATATCATCTCCCCTTCCTCTTATCAGAACATTAAGCAAATATAAGAAGCCAGTTCTATATCATTGGATTGGGACGGATGTTTATAGACTTATAAACGATTCTTCCATAAAAAAATTTGTTAAAAAATTAATTATCAATTCTTCACAGGTTTATAACCTTGTTGTTTCTGAGAATCTTAAATTTGAACTGGAACAGCTTAATATTCCTTCGACGGTAGTTCCGCTGACAAAATTAGGATTTGCATCCGAATTGCCTTCTTTGCCCGAAAAATTTTCAGTGCTTTCGTATGTACCGAAAAACCGATGGGATTTTTATCATGGAGATTTGATTGTTGAATTAGCGGGAAAGATGCCGGATGTTGATTTTCATATTTTAGCTGCAGGAAAAGAAAGGGTTGGCGGGTCGAATTTATTCTTTTATGACTTTATTAACGATACAATTCCATTTTACAAAAACTGTTCGGTGTTATTGAGAATAACTACTCATGACGGATTACCAAAAATGGTTCTGGAGGCGTTATCTTATGGAAGGCAGGTGTTATGGAGTGAAACATTTCCACACTGCTATGCTGTTAAGAATTTAAATGACTGTCTGACTACTCTAAACAAATTAAAATTAAATTGTTCACACAATACTGGGGGTAAAAAGTTTGTGGAAGATTCGTTCAATGAATCAAAAATAATTGATGACTATCAAAATCTGTGTCAAAAAATAGCATTTAATAAATGAGTAAAATAATAGCCCCGGCAATAGGTATTACGTTTCTGGTTCAACTTGTGGTGTTTCTATTTGGACTCGGAAATAATGTAATTATTTCCCGTTTGTTAGGCCCCGAAAGTCTTGGAATTTTTGCCACCATTATTGTTATAGTAGAGATTGTTTTTAGAATAGTAAATCCGGGATTAGATACTTCTGCAATTTATTTTATAAGCAACAAACGATTTGACTTCAGTGAATATACTGGCACATATTTAATTAACACGTTTGTTATAATTGTCCTGGGTTTGTTTATACTATTTATACTTCAACAAATTGAAACTTTCAATTTATTATCAGAAGCAATTAATTTAAATTTTCTATCGAGCAACTTTGCAGTTATTGTATTTTATTTTTTAGCATTTTTGCTTTATGAGTTTGGCGTTAAAATTCCCCTGGGACTGCAAAAGTATAGTAGCTACAATAAGATACAGATACTTAAGCCAATTATACTGTTTACTCTTCTTGTAATATCATATTTGATATTTACTGTTCAATTAAGGTCAGTGCTTGTCGTTGTAGGTGTTTCGTTTTTTATTCCTGCCTTACTTTATTGGCGATTTGCATTACCAATTAATTTAACCTGGCGGAAGGAATCCACTGAAAAGTCTGTTCGTTTTGGGATTAAAATAATGCTAGGCAATCTTGTCCAGTATTTAAATTACAGAACAGATATTCTTTTAATAGGATTTTTTCTCTCGGGAACCGAGGTCGGCTGGTACTACGTTTCAGTTATTATTGCAGAGCGACTACTGCTTTTAACCCAGGCAACATCTACCATATTATTACCTTCCGCAAGCAGTTCGGAAGGCCAAAGGGAGAAAACTCCCTTATTGTCCAGATTAAATTTTACTGTTGTTTTTGCCGGTTCCCTTGTTATTGGTGCAACCGCATACTGGATAGTCCCTCTTCTTTTTTCGGCAGAGTATAGCAGTTCTGTTTTACCTCTTGTCATTATACTCCCGGGAATTGTATCATTGTCTGTATCAAAAATTTTATCTGCAGACTTTACATCGCGTGGCTTACCACAATACAGTTTATATGTTAGTCTGTTAAACTTCTGTTTGAATATCACTTTTAATATAATTTTAATTCCCAAGATAGGAATTGCAGGCGCAGCACTCAGTTCCACATTATCATATAGTGCGGCATTGCTCTTACAAATTTATTTTTATAGAAGATTAACAAATGTCGGGTTAGTTGATTTAATCTTTATAAGAAATGGAGATTTGAAAAAATTAAAAAGTATATAGACAATTTGAATTTAGTTTTGTCCGCCTTTTTACTTGTAGACTTATGAAAGAGATTAAACCAAGAGATGTGCTGTTTATTTCTTATCTGTTTCCCCCGGTGGCGGGTGGTGGCGTACAGCGATCATCTAAATTTGTTAAGTATTTACCACAGTTTGGTTGGAAACCGATTGTACTTACTGTGAAAGAGCCATATGATTTTTACCGTGACGATGAAATGATGCAGGATGTGTCGGGAAAATGTGTAATCATCAGAACCTTTTCAATTGAACCTATGAAATTGGTAAGGAAGTTTCTTAAGAAAAGATCCCGGCGCAAAGTACAAAGTGAATCGTCTGGCACACTTACACAAAAAACATTAAAACCGGGTTTCCTGGTAAAACTAAAAACTTATCTTTTATTCCCGGATAATGAAATAATGTGGCTGCCGTTTGCTGTGTGGAAAGGTATGCGGGTAATTAGAAAAAACAAACCTGCCCTGATATATTCTACTGCATCACCATTTACAGATCATCTAATCGCCTTATTACTTAAGAAATTTTCCGGGCTGCCGTGGGTTGCTGATTTTAGAGATCTTTGGGTTGATCGTCCGAACTTTCCTAAGAACAAATGGCGGTTGTTTATTGACAGAAAACTTGAAAAAATGGTAATTGAAAACGCCGATCATGTTGTAACTGCTACTTCGCTGCTGGCTGAGCGATTTAATCAGCTTTACCCCGCTGAAAAATATACATCAATAACTAATGGTTTTGATGAGGATGATTTTTTAAACACATCGGAATTATTAACTCCAAAAGAAAAGTTCATAATAACTTATACCGGAATTTTTAACAAGGAACAGAATCCACAAAAATTTTTTAAGGCTGTTTATAATGTAATTCATCAACGAGAAGATATTGAAAAAGAAAATTAAGCTAAGAATAGTCGGGCAACTAGATAACCCCGGCGATTTTGCAAATATGATTTACTTCAAACAACTTGGACTAGAAGAGTACTCCGATTTTATTCCATATCTTCCGCACAAGCAGGTAATTTCAGAGATGTGCCAGGCAAGTATCTTGCTTCTACTTGTTGGAGAGTATCCGCACAATGAAGGTATCCTGACCGGAAAAATATTTGAATATCTCCGCGCAGGAAGACCGATCCTTGCCGTTGTTCCAACGAATGGTCTGGCTGCAGAAGTCATAAGACAGACTAATTCAGGTTTAGTCGTTTCTAATGAAAGTGTGGATGACATGACCAATGGAATCATAAATTTATTTGATCTGTTTATCCAAAATAAACTTGAGGGATCTTTCAATAGAGCCGAAATCGAAAAATATAACCGAAAGAATTTAACCGCTCAACTCTCTAATGTTTTTGATAAAATAGTTGCCCTACAAACCAATTCACAGAAAATGTAAGGTCAGGTAAGATGAAAAGTAAAGAAGAAATAAAAAGTTTTTATGAAAAATTCGCTCAGAATTTAATTCGGGATAGAATTCACCCCAACCCACGTCACTTAAAAATAATTAGTTACTTAAAGAATATTTTTATTAGACATAGCTTCAAAAATGCTTTGGAAATCGGATGCGGCATCGGAATTATTTCAGAATTTATTGCTAAAAATGTTTCTGAAGGTTACCGGAATAGATATCAGTGAGGAGAATATAAAATTTGCAAAAGCCACTGTTAAAAATGTTGATTTTCATTGTTCGGATTTTTTCGAATTTTCAACAGACGATAAATTTGATTTCATAACACTTTTTGATGTTCTTGAACATATTCCAAAAAAAAATCACGGCGGTGTTTTTGAAAAAATTAATAAGCTTTCAAATTCCGATACAGTAATCGCAATCACAGTTCCCGATCCTTACTTTATTTCCTACATAAGAAAGAATAATCCTGAAAAACTTCAGGTAGTTGATGAGAGCATCTATCTTAACGAAATGATTTCAGTTTTTAATGAGAATAACCTGGAGATTTTGAAATATGAGAAGTATGGAGTCGATTACGACAGATCAATATAACTTCTATCTCCTTGGCTACAGAAAAGAGCAATACGTTTTAGAAAAACCATTTGTTGACAAACTGAACATCGTCTTAAAGGTATGTAACAAGCTGTCAGGCGGGATTAACAAAATTATCGGCAAGATTAGGTATGGAAAATATTTAAAACGTTAAAGTTGATTTTTTTAATTGAAAATCTTACGATTTTATGTTGTCATTTCTTATTACAAATAAAATGTAATTATAGAATTTCAATAATTATATTTGGACAAAACTTAATCAAGGATTTACTATTAAGGCATTAATCAGGCACAACTAATATTTTGAAGTTACCTTATTTAAAATACACACCGAAAGAACTTTTAAATTTTAAAGGTTCTTCCCGTTCCGAAAAAGCAAAGAAAAATATTATTCTTCTTTTTATTCTTAACTTTTTCAACTTTATTGCAATAATGGCACTGGTGCCGGTTAGCATAGGATATCTGGGCGAAGTTGAATATGGTATATGGCTCACCTTGCATTCTATTTTAATGTGGCTCGTTAACCTGGATTTCGGATTAGGCAACGGTTTGCGAAACAAACTCGCCGAAGCTTTTGCACATAATGATATTAAGCTTGCCCGAAGCTATGTCAGCACTGCTTATGCAATCTTTTCTACCGGATTGCTATTGGTTATCATCCTTTATCTCATTATTCACCCATTTATTAACTGGGCTGTGCTTCTAAATGCTCCGCAGGAGTATTTTTATTCACTCAATAAGCTTGTACTTTTTGTTTTTGTTCTTTTCTGCATTCATTTTTTGCTCAGACTTCTTTCAAGCATAATAAATGCTGACCAGAGACCTGCTGTAAACGGCGTAATTAGTTTAAGCATAAATGGATTAACTCTTCTTGCTGTAATTTTATTATCACATCTTTATGACAAGTCTTTGCTTACGTACGGAATTCTTTCGGGATTTGTTCCAGTGCTGGTATTTCTTACAGGCAGTGTTATAATGTTTTTAAGAATGTACAAAAAAATCTCCCCAAGGTTTAAATTTGTTAATTTGAAGTATTCCTCGGCATTAATAAAGCTTGGAATGCAGTTCTTCATTATTCAGATCGCTGGCCTTATAATTTTCACTACAGGAAATATAATTATCACTCAATTGTTCGGACCTGCCTCTGTAACGGTTTATAATGTTGCATATAAATATTTTTATCTGGCACCAATGGTTTTTAATGTGATAATTGCTCCCTTCTGGTCTGCGTTTACCGAGGCGTATGTAAAACAGGAATATGACTGGATAAAAAATATGATGAGAAAGCTGATATTTTTCTGGGTTAGTCTTTCCACCATTGTGGTATTAATGATTGTATTTTCAGATACGGTTTATGCCCTTTGGGTAGGAGAAGAAATTGAGGTGCCGTTCCTTCTTTCAATCTTAACCGGCTTATTTGTTATAATCGCAAACTGGAATAATGTTTTTGTTTACTTCCTAAATGGAGTCGGAAAAGTACGGCTTCAGTTTTATTATTCAATTATAGCTGCTATTGCAAACATTCCGCTATCAATTTTTCTCGCAAAAAACATGAATATGGGAATAAGCGGTGTAATGCTCTCAACAGTTATTACTCTATTAATTGCCTCGGTTTGGGCTCCAATTCAATACTATAAAATAATACACCAAACGGCTGAAGGCATCTGGAATAAGTAAGATGAAATGTAAGATTTGTAAATCATCCTCATCATTGGCTTTTAAAGAAAAAGTTCTAAAGAAATATGATGCGGAATTTTTTCAGTGTAACGGATGCGGATACCTTTTTTCTGAAGAACCTCATTGGTTAGATGAGGCTTACAGTGGTGCCATAACATATTCTGACACGGGAATCATTGAAAGAAATATTAAGTTCTCAAAGATTTGTACGGTGATCATTGATCTTTATTTTAATCACAAAGCCAAGTTTATGGATTATGCTGGTGGTTACGGCTTATTTACAAGAATGATGCGCGATATAGGATTTGATTTCTATTGGACAGATCTGTACTGTGAAAATCTTTTTGCAAAAGGATTTGAGCATGATGAAAAGGTTGATTCAAAGTTTGAAATAGTAACTGCTTTTGAAGTGTTTGAACATTTTGTTGATCCTGTTGTTGAATTAGAAAAGATTTTAAATTTTAGTAATAATGTTATTTTTTCTACAGAGCTGCTTCCTCAGCCAATTCCAGATCCCAAAAAATGGTGGTATTATTCGTTTATACACGGACAGCACCTCTCTTTTTATACATATAAAAGCCTTTCACTTTTAGCAAAAAGATTCAACTTGAATTTTTACTCAATGGGAAACATTCACATAATTACAGATAAAAAACTTAATGAGTTTCTTCTAAAATTAACAAAGAAAGCGAGCCTGTTATTTCTTTTTAACGTTCTGAAGTTCCGGTATAAAAGTAAAACCTTCGATGATCATTTATTAATGTCTAAATCAAAGTCTCAATCCTAATATAAATTATCCTTAATTCAACCCTTTATTTAATCACTCATTTCACCCGCTCATCATAATTAAAAGACTTTCAGCAGCAAACATTCGTTCTTTTGTAACAAAAATATTTCCGTTACCGTCTTTAAGAGTGAAATGAGTCAGTTGATAACATTTAAATATTTAACAAACAAGCATAAAGACCTGATCTACAGGCACGCTGTCTATATGCTTAAAAATCAGATGGATGCTGAAGAAGTAGTTCAGGATGTTTTACTAAGAATGTGGAACAATCTTGGCAAATTTAACCTGTTGAGCGCAAAAGCCTGGTTGATGCGTACGACTCATAATTTGTGTCTCGATTACATAAGACGAAACAATAGTTTGAACAAGCGTGAGCCGTTAATAAGCGAAAGCTTTGAAAACAGGATGAAAGATGAATCCATTGAGGGGAATCCGGATTCTCTGATGAATAAGAATTTCATCAAAGAAAATATTATGTCGGCAGTTGAAAATTTACCTGAACGACTAAAGACACCCTTTGTTATGTATCAGATTGATGGGCTTAAGTATAAAGAAATAAGTAAAATTCTTGATATACCCATGAGCAGTGTTAAAATAAATATTTTGAGAGCAAGGCAACAGCTAAGAAAAGAGTTGAAAGAATATGAAACAGAAAAAAGTATTTGAAATAACTCCTCAACTGGAAGAGAAAATCATTGCTTCTGCTTACGGTGAGGGAAATATTCTTGATAATCTTAAGGTAAGACATGCAATTAAAAATTCTATTTATGCACATGAACTTTACGAGCAGCATAAAAATATTGCAGAAACATTTAATCGATTTGAGCTTCAGAAATGTCCGGAGAGAGTAATTAAATCTGTTGAAGAACAGGTTCAACGAAAAGTCTGCAAAAATTAAATTATACGAAATTATCAGGCCGGCAATTACATTTACAATGCTTGCCGCGGCAATGATTACGGCAGTAATAACTTTCTCAGTCAGATAATCAAACAAATAAAAGAATGTTCAGCAGTGAAGAAATTCGGTTTGCAAAAGAACAGATACAATTGTCTTTTGAGCTGATTGGCAAAGTAATGAACAAAACCGAAAATGAAATAACACCAAAAATTATAAATGAAAAAGTAGGTAATCCGCTTAACAAAGGATTGCCAGTTATTAACAACTCTACCACAGGAGGATAAAATGAAAAATCTAAAAAAATATCTCGTGCTTGCTTTTGCATTGTCTGCATTTGCAATAAATGCACAGGATGTAACCAAAGAACCCGGATATGTTGATTTCGGGGATCTTGCAAAGTTTGAAAATTCTAAGGGTGTAACAGAAGTCTTTCTTGAAGAAGACCTTCTTTCTGTTGTTGCGGATCTAACTTCTGAAAGCGATCCTGCATTAACCGAGCTTCTGAAAGGACTTAAGCTTGTTAAAGCCAACGTATATAAAATGGATGGCTATAATGCAGAGCTCGACAAAAAAATTACCGAGATTGATAAAAAATTAACTTCGACTAACTGGAAAAGAATCGTTAAGACAAAAGAAGAAAAAGAAACCGCAACTGTTTATATAAAGTTCGGCGCTAATAAAAAAGATATAGTCGGACTTGCGGTTATGGCAATTGAAGAAGACGGTGAAGCGGCTTTTGTAAATATTGTAGGAAGAATTGATATGAAAGCTATCGGCAAGCTTGGTAAAAATTTAAACATACCAAATCTTGATAAAATTAAAGACGAAATGTAAAAATGAAAACGAAACATTTAACCCTGGCTTTAATAATTGCCTTCACTTCGCTCTTTCTTACAGGCTGTTTCGGAGTGAATGAAAAGTTCACAGAGATTCGTAATAATATTATGAGTTCTGTCGACGGGTCATACAAGACTGATATGCAGTTTGCTCTTGGCTCTGTTAGTCTTACTTTCAGTCGCTGGATCGCTGGTTTGGATGAAAATGATAAATTTGCATCTGAACTTCTCAAAGAAATATCCGGAGTACAGGTCGGAATCTATAAGAAAACGGACAGAAACGTTAGTTCCCCCGACTTTAAAACCATGCAGGGACTCGACCGGACAATGAAAAGCAATGGCTGGAAGTGCATTGTAAGAAACTATGAGAATAATTCATCCTCTGCCATCTATGTGAATAGCAATAAAGATTTGATTTTGAATAAAATATTTGTTGTGAACTTCGATAACGAAGAGCTGGTTCTAGTAGAGGTTGAAGGAAATCTGAAGCAGTTAATTGCAAAAGCAATTGCAGAGAGAAATCTGGCTCTAAATTATTGATTTTAATGCGGCAGATGACACAGCCACAAATCTGTGTCATCTGCTTATTTCCAATTAATGCTTTTTTAAAACCCATCCTCACTCAGATTTCGTTCTTCAACATTTCCGTACTTCTTTGCAATTTCTCTTATTTCATCTGCTTTGCCGATCAAAACAAACTGCAGATTATCTTTAGGAAAATATTTTTTAATCAGCTCGTTTGCTCTTTCAACAGTCATTTCATCAACAGCTTTTTCAAAATCATTTATGTACGAATCTTCCAATCCATAAACATATTTCTGAGCTAAAAATCCTGCAAGAGATCCTGCCGTTTCATAGTCCGGAGGAAATTGTCCTTTTACATAATTCTTTGCTGATTTTAGAGTTGGTTCATCAATGCCCTTTTCAAAAAGTCTGCTATATGTTTTTAGAGCAAGATCAACAGCCGCTTCCGTATTTTTTGTTTGGGTAAATGTGCTGATATAAAAGGTACCCGCATATTTATACTGGGTAAAGCGACTTCCTGCACCGTAAGTTAATCCGGCGTTCACCCTTAGTTCATCATTCAGCCATGAAGTAAATCTACCTCCAAGAATTGTGTTAACAACATCAATCTGTGTTTGATCATCGTTGTCCATTTTTGTTCCATATCCGCCGATAAGAAAAGTTGTTTCGAACGAATTATCCTTATTAATCAGATAAACAGCGGCGTCTTTAAATGGAGTGTTGGCCATTCTTATATCTATTATCATTTTAGGTGATTCGTTTTTCCATCCGCCAAAATATTTTTTAATTAACTCTTTCATTTCAGATGTATTAAAATCACCAACAACCGCTATTGCCGAACTTTCCGGTCTGTAGTTTGCATTATAGAATTCTTTTACTTTTTCTAAAGAAAGTCCACCGATTCCTGCTTTTGTTCCGCTAACAGAACCAGGACAAATTGCAGATTATCTTTAGGAAAATATTTTTTAATCAGCTCGTTTGCTCTTTCAACAGTCATTTCATCAACAGCTTTTTCAAAATCATTTATATACGAATCTTCCAATCCATAAACATATTTCTGAGCTAAAAATCCTGCGAGCGATCCTGCGGTTTCATAGTCCGGAGGAAATTGTCCTTTTACATAATTCTTTGCTGATGTCAGGGTTGCTTCATCAATGCCCTTTTCAAAAAGTCTGCTATATGTTTTTAGAGCAAGATCAACAGCCGCTTCAGTATTTTTTGTTTGAGTAAATGTGCTGATATAAAAAGTACCTGCATATTTATACTGGGCAAAGCGACTTCCAGCACCGTAAGTCAAATCCCGCATTCACCCTTAGTTCATCATTAAGCCAGGAAGTAAATCTGCCGCCGAGAATTGTGTTAATAACATCAATCTGTGTTTGATCCTCGTTGTCCATTTTTGTTCCATATCCGCCGATAAGAAAAGTTGTTTCGAATGAATTGTCTTTATTAATCAGATAAACAGCGGCGTCTTCAAAGGGAGTGTTAGCCATTCTTATATCGATTATCATTTTAGGTGATTCGTTTTTCCATCCTCCGAAATATTTTACAATTAACTCTTTCATTTCGGATGTATTAAAATCACCAACAATAGAAATTGCAGAACTTTCGGGTCTGTAGTTTGCATTATAGAATTCTTTTACTTTTTCTAAAGTAATTCCACCGATTCCAGCCTTTGTTCCGCTAACAGGATTGCCATAAGGCGCTTCACCAAAAATATGTTTGTTAAAGTAACTGCCAATAACAGAACGCGGACTTTCTTTTACCTGATCAAATTCGGCGATCCATCTTTGCTTTCTTTTTTCTACTTCTTCATTC
The DNA here is from genome assembly GCA_963714415.1 of uncultured Ignavibacteriaceae bacterium. Classification (GTDB taxonomy): domain Bacteria; phylum Bacteroidota; class Ignavibacteria; order Ignavibacteriales; family Ignavibacteriaceae; genus JAGXRK01. The sequence continues at coordinate 512,032 of CAVQOL010000001.1, forward strand.
GGGAAAGTTGGATTTTGTATCACTTCATTAATAACATTAAGAAGTACTTCAAAATTTTCCTTCATTATTGTAGTGCCTAATCCGGAGTAATCAAGAGTTGCATACGAATTTAAGTTGCTGCCGTAAAAGTTAAAGACAGAGTCTATTTGTGTTTTAGTATAGTGTGCTGTTCCGAATCTTAGTGCCTCTGCGGTAAACGAAGCTATCCCGGAATGCGGACCATCTTTAATTGCGCCTCCGTCAAAAACTGCTGAGAAAGATATAAGCGGAACGTCTTTCTTTTCCATCAAATAAATCGTGAGTCCGTTTTCTAAAGTAGTCGTTTCGTAAGAAGGAAGTCGGAACTGGGCAAAAGAAAACGATACCAAAAACAGACCCAGAATGATTGAATGAATGAATGTCCTTCCGCCATACAGACTCCTTTGAATGGTTGATTGAAAACATTCATTCAAACAGCCATTCACACATTCCCGTTTCGTTTGACTTGTTAGTTGTTTCATTGTACTTCTTCCTCCGTATTCAGAATGCCAACTGTTCTGTTCTGTTTTGTAAAATATTTTGCTGCTACGTTTTTAATATCATCAGCAGTTACTTTTTTATAATCATCCGGTGCGGTGAAGAGTTTTTTATAATCACCAAAAAATAATTCATACGTGCCGACGGTATTAGAAATTCCGTTTATTGTTTCCATTGTTCTGTAGAATTCCATCAGCTTTTGATTTTTAACTTTTTGCAGCTCACCTTCGTTTATTCCTTCGTTAATTATTTTATCAACTTCATCAATAATCGCTTTTTCAAGTTTTGATGCAGTAACCTCATCGTTGCAGATTCCATAGAAATAAAAAAGTGTTGGATCGAAAGCTTCGCCAAAATATGTTCCGACCTGCAAAGCAAGTTGTTTATCTTCAATTAGTGAACTATACAATCTTGATGATCTTCCCGTGGATAAAATTGAACTTAAAAGATCTAGAGCATAATAATCGGCGCTTCCTGTTTCGGGAACGTGGTATGTAATCATCAGATAAGGAGAAGGAACTTCTCTTTTTACAAAAACTCTTTTTTCACCTAATTGCGGAGGTTCAACCGTGTGAATCGGTCTCGGCTTTGGTCCGGCCGGAATTGGTTCAAAATATTTTTCAGCCAGTTTTTTTACTTCAGCAAGCTTTACATCGCCGCTTATTACAACCAGACAGTTGTTGGGTGCGTAATAAGTATGAAAATAATTTTCCAGGTCGGACTTGGTCCAGTTTTTAATATCAGATTCCCAGCCGATCACGGACCACATATAAGGGTGTGCAACAAAGGCGGTTGCCTGAACATCCTCCCATAACTGTTGCAGCGGACTGTTTTCAAGCCTGGTTGTTCTTTCAGAAAGAATAACGCCGCGCTCGCTTTCAATCATTTGCGGATCGAAGTTAAGGTCAGCAATTCTATCTGCTTCAAGATCAAATATCACTTCAACTGCTGTGCTCGGAAAAAAGTTGGTGTATGCAGTTATGTCTTCAGATGTGTAAGCATTATTAGCACCGCCATTTGCTTCCATAACACGGTCAAATTCTTTCGGTCCGTATTTTTTTGCGCCGTTGAACATCATATGCTCGAAGAAATGAGAGATGCCAGTAATACCGATGTACTCGTTGCGTGAGCCGACTTTATAAAACAAATACATATTTGCATTTGGAATTGAACTTTTCTCCAGAACCATTATTTTCATTCCGTTCTTAAGAGTAAAAGTCTGAACATCCTCTGACTGCACCTGTGCGAACAGTGAAACAGCAGAGATGAGAAAGATTAAAATGTGTTTCATTTTTGCTATCCAGATATTTATTAAATTTTATCTATTAAAAATAGTAATTGTAAAGAGGTAAAACACTAAAATTATGTTCTATGGTAAAAAACCCTTATTTGGGTTTTGCTTTCTGTATAAAAAATCACTTACTTAGCATTGAACATCAGGAGACGTGGATATGAACCGCTTAAAAAATCTTTCAATTCTCTTTCTTCTAATTATTGTTTTTATTTCCTGCTCGGAGGAAAATCCTGTTGTTTCGGATAGCACGCCCGTCAGCACGGGTAACATTCTTGACAGCACAATTATAAACAATCTTATCACTAAAATTACTGCCGGGGATTACGGCTTAATTCACAGTCTGCTTATTTATAAAGATGATACATTGGTCGTAGAAGAATATTTTCGCGGTTACAATAGAGAAAGCTTGCACGTTTGTTATTCAGTTACAAAAAGTGTTACCTCGGCTCTTATTGGAATAGCAATTGATAAGGACCACATAAGCGGAACAAATCTTAAGATTCTCAATTTCTTTCCCGAATACAGCAACCTCCAGAATCCAAGTGAGTGGAAGAATAACATCACTCTTAATCACGTACTGAGTATGAGTGCCGGGTTTCAGTGGGATGAACTTACAACTCCTTATTCAGATCCGGATAATGATGTAAGAAAACTTATCAACAGTTCCGATTGGATAAAGTATGTCCTTGATCTTCCGGTAATCTATCAACCGGGCACAATATTTACTTATAACAGCGGTTGCTCAACCTTGCTTGGTGGTGTAATTGACAAATCCACGGGTATAAAGGCAGATCAATTTTGTAAAACCAATATTTTTGATCCATTGGAAATTCTTAATTGGAGATGGGAAGTGGGACCGAATGGCGTAATCGATACATTTGGCGGATTAAGACTGAGATCAATTGATATGTTAAAATTTGGCAGACTATTTTTGCAAAAAGGAAGATGGAATGGAGTTCCGCTAATAAGCGAGAGCTGGGTAAATACTTCTACCGCAGCAAAAATAAATATAAACAGCTATTCTGAATACGCATACCAGTGGTGGAGATACAGAGATGCAAGCAGCACAGCGCAGGTTCTGCGGATTAATGATGTTTATTATGCCCTCGGCTGGGGTGGACAATTAATCTGGGTGGTTCCACATCTTGATATGGTTGTGGTTTCAACGGGAGGTAACTATAACAGCGGTAACGAACCGCTTGACTTTTTTAGAGATTATATTTTGCCCGCGGCTTATTAGACAAAGGAAAGGAATCCGTTCTGATGATTTGATAATCTTAGCAGAAAATATTAAAGTTCACCAAATTATAAAGCATGAATTTATTTCCCTCCTCTTGCCACAACTGATTCCGGGCAAACCACGATATTAGTTAAATCCTTATTTTTATAACAATATTGATTATATTAACACTGTTAATTTTATAAAAGGTGTTAATGTGGACAAAAAGCAAATTCAGGAGCAGCGAATAAGGGGATACTTCATCCAGGCTGCTAAGGACTTATTAAAGGGTGAGGGACTCAGAGTAATCAGCGTTAGAAATATTGCCGACCGTGCGGGTTACTCTTATGCAACTCTATATAATTATTTTAAAGATGTGAAAGATCTCATCTTCGAGTGTGTTAAAGATTTTCATGAAGAGTGCGAGGAAATGGTGATCGCCGAGACGAAAGATTCTCAGCGGGGACTTATAAAAATTAAGGCAATTATAAAATCTTATATAAAATATTATATTCAGTATCCCGGAATATTCGAACTTTTCTATACAGAAAAAGTCCATGAACTGCAGGGCAAACAGCAGACAGTGGAAATGATAAACACTTTTCTGGATAAACTGTGCGACGATGAATGGAATTACTGCATAAGTAACAATGTTGTCTCAATGGATGATGCAATGCTGAAACGAAGCCAGCTTAAATATCTTGTTACAGGAATGCTTCTTCTTTATATAAGCAGAAGGCATCCAGCAAGCTATAAAGAGTTTCTGGATGACGTTGAAGCACAGTTGAATAATATACTCGCACTGCAAGCGTAAACGAAAAGCAAACTTTTGCCGAATGTCGCGGTGTAAGTTTTCCTTTCTGTCTTGGATACACCAAACCGAGACTAGTGAACCGAAGAGAACACATTTTCCTTTCCACCAGAGGCTGAGAAGTATCTTTTGCCCAAACAAATTATCGATGCAATAATGATAATTTTACTTTCTCAGCAATTTGGATCACCGTTCAGGATACAAAATCTGCACTCCATAATATTTATATCCCTTAAATCAGATATTAATTAAAACCGGGTTGAGCAATTACTATTTTCTATTCGGATTAATAAATAAAGTCCCAATTCTTTATGAATAAAAGAATATGCTGATAAAATTGTTATACATCTTCCCGCGGCAATACAAAGAGTTGAATTTTATACAACCGAAATAAAAAGTATCAATAAGCAAGGAGCATAAATACAGGAGGAGTTATGTATCACAAGATAATTTTAAAGGTTTTATATAATCTTATCGTGGTCTGCTTTATACTCATTAGTTTTCAGGCATGCAGTAAAGAAGAAAACAATGATCCGGTTTCACCAACAATCCACGAACGAGGTGAAATTGTTCAATCAAACAGTATCGGCACAATGACGGCAGATGATATACAGCAGATACTTGCAAATGTGAACATGACCATTCCATTCACATTAAATTATTCTGTTGAGACAATTTCAATAAATTACTATACGACAGACGGATATGGTAATCAGACTATTGCCTCCGGAGCTCTTATTATTCCACAGAGTGGAAGCAGCCTGCCATTGGTAAGCCTTCAGCACGGAACCCAAACAAAAAATAACCTGGTTGCATCAGTGTCACCGGTAAACTCAACGGAAGGTATTGTCGGATTGATTATGGCATCGATGGGTTATCTGGTAGTTGTTCCCGATTATCTTGGCTTTGGAGTGTCAAATGCTATACATCCGTATCTTCATGCAGAATCGCTGATTCCGGGCGTAATTGATTTGATGCGTGCATGCAGAATTTATAGTTCCCGGCATCAAATAACATTGGATGGAAGAGTTTTCCTTACCGGTTATTCTGAAGGAGGTTACGCAACGCTGGTCACTCAAAGAAAAATTGAATTGGAATATTCTCAGGAATTTAATTTAACTGCCGTTGCACCCATGGCCGGACCGTATGATTTATCTGGGACGATGCAAACACTTTTTCTAACAGGTCAATATAATCACACAGCTTACATAGCTTACATTTTAACCGCTTATAATAACATTTACGGATGGGACCGCCTGAATGATTTCTTCAATGAGCCATACTCCTCAACAGTGCAAAATTTATTTGACGGATCGAAAACATTCAGCGAGGTTGTAAGTCAACTACCGGCAACATTTGCAGCACTTGTGGATTCCAATTTTATTTATAGCGTCAAAAACGGAAATGAATCTGCTTTTATAGCAGCAATGCAGGAAAACACATTGCTTGATTGGAAACCTGAGGCCCCAATCAATTTTTTTCATGGAGATGCAGATGATATATCTCCATATCAAAACGCATTAACTGCAGTTGAAAAGCTAACAGCAAGCGGAGGCACGAATATCCAGCTAACAACTATCCCCGGTGGCACTCATGAAAATTCCGGTCCCATAGCAATCGTTGGTGCAATTCAGTGGTTTGAAAGTATGTAGAGATCCGGAACTTAGTAAAAAAGATTTCCCGGTGCCGTCATTACGGCACTACCTTGCCGGCCCGCTCCGACCTGTCTGTCCGCCAGGCAGGTTTACCTGCCGAAGGTAGGTAAATAAAGAAAGAAATTTATACTTATTACCCGGGAGAAAATCTTTCGAAAAAAGATTGGCGCTATTTATTCACAAGTATAACTTTAGTCAGACTTCATTTCAAGATTCAGTAAAAATTGTTTTCTCCAGATTCCGCCGCCGTAACCAATTTACTCCCCGTTTTTACCAATTACCCTGTGGCTGGGAATTATAAAGAGATTGCTTTCCGCCAGATTTATCCGCCTCTGGCGGAGTCCCTCGCGTACAACATTCCATTAACGCTCACAAAATCAATCTTCCTGCTAAAACAAATTTACCAGCTTGCAACTACGCTTTAATTAGTCTACCTTGTAGACGTCCTGCAAAAGAAATTTAAGATAAAAGTGAACTTTCGCAAAAACCTCATCATCTAATCCTAACTTTTTATACAGAGTCAATCAAACCGGTACAGATTAACCTGCCTTCGGGCAGACAAGTTCATTGTCTGCAGCCGGGCTATCAATATCAGATTTACAAGGAGAACAAAATGAATATTTATGTCGGCAATTTAGCCCCAAATGTACAGGAAGCAGACCTGGACACTCTCTTTTCCCAGCACGGGAAGGTAGAAAGTGTTAAGATTATCCGCGATATGTATACTAAGATATCGAAGGGATTCGGTTTTATTGAAATGCTCGTAAAAGATGAAGCTCAAAAAGCTCTTGATGTGTTAAACTCGTTTGAGCTTAAAGGAAAGAAACTTGCTGTTAACGAAGCCAGGCCTCAAAAGCCAAGAATAAGCAACGAAAGAAGATATTAATTCAGAACTGTCTGTAAATGTTTTTAAGCTGCAGTATTGCGGGACTGTCACCAGCCAATTGGTGACAGTTTGGCTGCTGTTGCTCAGCCATCAACTTTGGGCAGGAATCATAATAACGCGTGAATTGTAATTACGCCTTAAATAGCCTACCTTTAGGGTGTCCTGAAGAAGAAATTATAAGATAGAGAGAACTTTCGCAAAAACCTCATAATCTAATCCCAACTTTTTAACAGCGACATTAAAACCTATTTATCTAATTCAAAGGAGATCAAAATGAAAATTTTTGTAGGAAATTTAGCCCCAGGTGTAGAGGAAGAAGAACTGAAAACACTGTTTTCACAGCACGGAAAAGTAAACGAAGTTAAGATTATACGCGATATGTTCAGCCGTGTATCAAAGGGTTTCGGATTTATTGAGATGCCCGGGAAAGCAGAATCTCAGAAAGCAATTACCGCACTGAATACTCAAGAACTTAAAGGAAAGAGACTTAACGTTAACGAAGCAAGGCCTGAAAAACCACGCGGTGGAAGAAGATTTTAATTTCGAATAACTCCGGGCAATACAGGTAAAGTTCCGTACTGATAACGACTCAATTTGTTTTTGGAAATAAAATGTTTAACGCTGTAAATTTCTCTGTCCTTTTAAACTGCTGGCAAAACTAAGCGGGGGCACTCCGGCGATGTATTGTTCGGCATCTTTACTTTTACACTTTTCTAAAAGCAAAAATTATTCTAAATTTCTATTTATTAAAACAAGACTATCAACATATATCTCTAATAAAAATAAAAGGGTACATATGAGACAACACAAATTATTTAAACTGCTTTTTACGGCAATGATAATGCTGGCATTAATGTCATATTTCGGCTGTGAAAAGAAAACCGAAGAGACAGAGCAGCCTCCGGCTGAGGTGACAACCGAAAGCATATCGCCCGATACTTCATCGCAGATGGATACACCGGAAATAACCGAACCTGTCGTTGCGGAAATAATAATTCCGGAATTAAAAGGTACGTGGTCCGGAAAATTTGACAAGCGCCCAACAGTGCTTAATATAACCGAGCAAACCGACAGCAGTTTCTCTGGTAAAATAACTATCAACTACAGAGAAGTTATTAACCAGGAAGTAAAAGGAACTATCAGCCCGAGCACAATGAGTATGTCAATGAAAGATCAATTACACAGCCGTTTCCGTGGAAAATATAACGGCAAACTGTCTGAAGACGGAAAAACTTTTTCCGGCACTTTTACAATGGATCTTGACGGCTCAAAATTTTCATTTAACTTGAACAAAAAATAAAAGAGGACTTCAATGAAAAAATTAATCAGCTTATTTATAATTTTATCTTTGGGAATACTTGTAATATCCTGCGATTCAACCGAAGACCCGGTATCTACGACAGATGCAAAGGGTAATATTTATATTACATCACAGCCATCCGGCGCAGAAATATGGATTGATAACACTAATACAACATCTAGTAACTCCGGACACTGTCGAAGGTGTTACCGAAGGATTGCGCACAGTAACCTTAAAGCTGCAGGACTACTATGATACAACTTTTACAATAAGCGTTACCGGCGACCAGACAAGTGTTGTCGGACCGATTGTTCTTGTTACAGACATTGTTACAGCGCTATATGGCCCGGTAAGAATCTATGAGACAATTGGTACAACAGCAATTCAGCCAAGCGGATTGGATCTTTCAAGCGGCAATGCTTGGGGAGTTAGTTCTGATTCAAGCGGTCTTGTTGATATTTATTATTCCAGCACTGGGTTCCTGGTTCAGAGCGCACACCTAGCTTCAAATCTTGTTAGGGAAACTGATTTTCTTGTTGGTACTGCAAGCAATATATTTGATGGCGTAGATTCGCCACTAAGAAATACCGGTACCTGGACCGATAACATTCCTGATACCGAAACAAATTATGTGTTTCTTTACGACCATGACGGAAATTATTCTAAACTAAAAATTGTTAATATGGGAGGCGGCACGCCTAATAACCCGGCATGGGTTGAGGTTCAGTGGTATTACAACAAAACAATGCTTGACAACCGTTTTTAACTAAACACGCTAATCAAATTACTTATAACCCTCATCATACAATGGTGAGGGTTTTTGTTTGCGCTCAAATAAGAATGATCCGGTTATTTTCATAGGGTATCGCCCGGTTAATTAAGAAGTAATTTTTGTTTAGAGCGGGATCAATACCCAATACGCTAATTTAATTTTGTATTAAGGCTCCCGCTGCTTTTTTCATTCTTCTTTTCTCTTTTAGCTGCTTTCTTTTCTGCCTTAGATTTCAACGGTTTTTTCTTATCCGACTTTTTTGTGATCAATCCTTTGCTCATTTTATTTCTTCCTTTTGATTAGAAATGACTCCCTGTATTATAATATTAATTATTGTCATTTCTTATTCTTTGTTTTGTTCCAGTCACTTTAGCATTTCTTGCTTTTGCCGCCATCTCATCAATCTTTGGCCCTGCATTAAATACACTATTGATAGGTATGGCCAATTTTCTGCTGTAAGAATCGGATTAAGTTTATGACGGTGAGAAGTTTCCGGATGCTTATTGTTCATTTTACTAATACCTCTGTAGATAAATCTGTCTGTTCAGATAAACGCAGCTCCAGTAATGACTGAAGAAAAGCTAATGTTGATTCCGCACCTTGATTATTGTTTGGACGATCAGGATGCAATCCGTCCCTGCAGCCTCCGGTTGTGGGATCGTAAATGGGAAGATTTAAATCGTTACGCCCGAGAAACCATTCAAATGCACGGCGAGCTTCTTTGTGCCAGCGTTTGTCTGATGTAATCCGGTATGCTTCGAGACAAGCCGACACCATTGCCTGTGCTTCAACTGGTTGTTGATCAAAACGGGCTCTCTCTTTACCTTTCTGATAAAAACCATTTGATCCAATCGGAACAAAATGACCTTCATCGGCACGCTGCAAATCAGCCAGCCAGGTTAATGACTCCAATCCGGCATCAATCATTTCTTTATTAGGAATTGATTTGCCGCATGTAAGTAATGCATGAGGTAGAGCAGCATTACAATATGAAAGTTCATTTTCGTACCAGCGCCAGTCTTCAGAACGATTATCTTGATATAATGTTAGAAGCCGTCTTGCCAATTCATCCCGCACATTGCTCGCCCTGCGGTCACCGGCAAATTTTTGTGAATATTCGTGGATACCTAAGAGTGCAAAAGCCCAGGCCCGCGGACTTGTAGTTTTAATGATTGCGGGTAACGATTGTTCGAACAACCACCCGGCCATACTGTTGAATGCTGGTAAATGAGAATGACTAAGTACCGTTCCCAATGCTAAAATTGCGCGGCCATGGCTATCATCTGAACCAATATCTTCTAACCAGTTGCGCTGATAGTCCATAAAATTTCGAAAACGTTTAGTCTCTGTGTTGAATGCAAATCCGAGGAAAGCAAGATAGCGGGAAGCTAGTCCCAAACTATCAGGGTTACCCAGTTCGTTTAGAAGAATACTTACTAAAAGAGCCCGGGCGTTGTCGTCAGTGGTATATCCATGAGAATAATTAGGCACTGTAAAAAGGGCGTGTTGAAACATGCCGGTATCATCAGTCATGTTGTTTAAATGATCTAACTTGATAGGGGGCAACTCCCAAGGATGTTTATCTAATGCCTTAACACTAAAGTTAGGTGGAATATAATGCCGGCGTTCCGCCCGTGCGCGTGTAAAACTCTCCATATAACGTTTCGCCACTTCAGACCAGATCATAGCCCGTCCAAACTTGTAAGCACGCTTGCGCATTGCATGCCGTTCGGCTTCGTTTTCCAATAAGTTGATTACTTGCTCAGCCAAAGCTGCAGGATCACGAAATGGCACCAGCACACCTCTTCCGTCTGAAAGAACTTCTTGTGCATACCAATAAGGTGTAGAAATAACAGCTTTACCTGCTCCTAATGTATAAGCCAAAGTTCCGGATGTTATTTGTGCTTCATTGAGGTAAGGTGTAATATAAATATCTGCGGCACTTATAAACTCAACAAGTTCTTCCAGGCTAACAAAACGGTTGTAAAAGATAACATTACTTTCCACACCTTTCTGCTGAGCAAGCCATTGCAAAGACAGGCGGTAAGTTTCGCCTTCTTGCTGAATAACATGAGGATGTGTTGCGCCAACAACGATATAAACAATGCCGGGATAGCGGGCAATAATGTCGGGCAGTGCAGATATAACAGTTTCGATTCCTTTGTTCGACGAGAGTAAACCAAAACTTAGTAAAACAATTTTACCTTCTACTCCAAATAAATCTTTATTAAAACTTGGATCGACAAATGGTACATCGGGAATGCCATGCGGAATCAAATCAACTTTTTCCAAAGATATATTATAAACATCATGCAGAAATTCAGAACCACGTTCACTCATAACGACCATACGATCTGATAATGCGGCAACTTCTTGTAATACCCGCTTCTGATCCGGGTCGGGATCTTTTAGTATTGTGTGCAAAGTTGTAACGATCGGCATGCGTAATCCGCGCAAGAGTGCCAGGATGTGGCTTCCTGCTTTTCCGCCAAATATTCCATACTCGAATTGCAGACACACAAGGTCAACATTATTAATGTTTAAAAAATCTGAGGCTCTTAAGTAAGAGTCTATATCTTTCTCTGTAAGTTCAAATCTAACCCGGGTTGAATATGCATAACCGGCTGCTACATCGTTTACAGGCAGTGCAATGCATGTTGTACTGCTATATTGTTCAGCGATAGCTTCACACAGATCGGTTGTAAATGTGGCAATTCCACATTGTCGCGGTAAATAATTCCCAATAAAGGCAATCCGGTTCAGTGGTGAATTAATAATGTTTTGTTTCAAGATTTATATCGATTTTAATTATAAAAAAGTGTTTCTGAGTTACTGGTTGATACTTACTGTTTTGGGGAAGAGTATTATTTCAACCAAAACTCTGATAATATTTATAAGTTTGAATTAGCTTGAACCACTATCTTCGTATTGTTCTTCAATTACATCTACAAACTATGTGAAGACCCTAGTTTTGTCAATCGGGCAAAGGGATGAAAAAGGGACTATGACCTTGGGGGGATTCGCGAGTTAAACGTTTCTACAGGAAATGAATGAAAGATATAAAATACCGCCAAGGGATTTGTAAAAATCAAGGGCACTCCGCTTTACCGGCTTTGTGCCCATTGCCCACCATCCATAAACTTATTAAAGTTCGCCTCTTTCAGCAGCTGCTTTAAGATCTTCATTTGCGAAAATTGCAATTTCAACTCTTCTGTTCTGACTCTTTCCATAGTCTGTATCGTTTGATGCAATAGGTTCGTTTTCACCTATTCCGACAGTTGAAAGTCTTGAAGAAGCAACCCCCTGCATCAATGTATAATCTGATACGGCTTTAGCTCTTCTTTCAGATAATGCCTGATTATATTGATCTGAACCATCCGAATCGGTATGTCCGGCAATCAGGATATTTGAATCAGGATACTTTTTAAGAATGTTGGCAAGCTTATAGATATTTTCTTTAGCTTCAGGCTGCAATGTTGAGGAATCGAATTCAAATAAGATCCCTGAATCGAATTTAAGTGCTATGCCTTCACCAACCCTTTCTACGGTTACACCTTCAACTTCATTTTCTATTTCTTCGGCTTGCTTATCCATATGATTTCCAATCAAAACTCCTGCGGTACCACCAACGGCTGCACCAATTATCGCACCCAACGCAGTATTACCTAATTGATCACCTATAACTCCTCCAACAACACCACCTGCAACTCCACCAATAACCCCTCCTTTAACAGCGTTACTAGCACTGCAACCGAAAACAAAAACAGACATGGCTAAAGCTGAAATCACTATTATGTTTTTTATTTTTTTCATTGTTAAACTCCTTTTATTAAAAACTTCAAAAATTATTTTCTTTTATTGAAAGAAATATCTTAGACCCAGTCCGGCATCAATCCCCAACCCTGTAAGCGGGGTAACCTGAAAGACTGGTACTAACTCAAAAAATACATCAATGGGAGTTGCACGGGGAAACCATGCTATACCGAATACTCCTCTAATGCCTAATGATCCTTCATAACCGCCGCCGCTGTTGTACCTGCCACCGATTCCATAATAAAGAGGAAACCTTTCGGTTGAGCTGATTGCATTGAATGAGTGCCAGAGATAATCCATATGAAAATGGATGCGGCCGGTATTATCGTAGTCACCTTCGTATTTAATACGATCACCACCAAGACCTACACCAAGACCGAAATCAAAAGCATTTATCTTTGACGTCCAGAGTTTTGCGCTCAACCCGGTTGGTTCTCCTAAAATAAGCCCCATCCCAAATCCGCGATCCTGCGCTGCAATTGGTTTTGCAACAATTATCATCAAAAACAAAACCATACCGAACAATAGAAAATTTTTCATAACTATAACTCCTTTTATATTTTCAATTTATTTCGAACTTAAAATTATCGTTCCTAAATCAATGTTTTTTACAACAACGACAAATTCGCTTTTTTCGAACACACATCAAGATACGTGATGGCGCAAGTCAAACCAATCGGTCAAAGGGATGAATAAAGACTTAATCCTATTGATTGAGAACCAATTTAGTTTGAAGTTTAAAGCACTCGACGACCTTGAATGACTCTGACCAAGACCATTATAATTGCAATTACGAGAAGAATGTGAATAAAGCCACCCATGGTGGTAGACGTCAGGAATCCGAGTAACCACAAAGCTATCAGAATAACCGCGATTGTGAATAACATAACAAGTATCCTTTCAGTTTAAATTTGAATGTTTGATTCAATGATAAAGTAGGAAGAGAAATATAGTAATTCAATCGGGCAAAGGGATGAAAAAGGAACTACTCCTTAGCGGGTTGGAAGCATTTCTTCAATACTAGCTATTTGATACTCTTCTAAAATGAAACCCATAAATCGTAAATAAGATTGCTAATGAAAATAGCTGTGGTTTTCGGAATAAAGACCAGAAAAATAATTTCCAGTAATAAATTCTCTCCTGTCCAATGATACCTAATTTAAATATTGATCTGAACAGAGCAATAACGTAGTTGGGATTAAGATGAAATACTTTTTTCTTCTTCGGTTCAAAATCTTTCATAAAACGCATTACACGTTCATAAAAATACTTGGGCGAATATATTGTTTTTAAGATAGATTTATAACCATCAAGAAGTTTTTCAGAATCCATCTTAGGAATAAAATTAATTGTAAAGTCTGTATTATTTCCCGTAAAATCTTTTAGCATTCTGCCTTCATTTAATAAGTCTTTTCTCAAGATTTGTCCCCTTGGCGCATTAAGTAATCCCACCATAGCAGTTACAATACCGCTTTGCTGAATAAAGTTAGTAAGCTCTTCAAATATTTTCAGGATGATCATTGTCAAATCCGACAATAAATCCACCCTGAACTTCCAAACCAGCATCTTGAATTTTCTTCACACAATGCAATTAAATCACGGTTTGTATTATAGGTTTGTTACATTCAATCAGACTTTTTTCGTTCGGCGATTCAATTCCAATAAATACAGCTTCAAATCCTGCTTTAGCCATTTGAAACATCAGTGCTTCGTCATCGGCAAGATTTATAGATGCTTCCGTGTTCAGGTAAAACGGATTTTTTCTTTTATACCATCCACTCTGCAATAGCCGGAAGAATTTCTTTTTTCAATTTTACTTTATTGCCGATAAAATTATCATCAACAAAGAAAACAGGTCCACGCCAACCGGTAAAATATAATGCATCTAATTCGTCTATCACTTGTTCTTTTGTTTTTGTGCGGGGTTTTCTTCCGTAAAGAACTGTTATATCGCAAAAGTCACAATCAAAAGGACAGCCGCGTGAATACTGAAGATTCATTGAAGTATAATTATTAATTGAGACAAGTTCCCAAAGAGGAAGGGGCGTGGTTGTAATATCCGCCCAATCTTCGGAAGTGTATTTGTGTTTGGGCTTTCCTTCGTTCAGATCATTTAAAAACTGTGGAAGGGTAATTTCTGCTTCATTTAGAATCAGATAGTCAATGTTTTGATAAAGCTCTGAACTGCTTGTAAATAAAGGTCCGCCTGCTGCAATTTTTGCATTTAGCTTTTTACATCTTTGTATCACTTCATTGGCAGACTCACTTTGTATTGACATCGCACTTATAAAAACAACATCTGCCCAAAGAATATCATCGTCCATCAACTGATTCGCATTCATATCAATTAGTTTTTTATTCCAATCTTTGGGCAGCATTGACGCAACTGTTAAAAGTCCTAACGGCGGAAAACTCGCTTTCTTTGATACAAACTTTAAAGCGTGTTTAAAACTCCAGAACGTATCCGGATACATTGGATAAACCATCAGAATGTTCATTTCTTACTCCTTGAACTAGACGCGCTTATTTCATAGAATTCTTGATTCTTATTTAAGCTTATAATCAACCATTAATAATTAAAACTCAATCCGTCATTAGAATGAAAAAGGGACTACATCTTTTGGGTGAGATAAATATATGACTTATGTTGTGTTTTGTTGGTGGATCAATTGTTAATTATCGAAATGCTTTTCGAAATTGTTTTAAGCGTTTCCTCAGTATAAGAATAGTTGGCAATTTCCAGTCGTGTGTGTAATGCTAGTTTTTCCATTATATTATGAATATGGCTTTTAACTGTGTAGGTTGATACACGAATTTTCTGACCGATTTCCTTATTGCTCATACCTTCGCCCAGTAGTCGGATTACCTCTCGTTCTCGCTTTGTCATCCGGACAGCTTCTTTTAGTTTGAAGTTTCCTTCTCTTACTGCGTGATCAACAATCTGTGAAAAAAGAGAATCGACTAACGTTGGCGGAAGAACAGTTGCACCTTCACAAACAGTTCTTATTGTTATTAAAAAATCATTAAGCGAAGCATCTTTAAGAATAAATCCATTCGCACCTGCTTTTACGTATTGCAATATATCGGCTTGTACGGGCGCAAGATCCATAACTATTATTTTCGCCATAGGAAACTCTTCCTTTACTATTTCCACCACACGCAAACTATTTAGACTTCTCAATCCCAAATCCAAAAGAACCACATTTGGTTTTAACTGCTTGATTTTTACAAGTGTGTTCTTTCCGTTTCCAGAGGCAGCTATTATTAAGATATCCTTATGAGGTTTAAGAATAGAAAGAATTCCGTCTCGAAGAAGACGATTGTCTTCAATAATCAATAACCTGATTTTTTTCATTTTATACTCTCAATAGATTAACAGATTTTTTATGAAGTATTATGATGAAAAGAGAAACTAACTTATGCGCTTATCACCATAATTAAGATGCAACTATTTGGGAATGAAAATCAATCGTTCATAAGAATGAAAAAGGGACTACATCCTTTGGGTAAGCTGATCGTGGGGAAGACTATTATTCGTTTATTAAGGAAGTAGTGTCTATTGCTGCTTTGTATGCATCAGAGAGGTGAGCATGTTTTGCTATCTGAACCCGAGTACTTAGTGATAATTTTTCAAGGATATTATGGACATGACTTTTTACAGTATGTGTAGAGAGATGAAGCTTTTGTGCTATCTCTTTGTTGGTGTTTCCGTCTGCAATCAATTCGATTACTTGTCTTTCACGTTTTGTCATGCGAACCGATTCTGCAAGTGAAGTTGGAGTCGATCCATTTATTGCATGTTCAACTATCTGAGAAAAAAGTGATCCTGTTAAGTGAGACGGTAAAACCTGAGCACCTTTATAAACTGAGCGAATCGTTTTTAAAAATTCAGTAACACTTATATCTTTTAGCATGAATCCCGAAACACCGGCTTGTACATAATCAAAAACATCTGCCTGTAATGGGATAAGATCCATCACAATTATTTTAGTTTCCTTAAAATTCTTCTTAATTAATTTTACTATATGCAAGCTGTTCTGACTTCGTAAACCCAAATCCAGAAGCACAATGTTTGGTTTTTGTTTGCGAATTATCTCCAAAATGTTTTCGCCATTACCAACGGTGGTAACAACATTCATGTCTGGTTGCTTTTTGAGCATTGCAGAGATACCTTCACGCAGAAGTCGATTATCTTCAATAAGTAATACTCGGATTTTTTTCATTTTCTAAAAGATTACTTATGTGTACAATCACTATTTAATACTTAAAATACATTCAGAATAAAAAACCAAACAAATAATATTTAGGATTTGATTTTGAGCTAATATAAAAAAATTATTAATATTTTAAAACTTAACTGCTTTGGAAAAGTGCTTTATATAATCATTATGCGACCTTATCAGTTCCATTATTGGCATATGCACGATAAATTAAATAAAAACCTTATTACTTCTCATTATCTTCTCAAGGGGTACTTTTAATCCCCTACCAATAAAAATTGTTAAGTTATTCTCAGAAGATATAGCGTATTTTGTTTTGTACACTCCTGCAACTTCAAAGCGCTCAAACAATTTAAAATGATCCTCAATTCCACCGCCAATTATAATTACTGTGCTGATGTTTGTGCTTCCCGGCGACCCGCCAGAGTCTGAGGACCAATACCAGTAATTGTTATGCGGACAAATCACTTTTGGCAAAGGATATTTTTTGCTGTAATATTCAACAGCTCCTGCTCTTCCGTAGTTGCTGCAGTAAACAACTGTTGTTTTTCTTTCTTCCTCGGGCAGTGATTGATAAACCTTAGAAACATTTCTTAGCAAGTTCTTCCCAGCCGAACATATCCGCATAAAACTGTGGAAGTTTGGTTTTGTGTCCTTCGCTGTTTGGCGGTTTTAATATTAACGCCGACTGATAACCCAGAAGATTTTCAACCGGAAGAAGAGGACGTGCCAATGGTGAAAGTAAAATTCCAATTACAATTACCGGAACAGCAAGTGCATATTTTAACCGGTTTAGTTTTTCATTCCATTGTGTTATCATCACCGCACCACCGGCAAAGAGAATCTGAAATGCAGGCGCAATGTATTCTGCTTTACTATGCCAGTTAATGAAAAGTACCGCTAATGTTATAAGCCATATATATCCAAGTGCACGGAATTGTCTCGATCTTTTATTAAAAAAATAAAATGCCAGTCCGGGAATCCAGATTAAAAAAGAAAGAGGATTAAGAACCAAAACCAGGTCGAGCACAAAAGATGCCGTGCTTAATCTGCCGTACTTACTTATGGCGGCGTTTTTTATAAATTCAAGATGCGCAAAATCGTGTGTCAGGTTCCATATTATATATGGTGAGAATATCAACAAAGCAATAGCTGCTGCAATGTATGGATACTTTGTCTTAAGAACTTCTCTCAGCGGAGTAAAAAGAGTTCCAACCATAACGCCGGCACCTAGCCAGAGCATACTTGTTTTATTAAGCAGCCCGAGCCCTATTACAATCCCGAGCATATACCAGTGACGGCTGTCGCATGATTGCAGGATGCAAAGGAAAATATATGCTGATAAAATCCAGAAAAAGAAATCGAATGCGTTCATTGAATAGGTGGTGGTCATACCAAGGAAAATCGGCAACAGCATAAAAGTTAATGTTGAGATGATTACAGCACTCTTGCCGCCCACCAAGCCTTGCGGTAAACAGTCCGATCATAAAAATTGTTGCAGTGCTGATAATTGCCGGAAGAATTCTTATAACAAAAACCGAATCACCCAAAATAAATTTCCACACTGCAAGTATCCATATTGATAAGGGCGGATGGTCAACATAGCCAAAGGCAGGTCTGTTTGCGCAAGCGAGATAATAAAGCTCATCACGGAAAATGCCATAACTTGTATAAGAGAGTGTTAAAAAATATGCAAGGAGGTAGAGCAGGGAAATCAACATAACTATAGTATAGATTTCCTCGTTACTGCTCATCGTTTGCTTTTGGGGAACGGCTTTTTTCATATGCTTAATTTCCACCAGAATTCAAGTTATTAATTACAGCCAATTATAATTTAATAATCTTCCCGGAAGATTATACAATAACTCTGAGATTTTTCTTTTTACTTCGTTTTTTTCGAAATGATCAAATTCTCCGTTTTTTCAGCAGTCTTTAGAGGGTTAATGGCGGCTGAATGATTCCCCGGGAGTGTAAACTCAATATTGAGAATTTTTGTTTAATATCAGATAAAAACTTTATTGCTTCGCTTTATTTCTTCAAGCGGCACTTTTAATCCTCTTCCTATAAAAATGGTTTGGTCATTTTCATAAGGCATTGCATAATCGGAGTGATGAAATCCGGCTTCATAAACTTCTTCCAGCGATTCAAGATGTTCTTCAATCTCTCCGCCAATAATAATTACTGTACTGATGTTTGTGCTTCCCGACCACTCGTCGAGTCCGTTAGACTCGCCGGAGTCTAACGACCAATACCAGTAGCTGTTATGCGGACAAATTACTTTGGGCAGCGGATATTTCCTGCTATAGTATTCAATCGCTCCTGCTTTTCCATAGTTGCTGCAATAAACAACCGTTGTTTTTCTTTCTTCTTCAGGCAGTGATTGATAAACCTTAGAAACATTTTTAGCTAGATCTTCCCAGCCGAACATATCGGAGTAAAACTGCGGAAGTTCTGTTTCGTGACCCTCACTGCTCGGCGGCTTAAGACCAATGGCTGATTGATGCTCCAGAAATTTTTCCGGAGGAAGAATCGGGCGGGCGAAAGGGACTAAAATAATTCCGGACACTATTACTGGAAGAATTAAAGCATATTTCAACCAGGCTCGTTTAGGTGCCGAGCTCCATTTTTCTATCATCACAGCACCGCCAGCAAAAATGATTTGGTAAGCTGCGGCAATGTATTCTCCCTTGCTGTGCATATTTATTAAAAGAATTAAAAAAGTTGTTAACCATATCAATCCAACCGCGCGGAATTGCTTGCCGTTTTTATTAAAGAAGAAAAAGATTATTCCCGGTAAGCCAGATTAAAATTGAAATGGGATTAAGAATTAATATCTGATCAAGTATAAATGATATTGGTGTTAATCCGCCGTACTTTCTTGTTGCTGCATTTCTCATAAATTCAAGATGCGCAAAATCATGTGTTATGTTCCAGATGATATAAGGCGAGAAAATTATAAGGGCAATTGCTGCTGCAATGTATGGATATTTTGTTTTAAGATCTTTTCGTAAAGGTGTAAAGATTGTTCCTGCAAGCACGCCAGCACTTAACCAGAACATACTTGTTTTATTTAAAACGCCAAGTCCAATTACAACACCTAACATAATCCACAGCTTCTTGTTTTCGGTTTGAATGAGTCTCAAAAATATATACGCTGATGAAATCCAAAACAGAAAATCGAAAGTGTTCATTGAGTAGATTGTGTTCATCCCTAGAAATATTGGGGACAACATATATGTAAGGGTTGAAATAATAACCGCGGGCGTTTTTCCTCCTAATCTTACCGTTAATAATCCGATTATAAAAACGCTAACAGATGATACCAAAGCAGAAATCATTCGTATTGCAAATAAAGAATCTCCGAACAGCGTCTTCCAGGTTGCCAAAACAAAAATTGATAACGGCGGATGATCGACATAGCCTATATCCAAACGGTTTGCACAAGCGAGATAATAAAACTCGTCGCGGAACATACCGTAATTTGTAAGAGCGGTTGTTAAAATATAGACCACGAGGTTCAGCAGTGAAACTGAAAGAATTAGGGTTAAAATACTTCGCGGAATTTTTTTATTTTCCATAATAATTGGATTCTCCAAAAATATTTTGCGACAGCACTTTTTATATTTAACTAAACATCATATTAATTTGATTGATATGCCGCCTTGTTAATATCGTCTACACCTCTAATTGGTTTTGGAGGTTTAAGATATTTATTAATAAAATTGTAAATCTTAACACGAATTTCTCTTGCTTTTTTTGTGTCTAGTCTGTCAAACGAATGTCCACCGGGCAGATCCTTAAATATTTCATACTCGAAATCTTTCCCTGCGGCTTTAAGTGCATTAATCAAAAGCTCTACTTCCAGAACATTAACATCTTCATCATTTGTATTTGTATGAATAAGCAGTGGTGTCTTCAGCTTGTCAGCATGCCAGATTGGTGAACGTTTTCTGTATTCTTCAACATTTTCTTCTGCGGATTGTCCGATGTGATAATCAGCTTCATACAGATCGCGGTAACTTTGATCTTTATAGCCCATTCTTGAAACAAGATCACTTACCGGAACTCCTGCGAAAGCGACCATATAGTTACCCGGGTATCTAAAAATGTTCATCAATGCAATTAAACCTCCGTGACTCCAACCGAGAATTCCGACTCTGTTAGCATCAACGAAATCGTAATTGTCAATCATAAACTGGCGGCTTGCATCAACATCTTCAACTTCCAATCCGCCGTAATCAATTTTTTCGTAATGAGATTTGCCGTAACCGGTACTTCCTCTGTATTCGGCGGCAACCACTATGTACTGCTGTGCAATAAGCTCTTTAACAATGTGTGTATAGTAAGTAGAAAAATTTGCGTGAACTCCGCCGTGAGGAAAAACGATGAGCGGATATTTTTTACTTAGGTCCAGATTTTTCGGAATGAATACATAAGACCAGAATTTAGTTGGATTCCCGGTCCCCTGTCCGTCGGGATTTTTCTCTTTCCATAACGGCGGTCCCGTTATATAGACTTTATCAATAAAAGCAGCATCTCCAACCCGCTGAAACCATATTATATCATCAATGGATTTTTCCAGCTCATCAAGTCGGTGCTGCAGATCATCATTTTGTTTCTTGATTTCCTGAATGTCTTTGCTGATGTTATCCTGGGCAAGCGTTGAAGTAAGCCCGGTTAGCAGAATGAAGATCGGGATGAAAATACTTCCTGTAAATAGTTTTTTCATGATACTTCTCATAAATTTTATTAGCAGTGTAATTTTTCTTGTTCAAAACTAATCAAAGGAAATGAAAAAATATTTAAAGATGTGTTATTTCTTGTTAATTTTTAACTGAACAAGCAAAGCTCCAATTACAGCAATGAACATTCCAATGCCTTCTTTAATGGTTATTGATTCTCCTAGAAAAACCCATGCAAGTATTGCAATTTGAATTAGCATTGTGCCGTTTATTATACTGGATTCCATTGCCGTTAAAGTGCGAAGTGTGAAATTCCAGATTGTAAATGCTAGTGCTGTGTTGATAACCGCAAGCCAGAGAAGATAAAATATGTTTTCCATGCTGATTGACGGGAAACCCTGTATGGATATTCCGGCGGCTAAAAGTATACTCGAACCGATACCCATGCTAATAACTGTAACTACAAGCGGATTTACATTTCCCTTACGATTCACATTTCTTCCAAGAACTGCTGATGCAGAATTAGCAAGAACACCAACCGTCATTACGATTAATCCCAATGAATGATCTTCGCTTAACGAAACAGGGAAAAAGTAAGTGAGAATTCCGACGATAAATAGAACAACTCCAATCCATTGAAGTGATGTTGGTATTTCTTTTATCAAAAAGATTGCCATTACTGCAACGATGAGCGGAGTAAAGTTCAGCCATAGACTCACTGTTACGGCAGGAAGAAGTGATAGTCCGATAAATTGTGTGCCCTGGGTAAAGGCATAAAATAAAATTCCAAGCAAAACAAGTTTTACCCAGTCTCTTTTTTCAAGAGATTTTATTAGCGTTTTGTTTTTAGGGGTAAATGCAAATGGAAGAAGACACAAAAAGGCAATCGAATATCTTAATCCTGCAAAAGTCAGGGGTGGAATTTCTTTTAATCCAAGTTTTATTATCACAAATGAAGTCGACCACAAAAAGGTCACCAGCAGGGCAAGCAGAATAGCGGAAAAATGTGGTGAAAATATTTTTTTCATTGGAAACAAATATAAAAATTGTATCTGTTAAATCAGCGTTATATATTTGTTAAACAAAACGAACATAAGATTTGAAAAAGAGAAAAGTATTCCGTGTTTTCCTTTTAATAATAAGAAACTATTTATAATAGCCACTCAATGAGTGGCTATTTTTTTATGTGAACATTGTGTCCGTGTGCAATTTATCAAATGATTTTGAAATGATGCAAAGACAAAAAATAAAAGCAAAACTAATCCTCGAAGACGGAAGTGAGTTTACCGGATACAGTTTCGGTTTTGCAGGAAACACAAACGGTGAGGTCGTTTTCAATACCGGAATGGTTGGCTATCCAGAAACAATGACTGATCCCTCCTATCGTGGACAGGTATTAGTATGTACCTATCCTCTTATCGGTAATTATGGAATTCCATCACACATAAAAGAAGATGGAATGCTAAAAAATTTTGAGTCGGATAATATCCACATTCGTGCGTTGATTGTGTCTGATTATTCTTTCGAATATTCTCATTGGAGTGCTGAACGTTCTTTATCAGATTGGATGATTGAAGAAAAAATCCCGGGCATTTACGGCATTGACACAAGAATGTTAACTCGTAAACTTCGTGACAAGGGAACAATGCTTGGGAAAATAATTGTTGATGAAAATGTCAAAATAGATTTTGAAGATCCGAACAAAACGAATCTTGTTGGCGAAGTAAGCATTAAAAAACCCGTTGAATATAAGGCAGGACAAAAAAAAATAGTCCTTGTTGATTGCGGAACAAAGAATAACATCATCCGTGCCTTTCTGGGAAGAAATATTACGGTGATTCGTGTTCCTTATAATTATGATTTCACAAATATTGATGCAAACGGACTTGTAATATCAAATGGTCCCGGCGATCCGAAGATGAATAAAGCAACAATTGAACATGTAAAAAATGCTGTTGAGCAAAACAAACCAATTTTGGGAATTTGTCTGGGTTCTCAGATTCTGGCACTTGCTGCCGGAGCCGATACCTACAAACTAAAATACGGTCATCGTGGACATAATCAGCCTTGTAATGAGCTTGGAACAAAACGATGTTACATTACATCACAAAATCATGGTTATGCCGTTGATTCATCTACACTGGCCGAAGACTGGCGTGAATGGTTTGTCAATGATAACGACGGAACAAATGAAGGAATTGTACATATATCAAAACCGTTTTTTGCATCGCAGTTTCATCCGGAAGCATCTCCCGGGCCTGACGATAGTGAATTCATATTTGATATGTTCGTGAGAGCAATAAAATAAACTCAGTGATTCTCCCGTGAAATAATTCTGGCACAGAGAAGCACAAAGAAGACACGGAGTTACACAGAGAAAAAAATATGATTAAAAAAGGAAAACCAAAAAAAGTTTTAATACTCGGCAGCGGTGCTTTGCAAATCGGGCAAGCAGGTGAGTTTGATTATTCCGGCTCACAGGCTATCAAAGCACTTAAAGAAGACGGCATAACAACCGTGCTTGTTAATCCAAACATCGCAACAATTCAAACATCCGAAAATTTTGCAGATAAAGTTTATTTCGTTCCCATCCAATCTATGTTTGTTGAAAAAGTTATTGAAAAAGAACAGCCTGACAGTATTCTCCTCCAATTCGGCGGACAAACCGCGCTCAATGTAGGTGTTGATCTTTTTGACAGCGGGATTCTTGCAAAACATAACATAAGAATTCTTGGTACGCCTGTTGAAACAATAAAAGACACTGAAGACAGATTGCTGTTTTTGCAGAAAGTTGAGGAAGTCGGCTTAAAAGTTGCAAAAAGTAAAACAGCTACCAATGTTAATGAAGCTGTTGAGCGCAGCAGAAGAAATTTGTTTTCCGGTAATGGTAAGAATTGCTTATGCACTTGGCGGACTCGGTTCTGGCATCGTAAACAATAAGGAAGAGTTGGTTGAAAAGGTCCGAAGAGCATTTTCATTTACTAATCAGATTTTGATTGAAGAATCTCTTTACGGCTGGAAAGAGGTTGAATACGAAATTGTTCGGGACAAATACAATAACTGCATTGCCGTCTGCGGAATGGAAAATGTTGATCCGATGGGGATTCATACCGGCGATAGCGTTGTTATTGCACCGGTTCAAACTCTTTCCGCAAAAGAAAATTTCAAACTTCGTTCAATCGGAATAAAGCTGATTCGTCATCTTGGAATTATCGGTGAGTGTAACATTCAATATGCACTTGATCCTGGATTCTGAAGATTACAGAATAATTGAAGTTAATGCACGCCTTAGCCGCAGCTCTGCCCTTGCGTCAAAAGCTACGGGTTATCCGCTTGCATTTATAGCAACCAAACTTGCGCTTGGTTACGCACTTAATGAGGTGGTTAATGCCATTACACGAGAGACGTCTGCTAACTTTGAGCCCGCTCTTGATTATGTCGCATTAAAATTTCCCCGCTGGGATTTACAGAAGTTTCAGCAAGTTAGCACTCAGCTTGGCTCCGAAATGAAATCTGTCGGCGAAGTCATGTCGCTTGGAAGAAGCTTTGAGGAAGTTCTTCAGAAAGCGATTAGAATGCTTGATGTCGGAATGATCGGGTTCACAGGAAACGATTTACGTTTTGAAAATCTTGAAAAGGAACTTTCCGAACCTACTGATAAAAGAATTTTTGCAATTGCTGCTGCGCTTCAGCTGGGATATACAGTTGATAGGATTCATGAGCTTACAAAAATCACAAAATGGTTTTTGTATAAGATGAAAAATATTGTTGATATTGAAAAATATGTCGAAGGAATGAAGCTTGATGAAATTGATACAGAATTAATGAGGCAATTAAAGCAATCCGGATTTTCAGATTTTCAAATTGCTCAGCTTGTTAGAAATGAAGAATTGAAAGTTAGAGAATATAGGAAATCACTAAAAGTTATTCCCGTTGTAAAGCAAATTGATACATTGGCGGCGGAATTTCCTGCACAAACAAATTATCTTTATCTCACTTATCACGGAGTTGAAGATGATATTCAACTAGGAGAAAACGATCAGACCATTGTCCTAGGAAGCGGTTCTTATCGCATAGGTTCATCGGTTGAATTTGACTGGTGCTGTGTAAGTGCGGTAAATCAACTCAACAAAAGCGGTTACAAATCAATAATGATAAATTGCAATCCTGAAACCGTGAGCACCGACTATGACATTTGTGATAAACTTTACTTTGAACAACTTACGCTGGAAAGAGTTCTTGATATTTGCGACAAGGAAAAGCCGGTTGGAGTTATAGTTTCAATGGGCGGACAGGTCCCGAATAATCTTGCAATGAAACTTCACAAAGCAGGAATAAAAATTATCGGTACTTCACCCGAACAGATTGATAATGCAGAAAGCCGCCATAAGTTTTCCCAAATACTTGATTCAATCGGGGTTGATCAACCCGAATGGCGAGAGGTTACAACACTTGATGATGCAAAAATATTTGCGAACAATGTTGCTTACCCTGTTTTAATTCGTCCCAGCTATGTTCTCAGCGGTGCGGCAATGAGTATTGTGTTAAGTGAAGATGAGCTTGAGCTTTACTTAAAGAAAGCAACTGATCTGAACACTGAACATCCTGTTGTAATTAGCAAGTTCATAACTGATGCAAGAGAAATTGAAGTCGATGCAGTTGCAACAGAAGGTGAGCTGTTCTGTTATGCTATCGCCGAACATGTTGAAAATGCCGGCGTACATTCCGGTGATGCAACAATAGTTCTGCCGCCGCAAAGAACTTATCTAGAAACAATGCGCCGCGTAAAACTTATTACAAAAGAAATAGCTGGGGCATTAAATATAACGGGTCCCTTCAACATTCAATTCATTGCAAAAGATAATGATGTAAAAGTAATTGAGTGCAACCTACGTGCTTCAAGAAGTTTTCCTTTTGTTTCAAAAACATTAAAGATAAATTTTATAGAAATTGCAACCAGATTAATGCTTGGTGAAAAAGTTCCTCGTATAGATAAATCATCTTTCGATCTTGATTATGTCGGAATTAAAGGCGTCGCAATTTTCTTTTACAAGATTAAAAGGTTCGGATCCTGTAATGGGTGTTGAAATGTCCTCAACGGGTGAAGTCGCCTGTCTTGGTGACGATTTCAATGAAGCATTTCTTAAGAGTGCACTTGCTACGGGATATAAAGTTCCACTGCAAGGTGTAATGTTATCAACGGGAACGCTGAAGAACAAGGCAGAGTTAATTGATGAGTTGAAAATTCTGCAGCAAATGGGATTGAAATTCTACGGAACGAAAGGAACTTCAGATTTCTACAAAGAAAACGGAATTAGTGTTGATGTTCTTTATCGCCCCTTTGATAATCAGGAGCCGTCCATCCTTACATACATGGGTGATGGTAAAATTGATATGGTTATCAATATTCCTAAAACGGCAGAGAAGGTCGAGCTTGACAGTGATTACATCATAAGAAGAAAGGCCGTTGATCTGAATATTCTGCTGCTCACAAATGTTCAAATTGCAAAAAGATTCATCCGTGCACTAGACCAATACAAGCCGGAAGAGTTAAGAATAAAGAGTTGGGATGAATATTTATGATATCCGTTTGTGTTGAAATTCTAAATTGCATTTCTATCGTAATTAATAATATTTTTTTTCAATAGAAAATTTTTGACTTTAGTTAGAATTAATTGCTAATTATACACAGTAATTTATTAAAGATTCAGAAGTTCTGTACAGAGCTAATTACCGATAAGTCTTTTTGATTGAACCATTAATTCTTTTCGAAGGTAACGCTGATAATAAATATTTTCACTACACGGGAGCCTGTTATGATAAAATCATTACCAATTTTGTTTTTCTTCCTTTTTACTACACAAATCATTTTTTCTCAATCCATTAAATCACCCGAGGAATTTTTAGGATACCGTGTTGGTACTGATTATAAGATTGCTGATTATGAGACTATCCAAAAATATTTTAAACACCTCTCTGAGAATTCAGAAAAGCTCCGTTATGAAGAGATAGGTAAAAGCACACTCGGCAAAGAGATGTTTATGGCAATTATCAGCTCAGAAGATAATATTAAAAACCTGGAAAAGTACCGGAATATTGTAAAAGAACTTTCTGACCCAAGAAAATTGACCGATGACAGAGCACGATATCTTGCAAAAGATGGAAAGGTTGTTGTGCTTGTTACTTGCAATATTCATTCAACGGAAATAGGTTCTTCGCAGATGTCCATGGAATTTGCTTATGATCTTATCACAGATAATGCCTCAGAAAAATCGATCAACGCATTGAGCGATGTGATCTTCATTCTTATGCCTTCAATAAATCCTGACGGCACGACAATGATTGTTGATTGGTATAATAAATATCTCGGAACTGAATTTGATGGAAGTCCGCTCCCGTACTTATACCACAAATATGCGGGACACAATAATAACCGTGATTGGTTTATGTTCAACCTTGTTGAAACAAAAAACGTGGTTGATGTAGCTTTTCATAAGTGGGTGCCTCAAATTTGGCTAGATGAGCATCAAATGGGCAGCACATCGGCAAGGCTTTTTGTTGTTCCATATAAAGATCCTATCAATCCAAACGTTCACCCTATGATATGGCAATGGCAAAAAGTATTGGGCGCATTAACTACGCTTAGACTTGAACAGGAAGATAAAACCGGCGTTATTGATCACGCGTACTTTGAAGGTTGGTGGCAGGGACCTGCAAGCGATTGCGGATTGTGGCATAACCAGATTGCGTTATTATCTGAACTGGCAAGCTGTAACATAGCGAGCCCCATTTACATTGATCCCAACGAAGTTAAAGCCACTCCGGGACTAACCACTTATGACTTACGCACGAATTATCCGCATCCCTGGCGAGGTGGTTGGTGGCGTTTGAGAGATATTGTGGATTACGAACTTTCTTTAACGTTTAGTCTTCTTGAATCAGCAGCAAACTTCAAAGAAGAAATTCTTTACAATTATTACCAGATGGGCAAAGATGCCGTGGAACAAGGAAAACTGGGAAATCCATACGCAATAATTATTCCTCGCGATCAAAATGATCATATAACAACCTCTAAAATGATAGAGATTCTTCAGGCGGGTGCAGTTGAAGTCCATTTTACAGAAAAAGAATTCAGGGTTGATAACACAATTTATCCGGCAGATAGTTATGTTATTTTCTTATCCCAGCCTAACGGAAAATATGTAAAAGATCTGTTCGAAGAACAGCGTTATCCTGATCTTCGCGCTTCAAAAAAAGAAGATCCAATAAATCCCTATGATGTGGCCGGATGGACATTACCTTACTTGATGGGTGTAAAACACTATACAATTGATAAACCATTTGAACTGCAAACAACTCTTCTGTCTGATGCAAACTATAAGAAAGGTTTTGTCGAAAATAAACAGGGCAAATATTTTATAGCACAAGCCGGACCAAATGTAAATTCCACATTAATAAATCGTTTACAAAAAGCTGATGTGCCTGTTTACTGGAACAATGAAAAACTTTTAATCGGTGATAATCTATTTAAAGAAGGTTCGGTTGTTTTTCCGTCAGACGAATTATCCTCCGACGAATTGAATAAAATAGTTAATGATTTAAATATTCAAATTTATTCCGCCGACGATATAGATTCCAAAAAAATTAAAGAACTTAAAAAAGTAAAGATTGGAATATATCATCCTTATCTTGCAAACATGGACGAAGGATGGACCAGACTTGTGCTTGAAAATTACGAGTTTGATTTTATACAGATATTCAATAAGGATATGAAAGAAAAAGATCTTAAGAAAAGATATGATGTTATTATTATACCCGATATGAGCACAGAAGTTATAAAAACAGGAAAGTATGGCGGCGAGTACAAGCGTTACAACAGACCCAAACCACCGGAATATGAAGGAGGTATTGAAAAAGAAGGGGTCGAAAATTTAAAGCAATTTATTGAAAAGGATGGCGGAAGACTTGTAGTGCTTGGAGATGCATGCAATTTCGCGATTGAGGAACTTGAGCTGCGTATAAGAAATGTTCTTAAAGATGTTAAGAGCAATGAATTCTTCTGTCCCGGATCGCTTATTTCACTAATTGTTGATAATACAAATCCCATTGGATATGGAATGGAAGAAAATATAATCGGCTACCAGGACAATAATATTGCTTTTCAAACCTCTGTTCCTTTTGGACAGTATGACAGAAGTATTGTTGTAAGATATCCCGATAAAGACATTCTCAAATCGGGCTTTTTGCATGGAGAAGATAATCTTTTCCGTAAAGCTGCGCTTGTTGAGTTAAAACAAAAAGCTGGTCACGTTGTACTAATGGGCTTTAAAGTTCAGAACCGTCATCAGACATTCGGAACGTTCAAATTATTGTTTAATTCATTACACTCTGCGGGTATGGTTGAATAGTTTTAATCTAAGTGTGGAGTTCACCTTAGAGGTGGCCTCCACTTTCTTTATACTATATTCCATCTTTCACCTCACAACTCTTAGCAAACGCGAATTTGTGCGTTTATGATTATTGTCCTTCCTGA
This sequence comes from uncultured Ignavibacteriaceae bacterium, assembly GCA_963714415.1. Classification (GTDB taxonomy): domain Bacteria; phylum Bacteroidota; class Ignavibacteria; order Ignavibacteriales; family Ignavibacteriaceae; genus JAGXRK01. Next base: position 541,733 of record CAVQOL010000001.1, read on the forward strand.
ACGGCATCTTCCTATCTGCAATTTCTGTCGTTTTTACGCAGGCAGAATATACTGTGTAAAAGAAAATATTATTAATTAAATAGTATCTTGTGACCCAAATTTTAAATAAAATAGACAGTGCCTTATGAGAATAATTTATTTTGTGATTTTTGTTACAAGCATTTTAATGTTTGCTTGTTCAGAAAAAAAAGAAACTGAGCATCGCGAAACAAACAGCTCTACTGCAGATACATCTGAATATCAATTTTATGGATACATTTCAACGATTACTGAAATTGAGAATTGTTATTCCATTTCTGTTGATACAATTCAATATTACATTGGCGCCGAAGCACAAAAGCAATTTGAATTAGATAATGATTTAACAGAAGCTGCGTTTGAAAACACATTTTATATACGAAACCTAAAAGAAGAATATGTTGATATGAAGGTTTCGGATAAGGTTGAAATTATTACTCAAACTTTTTCATTTGATGAATCCGGTATGTTTGAGATTAATAAGAAAATTACGCTTGATGAATTTGTGTCGTATTTGAAATCAGATGATGGGGGCAGATTTAAATATATTCCATTTGAGTTAGTGCTTCAAAATGATCAGGTTATTAAAATTAAAGAAATTTACATTCCGTGAACTAAAGGATTAAAATAATGTTAAAGAAGATTCTTGTGTTGTCTCTTGTTTTTTACGCAATAACTTTTTCTCAAGTTACTTATGAAAAAATATTTGAAAAAAATATAAATGAAATATCCATTCCATTGAGGATTGAAAACTCCGGGATTTATTGTATATCATCATTTGATGTAAATAAAGACACTGTTCTTCTAAATTCCTTTGATCCGCGACCAGGTGAATTATTTGTAAATAATAAATCATTAAAGACACATCAAAATAATTCGGGGACAGTTGATAACTTAATCTCTTTATCAAAAAGCAAAATTTCAGGCTTAGACGATGAGTCTTATTTAGGAATCAAATACAAAAGAGTATTTGTTAATAACAATAGCGATGTGTTTCTTGACGAAGATGGAATACTTACAAATGATAATGGTGAGCAAATCAATGTCATCGTTGAGAATAGAAATGTTTTAAATGTTGATTTCAGATTAAGATTCATTTACAAAAAATATTACCCTGAATTTTCCAAATAATCTTGCTTGTGCAGATTTTATTGGTCTTGATAGAAATGGAAACTCTTTTGTGTTGGTTGAAACTTTTTTATCTGATATTCCGCTAAAAATTAAACGAGAAGTTTATGTCATTTCAAAAGAAGAGAATCTGCTCTCTATTCTTGAAATTCCATCAATAAAATATTTTCTAACACTCCGCGATTTCCAGATTGACGCCGAAGGAAATTTATATCATCTGTTAAGCGAAAAAGATAAAGTTACAATTTTCAAATGGACGGGTTTAACGAGAAATAACAAGGGCGAAATTTTTCAATATCCTTCTAAATACAATTACTCTTTTCATTTTAATGAATTGCTTCCGACAGATGAAGCCGAAGTAGATTTGTCAAATATTATTAATCAACCAACAGCTGTCAGCAGAACAGATGCCTTACAAATTGCAGAGAAATATGTGTACCTAAAATACTATTGTAATTCAAATAACCTTGCGCCCGCCCCTGTACTGGATCCATATGGAGACTATGTTCAGACCCCATCTTGGCTTGTGGTTGGATATAATGCAACGGTTCCTTATAAGTGGGGTGGTTTTAATACGATTTCACAATTTGTTTCAGGGCTTAGCAACGGAAGATATGCGGGAGATATTCATACTGCGGGTGTTTCTTCTTATGCTGTCGGTGTTGATTGTTCTGGTTTTGTAAGCAGATGCTGGCAACTTACATATCACGCTACAACCAGCTCTATGCCCGGCATAACAACTCAATATGCTTCCTGGGATGATCTAAAACCGGGTGATGCAGTGCATAAGGTTGGACATGTGCGTTTGTTCGTTAAAAAAAATCCTAATGGTTCGCTTAAAATTGTTGAAGCCGCTTCAAGACATTGGAATGTTTCTTACTGGTCTTTTAATCTTTCCGATTTAACTACATATACTCCTCGCTATTATAATGGTATGGAAACGAATTATTCCATAAAGCAACCAACTTTAGTTAGTGTGATTGTTCCATCAACCAACCAAGCCGATCTTACATGGACTTCTGATACTTCCGGAGTTAAAGGGTATAGATTATATAAATCCACCGATGGAGAAACATGGACTTTATTTGCAGACGAGAATACAATTACCTCTACATCTGCAACTATAATTAAAGCTAATCAAGTTGAATATTATCGAATTTCCAGTGTGTTGAGAGATGGTTTAGATACAGAAAGCGACTGGTCAAATGCTCTTGGTAGCGGTGAGTCATCCGGCGGCAATAAAATTTTAATTGTTGATGGATATGAAAGGAATGCCGGTGGTGCAAGTTGGCAAGGTCCGGGACATAACTTTGCTGTAAGGTATGGCGAAGCACTAAAGAAAAAATCTTTAAACTTTGATTGTGTTAAAAACAGTTTGGTTTCTAATTCACAAATAAATCTGAATAACTATAACGCTGTTATGTGGATTCTCGGAGACGAAAGCACGGCAGATGAAACATTTAATTCAAACGAGCAAACAGCTGTTATGACTTATCTGGAAAGTGGTGGAAAACTATTCGTGTCGGGAAGTGAAATCGGTTGGGATTTGGATTACCTGGGAAGTGCAAGCGATAAAAGTTTTTATAATAATTATTTAAAAGCAAGCTACGTTGCAGATAATGCAAATTCAAATTCTGTTTACGGAACAAGCGAAAGTATTTTTTCTGGAATGAATTTTTATATTGGACAAACTTATGAAGAAGATTATCCTGACGAAATTACAGCCTTTAGCGGCAGCACAGTATGTTTAAAATATTCAAACGACAAAGGAGCGGGTATTTTATATTCGGGAACTTTCGGCTCTTCTTCAAACACAGGAAAAATTATACATTTTGGTTTTCCGCTTGAGACAACCGCTGATGATTCAAAATTCGAAGATGTTATTTCAAAAAGCGTTGATTTCTTTTTCGGGACAACCTCTATCCAAGACGATGTTGACAAAATTACAGAATTTCAACTATCACAAAATTATCCTAATCCCTTTAACCCGAGTACTGTTATTGGTTATCAGATATCAGCTAATAGTTATGTAAGTCTGAAGGTTTATGACTTATTAGGAAGGGAAATAGCAACTTTGGTTAATGAAGAACAAGCTGCTGGGGTTTACGAGGTAAAGTTCACGATTAACGATGAACCATTAACTTCGGGTGTATACTTTTATCGTTTGCAGGCAGGGGAATATATGGCTATGAAAAAGATGTTATTGATCAAATAAATATTTAATGTGGAGGCCACCTTTGAGGTGGACTCCACACGTCACAAATTATTTTTTGTAATACTTCAGCGCTTCAGGAAGGTGCTTTTTAATATTCGCAATTCTTGTTTCATCAGATGGATGTGTGCTTAAAAATTCCGGCGGTGAAGCACCGCCTTTCATAGCAGACATCCTTGTCCAGAAATCTACTGCTACATTCGGATTATAACCAGCCATCGCCATAAATATCAAACCCAATCTGTCTGCTTCGCTTTCATGCGTTCTGCTGAAGGGAAGCATTACTCCAATCGTAGTACCGACTCCGTATGCAGTCATAAAAAGATTTTGTGTTAATTCGGGTTCGTCTTTCAAAGCAACCGATAGTGCCATTCCACCAAGCTCCTGAAGTAAACCCTGACTCATTCTTTCACCGCCATGCTGTGCAATTGCATGAGCAATTTCATGTCCCATTACAACTGCTAGTCCGGTTTCATCCTGTGTTATCGGAAGTATTCCGGTATAAACAACAACTTTACCGCCGGGCATACACCAAGCATTTACGTCGGGGCTTTCAACCAGATTAAAATCCCATTGATATCCCTGTAATTCTTTAGATAGATTGTTTTGTGCAAAATACGTTTCAACAGCTCTTTGAACGTTCACACCTATGCGCTTCACCATCGCAGTTTTATTTGCATCGGTACTCAACTTATTCTGTTTTAAAAATTCATCATACTGCTGGAAACTTAACGCATTAATTTCCGATGCAGGAATCAAGTTTAGCTGCGATCTCCCTGTAATTGGAACAGTACTGCAATAATAAACAGTAAATGCCAGCAATAGCACCGGTAAAATTATTTTTAATGATCTCATTTTTTGCCTCTCTGTTTTTACAAGATATGATTTTCTTCTTTTTAAATATAAAAAATAATATTCCGAGAATGCAATCTAAAGACATACTCCATTTACTTGATTATATTTGTATTAAATTATTAGAAATAAAAAGAGAAACAGATGCAAATAGGAATAGTCGGGCTGCCATATTCCGGGAAATCAACACTTTTCCAAACGATAACCAAAACACTTTTAGATCCCGCAGAGCTTTTAAAATCAGAAGCACATCAGGCTGTTATAAAAGTACCGGATGCAAGACTTGATAAGCTGACAGAAATGTTCAACCCGAAGAAAAAAGTAAATGCAACTATTGAGGTTGTAGATGTTGTTGGTTTACAAAAAGGTGATTCGGGTTCTACACAGTTTACGGGAAATTTTCTTTCTAAGGTAAAAACAAATGATGCGCTTGTCCAGGTAGTAAGATTGTTTTCAAATGAGTCCGTTCCTCATCCCGATGGATCAATAAATATGGCGCGGGATATTGATTCTTTTGAGACGGAATTTATTATTTCAGATATGTCTTTGATTGAAAAAAGATTGGAGAATATAAAGAAGCAAATAATGAAAACGAATGATGATAAACTTAAGCGTGAAGTTCCTCTTCTTGAAAAATGTCTTGAGCTTCTTCAAAATGAAACCCCACTACGTGACCATAATTTCACTAAAGACGAAATGTTGATTTTAAGAACCTATCAGCTTCTTTCAATCAAACCGATGCTGATTGCTCTTAACTTCGATGAATCGCAAACAAATGATACGGAAACGTTCCTTAACGAACTTATAAAGAAAAAACTTGGTCCTAACACAAAGGCACTATACTTTTTCGGCCAGATTGAAATGGAAATGGCTGAACTTTCGGAAGAAGATGCTAAAGTTTTTATGGATGATTACGGAATTAAAGAATCTGCACTTGATAGTCTGATAAGAGAATCTTATGACCTGCTTGGTCTTCAATCTTTCTTCACCGTCGGCGATGATGAATGCCGCGCATGGACAATTAGAAAAGGAATGAATGCTCAGGAATCGGCAGGAGAAATTCATACGGATTTTTTCAAAAAATTTATCCGTGCAGAAGTTGTTTCTTATGATGATTATCTTGAGCTCGGTTCGTTTCCAAAAGCAAAAGAAGCCGGCAAATGGAGATTGGAAGGTAAAGAATATATTGTTAAAGATGGGGATATTATTTCAGTAAGACATAGTTAAGTCAGGCGAAATTCATTTATTAAATTGTTAATTTGCAAACAACAATTTGAAAGATTTTATGGAAGATAAATGGACAAATGAAATGCTTTTTATACAGCTTGTGATGCAAAATCATCAGATGGCAATGATGTCTCTGGGAAAACTGGAAAATCCCGTTGCCGGAAAAACAGAACAGAACCTTGAGTTTGCAAAACTTTCTATTGATACTCTTGATATGATAAAAGAAAAAACGAAAGGCAATCTTTCCGAGTACGAAGAGAAATTTCTTGATGAAACGCTTAAAGAAGTTAAGCTCGTTTATGTAAATGAGATGAATAAAAATTAGATCACAACTTTATACAAATAATAACGAGAAGCGGCAATGCTAATTGGTATCGTTGCTAACATAACAAAAGAAAACGTGCTTGAAGTTGTTTCGTCCTTCATTCACAAGCTTAAAGAGAATAACCTCGATTATCTGCTTACAAAATCTCTTGTCGAAGATAAGGGCAAATTAAAGATCCAGCTCGATGAAGAATTTCCCAATGAAGATAAAGAAATTTATGAAAAAAGTGATCTGATACTTTCCATCGGCGGCGACGGTACAATGCTGGCAACAGCCTTTCATGCTTTTAACTACGATAAACCAGTACTTGGAGTAAATATTGGCAAACTAGGTTTTCTTGTCGAGGCAGACGTTGTTCATATGGACAAAATAATTGAAGCAATAAAAACAAAAAATTATACTATTGATGAGCGAATGGTTATTACTGGTGATTGCGCCAGTTACGGTTGTGAAAAGTTGTTTGCAATTAATGACATCGTAATCGAAAAAGGCGGCTGGCCAAAAATGATTGAGCTTTCTGCCTGGGTAGATGGAGAATACGTAACGACTTTTTCCGCTGATGGTTTGATTGTCGCGACACCAACTGGTTCAACGGGATATTCGATTTCTGTGGGCGGACCAATAGTTTCACCTCAGTCAAGTGTAATAACGCTTTCACCAATTTCACCGCATAGCTTAACAGTACGTCCGCTGGTTTTGCCAAGCAATCAGGAACTTCTTATTCGCGCTGATTCACCACACACACATCTTATGGTTAGCTGTGATGGACAAAGAGTTTTTACTTTTCCGCCTCCTTTTGAAATAACAATCAGGAAATATGAAAAATCATTAAAGCTTGTTCATACATCATTAACAACATATTTTGAAACTCTCAGGAAAAAACTTCTTTGGGGAGTTGATGTGCGTTTCAATCGGCTAGATAATAAGGAAGAAAAATGAAAATATTATTTTTAATAATCGTGTTTGCTTTAAATTCATTTGTCTGTGCTCAGACCAATTATGAAATACAAACCGATGAAAAAACCGGGAAGGAAATGATTGTCGGAATCTATACAAGAGATATCCTGCTTTCGCCGGAATGGGAAGATGAATATTTGAATTATAGTATTGATGCAATTGCTGCAGATGAAATTATTCCTCTCATAGAAAACATTAAAATAAAAATTGTTGGTGCTACTTGGTGCAGTGACTCACGTGAACAAATTCCGCGATTTTATAAAATATTAGATTATCTCGCATTCCCGGAAGAAAATGTCGAGCTGATTTTTGTTAACCGAAATAAGGATGGCCTTGCCGACGAAGCTACCGGGCTGGGAATAGAACTTGTTCCTACATTTATTTTTTACAAAAATGATTCTGAGCTTGGAAGAATAATTGAAACACCATATGAACGTCTTGAGCTGGATATGCTCAGCATACTAAATGAATCAATGGAATGATGTTCTGCAAATTTCCGACATTATATCTCTGCAGGATTTCAATATTTTAAAATAGAATATGGTTAATAAAAACTTTCATCAAACAATAAAGAATAAAATATGATTATAGTAACCGGTGGCGCCGGCTTTATAGGTAGCGCAATTGTCTGGAGATTAAATGAACTCGGAACAGATAAAATAATTATAGTTGACGAGCTCGGTAAAGATGAAAAATGGAAAAATCTTGTCGGACTTAAGTTTGAAGATTTTGTAAACAAACAAGTTTTCATCGATTATCTGCGCAATGAAAAAATTCTTTACAAGATTGATGCAATACTCCATCTTGGGGCAATTTCATCAACAACAGAAAAAGATGCCGATCTTTTGCTTTCGAACAATTACAACTACACCGAAACCCTTGCACGGTTTTGTTTAAAAAACGATATTCGTTTTATTTACGCATCGTCGGCCGCAACATACGGTGATGGAACAGAAGGTTTTATTGATAACGAGGACAAATTAGAATCTCTTCGTCCCTTGAATATGTACGGCTACTCAAAGCAACTTTTTGATCTCTGGGCAAAACGTCACGGTGCTTTTAATAAAATAGTCGGTATAAAATATTTCAATGTTTACGGACCAAACGAATATCACAAAGGCGATATGCGTTCTGTTGTACACAAAGCCTTTGAGCAAGTTAGAGATACGGGCAAAGTTAGATTGTTCAAGTCAAGAAGACCGGATTACAAAGACGGCGAACAGATGCGCGATTTTGTTTATATAAAAGATGCCGTTGATATGACTTTGTACTTTCTTGAAAATAAAGAGAAGAACGGGCTTTATAATGTGGGTGCCGGCAAAGCAAGAAGCTGGAACGATCTTGTTAAGTCTTTATTTAATGCAATGGGCAAACCGGTTAACATTGAATATATTGATTTGCCAGATCATCTCGCGGATAAATATCAATACTTTACGGAAGCTAATCTAAAGAAATTAAGAGACGCAGGATATACTCTACCGACAACGTCGCTTGAAGACGGTATAGCAGATTACATAAAAAATTATTTGCTTAAAAATTCTTATCTGGGTTATTGAAAAAACAAGAGGAAGGGTGAGAGCGAGAAATAATAATAATATTCTTAGTCTTGCTTTCTCTCTTACTCTTTAAATGAAGGGCGTTTCCTCGTCGTCATCAAAAAGATCGTCTTCATCGAGTTCATCAATCTCTAAATCATCTTCAAAAACATCATCATCGCTCGGCTCTTTATCAAACAAGTCATCATCGTCTTCGTCTTCTTCATAATAATCATCGTCTTCAGCAAAGTCATCATCTTTATCATCAGATTTGTCACGATCATCGTCATCGTCTTTTTTGCGACGCTTTGCTGCAAAAAGTGATTCTTCATAAAAATAACCTGACCCGGTAATGGAATATCTTTCTTCTTCGTTCAAATCTTTTTTTAATTCGGACATATCCATGCTGTGCTGTCTCCGGAATTTGGTTCTATGTATCAGTTGTTTTGTTTATCCTGTCAAAATCTGTGAATTCTAAAATTAAAAACCAAATAAAAAATTAAATCTATTTTTGTTCACAATCCTTTATTAAAAGTTAATTGTGTACTATAACTTTGTCAATGCTAATTTTATAATAATCGGATTAAATAATGAAACTTGCAACTCTCTGTTATGTTATGGATAAAAACCAGAATGCAACACTAATGATTCACCGCGTGAAAAAACAAAATGATTATCATGAAGGTAAGTGGAATGGGCTTGGCGGCAAGTTTGATCCCGGTGAAAGTCCCGAAGAATGTGCAATAAGAGAAATTGAAGAAGAAAGCGGATTAAAAGTTAAATCCGTAACTATGAAGGGTTTTATAACATTCCCTTTATTTGATGGAAAAGAGGACTGGTATGTTTTTCTTTTTACGGCTAATGAATTCGAGGGAAAATTAATCGATTCACCGGAAGGTCATCTTGAATGGATACCAAATAATAAGCTTACAGAAATTAATCTGTGGGAGGGTGATAAAATTTTTATTCCCTGGCTTTTCGAAGACAGGTTCTTTAGTGCTAAGTTTAATTATGATGGTGGCAAATTTGTGGATTATACGGTAAGTTTTTATTAATGACTTTTTATCCTGGTATCTTTGTGGTGCTCTAAAAATTTAAATGCGCTTCCGATCTTTAATCTGTTTCGTGTTTAAAATATTCGTTCGTTACTTCCTTTCTTTTCATTTTTAATAACTTATTGACGAGGCTTCCCCTTATCGTGATAAAACTCACCTTCCATTGATTGAGCATGGCCGTAACTACATGCGAGACGTATGTTTGGCGCAAAACACGACTGCAAAAGGAAAGCAGTAAAGACAGCGCGATTGCTCGAACTGTCCGTGTAATAGTTTTGACACAGTTCTCGAAGCATCGATCCTTGTAGGAGAGTGGGACTGGCTAACTCACCACCTGGTTACATCTATGAAGGAACAGAGTGCCCGATGGAAATCCTGGCTACATTGGGGTAAAACCTTTGGCTGGAAGTACTAAGTTTGAGAAATGTAAATTAAAGTAACATTATAGCGCTTGATATGAAATCGCTTTGAACTCCGAACTTTTCATATACTTGACCGTCATATATTCTGGGTTTGCTTGTTTTTTTCATAGTGTAAAGGAAATTGATATGACTATTTCACGCTTCATTCGTGATTATGCTGACGTTCCTCTCCCTGTTGATGATGCACAACTTGAAGAACTTAAAGCTTATAAAGATCATCAAGGAAATCTGGTCACACCTTCTGATCAGATCTTTCGCAAATGGGTAGAACAAAAGTCCAAAGGTTCTTTTAATCGTCCCATCACGGTTGCCGTAACTGTAGATACTGGTTTCCTGTCAGGTATCAAGAACAACATGCGTTTTGCAGGAGCATTCCTACAATGGCAGGATGTGGCTACAGCGAAAACACATGACACAGCCTCAATGCATATGAGCCTCGAAGGATTAAGCCCAGACAACTTCACGGGTCCCTGGGTAAGCGACCAGGACCATAGTCCAATTCGGCGAAGGTACACCAAGAACATTGTTCAAAACGTAACCTTAACCGCGGTTTTATATGGAGAATTGCTACTTGAAGCAAATCGGATTGCCGAAGCAAATCACTGGACAATCTGGGCAGATGAACTTGATAAGACAGCAGAATTGGGACCGGTATTCACAGAAAGAATCGCTCAACTTAAGGAAAACATTGCAACGGCAATACACTAAAAGTAACTCAGCTCAAATTGGCAAACAAAGGAGACAGCAGAACTAATAATAGTATCCTATCGAAAAGTAAAACTGTACATCGCCCCAGCTAATAGGATTATCGGGAAGGTTGTTTTTAAAAATAAATGAACGCCCAATCGCAAATTCTGCCGGACCAATGGGTGTATCAAACGAAAGCGATGTTCCGATACCATGCTTTAAGTTTTTAAACTTAATCTGTTCCTGAATTTCCCAAATATTTCCAAGATCATATCGTATTCGAAAGTATGTATCAAAGAAAATAGCAAAGGGAAGTTTATATCTGTACATCAACGATGTTAGGAATATTTGTCTGCCGCGATATTCATTATCGCGCATCCCAAAAAACGAATTCATCCCACCCAAAGAGTACTGTTGTGCTAACGGAAGGGTTTTATCACCAAAACCCATATTTATTCCAGTTGACAAGACACTGACTGAAGATAGTCTAAAAAGATTTCTGTATTCAAAACCGACATTAGTATAACCAATATCTCCGCCAAGAAAAGTTTGTGCGGTTTCATAAAATCCGTTAAAATAAATTCCTATCTCTGGATATGGGTATTTATCCTGCGTATCTACTGTTGTGCTAATTTTTAGACTTAAAATTTCTATGTTGTATGGTTCGACCGGGCTTTCTTTTAAATTTTTGACTTTATTTGTTTGATATTTTCCTTCGAAAATTAGGTTGCCAAAACGCTCAACCTGTGCACCAATACCCAGCGACCCTCCAAAAAATATCTGTCTATATTCGCCGATTTCTTCTCTTGAAAAATTATTTTCAGAGATTTGAGGCTTATCGCCATAAACATATATATCATTAAAATAATAGAAGGCGTTTATTTTATAAGTTAAGTAAGTATTAAATATTCTATTTGATTTTTGTTCAAGCTGAATGCCTCGATCTCTTGAGCTTGCATGAAAAAGAAATCCCAGCTCCGATCCACTGCCAAAAAGATTTTCTTCTCTCAAATCAGCGGCAAAGCGTGCGCGGTTTTCAGTATTAACATTAAAGCCCAGTCTTAAAAGGCTTGTAGGTCTTTCAACTACGTTAATAACTAAAATGTTTTTACCATTTTCTTTTTTAAGTATAACCTCGGCATCTTCAAATAGCCTTGTCCCACGAAGGTTAATTAGTCCCTCTGAGATTTTGTCGATGTTGAAAAAGTCTCCTTCTTTAATTGGAAATTCTCTTGTAATAATGCTTGGGGTTGTATAATCGTTTCCTTCAGTAATTATTTCTGATATTATTCCTTCATCAACAAAAATTCCAAGTTGTCCGTTTTCTTTGTCGAAAGTGATTTCAGAAATATTGGCTAAGGAATATCCAATTTTTCTGTACTCTTTTAATAATGCAATAAGTGTATTTAAAATTCTTCGTCCGCTGTAATGCTGTCCGGTGAGTGATGAAAATATTTCACCTACTCTTTCGGAATTAATTGCTGAGGATCCTATAAGATCTGTTGTTTTTATGATTGGAGATTCCCTTTTGATAAGCTGTATGGTTGTTTCGCTTTCATATTCAGTAATCTCCATTTTAATTTCATCATAATCATCAAGAGAAAATAATTCATAAAGAGCTAAGAGAAGTTGTTTGTTTGAAACCGAATCTTTTGAAATATGCTTGTTTAAAATTTCTCTTTCGTATATAGTAAGATTGCCGGGGAAATATGGGTTCTTAAAGTATTTTTCTTCTGCAGCTAAACGACTCAAATAAACCGAATCAACTTTCTCTTTAATGGCTGCAATATGTGGTAGTGCGCTTTGATAGCCGGAATTTATCAATTTATCAATGTCGCTAAAGTCAGTAGACCCCATATCATTTAGTTCGGGAGTAATAACAACATCTGCTTTTTCAATTTGATTAGCGTTCAAGTGTTTCATTGGAATGCTAACTATCTGATCTGCAATAATCCATGGTGCGTCTAATTTTTCTTCCTTATGGAGCGGACTTGTTGTATTAATCGCAATTATAATATCCCCGCCCTCTGCTTTTGCTGTATTAACAGGAATGTTTTCAACCAACCCGCCATCAATTAAAAGCAATGAATCTAATTGCACGGGCGGCAAAAAGAAAGTTACGCTTGAACTTGCTCTTAGTGCTTTGCTAAGTGTTCCGGATTTTAAAATAACGGGGTCGCCGGTAACAAGGTTTGTGCATACTGCTCTGAATCTTTTTCTTGAGAAGATCAAAAGAATCGTTTGAATGAAGAGGAGCATTAAATGTTATTATATTTAGATAGTTAGAAAGTTTTTGCCCGTCGTTAAATGCTGTTGGAAGAATGGGTTTTAATCCGTCCAGCCGGAGTGTGAGCACTGCCTTGTCTTCCGTAATCTTTTGATCAACAAATAACTCACTTCTGTCTGACTGTCTGGAAATTGTAAGTAGATCCTCCCAATCAGTAGTAAGGGCTACGGCATATAACTCGTCAACAGTATATCCGGTAGCATAAAGCCCACCAATAATGCTTCCCATGCTGGTACCCACAATAAGGTCAACATCTATATTGGCTTCTTCAAGTGCTCTTAAAACACCAACCTGCGAAAGTCCTCTTGCGCCACCACCGCTTAAGGCTAGTGCAACTACTGGTTTTGGTTTCGGAATGAATTCTACTAATCCAAAAGGAAGTTCTTTTTTAATAAATTCGGGTTTTAATTCGGTATTTTTTTGAGAGAAAGTGCCTGTGGTGAGGATAATAACTGAGAAAAGAATTATGTAAATGTTTTTTCTCATAAGTAGAACTTTAACGGTCTTCATTATAAAACAAAGACCGCATTATTAAATTATTTTTTCTTTTTCTGCTGTTGCTTTGATTGTTGTTCGGCTTGTTCCATTAATCTATGCATAAATCCTGTTTTCTTTTTCGGATTTGCAACAGGCACAAGTTCAACATCACCGCTTTTATGATTTATATAATACTGCTGGGCAATAGATAAAAGATTAAACATAAAGTAATAAAGATTTAATCCTGATGGAAATGTCATAAAAAGAATAGTAAGCATTACAGGCATAATATAAACCAACGCAGCTTGTTTCGGATCTTTCATTGTCATCTTCTGTTGCAAGAACGTTGTAACGCCCATAAGTATTGCAAGACCGCTTATCTGCTGTATCCCGAAAAGCGGTAATTTAAAACCGAGATCATAAATAACATCCGGACGTGAGAGGTCCTTAATCCACCAGACAAACGGTTGTTGTCTTAAGTCAACAGCCACCTGGAACAATCCCCACAAAGCAATAAACACCGGCATTTGAAGAAGAATGGGTAAACAGCCACCGGCTGGGTTTACACCATAAGTTGAGTATAATTTCATTGTCTCTTTATTCATCTTCTGTGCATCGTCTTTATACTTTTCTTTTATTTCTGCAATCTTCGGTTGAAGCGACTGCATTTTCTTCATCGACCGATAACTGGACTTTGTAAGAGGATAAACAACTAATTTGATAATCAGAGAAAACACAATAATTACTATTCCATAATTCGGAATTAAACTATGCAGGAACTTAAATAATGGCAGAAGCACATATTCTGCAATCGGTCGGACAATAAAAGTTAAACCAAAAAATCCGCCGAAGTTAATTACAGATCTTAAAGAAACATCTATTTCAGAGAGAAGATCATAATCAACGGGACCTATAAAAATTGTGAACGAGTGTGTTTCCTCTGCTTTATTACTAAAAGGAATAATCAATCGTGCATTATAATATTCTCTTACACCTTCATTGGGAAAGACTTGTCTTGTGCCTTCAACGTAAGCACCATCTATACTGTTTTTATTTTCAGGTATTATAATGGTCGAGAAGTATTTGTTTTTTAGGGCAAACCAATCTACTCTTCCTCTGAATTCCTTAACCGTTTTTTCTTCTGCGGATGTAGCATCTATGTCAACGGCTTCGTCTCCGTAATAAAAGATTGCCTTGCTGTAGTTTGCTTCATCAACCGAATTTTCTTCAACAAATCGAATTCCGTTATTCCAAACAAGATCAAAAGTGTTGTTACTTATAAGATTATTTAATCCTACAAAGCTTATGTCGCTTTTAATAAAATACTTGTTTCCGTAAAACAAATATGATTTTGTAATTGATCTGTTTTCATCAACAGAAAAAGTGAAATCTATTCTAACCGAGTCTTGTCCTAATAAATTGTGTCTGTGTTTTTTCTGCTCATAATTAAAATTCAAAGAGCCGGTATTTACGGCTTTGCCTTCTGAAGAAACGAAAGCGACATCATAACTGCCGCCCAAAGAATAATGAATAAGCTGAACCAGATGTTTTGTTTGTATTTCGCCGTTTCCTTTGCCGGCAGAGTACCAATTATTAAATTTTTTCAGGAAAACTTTATTAAAGTTGCCTCCCCTGGTAGAGAGCTCAAAAATAGCAACTTCATTTTCAATTACTATTATTTCTTCTGGTTTTTCCTCTGCTGAGAATAAAGATTCTGTAACTACTTCTTTACTAATCTCTTCGACTATTTGTTCTTTACCGGAACTTTCTGCGGTTTTCTTATCCTCTGGTTTATCTTGTTGAACTAGTGTGGTGTCTTGTTCTTGTGTTTTTTGCGGAGCCTGGCTGGGATCTGGCGCAGTTATATAAAGCCATATTAAAAGTATCGCTCCAATGAGTACAAAAGCTAAAATTGTTTGTTTATCCATTAAGAAACCTTATTAAAATTCAGATCGTTGGAATCGCAAAATTTTCCGGCATGTTGAAATGCTAATTCTTTTAAGAGAAGAAAATATTTAAATTTCATTTTTAATGACACTAAGCAAATCTAACACAGGTGTTAATATGTAATGAAGTTTTAACCGCTTGTTTCTATTTTCATTCAAGTGGTTTGCTGAAAAAATTATTCTTAATAAAATATTTTTCTCTTTAATTTTAGAAATTAAGGATTCTTTATTAAGTCTGTAGGACTCTTTAATCAGCCTTTTAACTCTATTTCGCCATACGGCATTACCAGCTTTTTTTGATATCGCTATGGCTATCTTTACTCCCGGATTATCAACTGCCCGATCGCACAAAAATATTGCTTTTAATTTTTTGTCTGAAGAATAAATTGTTTTTCCAAACTCATATATGCGATCGAATTCTTTCTTGCTTTTAATTCTTTCTTCGCTGGAAAGAGAGTGTTTTTTCAATTCAATAACTATTCGTCACTGACCGTTAATTTTTTTCTTCCCTTTGCGCGTCTGCTTGCAATTACCTTTCTTCCGTTTTTAGTTTTCATTCTTTCACGGAATCCGTGCTTATTTTTTCTTTTTCTGTTACTCGGTTGATACGTTCTTTTCATTTTTTGCTCCTAATTATCATATAAAGTCTGCAAATATATTACTTGACTTAAAAACTTACAACATTATAAGCAGTCTATTTGCTTTGAATGATTGAAGTAATGAATAAATTGTATAATAAGTTAAGAATTAATTTGCGGAGTTGGTCTTATATTTCTATTTTTTGGTCAATAACAATTGGCAAAAACGGTGTTGATAACTTGTGTAAAAGGGGGTTTTGTGAAAACGTTTCACAATTTTCTTACGAGTGTTATAAAGGAAATTTTTACTTATAAATGTTTATCGGCATGAGGTTGGTTCTTTTAACTGCTTAATTTTATTGATGTTACCGGTTTTTATGTGATGTTAGCAACTTGTTGGTAAATTGTTATTCTTAATTTTATTGTTTGAAAATTTTTACATTTATTTAAACTATTTCTTATAAATCCTGTGGATAACTTAAAATTCGCTCCTGAACAAGTTTATATAGAAAATACAGCTAATAATTCATCTTTAGTGTGGAAAAATTGCCTGTCCAGAATCAAAGAGAACGTTACTCTAATGACCTACAATACTTGGTTTTTGCCAATTCGTCCTGTGGAAGTTATTGATTCTACTCTTAAGGTTCAGTTGCCAAGTCAGTTTTTTTGGGAGTGGCTTGATGAACACTATAGCTTGTTAATTCACAAAGTTTTAGGCGAAGTTCTCGGACCGGGATCAAAACTTGCCTATATAATTAGTGATGAAACATCCGAGATTGAGGATAATAACTCCGGAAACATTAACGTTATAAAAACTGTAACTACAGTAACAAAGTCTTCAGAAGCAAAAAAAAATAATATTGAATCGCATTTAAATTCCAGGTATCGATTTGACAATTTTATAAAAGGCGAAGGTAACGAACTTGCCCGCGCTGCTGCGGGTGCTATAAGTGATAACCCCGGGGGCACTTCTTTTAATCCTTTCTTCGTTTATGGTGGCGTTGGTCTAGGAAAGACACACTTAATTCAAGCGATTGGTAATAGCATTTTAGAAATTTTTCCAGATAAAAAAGTAATTTATTTATCATCAGACAGTTTTACCGTTGAGTTTGTTGAAGCAATTCAATCGAATAAAATAAATGAGTTTTCTGGTTTTTATAGAAGTATGGATGTTCTTATAATTGATGATATCCAGTTTCTTATCGGTAAAGAAAAGACCCAGGATCTTTTCTTTCATATTTTTAACACTCTTCATCAATCTAAAAAGCAGATTATTCTAACATCGGATAAATCGCCAAAAGATTTAAAAGGATTAGATGAAAGACTTATCTCCCGCTTTCTATGGGGTCTTCAGGCAGATATTCAACCTCCGGCATTTGAAACCAGAATAGCAATTCTGAAAAAGAAAACAGAAGACTATGGAATGAATATCTCTTCCGAAATTATTGAGTATATAGCTTACCATATTACTTCCAACATACGTGAACTTGAAGGCTGTCTTATAAAGCTTCTTGCTAACGCTTCTCTCAATTCAAAAGAAATAACCTTAGATCTCGCAAAAAAAATTGTTAGAGAAGTTGGTACCGAAAGAAAAAATAATTTAACTGTTACGATTGACGAAATAACTAAAATCGTGTGCGGACATCTTAGCGTTGCTGAAAATAAAGTTCGCGAGAAGACCCGTAAAAAGGAAGTGGTTTTAGCCAGGCAGATATCCATGTATCTTGCTAGTAAAATGACAAAATCCTCACTAAAAACTATCGGCTTACATTTTGGAGGAAGAGATCATTCTACCGTGATACACGCATGTACCACTATAGAACACTCTGTTAATAACGATATTATCATAAAAGAGATGGTTGAAAATTTAAAAAGCAAGATAGAATTAAGTTCCTCATAGGAAATTTTAACCGATTTTCAGATAAAATAATGTTGATAATATGTTTATTCGTGGTTAAAGATTTGTTGAAAATATTAAAGTAATTAACAGTTTGTTTTGGAACCCGGGCTTTTTAACTTAATATCCACATCTTCGGTATGATTATTGGTATACTATTGCTGATAATTAAAAGGTTTACGGGGTTATAAACATATCAACAGCATTATAATTGTTATTAATATTTTAAAATATATTTAATATTAATTATAACGTTGTTTATAAATACAATTTGATTATTAAAGTTAAAAAATCTAATTTCACTGGTAATAAAATCAATAAATATTATATGAGGACTAAAATGAATAAAAAGCTAACTTTCTTAATAGCCTTTTTAGCCTTAGTTTCTTTGAGCTTCATTAGCTGTTCTGAATCATTTGAAAACGAGTTTAAAATAGTTAACAATTCTCAGGCAAATCTAGAGTTATTATTCGGATCAAAAACTTACAATGTTGCATCCGGAGAAACATTGGTTTTAAATGATTTTACTACTGAGAGCAGTTATACTTACGAATGTAGATTTCCCGCATACCTACAATGTTTCAGGAGCAGTAACAGGAGTGATTTCCTTTGTTGATGAAGAAGCAGATGATGATAGAACAGTAGCATTGAAAGCAATGTTATATCTGGTTTCAGTTTCAGACGCGGATATTGAAGTTTACCTAACGGTTGAAAATCTATCAGGAGTAGTAGATCCATTAGTTGGTCCATAAAAGATTTTACAGGAATTTACCATAGGAGTTAGAGTCTAAAATTTGCTCTAACTCCTTTTTCTTACCTAAATTTTATTTCAATTCAAATTGAGATTCCCCTCTATTTTTACTATTTTACTGCGTTTCAAAAGGAGAAATTTTTACCATGGAATTCAAGATCAACAGTAAGGTCTTAGAAAAACTTTTATCTAAAATAATTCCGGCAGTTCCATCTAGAACACCGATGCCCATCCTCGAAAACTTTCTATTTGAAATTAAAGATGGTGCACTAACTGTTTGTGCAACTGATCTTGAAATAGCCTTAAGATCATCCCTAAATGTTGCTGCTGATGAAAACATTAAGATGGTTGTACCTGCCAGGTTATTATACGACATAATAAGATCTCTGGATGACACTCAAATAGCTTTTGAAACCGAACCTAACTCAAAGTTAAAACTAACAACCGATAATGGTGTTTACAATCTAAGTTATTCTCCCGGCGAAGACTTTCCTGAAATTCCGGAAGTATCACGAGAAAAAGAAATATCTATAAGCGGAACTGATTTAAAGAAAGCTTTTGATCAAACGGCATTTGCAATGAGTAAAGAAGATATGCGTCCGGCAATGACAGGAACACTTTTAGAATTTACCGCAGAGGGTTTAAAATTTGTTACGACCGACGGACATAGGTTAGTAAAGTATATTAATAAATCAATAAAGTCATCTGTATCGGAACAATATATTTTACCAGAAAGAGCCATCTCTGTTTTATCTAAACAATTGGGTGAGGGAGATGTTAAACTTTACTTAAGCAAAACTCATGCATCATTTATTCTTAGTGACGGAGAATTTATAACAAGACTGATTGGTGAAAAATATCCGGCATATAGTAGTGTTATTCCGCTTGAGAACGAGAATCTTCTCATAGTAGGCAAAGCACAATTACAATCGACAATTAAAAGAATGCTTTTGTTCTCTGCCTCTACATCTAAACAAGTAAAGTTTTCTATTAGTAAAAGCAATTTACTTGTAAGTGCTGAGGATGTTGATCATGGCTCAGATGCTAAAGAAAATGTTCTGTGCGAGTATAACGGCGATGAAATGAATATTGGTTTTAACACTTCATATGTTAATGATATTCTTACACATCTAAATAGCGAGAAGATAACTTTTAAACTTCACTCACCGACAAAAGCCAGTATAGTTGAACCTAATGATATCGATGAGAATGAAGAACTAATGATGTTATTAATGCCTGTGCGATTAAATAATTAGTATGATTCTTTCCTCTGTTTCGTTAAAAGACTTCAGAAGTCATATAAATACTTCTATCAATTTCAGCAACGGATTAAACTATATTGTCGGAGGTAACGGACAGGGCAAAACAAGTGTGTTGGAATCAATATATTATTTGTGTACTTCAAAGAGCAACATTACCAGGTCGGATAGTGAAGTGGTTAGATTCGATCAAAATGATTTTGAAATAAAAGGATGGTTTAAGGATCTAACAGAAGATATCGTAAAACTGATCTATTCTTTTTCCGAAAACAAAAAATATTATTACCTTAATGAAAAATTAGTCAGCAGAACCGCCGAAGTAATAGGCAGATTTCCAGTTGTTGTTCTCACGCCCGCCGATCATGCAATTACACAAGGCACACCTTCTGAAAGAAGGAAACTAATAGATTCAATTATTTCACAGGCAAGCAGCAATTATCTTTTTAACCTGCTTGATTATAATAAAACGCTCAGGCAACGATCTTCTTTATTAACCAGGTTAAAAGAATATAGATATTCAGACGACTTTAAAGAGCTTGATTCCTGGACGGAAAGATTAATTAAAACCGGTTCCGAAATTATTACATATAGAAAAAAGTTTATCAACGAGTATAACACTTATGTTAGAGATTCTTTTTTCCAAATAATGAATAACGAAGAAATTCCTTCAATAAAATATTCCTATCTGGAAAATTATAATGGGGATAATATTGACGAAAGATTTGAGTTGTTGCTAAAAGAAAAAAAAGATGAAGAGCTTAGAAGATGTGTAAATCTTGTCGGACCACATAGAGATGATTTAATTTTTGAAATAAATGATTTTAATCTTAAAACGTTTGGTTCACAAGGACAAAACAAAACATTTCAAACAGCATTAAGATTTGCAGAGTTTTTTTATTTAAAAGATATTACGAACAAAACACCAATATTTTTACTTGATGATGTCTTTGGTGAACTTGATGCATTTAGGTCTGTAAAAATAAGTGAATATCTTGGAAAGGTTGGGCAAGCATTTATAACGCTAACCGATTTTGCCAACTTTTCCTTTTTGTCAAAAGGCGATAACGATTCTTTGGTTAGGTTGCAAAATGGAAAGATTAATTATGCCTGACAGATTTAGAAGCCTGAAAGATGTTTTTAACCAAGAACCCGGGCTAAAAAAAATAAGAGAGACCGTAAAAAGCAACGATATAGTGAACGACTTTAAGGATATTTTTCCGGATCTGGTAAAAATAGTTTCTTCTGTTAAATCGAATAAAAACACACTGGTTATTAAAGTTGAGAATCCAGCCTGGAGACAGGAATTAAAGAACAAGGAAGAAAGTATAATAAGCAAAATAAATTCTTTCTATAATGAAGAAAGAATAAAACAAATTAGATTTACATATTGAAGGACAAAAAATAACGTATGGCAAAGAATAATAATAAAAACAACGGCAACGACTATAGCGCCAAAAATATAAATGTACTAAAAGGACTGGAAGCAGTTAGAAAACGTCCAGCTATGTACATTGGCGATGTTAGTTCACGAGGGCTTCATCATCTTATTAACGAAGTTGTAGATAACAGTATTGATGAAGCACTTGCAGGATTTAATGATCGGGTTATTGTAACGTTACATAAAGATGACAGCGTGTCTGTTGAAGATAAGGGAAGAGGAATTCCAATTGATATTCATCCCATCGAAAAAAAATCTGCACTTGAAGTTGTAATGACAGTTCTTCACGCCGGCGGAAAGTTTGATAAGAACTCTTATAAAGTATCAGGCGGTTTGCACGGTGTTGGAGTTTCTGTCGTTAACGCACTTTCGGAGTGGATGAGAGCTGAAGTTAAGAGAGATGGCAAAACATATTTCCAGGAATATAGAAAAGGGATTCCGGTTGAAAAGGTTAAACAAATAGGGACATATAAGGGAGACCAAACAGGAACAAAAATATCCTTTCTGCCCGACAACTCAATTTTCAGGGTTACAAAATTTAATTTTGAAACGGTGGCAGAACGATTACGTGAGCTGGCATATCTGAACAAAGAAGTAACAATGATTTTGAAAGGCGAAGAAGAAAAACTAGAGGAATCTTTCAGATTTAAAGGCGGACTAGTAGATTTTGTTAAGTATCTTGATGAACAACGCACGCCACTTCATAAGCCGGTTTATATTGAGGGTGAAAGAGACAACACCCCCGTTGAAATCGCTTTAGAATACAGCGACTCTTATTCAGAAAATGTTCATACTTATGTTAATAACATAAACACAATTGAGGGCGGAACACATCTTGTCGGTTTCAGAACAGCCCTTACAAGAACTTTTAATAACTATGCCTATAAAAACGGACTGATTAAAGAAAATAGTAAAATTACACTATCGGGAGATGACTTTAGAGAAGGTTTAACGGCTGTTATATCGGTTAAGGTTATGGAGCCCCAGTTTGAAGGACAAACGAAAACAAAGTTAGGTAACAGCGAGGTCAAATCAATTGTAGAAACAATAGTTGGTGAAAAACTGTCTGAATATCTAGAAGAAAATCCATCTGTTGGCAAAAAAGTAATTGAAAAATGCATGCGTGCCGCAGAAGCAAGAGAAGCAGCCCGCAAAGTGCGCGATCTTATAAGAAGAAAAAACGCTCTCGACTCCATGCACCTTCCGGGCAAGCTGGCAGACTGCTCAATTAATGATCCCGAGCATTGTGAAATATATATTGTTGAGGGTGACTCTGCAGGTGGTTCTGCAAAACAAGGAAGAGATAGAAGGTTTCAGGCCATTCTTCCAATTAAAGGAAAAATTTTAAATGTGGAAAAAGCTAAGCTGAATAAAGTTCTTGAGAATCAGGAAATTCAGGCGATGATATCTGCAATAGGTGCGGGAATTGGCGAAGATTTTAATCCCACAAAAACACGGTATGGAAAAATAATTTTAATGACAGATGCCGATATTGACGGCAGTCATATAAGAACACTTCTTCTTACGTTTTTCTACAGGCATATGAAAGAATTAATTCTTGCCGGTAAAGTTTATATTGCACAGCCGCCGCTATATAAAATTAAAAAAGGGAAAGAAGAGGTTTATGCCTTTGATGATGAGGAAAGAGATCAACTATTAAAAAAATTTAGAGCCGATGGCAAAGGGAAAGAGAAGGAAAAAGACCAAGAAAACATGGAAGAAGTAGAGACCGAAGGACAGGTAAAAGGAGTAAATATTTCGCGGTATAAAGGTCTGGGAGAAATGAATCCCGAGCAGCTTTGGTCAACCACAATGAATCCCGAGACAAGAACCATTCTTCAGGTAAATTTAGAAAGCGCTGCATCAGCAGATAAAATATTTGAAACACTTATGGGAGATGCAGTTGAGCCAAGAAGAAATTTTATTGAAAAGCATGCTAGGTATGCCAAGTTAGATGTTTAATACATAAAATGAATATTAACACTAAATGGCAGGAAGAAAATAATTTGATGCCAATATATATATGAAAAATCTAATTCTTGCCCTGTCAGGCATTGGCGATGCGTTAATGTTCACACCGGCATTGCGCCTACTAAGGAAAGCACGCCCAAACGCACAAATAGATGTCTTAGTTATGTTCCGCGGTGTTAAAGATCTTTGTGAATCAAACCCGGACATTGATAAGGTTATTTACTTCGATTTTATGAAAGAAGGCATTATCAACTCACTGAGATTTATTTTATCATTAAGGGGGAAGTACAACACAACCATTAGTGTTTATCCATCAAACAGAAAAGAATACAATATTATTAATTATCTTCTTGGTGCGGAGAAGAGGGTTGGCGTTGAATATCTTCGAAGAAACAAAACAAATCTCGGGTGGCTAAATAACATAACCATCGAAGAAAACGATTCGCTTCATAATGTTCAGGAAAATATTAAGCTGGTTGAGAAGTTGTTAAAGCGAGAAATTAAGGAAGAACCAACTCTTCAAGTAAAACTAAAAGAAAGCAATAATACTTTTACTAAAGAATTTCTGCAAGATAAATCTGTCAGTGAAAAAGATTTGGTGATTGGTTTTCATCCGGGATGTGCGACACTAAAAAATCATATTAAAAGGAGATGGGAGCCTGAAAAATTTGCCGCCCTTGCTAAGAAACTTATTGAAAACCACTCGGCCAGAATATTAATTTTTGGCGGACCGGAGGAAGACGAATTAAAACAAAACATTTTAAATCAAATTAATTCGGATAAGGCTCTCGTTGTTAATGCCCCAGACTTAATGAAAAGTGTGTCGATCATGAAAAGGTGTAATCTTTTTGTTAGTAATGATTCAAGCTTAATGCACTTTGCCTCTGCACTTGGTTTAAAGGTTATTTCTATCATCGGACCAACGAATACAAATTACATACATCCGTGGAAAACAGAACACAAAATAGTCTCGTTAAATCTTGATTGTTCCCCCTGCTTCTTCTATTCTCCAAAACCACTTAATTGTTCAAGAACCGACGTTCAGTTTAAATGCATACAAGAGCTTGATGTAGAAATGGTTTATACTTCGGTTAAAGAGTTTATTTCGTAAAATTCAAAGCAACAAACTTCGAACAGTTAACAAAATTTTGAGATCAAAAACCTTTAAATATTTATTGCCAATACCCGCCGTTATATTCTGGGGAGCCTCTTTTATAGCGACAAAATATCTTCTCGATTACATATCTCCGGAAACAATTATCTCGATGCGGTTAATTCTGGCAATAACCCTATTGCTTCCTATCGCTTTTTATACGAAGAGAAGCTTTTCAATAAAATTAAAAAGCCATCTTTATATTTTATTGTTAGCAGCAATTGGTGTTTTCCATTTGTGGATTCAGGTAACGGGAATGAAGTTTACAACTGCAGCAAATACAGGGTGGATAATAGGAACAGCGCCGGTTTTTATAGCAATACTCGGATTTATATTCTTTAAAGAAAAACTAAATATTATTAATATTTTAGGAATTTTAATTGCTTCGTTCGGATTGTTGTTGTTGGTCGGAAAGGGAAATCCACTAAACGTAAATTTCTTTGAACACAAGGGCGATCTATTAATTCTTGCTAGTGCTTTTACATGGGGAATATATTCTATTGTTAATAAAAAAATATCTCTCGAATATTCTCCACTAATGACAATTCTTTATCTTTTCATTATGATGGCGGTCATCATAATCCCGTTTAATTTAAATGAATCCACAGTAGAATCTGTAGTTAATTTAAGTGTTGTTGGATGGATTTCAATTTTGTTTTTAGGTCTATTATGCTCCGGTGTCTCGTATGTTATTTGGGCTTATGCATTAAGGGAACTTGAAACAGCAAAAGTTGGAGCGTATTTATATTTTGAACCACTCATTACTGTATTTGCCGCATGGTTAATGTTGAATGAAGAAATCACATTAATTATGATACTGAGTGGAACAATAATTACCGCAGGGGTAATATTTGTTAATAAAAAGTAATAATGTTTGTAATTTAGTAAAGTAACTCTGTTAAAATAAATGTTTGGTTGCGGCAGCTATTTAAAACAATCACTTAAAGGAAAAAGTATGAAAAAATTCTTTTTACTTTCGGTTCTATTCTCTTTAATTGCAACTCCGGTAAAGTCTCAAAACATTGAGGACATAAGACTAAAAATTGACGAAAGGAACAAGTATTACACAAAAGCAATCCTTGAAAACGATGTAGAGGCAATGCTGGGAATGTATACAGACAATATTTTGTCTCTTCCCAGTTATCAGCCGATGATAAGAGGCATGGCCTCGGTAAGAGCAATCAGTGAAGAACAAAAAGAAACCGGCTGGAGAACAACACATTTTGTTCTTAATACAACAGATATAATTCCAGCCGGTAATTATATTATTGAAGTTGGAAATTATGATATGATAATGAGCCCGCCGGATTCAGAGGAAGAATGGCCGGATAACGGCAAATATATTACGGTTTGGGAAGTGCAGGACGATGGCTCATTAAAGATAAGAGTGGAAACATGGAATACAGATATTAATCCATGGGTAAATATGAATGAGGAACCCATGCTTGAAGAAGAGAGCCCCGATTAATTTTGATTTTCTCAATGAGAGAAAAATATTTGCAATTTTTATGATGTTTTGTGTTGATAAATTTTTACAACCTTCTAATATTATTGGTGTATGATTAACAAAAACTTTGTAAACACAACACACTTGTTTTTTTTATGAACATTACATCAATAGGCGAAATTCTATTCGATATATTTTCCTCCCATAAAAGACTCGGCGGTGCCCCGCTGAACTTTATTTATCATATTAATAAAATTACCGGTGGGGGAAATATTATCAGCAGGGTTGGAAAAGATGTGCTTGGGGCAAAAGCCTTGGCTGAAATCCAGAAGCGTAAGATTTCAACGCAATATATTCAGCAGGACAAAATCCACCCAACCGGTATTGCAACTATTGAAATGAATGAAGACAAAGAACCGTCGTTTACAATAGATACTGACCGGGCATTTGATTTTATCGAGCAAACGGATGAAGCAGAAGATTTAATTAATCTTGATACCGACGTTTTATATTTTGGAACATTGGGTCAAAGAAATAAAACCTCCAGAGAAACCATACAATCATATTTTAACCGGAGCATAAAATATTTTTGTGATTTAAATCTTCGTCAGAAATTTTATTCTGAAGATATAATACGCAGCTCTCTTGAAGCTGCAGATATAATAAAAGTAAACTATAGCGAACTAAAGACCCTTAATGATATTCTTTTTAAAACAGAATATAATACAGAACGAGTTGCTCTCGAGCTAATGGAACAATTTAAAATTAACCTTCTTGCGGTAACTCGCGGAAAAGATGGATCAACGCTTTTTGAAAATGGAGAAAGAAGTGATTTTTCTCAGACAGATTCTGATATAATAGATACAACCGGAGCTGGAGACGCTTTTTCTGCAGTGCTTTGCATAGGATTTATGAAGGGCTGGGATCTTATGCAGATTAATAAACATGCAAATGATTTTGCGAGTGAGGTTTGTAAGGTAGAAGGGGCCCTTCCAAAGAGTGATAGAATTTATGAGGATTTGATAAGTCTGGCTAACGGTTTTTAATTACACAGTATATTTTTTTATTATTTCTTCGGGAAGCCTAACGGGCTTTCCGGAACCAAGCGAAATCATGGTATAAACGAGATAACCCTCTGCATGCAACTTTTTGATTGTCTTTTTTTACAATCCAGAAATCAACAACAACCTGGGCACCGCTGTAAGATTTAAGCTGGGTTTTCACAACTATTTTATCTCCCAAAGTTAAAGCTCTCTTAAACTCAATGTGTGCGGTGCTAGCAACCCAATTATATCCAAGTGAATGAAATTCCTCCATTGACATCTTATATTCTTTAATCATTTGTTCGTATCGGGCAGCCTGAACATAATCCAAATACTTTGTATTGTGAACATGATTGTTTAGATCAATGTCATCGGGTCTAATAGTTATTTCAGTTTCAAATATTGAATACATAAAAAAATATCAAGGCAACAGATTCAATGCCACCCCGATCTTAAATAGAAAATTAATTTTATTTATAAAAGCTCACTATTATTTTTTCCGTTACCATTAGTATTGCCATTGCCATTAATCTCATCGTCTTCAGGAATTACCCGTGCAATATCTGCAATAGAATCGCCCTCATTTAGCCGGATCACTCTAACACCCTGGGTGTTTCTTCCCATAACGCGAAGATCTTTAATGCTTTGTCTTATTACCATTCCTTGTGTTGAGATAATTACAAGCTCGTCACGGTCAACAACTTCCATCAAGGCAATCAGTTTACCGACTTTATCAGTGGTTTTAACAGTTATAACGCCTTTACCGCCGCGTTTTGTAATTCTGTAATCATTTATATCTGAGCGTTTACCGAATCCTTTTTCTGTTACAACAAGAACAGTGGTTTTATCGTTTCTAATTACAAGTAAGCCAACAACGCGATCGCCCTTTCCGAGCCTAACTCCGCGCACTCCCGTTGCTGTTCTTCCCATATTGCGCACATCTTTTTCGTTAAAGCGAATTGCAAAACCGTTGCTTGTTCCAATTACAATATCATTTTTTCCATCTGTCATCTTAACTTCAATTAGTTTGTCACCGGCAGCAAGATTGATAGCATTGATTCCGCCTTTGCGAACATTACCATAAGCAGAAAGCACAGTTTTCTTTATCGTGCCTTTTTCTGTTGCCATAATAAGATATTGATCTTCTCGGAATTCCTTAACTGCAACAAATGCTGTTATGTTGTCATCTTTGGCTTTATCAAGAAGATTAACAATTGATCTTCCCTTTGCAGTTCTTCCGCTTTCGGGCAGTTCGTGAACCTTTAACCAGTAGCACCTGCCTTTGTCTGTAAAGAATAAAATATATTGATGCGTTGAGGCAACAAACATATGTTCAATAAAGTCATCTTCTTTAGTTCCTGCACCCGTTACGCCTTTACCGCCTCGCCCTTGTCGTCTGTATCCGCTAACAGGAAAACGTTTAATAAATCCGCCATGTGATATTGTTACAACAACATCTTCTTCGGCAATAATATCTTCTAAAGAAAATTCTTTATAATCTTTTATAATTTCTGTTCTACGTTCATCGCCGTATTTTTCTTTAAGTAAAAGAAGTTCGTCTTTAATAATTTTTTTTCTTGTTCTTTCGTTGTCAAGAATTCCTCTAAGCCTTTCAATCAGCTTAATGGTTTCTTTGTATTCGTCTTCTATCTTCTTGCGCTCTAATCCTGTTAAGCGCTGCAATCTCATATCCAAAATTGCTTTTGCCTGTATCTCGCTTAACTTGAATTTTTTCATCAAGTTTTTCTTAGCAGTCTCAGTATCCTTGGATTTTTTAATTGTCTCGATTACTTCATCGATATTATCAAGAGCAATTATGTAGCCTTCTAAAATGTGGGCACGTCTTTCAGCAGCGTCTAATTCATACTTAGTTCTGCGAATAAGCACTTTCATTCTATGATCTAAAAAGTGCTTAATCATTTCCTGGACGTTAAGTACCTTCGGGGCGCCATTAACAAGTGCAAGCATGATAACGCCAAACGTAACTTGCATTTGTGTGTGCTTAAATAATTGATTAAGAACAACAGCCGGTTGTGCATCACGCTTCAACTCAATAACCACCCTCATTCCATCGCGGTCAGATTCATCTCTTATGTTTGATATTTCAGTTATCTTTCCTTCGCGAACAAGATCCGCAATTTTTTCAATTAACGATGCCTTGTTAACCTGGTAAGGAATTTCGGTGATAATGATATTTTCTCTGTCGTTCTTTAATGTTTCAATGTTGGCTTTTGCACGGATAACAACTCTTCCCCTGCCTGTAAGCAAAGCATCTTTAACGCCTTCGTATCCATAAATAATTCCGCCTGTCGGAAAATCCGGAGCCTTAACATGTTTCATCAAATCTGCAGCGGTTGCTTTAGGATTTTCAATCAAAGCAACACAACCATCAATCACTTCACTAATATTATGCGGTGGAATATTTGTTGCCATTCCAACGGCAATTCCGCTTGCGCCGTTTATTAAAAGGTTGGGAAGATAAGAAGGCATTACTGTTGGTTCTTGCAGCGACTCATCGAAGTTATTACCGAAGTCAACGGTGTTCTTATCCAGATCGCGAAGCATTTCTTCGGCAATACGCGCCAGGCGAGCCTCTGTGTAACGCATAGCCGCAGGTGAATCACCATCTACTGAACCAAAGTTGCCCTGTCCATTCACCAAAGGGTAACGAAGAGAAAATTCCTGCACCATTCTAACCATAGAGTCATATATGGCACTATCGCCATGCGGATGATATTTACCAAGAACTTCACCCACAATACGGGCAGATTTTTTATAAGGTCTGTTATACGCAAGTCCAAGCTCGTGCATTCCAAAAAGAATTCTGCGGTGAACGGGTTTTAATCCGTCCCGCACATCCGGAAGTGCGCGCGCAACAATAACACTCATTGCATAATCAATGTAAGAGGATTTCATTTCCTCTTCTAAAGCAACGGGAACAACTTTTTCAAATATTGTGGTCATAACTTTCTAAATAAATTTTAGTAATAATTATTTCTAATCTTCACTTACGCGGGAAGTATCTTTTCCTGCAGCAAGCTTCTGGTATCTTTCTATGTTTGTTCTTACACTTGGATCGTTAGGGTATAATGAGCCAAGACGTTGCCAAACTTCTATTAACTTGTTATAATTTTTTTGTGACTCATAAATTTCAATTAGTAATCTATATGGATTATAATAAGATTGAGTATCGTTCGGGTCTTTTTCAAGTTTCTCCCATGCATCAGCTTCAACTTCTTTGGCAATCTGATTAAACTGCTCAATGCTACCAGCCCGCTGATAGATGTTTCCGATTTCAAAAAGTAATCCGTAGTCCATTTCTATATTCCAGCGAGGTATTTTTTCTTCCATCGCATCTAGTGTTTTAATTACAAGGTCCTTTTGTCCGGTTTGCTCATAGTATAATGTCATTCTCAGAAACGAATTTCTGTAATTCATGGTCATTCTTTTATGAGTATCATCAAGAAAGATGGATGGATCATTCAGTCCCCGGAATTTAAAACCAGGTTGAAAGTCTCTACTGAAACCAGGATTTTCATTTAACTGTGCCTGTAGAATAGTCGGCTCAATAAACTCAATGCCCGGCCTTCTTTTTTCGGGCACAAATCTGAAAGCCATACCTTCCATTCTCAAATAATCATGCATTCCTATCTTGCTATCATCTGCACAGGTTACTGCAAAATAAATTGGTCGCTGCCAATTATTTGCTTCAATTATTTCTCTAACCAGCAAGTCCTGAACACGAACAGCCTGTACGTTACCAAAGTTAAGAGAAGGATTCATCATCCAGGATATTTTTCCTTCCTGAATAACGGAGGAATCGCTTATGTTTAGCTCTTGCCGCAAATCGCTCATTTGCTGAAGCTGTGCATCAGTCGGGGCAGGAATGGTTATTTGCTGTGGTGTCCAGGCAATCGGTCTGATCTGGGCAATTTGAACATCATTAAGGCGTATGTTAACTGTTCCGCTTTCATACGGATCATTATATTTTAATTGCCGGATATACCAATCGGTATTAAGAAGACTTAGATTAACAATTTTAACATCTCTTCTTACACCTTCAACATCTTGCAGATACCAAAGGGGGAAAGTATCATTATCGCCGTTAGTAAATAACACAGCGTTCGGCGCACAACTTTGAAGGAGGTTGTACGAATAATCCCAAGGGACCCAATTATTTGATCTGTCGTGGGTGTAATAATTTGCCTGAAGCATTCGCAAAGGAATTAAAACAAGTCCTGCGGCAAGAATTCCATAGCCCGCAGCTTTACGAAGAGCATCACCCTTTAGTTTTATCATAGCCAGATCGATAAGTGCCCGGACACCAAGCGCAATCCAAACCGCATAAACGAAAAATGCCCCAACATAAAAATAATCTCTTTCTCTTGGCTGCGGCTGCTGTTGATTTTGGTAAAATGCGGTTAAGTATCCCATTAGAATAAACATTATCATAAAAACCGAAGCCATCTTCCAGTTTTTTCTGAAATGAAAATAAATTCCCAGGAGCCCAATTAAAAACGGAACACCAAATAGTGAATCCTTAACCTCTCCGGCAAAGTTAACACCAATAATTTTACCGATAATATTTCCTAATCCGTTGAACGGAGCAATATTAGCACCCTGTTCTTGCACCCATCCTTCTCTGCCGGCAAAATTCCATAAAAGATAACGCGTCATCATATGATTCATCTGATACGAATAGAAAAAATCAAGATCTGAAGAGTAGTTTGTAAATACACCTTGTTGATGCGGTTCGGTAGCAAACCTTCTTTTAAATGTTGGAAAGTCGCCGTATTGTTCTCGATTCAAATATTTAACAAGTTCTGTGAAATCATTCGGTTCATTTTCATTCATAGGAGGATTTTGATTAGAGCGAATGATAACCATTGCAAATGTAGTGAACCCGAGCAGGATAAAAATTGCGGACATAAATGCAAGATGTAAAGTCGGCTTTTTTTCTTTTATCGCATATCTTACTCCCAGACCAAGCAACCCGAATATTGCAAACAAAATTACAATTTCTATTACGATATTATCCCCGCCAATTGCGACCATGAATGCAGGAACGTATTTTACTACGCCGGGATAAACAGCGAACAAAGCAAGACCACCAATTATAAGCGGGACATAAAAAGAGTTTCTGGTAAAAAGCTTTTTCCAGAAAACAGCCATTATAACTGCGCTTAAACCAGCAAGAATAATTTTAAACTTATTATCGAATTCTTGGTATTCTTCCGGCGAAGGAGGAGATAAAGATTTTTCTCCTGCCCACCATATTACGGCGACAAGAAGAATAATAGCAGCATGAGCCAAAAAGATGTAAGCAGTTTTCTTTAACGCACCTTCATCTTCAAGATATTTTCTGAACATAACAATCATGACAACGGGAACTATTGCAATAACACTCATAAGATGCACGCCGGTTGATAAACCAATCAGGTAAGCAATCATCAACAAATATTTTTCACTGTCCTTAGCGTCAGCACGCTCATTCCACCTCATAACAAGATAGACGACAGCAGCAAACAGAAATGTACTAAAAGCGTAAACTTCAGCCTCAACCCCGTTAAACCAAAAAGTATCGCTAAAAGAGAAGGCAAGTGCACCAATAGCAGCAGAGGTATAAGTAGCTAAAGCTTCGAATAAATTTTCCGGCTTTTTCCCCTTGTAATTGTTGATAAGTTTAACAGCAACAAGGTAAAGAAGAAGAACGGAAAGCGCGCTTGAAATAACTGAAATAAGATTCATTCTGAATCCAATATTCTCGCCAAGCGACAGCTGAGAAAATATATTTCCTAATAAAAGAAAGAATGGTGTCCCCGGTGGATGAGGAACCTGGAGATAATGCGCGGCAGCAACAAACTCACCGCAATCCCAGAAAGAAACAGAGGGTTGAACGGTTAAATAGAATGTTATAAGCGAAACAAAAAAAACAATCGCCGCAAACACTTTATGGACTAATCTTAAATTCATTGTTACCTCAATAGTAAAACAAGAGTCAAAAAATAGCTTAATGGGTTATTATCAAGCAATGTTAAAACGAATTAAAACCTTGAAGGGAAATAGTCATTCATCGCTTTTCTTGAAGAAATGATCATACTTAGACTTATCAATAGTCTGATGATATTTATCATATAATTCTTTTAGTCTGCTCATAGAAACGGAATCAAAATCTTCATCATCTTTTTGTCTTTTCACGAACATTTTATACTCTTCTAATTCCTTCGTATCCATCTTGCTAAGATATTTTTTTAATCCATCGAGTAATTTTTGTTGATCTCGGTAAGACATTTTTTACTCACATAAAATGTTAAATTTAACAGCGTAAAATAATGATTCTCAAAGTAGTATTGAAATAAAATTTTGTCGGGAAGCGGATTGTTTTTGCTTCTAAAACTGCAACGAAACAAACTCAAAAAAGCTCATTCAAATTGCGATTTATAGAAGGCGCCCCACTCATTTAAACCCTCAATTATTGGCAGAATTGTTTTACCAAGTTCTGTTAAAGAGTATTCAACTTTTGGCGGGACAACAGGATAAACTTTTCTTTTTATAATTCCGCTTTCTTCAAGTTCGCGAAGTTGCCGGGTAAGCATTTTGTGAGTTATTTTTTGAAGAGACTTTTTTAGTTCGCCATATCTGTTTGGGTTATCTTTAAGCTGCCAGAGTATAGGAAGCTTCCATTTACCGCCAACAACACTTAAAGAAAGTTCAACAGAATTTTTAAAAGCTGCTTTTTTTAATTAAGGTTTTAGACACAATTTTCATTACTTTCTTTTGAGATAGTATATAACTAAAAGACCCAAATACTCAAAACAAGTGCATTAAAATAAACTTGCACAAAAATTATTGAATAATTGATAAAAAACAAAACCGCAAAGTAAAACAGCTTAATTTTTTTCAAGAAGCACAACCATCAACACGTAACAGATGCTGCAATTCTCATAAAAATTTTCATAAAAACATAAACCAAATGAAGAGAGTAATGGCTGGGTTCAAGTAATGTTGAGCTAAGATAATTTATTTATTCTTTGAAATTTCCCTTTCAACACCATACGTAAAAAGTTGTTTCATTACTATTGTACTATCAGCCATAACAAACTTTATCCTGAAGTAATCCACACCTTCAACGATAAAGTAATTATCAGAAATTGGAATTAATTGTGTAACCGGTCTTTCTTCATATTGATAATACAATTTACTGTCCTTGTAAATAATTTTAATCTTATCATAATTACCAACAAATTTTTTAATTGTATTGTTATCAACATTTTCATAGCTGGCACCAAGTCCATCTAACGCCCATTGATACTTATCCAAGGCGGCCTTGTCATCGGTTATACTTATAAGCTTTTCTAAAGCCATTAAATGTGCTGTCTTTTTCGCATCTTTTGTTTCAACTTCAATATCAGGAGTTATCCCAACGCCCTCCCAAACTTCAGGATTACTTGAGTATATCATTTTCCAACTAGGAATTTGCAAAACAAAATTCTCGTTTAATGCAATATGATCAACAGGGTTTTCAGCGCCCTTGGTTTTTTTGCCGACTATTGTGACATTCTTATTAAAATATTTTAGACGAGAAGTGAAAGCTTCAGCGGCCGATGCAGTTGACGGGGATGTTAAAATATAAACTGGAATACCCGTAAGTTTCTGACCGGGAACATAATTTGGTACTATTGCAGAATAATAAGAGCTGTCCAGCGTGGATCTGCTTATTTTTAGGAGCAGAGGCTCATTGGTATCAACAAAGTAACCAAGCAAATAATTCACCATTTCATCCCAACCACCACCATTTTGTCGCAGATCGATAATTAAAGCATTGCAATTGGAAAAATAATTTATAGAAAGATCCGCTATTTTTCCAGCATAACTGGTTGCAAAGAATACGCTTAGATTAAGATAGCCAACATTTCCATCGAGTATAGCTTAGTTCCTTAAAGCCAAAGTTATTCCAAACCTCTATTTTTGCTTCTTCTCTTAGTGAAGATTGAACCGTCAGAAATAGGTTCTTCCAAGACAATGCTTTTGCCAAATTAGGATTGTAAATAAGATCAAGATGCTTGTCGTTGCTAAAATCTTCAAGATGATTTGTAACCTGGAGTGGCAAATTCATTTGGCGAGTTAGTATTCATCATAGAATCCGTTAGAAATTTGTGTCCGTAAACCAACTATCGGTTTTTTCAGATACCTCAGGGGAAGGGATATATTTTTTCTAAATTATGTATTACGAGCCACTTAAGACGCTGTCTTTTTCTTCTTCGGTTAAATTTTGTGCAGATATCTTTATGGTTAGAATTGTTAACAGCGATACTAAAATTATTTTTGTTTTCGCTTTCATAGTTTTTGTTCCTACACTATTTATGCCCTATTGCTTGCTGTGTGGCGTTTGATTTCAAGCTTTTTGAGGATATTGACAAAGCAATAATACGCAAGAACTAATAAATTTTTTCGACAATAAGAAGAAAATTGATTTTGTCTGTAAGCCCATAAATTTGAAATAAGGATGTTCTTTTGATATTTGGGATTATTGATACTACATCACCCTCTAACTTATTTAAAAATTGCTCTAATTTGTCCTGGTCATTTTCCGTTTTAATTTCTAACCGAGTGTACTTTGTATTTCATATTACACCCTTTATAAAATATTATCCAACTAAATTATTTATTTTAGAGATGCCTGAACACGCTCTAAGTTTGCCTTATAGATGGCAAGATTTTGACTCTTGACTTTTTCGCCTTTTTCAACGGCAATACTGTAATTCTTCGCAGCCAGTTTTAACTCACCTGATTGTTCATAAGCATCTCCCAGGCTGTCATAGACGTTGTCAGAATTCGGATAAATTTTAACATTGGTCTGAAAAACCTCTATTGACTTTACGTACTCTTCGTTACCCAGAAGCTGATATCCGAGGCGATTCAATAAAAATTCTGGGGGATGAACAGTAAAACCAAATTTCTCGGTTAGGGAACGATAGTGATTTAGAATGGAGGCTAAATCATTTGCTTTGTCAGCGGGAATTTGCCATCCTGAAAAAATAAACTCGAGACCTTCGTAAATAGTTTTGTGAGGAATAGAGCCATGATTTTCCATTTTCATTATTATGTATTTCCATTCTAATCCCGGGGCATCTATCTCTTTTAAGATAGAAGTAAACTTATCCATACTTTCAATATAAGTCGGCTCATCGCCGAGAGTTAAATAGAGTATTCTTTTATCAACAGACTTTTTTGTGAGCAGCTCGTTAGCTTTCTTAATTACGATGCCTTCATCATATTGCAGGAATGGACTGGCGGCAATATATGCATTAAAAAGGGGTGGACGGGTAACAAAGGTATAGACAGAAAACATTCCTGTTAACGAATGACCGAATAAAATACGATATTGCTGTGTGCGGTATTTTGTATCAACTACTGGAATGAGTTCATTCTGCATAAAGTTTAAAAAATTATCGGCCCCTCCGGCATTTACTCTTCCCTTTTCCACCGTTGGAGTAAAATCGCGCATGCGTGCAATGTTGGGAATTGCCACAACAATGGTTTGGGGCATTAATCCATTTGCTGAAAGAAACTGCACAATACCGCTGCCGTGATGGAAATGCTCGGCGCCATCCAATAAATAAAGTACGGGATATTCGTTTTCCGACTCAAAATATCCTTCTGGAAGATAAACAAATACATTGCGGTCTTCACCCAAAGCGGTTGATTTGATTTTTAGGGTATGTCCCAGAGCGATTCTTTCAACAGCTTCCTGTGCATTCAATATATTGGCTGTTAAAAAGAACAATATGGTTACGAAAATTATTTTAATCCGCTTCATTCTTCGATCCTTTCTTACTGGTAGGCTTAAACACCATTATTTTAATTATTAATAATATCAATTCAAGAAGGCAGGAACAAACAGTTAATTGATGAGGGGCATATACAGGTGTTGAATGGCGAAGCGAATTCATCACTTAAATATTTAACGTATTACAATATTTCTAAATTATGGTTAAATATTCACAGGTTGTATAGTATCATAAGTGGCTATGTGATGAGCAGAGCATTAAATCTTAGATTAGCTGTCGTCACTTAAGTTCGTTTTTTCTTAAGGTTAAACTTATTAATTTATACCCATCCTCAGTTCTTAAAAACTCAAAATGGTCTTGATAAAAATCAGCACTTATTCTATGGTTAATTACTACCTGTAAAACAGGATACATCCATATTTTAGCGTTACCGCAATCATCAAAATACATATCATATTCTTCAGCTTCATAAATGAATGGATTAAGTTCGTCTATTGAGATAAAAAAATCAGCGTGTTCTTTTTTTATTTCAAGTAAGCTAGATTTTAACACTTCATAATTCATATCAACGAGGCTCTTGCAGTCCTCAAAAACCCAACCTAAAGAATCTTTCCAATATGTTATTTTGTGATAAGAATTATTTATTAATTTGTCTTTGTTCAGATCTGTTAATAAAGAATCAAAAAGCCAGTTCCTAAAATGTTTCTCAACATTAATGAAACTATAATGTTTTCCGTCAATTCCTTTAAAAGTTTCAATTGTAGAATTTTCAGATGGAGTGTCATCAACTTGGAGTGAATAAATGTCTAGTACAGCAGAAGGCTCAAAATTATCTATGAGAATATTATTGTTTTTATCAATTAACATCCTCTGCCCGCCTTCCCAGTTCCAATGTTCACAAGGATTTTCTTTAGAAAATTCACCACCCTCCCAGCAAATTCTTTTGGCTCCTGTTATAGCCATTGCTAATCCGTTTCTAAATGGTGTGGCATCATTATAAACAGCAGGAATTACAACATTCCCCAAACTATCAAAATATCCAACCCTATCTGTTTTACTATCCCGAAACCTGATGAAGCCCTCACTTTCACAATCAAAAGACATATCCAAAACGTAGAGACTATCAACACCGAATTTCTTTCCATTTTTTAAGAGGTAATGACTAGCAGGAGAATCGTTGGTTTCTTCCATAACTGCAATGATATTATTGAATCTCAAAGCAGTTGTAAGCCCCATAAACTTCGGCTCTATTTTTATAACACCACGTGAGTCTTTAAATCCTCGCAGATAATTCTCTTTATCCCAGAAAGCAAACCAGGTTCCACTATCCTGGGCTTTTGCAAAGGAGGAAATGAGAAGAAAGAAAATTATGATAGTTGTTTTCATATGAATAGAAACAGACAAAATACTTAGCGCAGAACAGTTAACTTCTCTTTTCCTTTGCCAATTTATAAAGTTCTAAATATTTTTCTGCAGATTTTTTCCAGCTGTAATCCAATTTCATTCCGTTAAGCTGTATTTTTTGCCAGATATCTTTGTGCTTGAAAGTATTTATTGCACGTTCAACAGATTTGAATAGCGCATAACTTGAATAATCATAAAAAGAAAAACCATTTCCGTGATCAAAACCGTGATGCTTTTCTTCATCCCAGTCTTTTACTGTATCAGCAAGTCCGCCTGTTTTCCTAACTATAGGTACTGTTCCATACTTTAAACCGTAGATTTGATTCAGGCCGCACGGCTCATAACGCGAAGGCATTAAAAACATATCTGCTCCGGCTTCAATAAGATGAGATAACTCATTGCTGAAACCAATGTATGTCCCGACTTTGTTCGGAAAACTTTTAGCAAGACTTCTGAAAAGGTTTTCGTATCTTTCTTCGCCGCTCCCGAGTATCAGCCACTGCACATCAAGTTTTAGGAGATCATCAAGAGCATCAGCAAAGACGTCAAAACCTTTTTGCAGAACCATTCGCGATATCATTCCGATAAGTGGAACATTTTCATCAAAAGGCATATTGAAGTGTTCTAAAAGGAATTTTTTATTCTTCAGCTTACCGCTTAAATCTTTATTCGAATAACTAAAAGGAAGAAAACGATCTACTTCTGGGCTCCACTCGCTATAATCAACGCCGTTTAATATTCCGTAAACATCTGGTTTGCGTGTCCGTAGAGTATCGTGTAAACCTGCGGCGTATTCTTCAGTTAAAATTTCATGCGAGTATTTGTTGCTTACGGTATTTATCAGATCGGCAAAGACAAGTCCAGTTTTCATAAAGGAAACGGTGTCTTTGAATTCAACGGGACCATCCGGATAGAACAAATCACTACGAATCTCCGCGGCAAGCATGGTTGATTTAGGGAATCTTCCCTGGTAGCCGATGTTGTGAATTGTAAATAAAGTTGCCGTGTTATCAAAAAGTTTGTCCCAGCTGTAATTATCTTTTATATAAAGAGGAATTAATCCTGCTTGCCAGTCATTGCACTGAATAACATCGGGCGCCCAGCGGAATCGCTGTAAGGTTTCAATAACTCCTTTGCTGAAAAGGATGAATCTTTCGTCTTCGTCTATATCGTTAGTGTAGATTCCCCCACGGTTAAAGTAGTGTGGACATCCAATAAAGTTTACTTCAACGTTTGAGTTTGGCAGCTTCGCCTGATGCAGATGAACCGAGTGAACAACACCGCTAACACGAATTTGTATTTCACCAACATCCCAGTTATAACGTAATCCGTGAGTTGATTCATCGATTAATGAGTATTTGGGTAAAAATACTTTTACTTCACAGCCTAGCTTTTCTAAAGCCTTAGGAAGTGCGCCGGTAACATCGGCAAGTCCGCCAGTTTTAGCGTAAGGAACGCATTCTGTTGATACAAATGCTATTTTCATTTTTAATTTCTTTTTTCCTGAACTTTTTGAAGGAGGAAGATTATAATAATTTTATTTTCTTAGCTGAATAATAAGCTTTAATGAATTAAATTTCACCAACAACTTGGAAAAAGTTGGAACTATTGTTGAATTCTAAATAATCAAAATTGAATGACAGAAGTTTTTACTTCAATGTTCACATACAAATAAAGCGGAGTTAATATGAAAAAAGTAATTAATGATTTATTCGTTTATGTAAGCGGCAATGAAAAAAACAAACCAATCATTTTTGTTCACGGCTTTCCTTATGATCACACAATGTGGAAAGAACAAATTGCGGAGTTTAGCAAAGATTATTTTTGTGTTGCTTACGACATAAGAGGATTAGGAAACTCACCGGCAGTAAATGGACAATTTACAATGGAATCTTTTGTTGACGATCTTGAAATTATTGTTGATGAATTAAAGCTTGATAGACCTGTGCTTTGCGGTTTATCAATGGGCGGATATATTTCTTTAAGAGCCCTGGAGAGAATACCGGAAAAGTTTTCTTCAGCAATATTGTGTGATACACGATCAGAAGCAGATAATAATGAAGGAAAGCTTAAACGTGCTGCAGGAATTAAAAGAATAAGTTCAGAAGGTCTTGCTCCATTTGTGCGTGACTTTGTCACAAATTGTTTCGGAGATGATTTTAAGAAAAACAGAAAAGAAGAACTCGAAAAGATCATCGAAAAATCATCGGGATTCGATCCGGCTGGAGTTAAGGGAGGTTTGCTTGCAATGTTAAACAGAACAGATACAACCGCAAGTTTGGGAAAGATAAAAATTCCTACTCTGCTCATATGCGGCGAACAAGATACCTTAACACCGCCTTCGGTTATGCGAGAGATGTTTCATAAAATCAACAAGGCAGAGTTTGTTGAAATCAGTAAAGCCGGACATATGACACCGATTGAGAATCCAAACGAAGTGAATTCCGCATTAAAAACCTTTCTTAAAAAAGTAACATATTAATTGTTATGAATGCAGGTGAAAAGGTTAGGGTTAAGATATGCTGCATCTCTTCTGTTGAAGAAGCAAATCTGGCAATTAAATATGGTGCCTCTGCGCTTGGACTTGTTAGTGATATGCCGAGTGGACCAGGAATAATATCTGAAGAGTTGATAGCTGAAATAGTAAAGACAGTGCCATCCACGGTTGCATCATTTCTCTTAACAAGCAAAAACAAAGCAGAAGAAATTATTCATCAACAAAGAAAAACAAACGTAAATACTATACAGCTTGTTGATTTCGTTCCTTATGATGAACTGAAAAAACTGCGAAACAAATTGCCAACCATTAAACTCGTACAGGTAATTCATGTTCTGAATGAACAATCAATTGAAGAAGCCAAATCAGTTGAACCGTTTGTTGATGCTTTGCTCTTGGATTCAGGAAATCCAAACCTTGATGTAAAAGTTTTGGGTGGAACCGGAAAACCACATAATTGGGATATAAGCAAGAAGATCAGAGAAGAGGTTAATGTTCCTTTGTTTCTCGCCGGAGGATTAAATTCACAAAATGTAAAAAAGGCAATTGAAAAAGTTGGTCCATTTGGAGTAGATATTTGCAATGGCGTCAGAACAAAAGGTAAACTTGATGAGGGAAAATTGAAATCATTCTTTGATGAAGTGAACAGGTTTAATTCAAAATGAAAATGATGAAAGCAATAATAGTTGAAAAATCCGGCGGTGCCGAGCAATTGAAAATGGGCAAATGGAGAAAACCCGAATGCGGGGAAAACGAAATTCTTGTTAAAGTCAAAGCAACTGCATTAAACAGAGCGGATATTCTTCAAAGAGAGGGAAAGTATTCTCCGCCCGTTGGTGCAAGCCCCATATTGGGTTTAGAATTATCTGGAATTGTTGAAGACCTTGGTGCGAGAGTTTTTAAATGGAAAAAAGGCGATAGAGTTTTTGGATTAATTCCCGGCGGAGGTTATGCAGAATATGCCATCATTCACGAAGATATGGCAATGGAAATTCCCGCTAGCCTTTCTTTTGAGGAAGTCGCTGCAATACCCGAGGTTTTTCTTACTGCATATCAATCACTTGTCTGGCTGGGAGAATTGAGGGCGGGTGAATTTGTTTTGATTCACGCTGGCGCAAGCGGAGTCGGAACGGCAGCAATCCTATTAGCTAGAGAACTTGGCGCAAAGATTATTGTAACAGCGTCTTCTGAAAAACATAAAATATGTAAAGAACTCGGCGCAGATTTAACAATTGATTATAAGTCTCAAAGCTTTAAAGAGGAAGTTTTAAAGTTCACAAATAATTATGGAGCCGATGTTATAATTGACTTTATTGGCGGACCATATTTTAAGCATAACATCGAATCTTTAACAAGAGACGGAAGGTTAATTCTGCTTGCAACACTTGGCGGCGGTAAAGTTGAAGATTTTGATATGCGTCAGATTTTAGTTAAACGGTTAAAAATAATTGGCTCAACACTTCGGTCGCGTTCTCTTGATTATCAAATTCAGCTAACTAATGAGTTTAAAGACTTTGCTTATGAAAAAATCAGGAAGGGAATTATCAAACCGGTGATTGATAAAGTTTTTAATTGGCAGGATGTTGCTGAAGCTCATAAGAGAATGGAGGAAAATAAAAATATCGGAAAGATAGTATTAAAAATAAGTGATTAGCTGAATGCTGTTTATACCTTATAATTTTAAAAAATTCTGTAGTAGCTTACAACAAGTTCTACTTAATCATTCCATACATTTTATTCTTAGCTGTCATTTTTAAAAAATATCTTAAACGCTGATTAAGAATATCCGGTCGTTTCCGTGCTGATTCTATCCACCCAATACGAATGCGTTTATATGATTCAGAGAATTTCTGAAAGTTCTTCCAAATATTTTTATCTTGTTTAAGGGCTTTTAATATATCTGGTGCAACGCAAAGCTTTTCATCCTCGGAAAAATTAATAAATGCATGATTTATTGCGGCAAGTCCCGCTGCAGTCATTTTCTTTTGTTTTACCAAACGCCGTATTCTTTCCTTATTCATATCAGAAAGTTTGCTATTCTTTTTACGAGGAGTGAATCTTTGTGCAAACTTTTCCTCATCAATTTTTTTAACAATGCTGTCTATCCAACCATAACATAACGCTTCTTCTACTGCATCATTATAGGGAATTCTGGGCTTACCGGTGTGTTTTTTATAGTAGATTAACCAGATTTCCTTTTCTGTTTTATGATTCTTTTTAAACCAGGAGCGAAGTTCTTTCCTGTTTGCAATGTAGAGAGTTTTTGTTATGTCCATAAAATTTATTTGGCCGACGAGTAAATATTATTTAACCCTTTAATATTCGGAAGTAAACCCAGCATATGCATTATCCGCAAGCGCAAGATTATATTAGTGAATAAATTAATGTTTGATTAAGGGTGCTTTGACCGCACCCGTATTATTAAAAGTCTATCCAATAAGAAAACTTAACAAGAAATACATTATCGGAATCCGCATTAATGAGATTACTAAAATCATTCTTGAAATTAAATTCACCGGGATTTTCAAAATTCATTCTGCTGTTTGTCCATGCAAAATAAAACACGGAACCCGGTAAAACTTCCCATCTTAAAACCAAATTACCGCGCAGGGATTTGAAATTAAAATCCGGATTATGAAAACTAAATGGTTCGGCTGGTCCCTCCGCATCAGGATCGACTGTGTATGTCTCTGTCTCCGCATCATAACTTATCTGCGTGCCTTCACTACCGTACTGCGTTTCCTCAAGTGTCGGCGGATTTGTTATCT
This sequence comes from uncultured Ignavibacteriaceae bacterium, assembly GCA_963714415.1. Classification (GTDB taxonomy): domain Bacteria; phylum Bacteroidota; class Ignavibacteria; order Ignavibacteriales; family Ignavibacteriaceae; genus JAGXRK01. Next base: position 584,858 of record CAVQOL010000001.1, read on the forward strand.
CTTTATACTTTTCATAATCACCGACAGCTAAAAGCGGCTGTACATATAGTTGCAAACTAAGTGTTGGTGTAAAAATCCAATTTAACCGAATGTTAGCAGATAAGATTTTTTGATTTAAATCTGCGAATACATATCTGGTGTTGTATGTGTTTATAGCGTATTGATCTGCAAAATTTCCTACCCATTGATATGAAGTAAAGTTTGTAGAGTACTCAGGACCAAACTTAAAACTTATTTGTGAACTTGGCTTCCATTCAAACCCTAGTTCAACCCAAAAATCAGTACTTCCAATTTCATTTCGCCAATATCCTACACCAGGCGAAACAATTATTTTTTCCCGGCTGTCTGTGTATGCACTGATATTAAAAGAATAATTTGGTGGAATATTAAGCTTTGGTCCGCCCCGAGTTAATGTTTTGGAAACAGAGTTGAAAGTATTGGAAACACTGGCATTAATTCCCCAATAGTTTAAAAACTCAGCAGATGAAGTTAAATAGAACCCGCTTCTTTCAATATTATCTTCATAATCAGAAGTTCTGCTATATCCGAGGTAAACACTTTTTCTTCTAAAAATCTTATCGGGCTCAAACCATCTGTAACCGGTTACCAAATGCCCATTAATTCTATCTGCCATCCATTGAGATCCGAGATCGTTGTATTCAAATCCGGGAGAGACTGTCCCGAGCGCAGCGTTGACATAGAAATTTCCTTTTTGCTTATTCAGCATCACCCTTGAAAATATTCCGGCTATTGATGTTCTGTTACTGTCAAGCGGCATATAAGTTTTATCAGGTCTTTGCATATACCGATACGGTTGTTTTTGTAATCTTAAAAGATAATCTTTTGATCCTTGAGTGTAAGAACCGATAACAGAACCGGTAATAACATAAGTTTCATCTTCATCTAAAAATGTCCAGCCGTCTGCACCAAAAGTATAAGCCTGATCGCTTAATCGACGTTTAAGATTTTCATTATTAAGATCTCTGTTTACAGAGGTAAACATCACACCTATTGCCTGCTTACCCGAATTAAATTCTTTTTGCGATCTAAATACTCCATAATGTGTAAACGGTTCAACTTGTTCATCAACCCTTCCCCCCTCCTCTGGTTGTATAGTTGCGTATGTTCTTTCAGTAACGGAACTAAGTGCGCCAATGGTCCATGATTCATCTATCTTCCCGGTTAACTTTGCTGCACCAAGAATTCTTGTCTCAGATGGGTAGTCAACATAACCTTGTGTGGTAACATTTCCCTGCGGTGGTCTGCCGATTCTTCTTGAATAAAATAATTCGGGATTACTAAAATTAAATCCCCAATTATTATTCGCTCCTCCATATCCGAACATAAAAATATTTGAACCTTCAATAAAAAAGGGTCTTTTTTCCTCATAGAATGTTTCAAATGCAGAAAGATTTAAAATAGCAGGATCAACTTCCACTTGTCCAAAATCCGGATTGAATGTTGCATCTACATTTAAATTACTGCCCAGACTAAATTTTAAATCAGCACCCAATGAAGTTTTATATTGATTTGATTTATAGAAGGGATCGTTCTCATCGTGAACAAGATATTGAGCCTTCTGAACAAAATAAGGAAGAAGTTCAAAACGCTGCCTTGGTTTTATCCCATCCAATCCCTCAAGATCTGCAAATTTAGAAACAAAGCCGCTTTCATTTTTAGGAACCATAACATAAAAGGCCATTTCGTGCCTGCGTTTTATGTCTCGGTTAAAATTCACACCCCAAATCATCTTCTCAGATTCTTTAAATCTTAATTGCGTAAAGGGAACTCTGATTTCTACATTCCAGCCATTTTCATCTATGGTAGTTTTATTCTCCCAAATCCCATCCCAGGAATTATCATCCCAATCATCATTAAACAATGTTCCGTCAGCAATTGAACCGCCCGCATTGACAGCAAAATAATAAGCCGTTCTGTCATCGTTGTATGTATCTAAGTAAATCGAAAACCAATCTGATTCAACAACATTATCACGACGCATCAATGTTGCATCAATTGAATCAGGATTTGAGTCTGAAAATCTTCCGCTGAAGTAAATATTATCGATCATCATAAGAAACCCATACTTCTGATTTTTCGGAAGCAGGTTTTCCTTCATCCGGATCTTTTTGAGTAAATGTTGTTACTGCCATGTTTAAATACACCGGCTCACTTAAAACACCGTCAATTACAAGCGATTCAGTGAGTCTGTATGATTTTATTGTTTGAGTTGAATCATTTTTGGCCGTAGTAGCGTAGTGAAGATTGAATGAGCAATGAGAGGATTAGAAAATAAAAACACTTCATGATTTCCTCAAATTGTTTAGATACTATTTTCAGATTAGACTTAATTAAGAAGTTAAAAAGTTGTTCCTTTTAAAATTAAATTTATAAAATCAATTTATTTTACTCTTTAATAGTAATTGATTATTAGGTGTTTAAGTCTATGATTTTTATAAATGGCAATGAGATATGATAAACGGCGCATAATAATTTTTAAGAAAACCATTCGATTTGTGCAGTAAAAACCGTTTTTGAAATTTTGATGTTTATCCCCTCGATGATATCAACCCCATTCTTTACTGAACGGCATATCTCTACTTCGTCATCATAAAAACTTTCTGATAGAAATGAAACAGCGATACTCTTTATCCGATTATTTTGATGATGTTCGGTTGAGTAACAGTCCAATATCATCTCAACATATCTTGTGTTATTAACATGCTTATTAACATCTATGTCTGTATAGCGAAATTTTTTAAATAACAAGGTTTCTTTTTTATCCCCGGGAATTATCTTCTCGGGAAATTCATTAATTGCAATATCATCGGGTTGATAGTTTATTTCCTGCGGTAAGTTTTTTGTGTCTGTAATCCGTTTTGTTTTTATGTTTATAGGAAGCCAGGCAGTTGTTGCTTTTACTAACACACGATTATCCTCAGTGCTTATTATAAAATCTCTCATAGAATAAAGCTTGTATTTGCATTTAGGCCATGTTTTTATAATTACCGAATCTCCGAATGAGGGATAATGCTCAATTTCCAACTTGATCCATGAAAGAACCCAGGCGAGATCGTGCTTAAGAAGATGTGAATAGCCGAGTTGCAGACTATCGGCATGAACAGAGGCAACATCCTGCAGCAAATTTAGTATGGAATTAATTTTTAACCTGTTGTTGAAATCAACATCATAAGCGCGAATGGTTTTTATTTCTTCGTAAAAGTTGTTCATAATTTGTGTTTTTGCTTAGGGTCGCTGCTTTCTTCCTTATTCGGGCTCAATGCAACGCCTCTACTATGTTATTATTTTTAAAGTATGTCAGTGTTAATATTTTCTGGATTATTTTTCTCGATATCCCATTTCAACGGATTTTGATCAATGTATTTTCGGATTTTATATAATTCATTTTCATTACGAATTATCCGATCAAAAAATCGTGGCTGCCATGCGAAGCTAGAAAAACCGTTTTTGTTACACCACCTTGTAACTGCGGATTTGAAATTTCCAATAACATTGCCAAGGGATGGTTTTCTTATAATATTAGATTGTAAAGACGGGGCATGCCCCGTCTCTACGTCATTTAATATAAGGATTCCGTGTATATGGTTTGGCATAATAACATAATAATCTAACTCAACCGACCGATAATGATCTGGAATTTCTAACCAGTGTTTTTCAGCGATCCTTCCAACAGCATTCAAAACCATTTTATCATTTTTAATCACGCCAAAATATTCCTGATGCTTCTTTGAGTTAATTGTTATAAAATACCAACCGGGATTTGAATAATCCCAGGTTTGTAATCTTGTTGAATCTATTTTGAATTTATTTTTGAATAGTGTACTCATTTACCAAAATAATCTTACGTCGAATTGTAGAGATGTCGCTTTTCGCTCTTTCCGGGTTCAATGCAACGACTCTACTTTAGTAGTCTTCCACTGATTAACGGTGCAACCAAATTATTTATCAGAACAAGAACCCACAATCTTCCTTTAAAGATATTGTAATCAGCAAGAAGCTTACTCCATGGATGACCAACCACATAATGTCCGAAAACAAATTCAAACAACACAGTTAATAAAATCCAGTAAAAACCAATTGTTAAAAGTGTTGACGTGTTTGTTATGGACTTTATCTTCACATAAAAATATATAATCAGGAATTGCAGTATAATAAAAGTTATGGTACCAATAACATGAGCTGTTTGTTCGTTTGTCACGGGCAAAATATATTTTTGTCGGATTGTTCCAGTAATGATTGCAAGAATTACCATTGCGAACCAGGGAATGAGAGCGTTTAAATAAATCATAAAGTTCTCCTGCTTATACTGCAAAAATCAAAAATCTCTTTAAAATAACAAAGGGCGACAAGTTATATCGCCCTTTATATGAAATCATTGTACTCAGAATCACTTTGCTTTATTTATTGCTTCGCCTAAAGATTCGATCTGATCACCGCCATTTGGTATCTGAATGCTTGAACCATTAAAGTCCTCTCCTATTTGCTCGGATCTTCCTCCAAGATGTTTTGCCAGAAAGAGATCTGTTACAGCAAAGAAGGAAAGGCTATTTTCTGGACGTGCAAAACCATGTCCTTCATCCGGGAAAAGAACATAAGTAACGGGAATGTTTTTCTCCTGCATGGCTTTAACAATCTGATCAGATTCTGTTTGTTTAACACGCGGATCGTTTGCTCCCTGCCCTATTAATAATGGTTTTTTAATTTTATCAACTTTAAACAATGGAGAAATTGATTCAAGGAATTCTTTTCCTTCTTCAGTGCGGTTATCGCCCATGCGCGTTGCAAACATTTCTATCAATGGTGCCCAGTAAGGTGGAATGGTTTCAAGCAAAGTATTTAGATTTGATGGACCCACAATATCAACTCCGCAAGCAAATTCATCTGGTGTAAATGTTAATCCAACCAGAGTTGCATATCCGCCATAGCTGCCACCCATTATTGCAACTTTTTCTTTATCAGCCACACCTTCTTCAACGGCCCAATTAACAGCGTCTAATAAGTCATCATGCATTTTGCCTGCCCACTCTTTATTTCCGGCATTAATAAAATCCTTTCCGAATCCGGATGAACCGCGGAAGTTAACACTTAGAACAGCATAGCCCCGGTTAGACAGCCATTGGTGAATTGGATTATAACCCCATCCGTCACGAGCCCAGGGTCCGCCGTGAACAAGTAATACCATTGGCAGAGGCTTATTGGGACGAGCATCGTTATCGGGATCGGTCCAAAGAGGAAGTGTTAAATAACTAACGAGATTTAAGTCGTCTCTGGATTTAATTACAACAGGATTAATATAAGATAGCTGTAATCCTTCCAGAGCTTTTCTGTTGGTGAACATAAAAGTTGCTTTTTTATTTGAACGATCGTAGAGATAATATTTGACGGGACCGTTGTCTACTGTAAATGCAACTGTCCAAATATTATCATCTAGTGTGCGGCCAGTAACGTTTACTTCAGCGTTTTCAAGAGTTTTAAGATAATCTAGATCAGCCTTAATGGATTCATCCAGTACTGTCCATTCGGTTTTTTCGTAATTGCTGGCAGCGGCCTCAATTACTTTTTTAACAGAATGCATCATTATACGGCTTATATCTGCTCTGGAATTTTCATAAATAATTTTTTTCTCACCGGTTTCAAGATTATTGGATATTAATGCCGCTGTATTTCTTCCTCGGCTGTCAATCATATAAAGAATTTTTCCTGTCTTATCGAATGTGATCGGAGCTGTTGTCATCATATCTTCCATCGGAATTTTATCAAACGATTTCCATCCGCCGCTTTCATCTGGCACAAACATTTCGTTGCCGCCATCGGGAGTCATCTTCATAGCATATCTCACAACGTAATCATCATCGGTTTGAAAGCCCATAAATTGATCGTTTTGCTGGGCAATAGTCATTTGTCCACTAAGTATGTTGATTCTGTAAATATCGTGGTACTGTGGATTTCTTGTGTTAAGCCCGATAAGGATTTCATCAGGAAATCTATAACTTACTTCCTGAATTTGCGTGGTTGGTCTGAGTTTCTTTCCGTTCGGCAAAGTTACGGGCTTTCCATCGGGACCAGGAATTTCCTCAAATGGTGTAAGGTTCTTATCTTCTTTTGTTTCAATATTAACTGCATGAAGCTGCCAGTTTTCATCTCCGCCTAAATCCTGCAAGTATAAAATGCGGTCGTTTGTATAAGCCCAAAAGTAAATTCTTATGCCGCGAAGAGTATCATTTGTTACCGCAACAGCGCTTGAAGGATCATCTTTTGGGGCAACCCACACGTTTAATACTCCGTTGACGGGAGCTAAATAGCTGATGTGTTTACCATCAGGACTGATATTAAGGGAAGCTTTGTCCGGATTACCAAACAAAACGTTTCTTGGAATTAATTCTGCTTCTTTCATTTCGGTTTTACACCCCTGGAATAAAATCGAAATAATTGGCAGAAGTAAAAAAATGAATGTTTTTTTCATGATATTCTCCTTGAATTAAAAAATATTTGGGTGAACTGTTTAAACTAAGAAAGATACGTGGTAGAATTCAAAGCAAAAATTAATAATTCTGTGATTAAATAAAATTCCATTCCGCAGCAGGTTTGCCAAACCAAACCCATGCAACAAAATCTACCATTGGGGGTTCTCCGCCAAGCTCACGAAAACGGGTGTTAATTTGTGCGCGATGATAAGTGCTGTGTGAAGTAACTTGCAACATAGTTTCTTCTAATGTAGCGGGAACAATTTTTTGCCCAAATCTTCTTTCTAAAAATTTTGACCATGGAATATCAATAATTTTCTTCACATCATTCCCCCGGGATGAAGCTAAAAAAGCATCAAGCATTGTTTGATAATCAAAGCCCCACTTTGCAATAGATTTGAGATCTGTAAATTCTTCAGGTTTGGGAATATCAAGCTGCTGGTCATTCCAGATATAGTAAAACGCATATTGAACCTGGTGAAGATGATAAAATAATTTTTTTATCCTTTCGTCTTTATCTGAAGCAGGAATACTTAAAACTTTTTTCCACACTTCGGCATCTGCCCATTTCATATGTTGTAATAACGGGCTTATTTCTGATGGTTGCATAAAATTCTCTCTGTAACTTTTATTAAAAATGTTTTTATCAAATTAGTTTCGTGATCTCATTAATTCATACACTCTTGAAGAAAGTCTTTTGAACTTTGGAAGAGCATCATTTTCTCCAAGCGGCATAAAACAGGCAATTATATATTTAATTTTTCCATCGTCAACAATACCAACATCATTTGTCCAATATGAAAACCATCCGGTTTTATTATAATACATAGCATTTAAGGGAAGTCCCGCCGCAATTTTTGATTTATCCAATTGACTGCCCAGCAGAGCCTTCATTTGCATGCTTACCCAGGGATTAACAAGTTTATTTGTATAAATTCTGTACATAAAGTCAGCGGCGTGCAGGGCGCAGGTTTCTGTTCCGCGGACACTTTCATATCCCGGATCTTCAAAAGCTCTCTTCAAAAACTTTCTCGTTACTTCGCTGCCATACCAACCATAATGATGTAGAAGAGAGTCTATCTTTGGTCTTCCAGCAACATCAATTAAACAGTTGGCTGAAGCATTATCACTTCGTGTTATCATTAGATCAAGAAGATAATATATGGTTACTGTATCGGCTTCTTTTAACAAGGGTCGCGGGTCATATTTTATTCCTTTCGATCTGTCAACGGCATTATGTCCGCTTACTATATGTTCGTCGTACAAAGAATATTGACCTTTCGAAACCTGGTTTAATATTTCAGCGGCAACATACATTTTATAAACAGATGCGGGATAAATGAAATTATCATAATTCACTCCCCCAAGTACGGGCTGATCCCCCGTTAAATCAATGACTGCAAACGAAATTTGTTCTATACCATCTTCACCAACATCAAAGTTTTTTTCAAGTTCAAGCTCAAGGATTATGTCGTACAAATCCTGTGAAAAGCCTTCATCAATCTTATAATAAGATGGGGCTTCAATAGTTTGAGAAAAAAGAAAACCATTAATTAACAAGATAAATGAAAATATTTTTTTCATGCTCTGAAAATCCTTTGGATTAAAAATGTTTGAAATTATTCATGTTTAGAAACACCGATAAAATAACCAATCTATAAGAACTTATGAACCCGCGAATAAAAGCTGGGGCTAAATTATTTGCCCCGAATTATATAAAACATATTAGATTGCTGATTAGTCTAACAGATAGTATTTCAAAAACTCATTTAAAGGCAACAACATAAATACTTGATTCTTTTTTCTCTCAACTAACAAATACGAAGGAGACATATTGAAAAAAGAATCAGTCACACTCCGCATTATTCTTGTTGCCGGGCTTATCATTGCATTATTAATTCCATTATGGATGATTCAATCTCTTATCTCTGAAAGACAGGTTTACAGAAATGAAGCTGTAAAAGAAATAAGTAAAAGCTGGGCTGGTCCGCAAACAATCGCCGGACCAATAATAACTGTAGTAACCAAACATGAAAAAACAAATAAAAGCGGGAATAAAATTGAGTCGAGAAGAAGAAGTTTTTATCTGCCTGAAAATTTATCCATAGAAGCGAAGGTCATTCCTGAAAAAAGATACCGCGGAATTTACTCTGCAATTGTCTATAAATCCGACTTGATTATTAAAGGAAACTTTGATCTCCAAACGATGAAAGACAAACTTCATGATCCCAACCTTGAAGAAGTTTATTTGTCCTTCAACGTAGATGATCCAAAAGGAATTCAGCAAAATGTTGTTCTTAAGTGGGATGACGTTTTGCAGAATATCAATCCTGGTCTTAAAGACAAAAACATTTTTAAAAATGGATTTCATTCAGAGTTAGTAATTAACAAAGACAAACCGATCAGTTCATTTGAAATAAACTTTTCGTTAAACGGAGTTGATGATCTTAACTTTGTTCCTCTGGGAAAGAATACAGAAGTAAACGTTACTTCAGCCTGGAGCAATCCTGCGTTTATTGGAAATTTTCTTCCTGCAGAAAGAAAGATAAGCGATGATGGCTTTACTGCTTCGTGGAACGTTAATCACTTTAACAGACAGTTCCCGCAGGAATGGAATCAAACTTCGCAAAATGTATTTAATGATAAATTCGGTGTAAAGTTTTTCATCCCCGCTGATGAATACCAGCAGGCAATGCGCTCTTCAAAATATGGATTGCTGATTATCATATTAACCTTTGTAAGTTTTTTCCTTGTTGAAATTTTCAGCGGTAAAGCCATTCACCCGATTCAATATATGTTAATTGGATTGGCATTAATAATTTTCTATTCATTGCTGTTGTCTTTATCTGAATATATTCGCTTTCAATATTCATATTTAATATCGGGAGTTCTTGTGATAAGTCTTATAAGTTTTTACACAAAAAGCATATACCATAACCGCGGAATAGTTCTCTCAATTTCAGCAATGCTGATTTCGTTTTATGGTTTTATTTATGTGCTTCTGCAGCTGCAGGATTACTCATTGCTGCTTGGCAACATTGCCCTGTTTCTAATTCTTGCTGCAATAATGTTCTTCACAAGAAAAATAAATTGGTTTGAAGTGCTGAAAGGACAAACAACCACCGAAACAAAGTAAAAGAAGGGGGCTTTATCCAAGCCCCCGATGTTTACACAAAACAAAAAACCGCAGTAGAAACCCCCAACGATTTAGAGAAAATTTTTATTTTCCGCACCAAGAATCCAGCATCAGGTATCTACTTAGTAAACAACAGCACAACTCTCTCGGCAACATTGGACTTAATTTAATCTCCATTCACAGAGATACCTGCAAAAAGAAGGAGGAACATTTATATCTAAGAAAGCCCCTTTTTCTTCCTCTCCAACTCATCCCATCTTTTATAAAGCATCTTCACTATTTCTTTTGCTTTGTTACTCTGAAGATTAAGTTGATTTGTTTGAGTTACATACTTTTTATAAAATTCTGGCGAAGCGAATATTTTTTCAATTCTTTCAACTTCTGATTCAGCGTCAATTATTTTTTCTTCAATCGATTCAAGCTCAAGAGCATCCTTATAGCTTAATTTTTTTTGTTTTGGTTTAACCCGTAAGTCTTCTTTTTTCTTTTTTGGTTTTGACAGTTCTTCTTCTCTGACCCGCTGATTTCTTTTTTCTCTATAATAATCATAGTCCCCTTCGCTGTAATAAATTTCTCCATTGCCTTCTAAAGCAAGTATGCCGTTGCATACACGGTTGAGAAAATATCTGTCGTGACTAACAACTATAACACATCCTTCAAAAGCTATTAATGCCTCCTCAAGAATTCTTAATGTGGGAAGATCAAGATCATTCGTTGGTTCATCAAGCATCAGAAAATTCCCGCCAGCACATAAAATTTTAGCAAGCGTTAATCTGCTTTTTTCTCCGCCTGAAAGTCTGCTTACTTGTGTGTTGATTCTGTCGTCGGTAAAAAGAAACCTTCTTAAGTATGTCCAGACACTTAATTGATATTTACCGAATTTGATTGTTTCACTTCCTTCACCAATTGCATTAATAACAGAGTCTTCGTCATTCAATAAAAGCCTTGCCTGATCGACATAATTAAACTGGGTGGTTTCACCAACTTCAATTTTTCCTTTAGATGGATTTAATTCTCCTAAAATTATTTTAAGAAGAGTTGTTTTCCCTGTGCCATTTTGCCCAACGACCCCAATTTTCTTTCCGGCCTCAAAAATGAAATCAAAGTTTTCGAAAAGAATTTTCCCGCCAAGCTGAATCCCGACATTTTTTAATTCAACAACTTTCTTCCCCAAACGTTCAGCTGGCGGAATAATAAGTTCAACATTCAACTCAACTTCATCATTCGATTGAGAAGACACGTCATAAAAATTATCAAGCCTGCTTTTCGATTTTGTTCTTCTGGCTTTTGGTCCACGCCTTACCCATTCAAGTTCGCGTTTCAAAAACATTTGTCTCTTACGTTCTTCGACTTCTTTAACTGCCTGCCGTTCGGCTTTGTTGATGAGATAATCTGTATAGTTGCCCTGGTGTGAATAGAAAGTTCCTGATGCCAATTCAACAATCCTGTTTGCAATTCTATCAAGAAAGTAGCGGTCGTGAGTTACAAAGATGCATGTGCCATTGTACCCGGCAAGAAAATTTTCGAGCCATTCGATGGCTTTTGTATCAAGATGATTTGTCGGTTCATCCAGTATTAACAGGTCGGGTTTTGAAATCAATGCCTGGCAAAGTGCAACACGCCGCTTTTCTCCACCCGATAAGTGTTGTAATATTTCTAGTTGCTTCGGGTGCATTTAATGCCTGGATAAGAGAATTAATTCGTTTATCAAGATTCCACGAGTCCATTTGCATAATCATTACTTCAAGATGATGTTTGTTGGGGGCGTCAAATGGAGTGCTCTCGTATTCTTTAATTAAATTTGTTTCAGCTAGTGCCCCGGCAAGAATATTTTCATAAACGTTTAATGATTCATCAAGACTAAACTCCTGTCGCAGAAATCCTGTAACGAGATTTTTTTTCTTCGCTACTTCACCTGAATCCGGAGGCATTATTCCGGAAATAATTTTTAGAAATGTGGATTTCCCGGCACCGTTTTTTCCTACTAATCCTATGCGGTCGCCTTCGTGAACACTTAATGAAGCTTTATCAAGAATGATCTGTTCACCGAAGTGAACTTCTAATTCCAAAGCGGTTAAAATAACTGGAGTAACATTATCCGGCATACGTTCTAATAATTCCGATAATAAATTGAGGAGCAAATATACTGTAAGCGTTATAAGTAAGCATTACCATAATTTGTTTGAGTTAGTATTCTATAACTTTAATTTAACATATAATTGTTAGGAGAATAAAGAGTTATTTAATTTACTCAAACAGGATATTGATTGTTGAATAATATTAAACGCGCTGATGTGAAAGCAGGTATGCGTGTAAAAGTAATAATGAAAGAAAATCAACGGACAGGAGAACTTACCGAAGGTGTTGTTAAAGACATCCTGACGAAGTCTCCCAAGCACCCACACGGAATAAAGGTACGACTTGAAACAGGCGAAGTTGGACGTATTAAAGAAATATTGGAATAAAAATTTTTATTTGCGTTGATAATTATGCAGATGCGAGCAGTATTAGTCCAAACGGTGCAGACCAAAGAGATAGCTCATCGAATACGGTTACTAATTCGTTTAGGTTAAAATTGGTGGAGAGGTAATTTTTCATAATTCCTTTTCATTCTTTACTAAACTCTATAAATTCTACAGGGGCACCGTTTTCAATTATCATTGCAGTTCGCAATCCTTTTGATGGAGTTTCAATTTTCCCGATTAACTGTTTTTCTTTTATTGCAGTATCAAGATCATCTACTTCGAAAGCTATGTGCGGGACCTTCTGGATTATTTCAGAAATCGGACTGTCTTTTTCAAAACGCATCCACTCGATTCCAAATTCGCTTGTATCAAATCCTGAAACATAAAATTTATACTGTTCCAAATATTTTTCATTTGGCTTCTGCTCATTTGTTGGTATACCAATATGATGAAATCTCATTCCCTTTTTAGAAACGGCAAGAGGCGGTTCGTGGTCTTTTCTTTTTATTTTGTCCTTTTTCATTTGCTGATATGTTCGTGTTGAAATAGTTAAAAAAATTGCTCACAAATACTTTTCAGTTTCTTACTAAAACAAGATAATTCTTTCCAAAGAAAACAACGGGGATAATATTTAAAATTAAAAAACCGCAGAAGTTATCTCCTGCGGTTTGTAATAAGCCAGGCTATTGATGACTGACAGGGTCACACCGTGGCAGAAATTAGCGTAACAGAATCATCTTTTTTGTTTGAATAAAAGATCCGGCAATTATTTGATAAAAATATATTCCAGATGGAACCTGGATACCATAATCATCCGTACCATCCCAAATAAGAGAATAATTTCCTGACGAGTATACATTATTTTCTAATGTCTTAACTCTTTTCCCTAACAAATTAATTATTTCTATGTAAACGTTACTTTCTACTGATATTGAAAATCCAATATTTGTTGTTGGATTAAAGGGATTGGGATAATTATCATATAATTTTGTTTCGTATGGAACTACTTTATTTCTGTCGTCTTCAGTTGAGGTAATAACTAATGGGAATGATGAAGGCAAACAATTGTAGCCGGAAATTATCAATTCAGCATTTCCAATTTCTGTAATTGGCGGATCTAAAGTAATGTTGGAGTTACCCAGTATGTCTGTATTACTAACGCCATGCAATATGCTGTCTTTCAAGATCACACAAGTTAATCCCTCCACAGGTGTTCCCTCGGAAGTAACCGATACATCAATAGAAGATGTCCCGGGTTGAATTGAAGATTGATAACTCGTTTGAATATTAATCGGGTCGGCTGTCCATATTCCCATTGCAGGATCCCCCAAAACATTATTACAGTAGAAGCACCATCGCAAAGCTCCTTCTTCCCATTGCCCCGATGCTGTTACCCAAGGGGCGGTTTCAATTTTAGATTCTAAAAAAACCTCACCGATCCTGTATAATTTATCATGATACAAGGCATCTACAAACTCACGCTGCAGGTGGGTAGAAGGTCCTTCGGTTTGACCTTCATTAAACCAACCATACCGCGAATTTCCTATAAACGCCACTGCAAAATTTGAAATATTTACCATTCTTTCGGCGATGCAATCGGAATGATCAAAGCCACCACAATTGCAGCCGGTTGTATTTACCAAGGTGTAATTGTGAATAACACCATTAACTTGTGAAAAATTTTCATTTGTAATATCGCCATCAGATAATCTCATCACATAATTATAATTCGAATGCCCGACGTGGTGGATAAAAGATTTTCCTTCATTGATTTTTGAAATTAATGTACTTGCTGACCAATAACCTAAATCCCTGTCATACAGTTTTTGAATATTGTCTTCGATAGGAATGCCAATTGTTGTATAGCCGTTATCATCATGATATCCAATTAGTAAGTCTAAATAATCACCGCCCCAGGTTTGTGGAGAAGACCATAAATCTTCACCAGCTAATAAAGGCTTATCCAATTCATTTAACACAGGGCTTTCCTGGTAAGATTTAATTTTATTTATCATGTTATTTAATTCAGATAAATTGCTTACCGGTATACGGGCAATAGAAATTTCTGGCAGTAGATCATCTTCACCAATTTCTCCCCATAAATTGTTGCCATTATCATTCCATGTTCCATCTAAAGCTGAGTAATATAAATCTGCGGGTATATCATTGTCTTCATATACAATAGAGGATTGAACCTGACAATAGAATCCGCGATATGGAATGTACTCAACGTCTCCACCGAGAAGTACATATTCTATATTATTATTTTGATATTCCTGTAATATGAAACTTCGAATTTTTTCCTGGGCGTCTTGTCCTGTTGATGATGCGTAAATTGAATCTGTTGAAACAATTTTTGCCTTAAGTCCCCTAATGCGATATAAATATATAAGATCTAAAAAATCATCTTCAAATTGTGAGGGTGAAATTATTAATAGTTGGTAGCCATTGTTGTTAAGAATTTTTTTGGGATAAAGATTAATCAAATCTGGATTTTGTACAAACCTCTCAACTCTTTTTAACACTTCGTTATTTGAAGTTAATTTTGTCAGCGCATCATTAGCTTTTGAATCTTTTCTCGAATGAATTCTTATTGTTATCTTTTTATAAAACGAAACCTTTCCTGATGCTGGAAAATATTTTAAAGGAGTAAAGGTAGAAAGAACAATTGAGTATCCATTCATATATTGTGTTATTAATTCCCCTGTTTGTGATGATGGATAAGCGTTCGTCATAGAATATATGAGTTCGTTCTTAACAAATTCACCACTAGTATTTTCTGAGATTGGACGAAAGTACTGCTGCGGGTAAATTGTAAAATTTCCGGGAATGGTAACTTCATCTTCCCCAATCATTTCAATTGATTCTGCAATTTCACCTGGTGGCAATAATAACAATACAGAATGATAAGGGAGAACGGGTTCGCCCAGTCTTCCTGTAAGTAAGGTATTATTAAAATTGATTGTCTCGTGATTAGCTGTTTGAAATATCTTGTAGTTATCAAAATAATAAGTTTTTTCAATAACCTGAGCTTTAATATTAACAGAAATACTAAGGAGAGATAAGAGGATAAGTTTAATTTTTATCATGATAAAACCTGAAATTATTATTCAAAATATAATTAAGCGTAATTCTATCATCAATGAAAAAACCGCAGAAAGATATACTGCGGTTTAACTAGACTTGTGGCTAACCATAAGGTTTAAAAAATCAATGATAGTTTAAACCAATATCATCATACTTTAAAACAAAATATAACTATCTATAACCCATTTGTCCCTAAAAAGTTTAGAACTATTCTTGCATTTATCAGCCGCATCTTTATTTCCAACTTTTTCATAAGCTTTACCAAGAAACCATATAGCTTCAGGAAGGTCCGGGTTTAAATTAACTGCCTTTGTAAGATATTCTATTGATTGATCCCAATGGCTAAGATTGAACTCACTTACACCCATTACAGCCAAAGCATAACTTGAATCTGGAACCATGCTATTAATTTGCTTATGCAGCTCTTCGGTACTTGATGCCATTGCGACATTACTAAAATTAATCTCATAAATATGCTTAGCTATTATTGATAACACCGGAAGATTGTTCCTGTAATTGTTTTTATTCATCTCAATAAGGGTATTTATATATCGCTGTTTTCGCGTGATTACATCTTCAGTAAAATAATTCCTGCTCAAGGATTCAAAAAGAAATTTATTTGCATTATCAATTTTATATGCAAGTTTACCTGCCTGAGGATGCATTAATGAATTTGAAGGAGTAACATGCATTGCGCCAAAACAATGAGAAAGTTCATGAGCTAGTGTTATAGCCTCCTCAATTGGGTTCCAATTGTCCATCCCAGGAAAAGAAGGTTGGGCAGTTAAAACTGCAATACCCTCCATCGGGGCTCCCAGTCCCAGAAAGGACCTGTCAGTAACATTAATCGCCAGGTTGTTATCATACGTAACCCCTACTCTTATTACATCATTATTCAAAAAAGGCTTATTAACCATTTCTCTGTAAGACCTTAACAATGAAGACTGAAATTCAGAGTCCCACTTAACCAGCTTGGATACTTGCACTTCAATACCCAATTGATTCCGGATAATATCGTTTGCATAGAGTGCAACGCGCTTTATTCTTTCCTGCCATATATCCGGAAAAGTATTACGATAAGATTTATCAACCCAAAAGTTAATCTTAATTTTTTTTATATCATCTGAATTTCTCTGTATTGAACAATTTGGTATCTGATCTAAGTATTTTACAAATTGTCTTCCGGCAACCATCCAGGGGGCATCAATTAATATTAGATTGTTTTTATTCCGGGAAGAATAGAGTTTTGCTGTATCAACAGCTCCGTAGCTAAAAACAGGATCTTTAATTGTGCGATCAAAAATTGCAAGGCTTGTGCTTAACCTAGGAACATAATAACCATGATAGATTTTGTTAATACCTTCATCCAGTTTTGTTGCATAAAAGACACTGTCCAAACTCAACTCGGAGATTATAAATACATCGTTTGAATTAAGGTATTCCATGTCTTTAATATTCTGCAATTTTCCTGAACCGGGTTTCCGGGATAGAATCTGAATATTCGTGGAGCAGACAATTAATATCTTTAACACCATAACCTTTTGTTAAAAAGTACAGTTGCAATGCGTTGGAATAAGCTTCATTAAAATCATTATTTTCAGAAGGAATTGTATATATACCAATCTGATTCTTTCGCGCAAAGTCATAATCTTTTTTTAGATCTGATTTATGAAGAATTGTAGTACTGCAGGAATATGAATAATAAAACAACACTAAAAGAGGAAATGCTTTAATTATCGTACTAACTGCAATTGATAATTGGTACTTAAATTTTATTTTGCTTTCCATTTGTATTCTCCCTAATAACTACCCTATAAGTATAATTATTCGCGGCAGAGCAGTTGTCATAAAAATGTAAAAATAAATTTTCTTCCTTATGTACGTGAAAAAAATTTAATCTATAAAATTCTTGCAAAGCAAATAAGAACCCAGAGATGATTGTGCTTCATCTGCACCTATAAATTCGAAGTGTAAATGTTTTGGGAAGAAGAATATTTTATCCGATGTAGATGAAATCTTGAATCAAACCTCGTTAAACTAATGATAAAAATCAAGAGGGATTAATCAAGGATGAGGATTTCTTTAGTTAATTTCAAATTTGAACACAGTAGAAGTTCTTTCAGGCGGTTAAATTACTTTTCATTATTACTGTTAAGAATGCCGGCTCTATTTGCTAAACACTAATCCGGATTTTTCGCCAACATTTACTTTTATTGTATCGCCATCAATATAATTACTTGCAAGCAATTCCTGTGAAAGGGGATTGATAAGATATTTTTGTATTACTCTTTTTAATGGTCGTGCGCCGTAAGTCACATCGTAGCCAAGATGTGCAAGCCAGTCTTTTGCTTCATCGGAAACATCAAGAGTAATTTCTTTAGCGTTCAGCATTTTCTGTACACGCTCAAGTTGTATACCAACAATTTTTCTAATCTCTAATCTTGATAAAGGTTTGAAGAGAACGATTTCATCTATCCTGTTTAAAAACTCAGGACGTATTGTTTTTCTTAACAAGTCGTGCATCTGCTGTCTTAGCTCACCCATAAAAGTTTCAACGTTATCTTCATCAAATGCTTCAAGTCTATCCTGAATAATATGAGAGCCAAGGTTTGAAGTCATTATTATTATTGCGTTTTTAAAATTTGCAGTTCGTCCCTGGTTATCGGTTAATCTTCCGTCATCCAGAACCTGGAGCAAAACATTAAAAACATCCGAATGTGCTTTTTCAATTTCATCAAGTAATACAACAGAATAAGGTCTTCTTCGCACGGCTTCTGTTAACTGCCCGCCTTCTTCATATCCAACATATCCTGGAGGTGCGCCGATCAATCGTGATACAGAAAACTTTTGCATATATTCGCTCATATCAATTCTTATCATTGCGTGTTCATCATCAAAAAGAATTTCTGCAAGTGCGCGTGCAAGTTCTGTTTTTCCTACACCAGTCGTACCAAGAAATATAAAGGAGCCGATAGGCCGATTAGCATCCTGCAATCCCGAACGCGAACGCCGGATAGCATTTGAAACTGCAGAAACAGCTTCATCCTGTCCTATCACCCGTTTATGTAATTCATCTTCCAATTTTAGAAGTTTGCTTCTTTCACTTTCCAACATTCTGCTGACAGGAATTCCCGTCCACTTTGCAACAACTTCGGCAATATCCTCAGCATCCACTTCTTCCTTTAGCATTTTTTTATCTTTTTGTGTGTCAGTAAGACGCTGTGTCTCTTCCTTCATTTGCTTTTCGAGATTTACAATTCTGCCGTA
>CAVQOL010000002.1:0-365996 GCA_963714415.1 uncultured Ignavibacteriaceae bacterium
AAAATAATATTCAATGCCGAAACAAGCGTTAAGGAAATTAAATCTGGAGACAAGCAGACAGTAAAAATTGAGGGAATAATAAAATCTGTTGATAAATGGACTGCCGAAACGCCTAACCTTTACTCTCTTGTTCTTCTTTTAAAAATAACTGAAGAGATCGAAGAAGTTGTAACTCACAAAATTGGATTCAGAAAAATTGAACTGAAAAACGGACAACTTCTCGTAAACGGAAGAGCAATATTAATAAAAGGTGTTAACAGACATGAGCATCATCCAGTAACAGGCAGATATGTTGATGAAGAAACGATGATAAAAGACATTGTATTGATGAAGCAGAATAATATCAATGCTGTCAGAACTTCGCATTATCCAAATACTCCCCGATGGTATGAACTGTGTGATGAGTATGGTTTATATGTCTGGGATGAAACAAATCTCGAATCACATTTTTTCT
Source organism: uncultured Ignavibacteriaceae bacterium (assembly GCA_963714415.1). GTDB lineage: Bacteria > Bacteroidota > Ignavibacteria > Ignavibacteriales > Ignavibacteriaceae > JAGXRK01. The sequence continues at coordinate 455 of CAVQOL010000002.1, forward strand.
GGAGTAAGTTTACATTGGATCCGGATTGGGAGGTGCATTTGTAGATAGAGTGAAAAGAATGGTTGAACGTGACAAGAATCATCCATCAGTAGTTGTCTGGTCTCTCGGCAATGAATCTGGTTATGGACCAAACCACGAAGCTATGGGAAATTGGGTTCGTAAGCGAGATCCTACCAGATCAATTCATTATGAGGGAACGGAACCAGGCTATATTCCTGAACCCGGTCACTTTGATATTATTGCCAATATGTATCCAACTGTGGATTTGATGATAAATCTTAGTTATATGGATACAACAAGGCCGGTAATTCTTTGCGAATATGCTCATGCCATGGGCAATAGTGTCGGGAATCTTTCAGATTACTGGGATGCCATTGAACAATATCCGAGACTTCAGGGGGGATTCATCTGGGATTGGGTTGATCAGGGCATTTTGAAAAAAGATGAAAATGGTGTTGAATATTTTGCGTATGGTGGAGATTTCGGTGAAGAATGGCATGACTCTAACTTTTGTGCAAACGGATTAATATTTGCTGACCGTACACCACAACCAGAATTATTTGAAGTTAAAAAGGTGTACCAATTTATTAAGACACATGCTGTTGATCTTGAAAACGGAGTATTCGAAGTCATTAACAGGTATGAATTCCTCAACCTTGAAATATTCTATTTAGATTGGTCAATTTTAAAAGACGGTGTTGAAGTAAGCTCAGGGAGAATAGAAAATTTTAACATACCTCCATATAAAAACAAAACTATTAAAATACCGTATGATATTCGTTCCTTTGATTCTACAAGCGAATATATAATTACCATTAGCTACAAATTAAAGAACAAAACAAAATGGGCGGACGAAGGTTTTGAGTTAGCTTGGGAGCAATTCAAGTTAAAGGAACCATTACAAATACTGGTGGATAGTGAGGCAACAAAAAATAATCTCTCATTACGTGAAGATGATAAATCATTATCAATAAACGGACCTGATTTCGAGATAATTTTTAGTAAGGAATCAGGAACCATAAGTTCTTATTTATTCCAGGATATAAATCTTATAGAAAAAGGACCACTGCCCAATGTTTGGAGGGCACCAACAGATAACGATAATGGCGGAGGAAATGGAAGTTTCGGTAGTTTATGGAGACGGGCGGGATTGAATAAAACAGTATTCGAACTTAAAGGAATAAGTGCAGAACAAGTAGATAATATTATTAAAGTTAAAGTAAACGGAACTTTGAAAGCCAATGAAGGTGGTTACGAATGGATTGCAGTATACTCGATATTCGGTAACGGGAAAATTTTATTAGATAATACATTCACTCCGTATGGTCATATTCCAATTCTCCCGAAGATTGGTCTTCAACTTCGGATCCCCAAAAAGTTTGAATAATATAGAATGGTATGGCAAAGGTCCTTACGAAACCTATTCAGACAGACATCAAGGCGCAAAGGAAGGAAAATATTCTGTATCAGTATCGGATTTGTTCGTCCCATATATTTATCCACAGGAAACCGGAAATTTAACTAAGTGTGCGATGGGCAGCCATTACTGATAAAAATGATTTTGGACTTTTTGTGAAGGGCTTTCCGACAATTGAAGTTAGTGTGCACGAATATTCTCTTGAAAATTTAACTTCTGCATTACATACAAATGAACTTATAAAAGCTGATTACTTAACGCTTAATCTAGACCTACTTCAAATGGGACTAGGTGGTGATGATAGTTGGAATCCTCGCACGCACGAAGAATACTGGGTTAAACCTAAAAGTTATAATTTTTCTTTTGTGTTTGTCCCAAAGAGTTCTAAAGACAACAATAATCGAACTTAAACAGAATTCCTGATAAACTTCCAGTTCCACACATTCACGCCGACGACAGTCAATTTGAAACCTCTGCTGTAATAGAGATAATAAGCCCGGTAAAAGGTGCAACCATATACTATACGTTAGATGGAACTGAACCAAATTCACAATCATCCATTTATGAAAAACCTTTCAAAATAATGCACAGCTCTGTTATTAAAGCATTCGTAAAAAAAGATGGATTTAAATGTAGCGAAATATCGTCTGCAATTTTTAAAAAAAGAAAAATGCTATTTGAAAGCAAAGTATTTGGTGTTGAAGATGAAGCGCAGAAAACTAAAATAAATGTTGATAATTACAGCTTGTTGTATCTGGTTGTAAAGGATGGAAATGATGGTACAAAGGAAGATCATGCTGATTGGGCAGATGCAAAATTTATTACAAATAATAATGAAGTCATTTATCTGAGTGATTTAGAACCTATTAGCTGGAAACAGGGATGGCGCGAATTGGGTAAAGATAAAAGTGTTGGTGGAAACCCACTAACTATTCAAGGACAAAAATTTGAAAAGGGACTTGGAACTCACTCTAATGCCGAAATCATATATAAAATTCCAACAAACGCTCTGCAGTTCGAATGCTTCATTGGGTTAGATCAAGAATCACGTAGTGTTGGAAGTGTTTCTTTTGAAATTATTGTTTTATAAAAAATTCAAGTGGAGAATAAGATTTCATAATCTTATTGAATAACAAATAATATCAAACAAACAACAGATTCGGTTTATTTATGAATATAAAAATGCAGCGTTATCTATCATGTTTAGTATTTGTAATACTTCTACTGAACAGCGCAACAGCACAAACAACTGGCAAAATTGCCGGTAAAGTAGTAGACTCAGAAACAAATGAACCTTTGATTGGCGTGAATATTTTAATTGAAGGTTCAACTATGGGGGCAGCAACCGATGTGCTTGGTGAGTTTTTTATACTGGGCGTTCCTCCGGGTAATTTTAACTTAAGGTTTCAGATGATTGGTTATGCCCCGTATACAATTACTGATTTAAGAGTGTCCGTAAACAGAACGACGAGCCTCGAAGTAAAGTTAAGTCCGGAATCTATAAAAATTGATGAAGTTGTAATAACAGCTGATAAAATTTCGTTAAAAAAAGATCAGACCGGTTCTATTAAAAATATTTCGAGCGATCAGATTGAACTGCTGCCGGTAGAGAATATAGGCGATGTGGTTAATTTACAGGCTGGTGTTGTCGATGGGCATTTTAGGGGCGGCAGATTCGCAGAGGTATCGTACATGGTTGACGGAATGCAGGTAAATAATGCATTCAGCAATTCCAAAACGGTTGAAGTTGAAAAAGAAATTGTCGCCGATCTTGAAGTAATTACAGGTACATTTAATGCTGAGTATGGCAGGGCGATGAGTGGTATTGTTAATGTGGTAACAAAAGATGGAGATAATACATTCAATGTATCAGCCTCAGCTAATACCTCAAATTATATTACAAGTAATAGTGATATATTTAAAGGACTTGATGCAAGCGATGCAACTAGAAATTTAGACTTCAAGGTTTTTTTGAGCGGTCCTATCCTAAAGGATAATCTATTCTTCTTATTTAATTACAGAAAGCAAGATTTTAAAAATCATCTTAACGCCATAGCAAGATTTGATGTTGATAACTACAGCGATTTCAGCTATGAAGATCCGGATGACATGGTATACTGAACATACCGGAGATGATTCATTTGTACCTATGAACTGGTCTGAAGATGAATCTATATCTGGCAAGCTAACTGCTCCATTGTTTTCCGACATTAAACTATCTCTCATGTATACCCGGAATGATGCTGCCTGGAAAGGCTATGATCATAGTTATAAATATAATCCTTACGGACTGGCCACGAATTATAAAACAGCTGATCTTTATTCTGTCCAATTAAGTCATATTATTTCCAAAAACTTTTTTTATGAACTAAAACTTTCGTACCTGGATGACTACTATGGTAACTATGTTTTTGAAGATCCGCTTGATCAGGGATATGTTCATGACGGATATTCAAGAAGCACAGGACCCGGATTCTATACAGGCGGACAGCAAAAAAATCACCTTGTCCAAAAGGAAAAACAAATCAACGGTAAACTTGATTTTTCATTTCAGCTAACTAATAATCACCTGATTAAATTTGGTGGATTGATCACGAAACATCAACTAGATAACCGTTGGCATCAGATAAAAAATTTATATGAGACTCTTCAGGAAGATGAAAATGAATTTTATTATAGTGTAGAAGATGGGAAAATGATTTTTCCAAATTACCAGCCTTATATTTTATCCGACTCAACAATTTTTGCTGATGTTTATCATGTTGAACCTGATGAATTCTCTGCATACATACAGGATAAAATGGAATTTAATGAATTGGTTTTAAATGCTGGATTACGGTTTGACTATTTTAATCCAAGAGCTGTATTTCCTTCTCAGCGGAGAAATCCAGCAAACCAATTATTATTTCCTGATAATCCTGAAAAAGTATCCAGTTATCCATATGCCGCATCACAAACTCAATACAGCCCGCGTTTAGGTTTGGCCTACCAGCTGGGAAGTGCAGCTATCCTCAGATTCAGCTATGGTCACTTCTTCCAGATGCCCCCTATGTATGCGCTTTACCAAAACATTTCTTTCAGAGTTGCCCCTTCTGACTATGCAACATTAATGGGCAATTCACAATTGAACGCTGAAAAATCTGTACAGTACGAAATAGGATTATGGCAGGAAGTTGTAAAAAATATGGGTGTGGAAGTTTCGGTTTATTATAGGGATATCTATAATCTTTTGAGTACAAAAATTATAAGTACTTTTAATCAGACCGAGTATGGTTTATACACAAACAAAGATTATGGTAATGTAAAAGGATTGGAAATAAAGTTTGATTATGCATACAGTGAGTTTTATTTCGATTTAAACTATACTCTCCAGTTCACAAAGGGTAATGCAGATAACCCCGAACAAACATTTACCAGGGCAGGTGACAGTATGGATCCAATACCTACCCTGATACCTATGAGTTGGGATCAAAGACATACATTAAATTTTACTCTTAGCTATAGTTCAAGTGCGTTTGGTGTAACAGCAACAAGCTATTATAATTCAGGAGTTCCATTTACCTGGACACCCACCACGGAAAATCCTTTGGCGAATATAAATCTGTATCCTAACAATTCTGTAATTCCATCAAGTTTTAATGTCGATTTATATGCTTATTGGAATTTCCTATCACTAGATTTATTCAAAGCACAGCTTACTCTCAATGTCTATAACCTGTTTGATACTTTAAACGAAAACTGGGTAAATAGTCAGACAGGAAGAGCTTACACTGCGATAATCAGAGAAAGTGACATAACAAGCCACCATAGTGATTTTAACACATATGAAGACAGAATTCAGAATCCAACAATGTTCTCTCCACCAAGAGAGATAAAACTTGGATTGCGACTACTGTTTAATTATTAAGTGAGGTTCATTTTAAAATGAAAATAAATATTGGAACTAATAAGATGATAAATGTAAGACTAATATTAATTGTTTTTTTAACAATTTTAGTATCAAGCGTTGTTTTTGCTCAGATAAAGATTTATGAGGGTCCGGATGATCCTGCTGGTGATATCGATGCCGAAAGGGAGGGGTGGATGGATGGTAATAGAATATTTCTTTACTTCCAAAACACAACAGAATTATCCGATTGGCCGCGTGAGAATGCATCTTTATGGCCAAACAATTATGAAGGTACTAGGATGCTGGACGGTATTGGTCTTCTCGTTGGTGCAAGAGTCTATTTACAAAATGATACCATCCCTGTTGAAAATCCACTACCTGGTGTCGAATACGATACTTTATTTTATTTACAAACAAGTTATCGGCAGCAAATGGATACTGACCCAACCGGAACAATTGAATGGGGATTTTATCCGGTGCACGGTTACTTTAACAGAAACAGTGATTACCCTGCGATGAGTAACAGGGATTTTTCCTGGCCAATTGATGGATGGCCATCAACAGGTGATGAGTTAAAGTGGCCCGGTGAATGGAATGGCAGGTTTGGCAGGGGAATAATATATGCAGACCTCGAAACTTTTTTTGTTGTTAATGATGCACACGATCAGGAATATTTGGGTCCGGAAGATATTGTAAAATACTATCCCCGTCCGGGCAAATTTATTGGGTATAAAGATCCTAATGTTACAATCCAGCTTGGTAAACCGTGGGGAGGATTAGGTTTGAGAGTAGAACAGAGAGGATTTCAGTGGAATAACCCGCAGGCGAGAGATGCCATATTCTGGGAATATTCAATTGCCAATGTTTCTGATTATAATTTGCCTGAGGTTGCTTTCGGCTACTGGGTTGATACCTGGATAGGTGGGGAAAGTGCAAGTGACGAGGTTGGTTACTTTGATACTTTTACCGATATGGCTTATTGCTGGGATACCGATGGTATTGGATTCGGCGGGAGACCTACCGGAACACTTGGATTTGCATATCTTGAAAGCCCCGGGGTCCCTCAAGATTTTATCGATAATGATCAAGACGGGTTGACAGATGAAAAGCGTAACAATGATGCCGGAGCTTTGATTGGTCCTTATGATGGTATTACAAATCTGAATGATTTTTTAACATTTTATAAACTCAAAGAAGAAGATCTGAAAGATCATTATGAAGGTGATGAAGATCAGGATTGGATGGATTGGGAAGATAAGAACGGAAACGGTGTTTACGATGATGGAGAAAATATTAATGATGATGTTGGTCTCGACGGAGTTGGTCCACTAGAGTTAAATTATTATGGACCGGATGAAGGCGAAGCAAATCATAAGCCTGACTACAGGCAGGGTGTAGGCTGCGAACCAAATTATAATGCTACCGATGTTTCAGAATCAGATATGATCGGGTTAACATCTTTCCGTTTATTTAATATTCCGGATGAAAGTTCTTCTTATCAATGGTTCCGTGGTGATAAATCGATGTGGGAACTGATTGGTGAACGATCACTCCCGGTTGATTTTTGGTCCGGTAGTTTGAATAATCTGATTCTAACTTTTGCTTCGGGACCCTTTTTGTTAGCGAGGGGTACAGAAGAAAGAATTTCAATGTCGGAACTTCACTCTTATGATCCTTTAACAGGATTAAATTCATCCGAGCATTATGCACCTGCATTATTCGAACAGAAAAGAATTGTACAGGTGATTTATGAAAAAGATTATAGATTTGCACAACCTCCTTTGATGCCCACTTTATCTGCTACTGCAGGTGATGGTGAAGTTATATTAACGTGGGATAACAGGTCTGATACAAAAACAAGAGACCCGTTCATGGGTAATATAAATGACTTTGAAGGTTACAAGTTATATAGAGCAACAGATAAGAAATTTTCGGATCCGGAAATTATCACAGACGGTTTCGGTACAAAAACAGGTCTCAAACCGATTTTCCAATGCGATAAAATAGATAATATACTTGGATTTGCAGAGTATGGTTCTGTAAATGGTGCGCTTTATTATCTTGGCAATGAGACCGGTGTCGTTCATCATTTTGTTGATAATACTGTTCAAAATGGAAGAACCTATTATTATGCTCTTGTAGCTTATGATTACGGTGATGAAACTCTCGGTATTTCTCCTTCCGAAAATAATATAATACTGGATTTAGATGAGGCAGAAAATATCAGATTCTATGGACAGAATGTACAAATTGTAGTTCCAAGACAAAATGCAGCGGGTTATGAACCACCCGAAATTGAAATCCTGGAGGGCAATGCTTTACTTGGCACTGGAGATATCTCTCCCGAAATCTTAGCCAGAGATCAAATAAGCCCGAATAATACATACAAAATCAAGTTTAATATCGATTCAGTCTTTGCTGTTTCAGATTATGATCATGGGTTGCTTTACACCACTAGGGGATTTTTTGTCTACGATGTAGAAAATGGAGACTCACTTGTTTATAGTGAAACACCCGAATACTATGTCAATGAAAATATTCAGTATAACGATACTCTTCAATATCATTACTTGAATAATCGTAAAGAAATCAAATCAGATGTATTTGCCGGACTTAAACTAAGTATGAATCAACCAATTATATTTTCTGAAATTGATTTTGAAAATTCCGGCTGGATGGTTGGTGATGGAAATATTAATATCATACCAACACTTAAGGAGACAGCATATTTTCCCTGGGATTATGATATTATATTTGAAGAAAATGCCTATACCAGCAAGGTTACTTACACAAACACAATACGAGATGAGAACAATAAAAGTCGTTTAACTAACTTACTAACCGGAGTAACATTCAACTTCAAGGTTCTTAATAGATTATATACTGATAGCACTGGTGCTTTTGAAAAATTGGACATAGTTGCGCAGGATATTAATATGAACGGTCAGTTTGATATTGGAACAGACCGGGCATTCGTAGGTCCGTTAAAAACAACGGGTAGCTGGGCGGGAACTGTATTTATTCTGGATTTTGTTGAAGCCGTTCAATCAAATACATTACCAGAAAGTGGTGATCGGTTTTTTGTTACATTTAAACGCCCCTTCTATTCTTCGGATTCACTTCTTTTCAAAATTGTACCTGAAGTAGCTGTCAACCAGGCATTGCTTTCAAATTCTTTGGATGAAATTAAAGTAGTTCCTAATCCATATGTAGCAACAAACTCAATGGAACAAGCTGTATCAAATAGATTTCTTAACCAGGGCAGGCGACTCATGTTTACACATATTCCGGCTGAATGTAACATCAAAATATTTACTGTCAGCGGAGTTCTTGTTGACGAAATAATTGTTGATAATGAACCTTCAAATGGTATTATTCATTGGGATTTGCTTAGTCGCGAGGGTCTTGAAGTAGCTGCTGGAGTATATATATACCTGGTCAAATCTAACTTAACCGGTGAAGTACACAAAGGTAAATTTGCCCTAATTAAATAGGTGATAATTATGAATGAATATAAAAAGGACTATCAAATGAAGTCGTGTATTAGAAATGTTTTTTGCTTATCGCTTTTTACATTTGTATTACTATTGTTCAGTTCAAACTCATACGGGCAGCAACCTTACAGAGTAGGAACTACAGCTGCAAATTTTCTGGAAATAGGATATGGTTCCAGGGGAATTGCGATGGGTGATGCGGTCGTAAGTACGATTGATGATATCTCTTCCATTTATTGGAATCCGGCAGGACTGGCTCATATTGAAAACATCGAGGCGATGTTTCAAATGCGTCCCTGGTTTGTAGATATAAATTTAGGTATGGCTGCAGTTGGAATTTCTCTTGAAAGTTTGGGCAACATCGGGTTGGGAGTAATGTATGCGGACTTTGGTGAGATGGATGTAACTACAATGGATATGCAGGAAGGTACCGGAGAAACTTTTAACGCTTTGGATTTTTCTTTATCGCTTTCGTATGCCAGAAACCTTGCTGAATGGTTTGCTTTTGGTGTAACATTCAAATATATCTCTTCGAACATATGGGAAATGAATGCGAGTGCATTGGCTTTTGACATGGGCATTTCTTTTAACACCGAGTTTTTTTCTCCAACGGATAGCAAAATTGATGGGTTAAAGATTGGAATGAGTATAGCTAATTATGGAACCAGAATGCAATATGATGGAAATAATCTTTTAAATCCTATTGATATTCTGCCAAATGAACAAGGTAATTACCCTAACGTGGAAGGACAATTCAGACTAAGGGAGTGGGAACTGCCGTTGATATTCCGCGTTGGCTTTTCGGTGACACCAATCGTAACAAATAATACCAGGCTAACTCTTGCTGTAGATGCTCTTCATCCGAATAATAACAGTGAATCTATAAACGCAGGAGCTGAATATTTATGGGATGTTGAAACTTTTGGTGAAATGTTTTTAAGAGGGGGATATAAAGGATTATTTATGGACGATTCACAGTATGGAATATCTCTGGGTGCCGGGGTGGCAATGGAAGTTAAAGGTAATATTAAAATAATTATTGACTATGCATATCAGGATTTAGGCATTCTTGGTTATGCAAATTCATTTGGTGTAGGAGTTGCTTTTTAGAAAATGGTATTCACTATTAAAAATAATATGATATCAAAATCATTGTTCATTATTCTGATCTTTTTTGCATCAAACATAAATCTGTTTAGCCAGACAGATGCAGATGTAATCATTGCAAAAATTGGGAATAAGACAATAACTAAAATGGAGTTTATGAACAGGGCTGAGTTTACACCACGACCAGATTATTGTCGGCTGGATAATTATATTCACAAAAAAATTGTGCTGAACACATTAATCGCTGAAAAGTTAATGGCTGCTGAAGCCGGTGAAAATAACGAACTAACAAACACTTCGGAATATGCTGCATATTTAACCGGTAGAAGAGAACAAGCCATGAGGCAAATCCATTATTATGAAAAAGCTTTTATAAACTCCAAACCGGATTCAGCATCTATTTCCAAGATTTACAGTATTGCAGGCAGAACTTACAACATATCTTACTTTAGAATAAAAGATTCAAGCCAGGCATATCAGATCTTCGAAGACTTACTCAACTCCAAAATATCTTTTGATTCTTTATTTTTTGCATTATTACCTGCTGATACAATCCCTACAAAACAGATTTCTTATTTAAATCAAGAATTGCCTGTTATTCACAAGGCATTGTTTTCAAATGAATTAATTAAAGGTGAAATACTTGTACCTGTATATGCCGATGATTCTTATTTGTTTATTCGGGTTGACGGGTGGACAGATAGAGTTGCCTTAAGCGAGAAAGATAAAACTCTGCGATGGAATGATGTTTATAATAAATTAACTGAGGATAATGCAATTGCTACATACGAAAAATACGTTGCTGAAATTATGCGAGGTAAAAATGTCAACTTTAACTATTCCACGTTCAAGAAATTAGTTGAAATTACTGCCCCGTATTTTTTACAATCAAGCACAAATAAAAAGGGATTATTAAATAATAGTCTATGGACGCCCGGTAGTGAAGGTGAAGTCATAATAGATAATCTTTATGATGTAGATGATATTAAGAGCTGGAATCTTCTGACGATCGATGGTGAAATCTGGACTGTTGAAAAGTTAATGGATGAATTAAAAAAACACCCGTTGGTCTTTCGCAAAAAGGAATTGATAAAGAAAAATTTTGCTGAACAAATGAAACTGGCAATTGTCGATTTGATAAGAGACAAATATATAACTCAAGATGCCTACAAATCCGGATTTGATGATCATCCGCTTGTACTTAGAAATGTTTCATTGTGGCAGGATAATCTTCTGGCGATCTTCCAAAAATTTACAATATTAGAGTCTGTGGAGGATAGTTCACTGAATAGAATGGAAGTGATTGATAAAGTTATGAACCCGTATGTACGAGAACTCCAGAAAAGATATTCAAATACTATAAAGATAAATATTAAAGAATTTGAAAAAATAAAATTAACAAGTCTGGATATGATTACACTACAGCCCGATCAGGCATTTCCGTTTATTGTACCGCTTTTTCCGGAATTGACTACTATAAACAAATTGGATTATGGTGAGGTAATTAATTAAGTGTATTGGAGAATTTGATGAGCATTTGCTTTAAATATTTAAGATACTTTTTTTGGACTTATTTACTTTTTACATCATCTGTTTCTTTTGCACAAACAACAGAACTTATCATAGATATTGATGAGGAATATCAAACAATAGATAACTTCGGTGCGTCGGATTGCTGGTCATTTCAAATAGTTGGCGGATGGTATACTCCCAATAAAGAAAAAATTGCCGATCTGCTTTTTTCCAAAGAAAACGGAATCGGTCTTTCAGCCTGGAGATTTAATATTGGTGCAGGTAAAGAAAATAATAGAATAACTCATCCCTGGAGAAGTGTTGAAACTTTTGAAATCGCAGAGGGTGTTTACGATTGGACTCGGCAGGCTGAAGAAACATGGTTCTTACATGCAGCAAAAGAAAGAGGTGTTGATCAGTTTATTGCTTTTGTTAACTCACCTACTGCAAGAATGAACAGAAGCGGATATACCAATTGTGATGACGGTCTCGGTTCAACCAATTTAAAGGATGGTTACGAAGGGCAGTTTGCAACTTATCTTGTTGATATATCTAAAACATTTTAAAGACGATGAGAATATTGAATTTACTCATATCAGTCCTGTGAACGAACCGCAGTGGGAATGGAATAACAGCAATCAGGAAGGGAACCGGGCAAGTAATGAAGATATCAAAAAAATAGTTATCTCTTTATACAACGAATTAGTTGAAAATGATATCAATACGGAAATTTCAATCGGTGAAAGCGGGAACATTCCAAGTTGGTATAACAAAGCAAATGACATATCAAATGAATATGGTGAGGAGTATGGAAATTATCTTCATGCTTTTTGTAATGATACATCAATAAATAATAAAATCAGCAAAGTGCTTAGTGGACACTCTTATTGGTCAGATTTAATTGTATCTGAATTAGTTCAAGACAGAATTGAATTTAAAGCACGGCTTATTAATTATTTTAACCAGGGATGGAAGTACTGGCAAACAGAGTACTGCCAAATGGAGGGTCCCTATAACGAGGGTGGTTGGGGAAGAGACTTAACAATGACTACGGCATTGAATGTAGCTCGTGTAATTCATTTTGATTTAACAATTCTAAATGCAAGTGCCTGGCAATGGTGGACTGCTATGTCACCCGAAAATTATAAGGATGGACTTCTTTATACAGACTATTTGAAGAACGGACTTCAATCAATTATTGAATCCAAAATTCTCTGGACTCTGGGTAATTACAGTAAATTTATCCGACCCGGTTCAAAAAGAATTAAATGTGATGGCGCTGCTGATAAATATAGTGTAATGGCATCAGCTTATAAAGATGATAATTAATGATAAGCTCATTGTTGTTATTATTAAACGTTACTGACCAAGACAAAGATTTCTTGTTTTCGATTAGTGGTGCTGATAGTAGTTTCACTTTTACTTCATTTGTAACATCAGATAATGAAGGGGATGATTTAAGAGAAGATATAACATTTAGTGTAAATGACGGAATTACTATTCCTGCTAAATCAGTTGTAACATTGGTTGGTAATCTGGGAATTATCAACAGCATAGGGCAAACTGAGATAAATCCTGAATCACCTAAACTGTACATTAATTATCCTAATCCTTTTAATCCGGAAACGCTAATCAGTTATTATCTCCCAAAGATCATCGAAAGTATCTTTAGAAGTTTTTGACAGTCTTGGAAGAAAAGTAAAAACTCTTGTTAATGATGTTAAATCAGAAGGTAATCACAGCATAAAATTTCATCCAAAAGAATTAAGCAGCGGATTATACATTGCGCGACTAAATAGTGATAATCATTCCGATACAATCAAAATGATGTATCTAAAATAATTTAAACATAATAAAGGAGCAGCCATGAAAAATCTTTTAGTAATTGTTTTTATCTGGTCAATTACAGTGCTCTTCACTTACGCACAAACCACATCGCAGGTATATTATAATGGAAGAGAAACTCCTGAAGGAATGTGGGTTTGGCCATGGGGATTTGCAGTAGGACCCGTATCAGGTTGATGATGCTGGCTATACACCCGGAACTGCGGCTTATAGGTGGGCAACCGAAGCTATAGGTTATGATAATCAAGGAATATTCTTTGGATTTGATTCAGGGTTTGACATGACGGCTATTTGGAATACTGCCTCTGTTCACTTTAAAATTAAGGCACCTAATGGTGTAAGCCCAACGGACACTATGATTGTCTGGCTTTATGATACCCGATGGAACGATTGGGTTCATGCCGTTTATTATAGAATGGATAATTATCAGGATTTAAACGACGGTGAATGGCATTATTTTAGTGCTCCTCTGAGCTCATTTTTGGTCAATGCAAGTTCAATTGACAAAACAGACATTGCAGCTGTTAGTTTTGAAGCACACAACTATAATTTGATATCTGAAGAATTGTTCATTGATGATGTTTGGATTGGAAATCCGGATATTCATGGAACTATGACGATATTTAATGGTATGACGGTTGTACCACAAATCGAGACCGAAGTTTGGGGTTTTCAAAATAATAACATCGTTATTGCTGAAGGTGAGGGATATGCTGAAGGCACAAATGCTATAGTCTGGGAAAATAATACAACCCCTAATTATAATGATGCAGGAATAGGTTTCTCATTTAATCCTCAACAATTTGCATATGCCTTTACTGCAGATACTTTTAAGATTAAAATAAAAGCACCTGCAGGAATTAATGATCTTGCATTGGTTTTTTGGGATCAAAGTTGGAATGTTGCTGTTAAAATTATTGATGATGTTGTTTGGGATGGAGAATGGAAAATATTAAAATATGCCTTAGCAGATTTTACTAAGGATGTCTCTCTGGATTTGAATGATATTTATTACTTTAGCATTGGTCCGGCTGGTGCTGCTATTCCTGAGAGAATATTAATTGACGATATTTGGATTGGAAATCCTTTTATAGATTTTACTCCCCCGCCTGCACCTCAAAACTTTATTATCACAAAAGATAATTCTTTCCCGTATACTAATTTTATTTATTGGGATAACATTGATTCCGAGACTGACGAAACATACGATGTTTATGCCAGCTTCCAGCCAATTACAGACCTTAATGGTTCCGGTGTATCCCTAATAGCGCGGGATGTATCCGAGGGTGATGATCTTACAGTTGGAGTTGTTCATCGAATCTTTTATCCTCTACAAGATGGAGAACTATCATACTACTATGCAGTTAATTGTACTGATGATGCTGGAAATAAATCTTTAACATTTACAACAATAGCACAACCATTCACTAATATAGCTAAAGAAAGGGCTATAATATCTTTGGAGGCACCAAATTTTACTGCTAATGGAGATTTAAGTGAATGGCAGCATATTAAACCATTCTATGTATACCCTGAACCTGGTCGGGTATGGGGCGAAATTGATGATGAATATGATTACTCCGCATATTGTTATGTAGCAATGGATAGTGAAAATCTTTATGTGGCATTTGATGTAATTGATGATTTGTTCACATACCGTGAAACCAATAAAACAGACTGGTGGGAAGATGAAGCAATTGAGTTTTTCTTCGGCTTATATGAATCGAATATTGACCATACATACTGGGAGCGTGGAGAGGAACCTGATTATAGAATTGTATTTAAACCGTATGAATTGGAACTATTGGATAATGGTACTATAGATAATAATACGGAAAATTACTATTTCGAACCTTTAGGAGAATCTGATTATGTGCTGGAAGCAAAAATTCCTTTCAGTATGATACACATCGAAGGTGATGCTACATTTACTCCGGTTGAAGGTATGACTATACCATTTGAAATTTTCGCTACTGATGCCGATGTTGTGGATGGAGGAGCACAGGGAAGGTTACAATTTGGGTATCATCCTCAACTAGACCCGTGGGGATGGGGACCCGAAGTTTGGACATTCGCCTGGGTTGGGATGCCGAACTTAACTGATGTCGATGATGAAGGAACTGGCATTATTTACTCCTATAAGCTGCTAAATAATTATCCAAATCCGTTTAATCCAGCTACTAACATAAAATATCAAATCGCCGAACCAAGTCACGTTTCATTAAAAGTTTATGATTTACTTGGTCGTGAAGTTGCTAACTTAGTAGATAAACAGCAACCTGCAGGAAGTTACAATGTTAGATTTAATGGAGTGGATTTAGCAAGCGGTATATACTTTTACCAGATAAAAGCGGGTAGCTTTATAGATACTCAAAAAATGGTGTTGTTAAAATAAGTGACTATAGATTTTACCTATGCGGAATTATCCGCATAGGTAATTTCTGAAAAGGAATTTTAGAACTTTTTACTATTTATTTCTAATTTATTGACAATATTCTTTCTGGGTGTATTTCTATGGAGCGAACCATGTTATTGAAAAACATTTGTCTGGCGTTATATTTATTTTTTCTTTACCCCATTTATGACATAACTGCAAGTGATATTGATACATCTACTTATGACGCAAGCAGCAATACATTCATTAAAAATTGGAAAATCATTGGACCTTTTTCTTTACCTGGTCAGGATTATGAGTCCAGTTTTTCACACGATTTTTTAAGTTCCCTCGGGGGAGAAGAACACATAAACTTAAATAACATTACATCAGTTTCTTATTCTGTTGGTGACGGTATTGAAAATATTGTTGATGTGATAATGGTTCAGACCGATAGTAATGGCATACTAAATTTTGAAGAGTACTATTCAAATATTGATTACAGCGTTGTTTATGCGTACACGAATATTGTTTCAGAAAAAGAGCAGGATGTTCACTTCTTGTTAGGTTCTGATGACGGAGTAAAAGTATGGATAAACGGAGAACTTTTATTTTCAAATGCTACAGCAAGGGGTTTGACTCCTAGAGAAGATAGATTTCGTGCACATCTAAGAAAAGGATCGAATTTAATATTAGTTAAAGTAACTGATTATATAAGAGAGTGGGCTTTAATCGTAGAAGTTTTTGATTCTTTAGCTTATTCAAAGATACTCGTTGAAGAAAAGGAGCAGGCAGAGTTCCTGGAATTCCTTGGTTGTAATCTGGAAGTTGTCCCAAGTATTGAATCTCAAATTAATTTTTATCCGGGAAGTTTTCCCGAATTAAGATGGGATAAACCTTACCTTGTGAAAAAATTTGCTGGCGAGATCACACTTGATATTAAATGGTACGATAAAGATTTAAATGAAGTATCCTATCCAGATAAACCCGGACGATATGCTTATTACGCAGAAGCAGAATCAGAAAAAGGATTTAAAATCAGACGAGCCGCAACATTATATTGTTTTCCGGATGATTGGATAGGCTGGAGTGAAAGGCTTCAATCATATCTGGATTACATACCTATTAGTAGTATCAATAAAACTGATTGGATATCCAGTAAAGATTATATATCTCCGTTTGTTGGAAGAATGTTTTACCAATCAGCATTGAATCAAAGGGATGCAGCAATACTAATTTCTTTTTTAGATGAGCAAAAAGATGTGGGATTATTCGAAGATAAAACAAATACACCGATTATAAGAAATCAGGATTACCATGCTGCATTAAAACAAAAAGTACTTGGGTTGGAAAATAAATGGCCGATACTAAAATTGCCAAGTGTTAGATCAGATAAACGGTCAAAGGTTCTCTCTAATGGTAATGATATTGAAGCGGGATTTAGGGAAGGAACAAGTAATTCTATAAGGAAATTATGTGAAGAATGGTTTTCAAAAAGTGGTGAGCCATTCGATATTTTAATTGCAAAGAACGGTGTTATAATTATTAATGATGCTTTTGGTGAAAACGCCTACGGAAAATTTACTACAGATACACCAACAGAAATAGCATCTATAACAAAATTGTTAACGGGATTAATGTTTGGCCGGTTTGTAGACCAGAAAATAATTTCAATTGACGATCCCGTTGGAAAATTCCTGCCTGATTATCCTCTAAGTGGAAGTAAGGCACTTACGATGCGTCATCTATTTACTCATACTTCAGGTCTAAAGGGTCATGGAACCTGGAATGGAATTCACAATCCCTGGCTGGATAATATCGTTGCAAACCTTGTTCCGAAGCTACCGGTTGGAGAAGTATATTTTTATAACGGTAACGGATATAATTTATCTGGCAAAGTGATGGAGATTGTAAGCGGCAAAAGTATCTTCAGGCTTATGAGGGAAAACCTTTTCGATCCCCTTGAAATGAACAATACAATTTTAGAGGAAGATCTGGCTTACGGATGCCATACTACAGCGTTTGATTTAGCTAAAATCGGGCAGCTTCTTCTCAATAAAGGATCTTATGGAGAGCTTGAATTCTTTTCTCCTCAAACTTTTGAGAAATTACTTCCAGAACCTTTGGATAAGTATTATCCTTTGAGTAATGAAGAAAAGGGTATAGGAATTACCTGGATGAGATACCAGCGCCCTGAGACTTCTAAAAATAACTATGGTAAAAGCAAGATGATTCTAAGTAACAATATTATTGGTCATGGATCAGCTACATCTGCAGTATTAATGGTTGATATGGATAATGAAATAGTTATAACTCAGTCACGAAGAAATGGCGGCGAGTATTTTGATGAGTACTTGATAAAATTACTTTTAATGATTGAAGAAAATTTAGTATCGGAATAATGATACGGTAATGTTGGTTTAGTATTGCTAAATAATCAGATTACTAAAATTTTAATAAAATTATTTAAGGAAAACATTTATGCAGTTTACAGAAGCGGACCTTGCAATATTTATTGTTTATATAGTATTTATTGTCGGGCTTGGATTGTGGGTATCCCGCGAGAAGAAGGGACATGAAAAAGATTCTAAAGATTATTTTCTTGCTGGCAAGTCTCTTCCCTGGTGGGCAATAGGTGCATCGTTAATTGCAGCAAATATATCAGCAGAGCAATTTATCGGTATGTCCGGTTCCGGATTCGCAATTGGACTTGCCATTGCTTCATATGAGTGGATGTCTGCACTTACCTTAATAATAGTAGGAAAATTCTTTTTGCCTATCTTCATAAAGAAACAGTTATATACTATTCCGCAATTTGTTGAAGAAAGATTTAGTACAAATCTTAAAACAATTTTGGCTGTTTTTTGGGTAGCGCTTTTCATTTTTGTTAACCTAACATCGGTGTTGTTCCTTGGAGGAAAAGCAATTGATACTATTGTTGGGACAGGTGACGGTAGTCTTATTATGTATGCAATTTTAGTTCTTGCATTTATTGCTGCTGCTTATTCATTGTACGGCGGATTATCAGCCGTAGCCTGGACTGATGTGGTGCAGGTAGTTTTATTAATTGCTGGCGGCTTAATAACAACCATTATTGCCCTGCAATATGTTACTCCTGAAGGAAATATTTTTGGCGGTCTTTCACACATTTATAATGTAGCTGGTGAAAAATTCAGTATGATACTTTCACGTGATAATCCTGAATTTTTCAATCTGCCCGGTATTGCCGTTTTAATAGGAGGAATGTGGGTAGCCAATTTATATTATTGGGGATTTAACCAGTACATCATCCAACGTACGTTAGCGGCTAAATCATTAAAAGAGGCACAGAGAGGAATTGCGTTAGCAGCTTTCTTAAAATTGATAATTCCTTTAATAGTTGTTATACCGGGAATAGTAGCATATGTACTGTTTACTCAGCCTGATGGTACCACTATAATACCTGGAGTCAAGGAAGCATTTTTAAATTCTGATGGTGGAATGAATTACGATAAAGCTTACCCATGGCTTATCAGTGTATTTATTCCTACAGGATTAAAGGGATTAGTTCTTGCTGCACTTACTGCAGCAATTGTTTCTTCGCTGGCTTCAATGCTCAATTCCACTTCAACAATTTTTACTATGGATATTTATCGTCCATATTTAGGCAAAAATTCTGATGAGAAAAGATTGGTTAAAGTTGGAAGAATTGCATCAGCTGCTGCGTTGGTTATTGCAGTGTTAATGGCACCTTTGCTTGGTAATATTCCCCAGATGTTTCAATACATCCAGGAATATACCGGTTTGGTAAGTCCTGGAATATTAGGTGTATTTCTAATGGGACTTTTCTGGAAGAAAACTACTAACAAAGCTGCAATTGTTGGAATAATTCTTTCAGCGGTTGTAGCATTAATTCTTAAGAGTACAGTGGTTGATTTACCATGGATGGACCAGATGTTCTACACTTTAATAATTACCATTGTAATTATAGTCGGAGTAACTTTGACGACTTCAGAAGTTGATGATGATCCTAAGGGAATATCTCTTACCGCCAAATTATTTAAAACAGATTCTGTGTTTAATATTAGTGCTTATATTATCATTATTATTCTTGCGGTTCTATATGCTTTGTTTTGGTAATAAGTTAACATTCAGTTCATTTTATATTTGTGAAAAGGATAAAAATTGTTGATCAAAGTTTATAACAAAAATCCACATCGCCGGTTCAATCCGCTTACCGGAGAATGGGTTTTAGTATCTCCTCACAGATACAAACGCCCATGGCAGGGAATGGAGGAAAGAAAATCTAGAAGGAAACCAAAGGAATATGACTCCAAGTGTTATTTATGCCCTGGTAACAAACGTGCAAGTGGAGAAGTAAATACTGATTATGAATCAACATTTGTATTTAAGAATGATTTTAGTGCGCTTCTTCCTGATATACCAGCAGTTCCCCGCGGGAATTCAGATTTATTTAAAATTGAAGGTGTGACCGGAGAATGCAGGGTAATCTGTTTTTCGCCCAAACATAATATTACTCTACCCGAAATGAGTATTTCGGAAATTCGCAAGGTGATTGATCTTTGGGTTGAACAGACAAAAGAATTAGAGAATAAATATTTATGGGTGCAGGTGTTCGAGAATAAGGGGGAAATTATGGGTTGTTCTAATCCTCATCCTCACGGTCAGATTTGGGCTAGTTCCTCTATTCCAAATGAACCACTTAAAGAAATGCTTAATCAGAATACATATTATAATAAAAATAAAAGAACACTTTTACTCGATTACCTGGAAGCAGAGCTTAAGAGTAAAGAAAGAATTGTAGTAGAAAATAATCACTGGGCTGTTGTTGTTCCATTCTGGGCAATATGGCCATTCGAAACTTTAATGCTTCCGAAGTTTCAAATTTCGCGGTTACAGGATTTGAAGAAAGACGAAAAAGAAAGTCTCGCGTTAATCTTAAAGTTGCATCTGGTTAAATACGATAATCTTTTTAAAACGTCTTTTCCTTATACTATGGGCTGGCATAGTGCTCCAAATGATGGAACAGATCAAAAAGCATGGCAGCTTCATGCCCATTTTTATCCTCCACTTCTGCGCTCTGCAGAAATTAAAAAATTTATGGTCGGGTATGAGATGCTTGCAGAAGTACAAAGGGATATAACACCGGAACAAGCAGCTGAAGAATTGAAAAATTTATCCGATACTCATTATTCAAAGGCAAAATAGTTTATGTTTGAGATAGTTGAAGAAAATAAAAACGGATTAAATTGTGTTATCATTAAAAATATTAATACCAAAGAGTATGTCTCAATCGTACCTGAATTTGGAGCAAGTGTAAACGAAATTACTTTTAGGAAGGGGAAAAAATTAATATCTGTTCTCGATGGAAATAGAAGTAAGGATTCATTTAAAGGGAAGGATATATTTAAAGGTGCAAAACTTTTTCCATTTGTTAACAGGATAAAAGGCGGCTGTTATTCTTTTAGTGGAGTAAACCATCAATTGGATATTAACTATCCTGAAGAAGGAAATGCTGTTCACGGATTTGTTTATAAGGAACAATTCTCTCTTGCGGATAAAATCATTGAAAAATCGTTAGCTCGTGCAATTTTTAATTATCACTATCATGGAACCGCAAAAGGTTATCCTTTTAAATTTATCTTGGAGTTAAGTTATACACTTGATGCATCAAATGGATTTAGCTGCAAAACGAAAATAATAAACACCGGTGAACAATCATTACCATTCGGAGATGGTTGGCATCCGTTCATTTCATTTAACAAAAGTGTTGATGAAATTTATTTAAAATTGCCGGAAGCAGAATTAATATTAGTAGATGAAAATCTAATTCCAACGGGTGAGAGGAAGCCATATTCCAAATTTGGTAATTCTTCACTTATTGGAAATACTTGTTTAGATAATTGTTTTTATCTTAAATCAAAAGAAGGTAAACATCGGATCGAGTTATATGATCCTCAGCAGGATATCAGACTTGTTACATGGCAGGATGCAGGTGAACAAAAATATAATTATCTGCAAATTTATATTCCCCCTGAGAGGAAGAGTATTTCGATTGAGCCTATGACAAGTAATGTAAATAGCTTTAACAACGGAGAAGGGCTCCTGATATTGGAACCGGGAAAAATCTTTACAGCAAACTATGGGCTTAATATTCAATAATTTGAGGAATGTATATGGACCTTGACGAGAATAAATTACAGAATGCATTACAAATCGTGTACGGTAAAGAAAAAGCTGTATTAGATTCTCAAATAGAGCGGTACAATTTGTTGGTTAGCAAACACAAAGAACAATTTGGAGACAAAGAATTACACCTGTTTCAGTTCACCGGGCAGAACAGAGTTAGGTGGTAATCATACTGATCATAACCATGGGCTTGTACTTGCTGCAAGTGTTAACATTGATTCTATTGCGGTATGCAGCCGGAATGACAAAAACGTTGTAACTATATTTTCTGAAGGATATGATAAACCATTTATTGTAAAACTGAATGATTTAATATCAAAGAAAGAAGAGGAAGGGACTACTAATGCTTTAATCCGTGGCATTGCATACAGGTTTGCAGAACTCGGTTTCTCAATAGGAGGTTTTAATGCATTTATTACAAGCGAAGTATTCATCGGCTCAGGATTAAGCTCTTCTGCATCCATCGAAGTATTAATTGGAACTGTTTTTAATGCACTTTACAACAACAGTGAATATTTCATCTGGCTCAGATTGCATTAGCAGGACAGTATGCCGAAAACAATTTTTTTGGAAAACCTTGCGGACTTATGGACCAGATGGCTTGCGCTGTAGGTGGTATTATTGCAATTGACTTTAAGAACCCAGAGTCACCTATAGTTGAAAAAGTTGATTTTAATTTTGAATCATCAGGTTATAAGCTTATAGTTATTAATACGGGCGGCAGTCACGAAGACCTAACAAATGATTATTCCTCTATTCCAAAAGAAATGAAATCAGTTGCGAATAGTTTTGGTAAAGAAGTTTGCCGGGATATTCAAATGGATAACCTTTTGTTGAAGATTAAGGAATTAAGATCAGTGGTTGGTGACAGGGCAATACTTAGGGCGTTGCATTATTTAGAGGAAAATGAAAGAGTTACTAAACAGGTTGAAGCACTCAGGAAAAATGACTTTAATAAATATTTGGAATTAGTCAATCAATCAGGTAATTCTTCATTTAAGTGGTTACAGAACATTTATTCTCCACAAAATGTCAATGAGCAGGGAGTCTCACTAGCACTGGCAGTTACCGAAAGGTACATTGATGGCATTCAACAGGGTGCATGTCGTGTACACGGGAGGCGGCTTTGCAGGAACCATTCAGGTTTTCTTGCCAGTTGAACGTGTATTGGATTACATAAAATTAATTGAATCTGTATTTGGGACTGGAAGTGCTAAAATTTTAACAATTCGGTCTGAGGGAGCAGTTTATATTAATAATTATTTTGATATCGGAACTTGAGAATAATGATTTAATTAGTAACAAGGTATCTGCAGAAATTTAATTGGGTGTAAATTATCTGCCATTTATTCTTCTAGTAAAACAAAATCTATAACGAACCTACAAAAAAATATTCGCATTTTTAATTTCATTCCAGCTTTTTCTAATTTTTATTCGAAATTGAATCAACTACTCTTCTAATTGCACTAATATGTTCAGGAGTTGTACCGCAGCACCCGCCTATTATTGATACCCCTGCTTCAATCAACTCAACTGTTTTTTCAGCAAAGTACGAAGGTGATTCACGATAAACTAATTCATTGTCTTTATATTCCGGCAGCCCGGCGTTGGATTGAATCACGACCGGTTTACCGGAAATTGTCTTAATCTGTTTTGCGATCTCGATCATGTTATCAATACCATGTCCGCAATTTGATCCGATAATATCAGCACCTGCTTCGGTTAAACCTTCAACTGCTTTTTCAATATTCACGCCCATTATAGTGTAAAATCCTTTTGGAATTTTATCGAAAGTCATCGTGGCCATCACAGGCGTCCTTAGCGAAACTGATTTTGCAGCTTTAATAGCCAGCATAATTTCCTGAAGATCAGTCATTGTTTCTATGCAAATTAAATCAACGTTCGCGTTAATCAATGCAGATATTTGTTCTTTGAAACTATTATACATCGTTTCTTCTTCAATATTCCCGTAAGGTTCTAACATTTCTCCCGACGGACCGCAAGAACCGGAGACGTATGCTTTATCTTCAACGACTTTTTTTACAAT
The DNA here is from genome assembly GCA_963714415.1 of uncultured Ignavibacteriaceae bacterium. Classification (GTDB taxonomy): domain Bacteria; phylum Bacteroidota; class Ignavibacteria; order Ignavibacteriales; family Ignavibacteriaceae; genus JAGXRK01. The sequence continues at coordinate 24,329 of CAVQOL010000002.1, forward strand.
AGAAACAGCAGCCTGGTTTATTTCTTTTGTTTTTATATCAAGCTGATAATTAGAAAGCTTAAGTGGTGAACCGCCGAAAGTATTTGTCTGAATAATATCCGCACCGGCTTGAAAATAAAGTGACGCAATCTCGGCAAGTATTTCAGGATGAGTAAGATTAAATAACTCGGGGCATTCTCCAGGTTTTAATCCTCTTTGAAATAACATAGTCCCCATTGCACCGTCTGCAACCAGAACTTCACCGTTTTTCAATCTATCTAGAATTGGTTTCATTTAATTGCTCATTAGATATTTTACGCATTCGATACTTTTAGAAGCGTCAAAAGCATACGCATCGGCGCCAATTTCTTTTGCATATTCTTCCGTTATCGGTGCACCGCCAATTACTGTTTTGATTTTTCCTTTAAGATTATTTTGTTCCAATAGATCAATTACTGCTTTCATCATCGGCATTGTAGTAGTTAAAAGCGCAGACATACCAATAAGCTTTGCATCTTCTTTTATGGCTGTCTCAACGAATCTTTCCGGAGAAACATCTTTTCCTAAATCAATAACATCGAACCCGGCACCTTTAAGCATAATGCCCACCAGATTTTTTCCAAGATCATGCAGATCACCTTTTACTGTTCCGATAACAATTTTTCCAAGAGTAGGCATATCTTCTTTTATGAATAATGGTTTAAGTTGATCTATTCCAGCGTACATCGCCTTGGCAGCAAGTAAAACTTCAGGAAGAAAGATATCGTGATTTCTAAATTGTTCTCCGATGATTTTCATACCTGAAACAAGTCCATCAGATAAAATAATTTTTGGGTCTATTTTTTGTTCGATAGCTTGTTTCGTTAACTCAAATACTTTTTCATCATCTCCAAGTTGAAGTTGTGTTGATATTTCCTTTAAGATTTCCATACCGTTCCTCAAGATATTAAATAATCAATGACTGAGAATTCTTTCTTTTCTTTCAATACACGATTGTGCTTTGCAATTGTAACAAAAACTAAAACTGTTTTCAAAGTTATGAATGTTTTTGTTGCCATTAATTAATACTCCGGTAACAGATTTCAGTGGAGTCATTAAGATAGGATTCATTCAATGATATTCCTATTTGTTCCGGATGAAGATATAAGAATAATTTTTTCTGCGCGCTTATGTGCCAGCCGCAATAACCGGGACTGTAACTAAGAACCATACTGCTGTTTTTTGTCATCTTTTTTTCAATAAGTTTTTTCGTGATGTGCTTTTCAAGAAGCACGACTGATTTATCAGCAGCAAGCGAAGCTACCGAATCAAGCATAGACCCAAGTGCGAAATCATTGCAATCAAATAATTCCGTAATTCTTTCACTTATCCCGCCGCCCATTGTTACAGCAAATAATTCCAGATGATCTGCTTGAGGATAAATCTCTTTTAGTGGAGCTTCTTCCTCGTTCATTCCTTCGCCTATAAATATCTCATCAAAATCATTTTTTGATATTTCTCTAATAATGCAAGATGGTTGTGCTTCGGTTAGAAAGAGGCTGAGCGATTTTTCGATTAAGTCTTTAATATTATCTTTTATATTAGAACCTTTAGGCATTCCCTGGCTGCGAATAATATCTTCTGTTGAAGGAACAATCTCATCAAGGTTTATTTCAACAAATTCGATCATGTAGCTCTTTCAGGAAGTTTATTTTGTCCTTGATGCCTTGCCTCTTTTTCCATAATGGCGATTAATTCTTTTTTAGTTTCTTCAGGCAAAGAATAAGGATTATAACTTCGCAGCAATTTTTCTACTTCATCATGAGCTCTATCTTCCATAGTTGAAGAACCTTCCTCAATCCAGCGGGCGTTGTTAGATCTATTAATTACCGGACCCGGAAAGAAAATCTCTTCTTTCAAATATTTTCTTGTATGTTTCGAAATTAACAAATGCTCATCTTTTAACAATTCTTCAAAACGGGGAATGGAAGGGAAATCTTCTTTCGGTTCAATTCCTTTTACCATACGAAGCATCATACCACATATTTCATTATCAATAACAAGCTTTTCCAAACTAATGCAGCTTTCAAAATCGATCATGCCGGGACCTGAAATATTATTGATACCAGCCAGTGCAGCAAGAGTTGCACCCATTCCGGTTTCTAAACCGGCTTGAACATCCAATTGCTTTGAATCGGTCAAAGAAATATATGCTTGAGTTGGTATTTTAAGATATTTCCCGATTTCATTATAGGCACAATCGATCATCATTGTTTCAATGGCACCCATAGGAGTTGTTTCATATCTAACATCGAATACTGCAGGAGAACCGCCATACAAAATTGGAGTACCGGGATTTGCAAGTTGACTGATAACAATTCCACTTAATGTTTCTGCTGTATGCTGGATAAGAGTTCCAACTAAAGTTACCGGCGCAACAAATCCCGAAAGCGGCATAGCGATAAACTCAACAGGAATAAAATATTTTGCACAATCTAAAACATTTTGAGAAGTAACATCACTCCATTTTAACGGTGAAGTCGGGCAGCAAGAAAAAATTGAAAGCGGCATTTCCTTGAGCTTTAAAGAAGAACCACGCACGGCAAGAAGCATATTCTTCATTACTTCAAAAGATTCAATTGTGAATGTGCCGGTTACTACGGGTTTCGGTGAATAAAGCAAACTTAGAAACAGTCTGTAACTATCGGAGATTTTATCAACAACATCTGAAGGAATCATCGCTGTACTTTGAGAAGCAATATATTGAAGCTGGTCCGTAATTTTCACATAATTGATATAATCCTCAGTTAAAGGTCTGCGCATTTTTTTAGTGCTGTAATCAAGATAGTTTAGAGCCGATGAACCCGGAGTAAAGTGAATATTATTACCGGAAAAATCATTTGTTTGTTTTTCCAATGCATTAAATAGTTTGAAAGATTCAGGTACGCTCGCTAAGGCTTTATCGATTATTGTTTCGTTTATAAAAGCTTTTGATTTGTGAAAATCGATTTTCGCACCATGGTCGGAAAGCAAATTGAGGGCAGTTTTATTATGAATCTCGATGCCTAAAGTTGATAGAATTTTTCGAGCTTCGGAAATTATTTGCTGAATTAATTCGTCGGATATAAATTTTAACTGCGGTCGCATAATGTTTTCCTCAATAAACTTTATTTGTCACTGAATTACTGGTATTAATATTGCAAAAATTTACGAATAAAACATTAGTCCTTGCAGCAAAGTGAAAACTAAACAGTTGGAAATCCAGAAAGATGATATAAAAATTTATTAGCAGAGAGATTAAATTTCAGGTATTCTGCTGTTATCGCGTAAGCGTTTTGGGTGCAAATTAAGCGCCCTGAGTTCCGAATCTTTGGGATCGAGGAGCAGATAATAAGACTTGATGTTCAGGGCTTTTTTATGCTTTTTAACTTACCCCGAATGAGAAGAAGAACCTTCCAACTGTTTTCATATTGAATATATCTGTTATGGCAAAAAAAACTATAGACATTAGAATTATGAAGTTTTTGAAAGTTATTAGAAATTATCTTGACAACTACTATACTGTATAGTAATTTACGGTATGATAAAATCAGACTCATCAACAATCGATTTAATTTTACTCGGATTGATCAAGAATCAGCAAGTGAGTGCGTATGATTTGAGCAAAATGTCAGGGATTTTTGAATTAGTGAAGATCAGCGTTCCTGCTATATATAAAAACGTTCGCAGGCTCAAAGCTAATGGATATTTAAAGTCTTCGACTGTTAAATCCGGGAATATGCCTGAAAAGAAAATTTATACTATCACAAAACAAGGTGAAAAAAGATTTCAGGAGTTGCTTAACATTTATTCTTCGGGTACAATCAACTTTTATTTTGATTTTAATATCCCACTTCTGTTTGTTAACTCAGTGGACAAAAAATTAGGTGAAGAAATTATTGCTTCAATACAATCACAATTGCAATCAAAACAAAAATATCTTGTTGAGCAACTTGAAAAATACCAGCACTTGCCCTTTCCAATAGGAAATCTTGGCAAACAGCATTTAGAATTAAATAAGATGTTATTGAATTGGATTAAGGAATTCAGGAGTGATTATAAAAAGATAAAATAAGCTCTTTCTTTTTCCAGTTATGGAACAGGAGAAAAAATAAAATGAAATTAGCAATTCAATTCTTTCAGAAAAGAAATTAGTTTATTCTATGCTAAATCAATGGATAAATCAAAAAAATAATTCAAACGTTCATTAGGAATAAAAGATGAAAACATTAGAATTTTTTATACTCGTCTTACTTTTTTCCCATTCGATATTAGGGAGTCCATCAGATTCCTCCAAAACATGCTGGTCACCTTCAAAATTCAGTTGAAGGTTATTGGGAAATTCAATTGGGATCGGACCAAATATTTTTTTTCATAAATAAAGATTCATCACAGAATTATTCAGGAAGTGTAATTACATATAAAGACGGTGCCCCTATATCAAATTCAAAATTGGGTGAAATAACATTCGACAATTCAGTCTTGAGGATGGTAACTAATCCCCAAAACAATATTGTTTTTGAAGGTACATTAGATAATATCAATCAGACTATTAATGGGAATTTACATTTCAGTAATGGATCAGAACGGCAGTTTAATCTGACTCGTTATACTGGTCCTGAACAAGAGAGGATAAAGAATTTTGTAAGTCCACAAAAAACTCAAAAGTATAAAACCTTAGATCAATTGAAAAAGTTGAATTACAACTCTCGTTCGGAATTAAATCCAAATAAAAAGTACAACGATTACATAAACGAAACGCCACTAGAAAAAAAAGATATAATATCTGTCATAAATCGCTGGCACGGAGAAATCTATCCAGACTATGAAAACAGGAATTTAGCTTTACTAATGGCGTTTCTCATGGATCCTGTTACGAAAGAAATCTCAGATCAATGGCGTGAATTAATTAAAAATTTAAATACAACAGAAGAAAAGATAAAAAACATTAACAATTGGACCACAACTAACCTCGCTTATACACAGGCTGATAGTAAATTTATTAACTATCCTGGCAAGGATCCCTGGGGGACTATGCAAGATGGGGTGACACCCACGTTTAAGAAATTGATTCCATCTGAAATGAAAGCAATGCAGTTTTATACGAATAAAATTTCAGGAAAATGTTTTACACTGGTAAATCTAATCAGCAGCTGTTTTGTTCAACTTGGTGTTGATCCCGATGACATTGTAGTAGTCATTCAAAAATCTGGGGATGCAAGACATGCAATGGCACTAATCAAATATGAGGGACAGGTTTTGCTTGTTAACTTAATTTTTGTTGATTTTATAAAAAATTATGTTGATAAAGATTTTGGTGTTTATGAAATCATTGGAATATATAACCATAAATTTTCTTGTAGTGTAAAAATTAAAATTAGGAATACAGACTTACAAAAAATTGTTGCAGCTCCCGAAAATAGTTTGATACAATCTTTTATTAAACATTTCAGATTAGAAGGAGATTTTAAGCAATACAGTTTTGATGAATCGCTCCCATATTTGAATAGAGAAGACATATCTAATTTTGTATTTAATAATGGGAATTCCGAAAACTGGATTGATCTTTCAAAGTATGCTTATCAAAGTTTATTTGTAAAATATCCCGAATATTATTTAATCGCTTCACTTAATACGTCCTTAGCAAAGGATTTAGCTAAATCCTTGAATTCACCGGCTGAAATCATTGCTTGGATAAACAATCATATTCGTACCGGTTCTATTTTCCCGGATAGTGAGGAACGTATTATGACAGCCGACCAGGTTCTGGTTTTTCAGCAAGGTGGTTTGAAGGATAAAGCAGTACTTGCTTATACATTGCTAAAACACCTAGGATATGAACCAGAAATAAAAATATCAACAGACAATGCTTTTATTGAAATGGATAGGCAGATATATGACTTTAAGAATAAGAAATTAATAATGGCTATTTCAGACGAGATAATTCTGAACCTAAAATTATAAACTAATTATCAAGGGAATAGTAAAAGATGCAAATATTTGAATTAACTCTATTATTCACATTTATATTATTCACTTCAATTTATAGTAACTCTTTTTATAGTTTAGAGATGGGAATTTGCACAGAAGGGGATTCAACCATCGTAAATAATGATATGAGTTATTTTGGACAAACCCCTCCTGGAAAAACACCGGAAATCTTTGCCCCAGGAGTAATTTCAGAAGCGGGTTATAGATTACATAGTTTCCCTACTTTTTCACCCGACTATAAAGAAATTTATTGGGCTGTTATTCCACCACAGGTTCTATTCACAAAAAAAGAAAACCAATCTTGGACAGAACCTCAAACGGCTACATTTTCTGAAAGAAACATTCAATCTCCGATTTTCTCTAATGATGGTAGAAGAATCTATTTTCAAATGAGCAAAGAAACTGGTTATGGCAGTGTTGATATATGGTTTGTGGAAAAGACAAATGATGGATGGAGTATTGCAAAGAACTTGGGTTCGCCTCCAAATTCCGAAGGTAAAGAATCTCAGCCATCCCTGACATCAGAAGGCGATATATATTTTATCGGACCACTTGAAGGAGTTGCATGGGAACAAGGTATTTATTATTCACGATTGGAGAACGACAATTACATAGATCCCATTCTTTTAAAAGAGCCAATAAATACAGAGTACATAGAAGCCTATCCCTTTATAGCACCAGATGAAAGCTTTTTACTCTTTTCTTCCAGTCGACCAAGCACAAATGAAAATGAGCTTAAATTGTTTATCAGTTTTAGAAATAAAGATGGTAGTTGGAAAGAACCAATTAATTTAAGTGAAAAACTTGGATTGAAATCCGCAGTCAGATTCGGCTGTATTTCACCGGATAAAAAATATTTGTTTTATCTTATGGATAATAATATCTATTGGATAGATGTGAAAATAATAGAGGAATTAAAATGAAAACTTTAAGTATACTAATTATTTCTTTTTTTCTCGTCATATCAATTGTATGTAGAGCTCAAAGTACGTATCCGATTAATATAAAATTCAAATATCTAAATGAGAGAACCATACTAATTTCCGGGACACAATTTGCTACCAATCAAGTTGCGATAAAATCCAACCAAGGCATAATTTTAATCGATACTGGTATCTCACCTGAATATGCGATGATAGTAAAAGATTCTTTGAAGAAATTATTTAATGAAGATGATTTTGCATATATAATTAATACTCACCATCACTGGGATCATGTTCAAGGAAATCAAATGTTTTCAGAGACACAAATTATTGCTCATGTAAATTGCGAATTTGCAATGAACAAACAAGCGACAACAACAATTCCGTTAATAGAATATGCCAAAACGGAAAATAATAATCTCCTCAAGGACTCAATACCACCGCCGCCGCCGAGTCATATACTTGTTAATGGAGAAAGAGACTTTCGCTTAACTCCTCCTACAATTGTATTCAGTGATTATCTAATAGTAAAATCAGGAGATATCACTTTGCACTTAATTTATTATGGAGAAGGTCATACCAATAATGATATTTTAATATACATCCCGGAAGTAGAATTACTGGCAGTAGGAGATCTTTTTTATAAAAAATCGCTTCCTCAATTCGGTAACCGTAATAAACTAGATGTTACAAGGTGGATTAGTAGTCTACGATTTATGCTCGACAATGAAAAATCAATTCAATATGTTATTCCTGGTCATAACGAAATATTTTCGAAAAAAGAACTTGAACAATATCTCAATTATATAAATACTTTGTGGGAAGGGATAAAATTTGAAGTCGCAAATAAAAAATCACTTAATGAAACTAAGAAAAAATTCAGTCTGGAGAACAAATTTCTTGATTTAGTTGTAAAGGATATGAAAAGTGATAACGGATCAAGTTTGCATAATGGGAATGTTGAAAAACTATGGAACTTATTTCAGAATTAACTCAAGTGATAAAATGAAAAATAGATTCCTTCTATTTGTTTTACTAGTTTTTAGTAATACAATTGCGCAGCAACTTACATGTTCCGCCTTTGTTATTAGTGATGAAAATATTCTTTTAGCAAAGAATTTAGATTATGAACTAGGGAATGGTCTGGTACTATTTAATCCTAAAGACAAAATTAAAAAAAGTCTTTATGATGAAGGCTTTGAAAATATCTGGAAATCCAAATTTAATAGCATAACTTTTAACCACTTTGGAATTAATCAACCACTCGGAGGAATGAACGAAACTGGATTGGTAATTGAAGAATTATCAACCTGGCCAACCGAATATCCAACAAATGGTATTATGAATTTAACTGAATTTGAGTGGATTCAATATCAACTGGATAACTATTCGACAGTTAAGGAAGTAATATTAAATATTGCTAATGTAGCAATCTCGAAATTCTATTTTTCGTTACATTATATCATTGTTGATAGCACAGGAGATAAAGCAATATTAGAATTCATTAAAGGTGAAGCAAAGTTATACAAAGATGAATCACTACCACTACCTATTCTTACAAACAATAATTATTTGGAATTGATCAAGTATGTAAAATTAGTACCAAAATCTCATCACAATAAACTTGATGTGAACAATTCACAGGATCGATTTTTGAAGATAAGACAACTACTTAAGAACGGAATCAATGAAGATAATTTTGAAGGTTGTTTGACTGCAATGGAAGTTTTAGATTCTGTTAAAGTTCCCGATACTCAATGGTCGATTGTATATGATGTGGTTAATAAAAATATTTATTTCAAAACAAAATTGAACGAAGATTTACAGGTGTTATCATTCTCAAAAAGCGATTTGTTAAATGACACTTATTATTATCTATCTCTTAACTCATCAATTCAAAATGAATTTATAAAATTTACAACTTCAAGTAATTCTGAATATTTAAATAAACTGGAAAAAGATATAATCAACTACAATGGGAATAAAAAATCTGAACTTGTAAATAAAATTAATCTTTATCTAAAGTGATCATGTTAAACAGTTAAAATAAAAAGTAAAGCAGATGATTTCCTAGCTATCTTCTCGTCAAAACAAAATCTAAAATGGACTTCTTTGAGACCACTCAAAAAAACATAAACCTTTCTAAAATACCTTTCAAGTAATAATATAACCACTCAAAGCAAATTCATTTTCTTCCCCTCGGTCAAATAATATTTTTGGATCAGATATTTTTAATATTCTGAAGGGATTAAAATGAAAAACAGATTATATCTTTTGGTTATTCTTCTCATATCATTCAGCTTTACGCTGATTGCTCAGGTTCCTGAATTATTCAAAGATGGAATTATAAAAGGAACAATTTTAGATGAAACTGATGAAAAGCCACTGCCATTTGCTAATATAACTCTTCACAATCAGAGTGATTCTTCATACATTGGTGGAACTGCTGCCGGTACTACCGGTGAATTTATTCTTACCAATGTGGTTGAAGGAAACTATTATTTAAAAGTAAGTTTTATGGGGTACACCAATAAGCTGCTTCCTGATATTAATATTTCACAAAATGACAAAGAGTATAATGTTGGTGAAATTAAACTAGCTAAGAATGCTATACAACTTCAGGAAACAGAGATTGTTGGCGAAAAACCAGCTGAAGAACTTCATCTTGACAAAAAGGTAATTAATGTCAGTCAGGACTTAAATTCTGCCGGCGGTACTGCACTTGATGTTCTTCAAAATCAGCCTTCAGTTAGAGTTGATCCTGATGGTACTGTTTATCTGCGTGGCAGCACAAACTTTACAATTCTTGTAAATGGTAAACCAAGTGTTCTTCAGGGTTCCGATGCATTAAGACAATTTGCCGCAAATCAGATAGAAACGATAGAACTAATTACTAATCCTTCTTCAAGATACGATGCCGAAGGTGCGGCTGGAATCATAAACATTAATCTGAAAGTTCAAAAAGATTATTCCATCAGCGGAATTATGAATGTGAATAGCGGTACCGGTGATAAATATAACGCTGATTTTTCACTTAACTATAATATAAACGGATTGACTCTAACAGGTGGACTGGATTATCGCGATAATACTTTCACCAATATTCAGGATATTAAAAGAACAACTTTGTTTGAAAATGGAGATTTATATAACAGTTCTCTTATAGATATTCGTAATAAAAGAAAACAATATTCTTTCAGAAGCGGTTTAGATTATACAATTAATGAACAAAACTCGATGGGCTTGACATTGAGTGGCGGAGCAATTGATATCAAAGGAGGATTAAGTACAAAAATTGTAAACGAACAGCTTGATGATATAAGATACTCGTTTATTGAAAATAGCACGGAGCTCCCTGTTAAGTATTTTAATTCAACCTTTACTTACCAATACAAAATTAATCCGGAAATTAATGATTTGAATTTTGAAGCTACCTACAACTACGTTGATTTACCCAGAGACCAGTTGACGATTGAAAGAATTAGTGATGAAAATTTTAGTTTGACGGATCAGATTGTTAACGGTACACTATTTACGAATGAATCAAAAAGAAACGAAGGAAGGGCAAAGCTTGACTATAAGCATAATTTGTCAGAAAGCTACCAGTATTAGAAACCGGTGTGCAAATAAATTATTCATTCAGAGATTTTGATTTGATAAATAAAATTTATGATAGCGAATCACAGGATTATTCAGTTGACCCAAATTTAACGAACACATTCAATCTAAGAAATAATGTTTACGCCGGCTTTGTATCTTTTAGTTCAGAACTTGCCGGATTTAATTATATGCTTGGCTTAAGAGGTGAGTATATGGATAGATATCTGGATCAGAAAACACTGACCGAAGCTTATACGTTTGACAAAATGGATTATTTTCCGTCAATTAACATTTCAAGAAAAATTGATGAACATCAGCTTCAGTTAAGTTATAGCAGAAGAATAAACAGACCTAATGAAAATATGCTGAATCCTTTTCCATTTTATTCCGATGCTAACATAACCGTGTCAGGTAATCCCAAAATAATGCCGGAATATATTCATGCGTTTGAGTTAAACTATCAGAAAATGTATGGAAGTATTTTTGTTTCAGCTCAAACCTACTATCGAAAGTCTTTAGATTCATTTGATCAGACATTCTCTGCCGATACATCAGGTCGCTTGAACATAATGTTCGATAACGTCGGGAAATCAGATGTGTATGGTGCTGAGTTATCATCCAGTTTTTCTGTATTTGATATTTTCAGATTTGATCCTTCCGTTAATTTGTTCCAGACTCATATAGATGGATTAATTAATGGAGCAAGTGTAACAAAAGAATTTTTCAATTGGTCTGCCAGACTGAATACGACTATTAGTTTTTCTCCTGATACACGTTTTCAGATATCGGGCAATTATATGAAGTTTATTGACGCACAATCCGAATCCGAACCATTTATGTTTATAAGTGCATCATTACGTCATCAATTCTTTGATAAGAAAATGTCACTCACTTTACAGGCAAGAAATTTGTTCAAGACATCAGATATGGAGTTTAGAACCATTGGGTCTAACTTTAATGCAAGCGCACTTATCAGGCCTGAATCACCTGTGTTTACGCTTATGTTCAGTTATAATTTCAATAACTTTAAGCGAACCGGAAGACCGGAAGATACTATTGATATTCCTACAGGATTGTAATGATTATAAATAGATAATGTGATAATTATTAAGGGCTGTTCAATTGAACAGCCTTTTTCATTTTCATTTTATATTACGTGAATGAAGTCTGAAAATTGTACAAATTTTTCTCCGAAGTAATCCTTGGACAGTCGCTCATCAGCTAACGGACTTATTCTGAACAACCTGCCTTTTACTGTCATCTCGAAGTAGAGAGAGATCTTAATCCTTTTTAAGATTCCTCGTCGCTTCGCAACGCTCCATCGGAATGACAATTTAGAGACAACCGTCTTAACAAGGTCCTCTTTATTTTAGATAAATGTTTTAAAAATTTTTTCCTACTTGGCATTTATTCTTCTTTTAATATTATCTTTCATAGAGTGTTAAATGAAACTTTCATATCGTTAAAATTTTTAACAACGGATTTTGGAATAAGTTAAGGATTATCATTATGCTGAAATTATTAATTGCCTCATCTTTAATTTTTATGATTATCGGATGTTCATCAACTAAAGAGAATAAGACTGTACTTGATGAGGAAAAACTTGAACAAGAAGAAATTATAGAACAAAATCCTGATATTTACAGAACAAAATTTGAAGAGGGAATTGATCTTATTGCAAGAGGTAATGAGCCATTCTGGTATCTTGAAATTGATTTTGAAAAGACTATGCGATTTACTTCTCTAACTGATATTTCAGAGCTAAACACTCCTTCCGTTGAAGGAATCAGGTCAGAGGATGCAGATCTAATGATGTATCATTCAATTGACGAAGCTGGAGAACTGATTGTGCTCGTTCGGGCAATGGATTGCCAGGATAATATGTCAGGAGAACAATTTACTCATACAGTAAAAGTGCAGGCAAAGAGATCTAGTCGATACTGTCTTCACTGAATTTACAGGATGCGGAAAATATTTAAAGGATGATTAGAGAATATTTTTATGTATGAATATCAATCAAAAGGATTCTTTGCTCAAGTTCCCGGAATGATGGAAGAACTATGTGAGCAGGAATTAATTGAGCTTGGTGCAACAAATACTAAAGCAGCTTACAGAGGTGTTTATTTCGATGCCGATAAAACAACTCTCTATAAAATAAATTATACATCGCGACTACTTTCACGGGTTCTTGCTCCGTTAAAATCATTTCATTGTCATAATACAAATGTGCTTTATAAATCTGCTTCACAAATAGAGTGGGAAGATTTTCTTTCAATTGAAAAAACTTTTTCTATCAGTGCTTCAGTTGCTAAGAGCAATATTAACAATTCTCTTTTTGCTTCGCAGCGGTTAAAAGATGCAATTGCAGATTATTTCAGAAATAAATATGACAAACGTCCAAGTGTTAATACTGTAAATCCTGATGTAAGATTTAATCTTCATATTGAAAAAGATGAAGCAGTTATAAGTTTGGATACTTCAGGTGAGTCTTTGCATAAAAGAGGTTACCGTTTGCTTGCTGGTGAAGCCCCGATGCAGGAAACTCTTGCCGCTGCTATTATTCGAATCAGTGAATGGGATGGTGAAAATACTTTGTGGGATCCGATGTGCGGATCAGGTACAATTCTTTGTGAAGCGTTGATGCATTATTGCAGAATTCCTGCTCAGAAACTCAGAAAGAATTTCGGTTTCTTTAATCTGCCTGACTTCGATGGAGAAGTATGGAATAAATTAAAAACAGAATGTGACAGTAAAATTCGTCCATTGCCAAAAGGAATTATTTCAGGCAGCGATAAGTCACAAAGAATACTTGAAGTTGCAAAAGATAATTTATCCCGTCTTCCTTATGCTGATTCTGTTGAATTGAAATGTCGTCCGTTTGAGCATGTTGATAAATTTGAGAACGGAACATTAATTACAAATCCGCCATATGGAATTCGTCTTGGTAATATTGACGATGTAAAAATTCTTTATAAGGAGCTTGGCGATTTTCTGAAAACAAATTGCAAAGGAACTTCGGCTTTTATTTATACGGGTGATCCTGCATTAAGAAAATCAATCGGATTAAGAACAAGCAAGCGAATACCGCTTGTTAACGGCAAGTTAGAGGGAGTTCTTTTTCAAATTGACAGTTATGAAGGAAGCAAAAAGAGAAAGTATATGGATGGAAAAAAGGTTAATGATTAATTACTGGAAGAACCACTAGCAAATTCCAAATAGCAAGAACCAAATAATAAATAAAAATCAATCTCAAAATACCAATCCACAATTTGAATTTGCTTTTTGAAAATTATTTGAAATTTGTCATTTGAGGATTGATATTTTCCATTGATTCCATTCTATAATAAAAATCTTTTCTCAGACAAAAATATCAATTATTAACTCTGCCAATGTCAAAATCCTTCTGTGGAAAAGGGTACCACAAGCCTTTATATTACCTCTGCAATTTATTTTTATTTTTTATTCAGGAAGGTTTTATGTCCGATAATAATTTGTTCTCTGCTGAAATTCAGTTTGACGTAAAACCGTATGATATTGACGCAGCCGGACACTTGAATAATACTGTTTATGTAAGATGGCTTGAGGATCTCAGGATAAAATTATTTGAGAATTTTTTACCCATAAATAAATTACTGAAAGAAAATCAGTACCTTGTTGTCACTTCGACAGACATTAAATACAAAAAGCAAATTTCTTTAGATGATAAGCCAATTGGTAAAATACGGCTGGAAAGATTTGACAGAGTTATCTGGGTTTTGAAAGCGGAATTCATAGTTAATGATTCTTTAGTAGCATTTGCAGAACAAAAATGTGTCCTCCTCAATTTGCTGACTAACAAAATTCAAAAACCTCCGGCGGAGCTTGTTAAGCAATTCAAATCACAGAGACATTAGTATGCGGATCATCCTGCTGGTTTTACTCAGCCTCAACTTTTCTTTTTCACAAAATATTACTTTAAGTGGAAAAGTATTCGATTCATTATCAGGGAATGCAGTACAGGGTGCAATAGTTTTCATTCCCGGAAGTAATATTTCTTACACTAATTCAGATGGTGTTTACGAAGTTAAAAATCTGCAGGAAAAACTTTACACTGTTAAAGTATCACACATTGGTTACGTTACGCTGACCGAAGAAATCGAAATCAGTTCAAATAATCCCGAAGTTAATTTTACACTTGAGTCATCACCAATTATGCTTGATGAAGTTATTGTGAGTGTTGATAGATTAGATAAATATTTAAAAGATTCTCCCTATTCAATTGCTCTCGCAGATAAAGAACAGATTGAAAGCAAAAATTTTCAATCTCTTTCTGAAGTGTTAGACAGTCAACCCGGAATTTCAATGATAAGTGACGGCGTATGGTCAACTGATCTTAATATCAGAGGACTAAGCCGAAATAATATTGTTACAATTATTGACGGAACAAGAATTGAAACAGCTAACGACATTTCGGCAAGATTATCTATGATTGATCTTAATGATGTTGATAGAATCGAAGTTATAAAAGGTGCGGCATCATCAGTTTACGGCACAGGTGCAACAGGCGGAATAGTAAATATTGTTTCACGACAGCCTTCATTCAATAAAAGTTATCTTAATAGCGGAAGAATCTCTTTGGGCTATAATTCCGTAAATAGTTTAAGAGCTATCTCCGGAAATATATTTAACTCCGGATATTTCTGGTCGTCAAAAATTTCCGGTTCCTACAGAAAGGCTGATAACATTGAGACACCTTCAGGAGAATTAAAGAATAGTCAATTTACTGATTACAGTTTATCAGCTTCTATGAACATTCAGCCATTCAACAATCATTTGTTAAAGTTTAATTATCAGTTATTTAAAGCTGAAGATGTTGGAATTCCAGGTGCTGCTCCGCTTTTCCCCGATAATGCTGATGTTCGTTATCCAAATGAAAAAAGAGAATTAATTTCTGCTGGATACGAAATCCAAAATATTTCTTCGGTGTTCAGCAAAATTCATGTAAGATATTCGCATCAATTTATATTAAGAGATGTTGAAAACATCCCTAATATTGTACAGTATATTCCCGGTGCAGGAAGTTTTCTTCCACTAAGAGTAAGCGTATTAAAAATTACTCCAAGGGCAGATCATAACAGCCACAATTTTCTTGCTCAAACAAATTTAATTTTTGCCCGCAACAATCTTCTTACGCTTGGCATAGATTACTGGAGCAGAAGTTATAACGGAGAACGTTTGAAGTACCAGTTAATTGAAACACTTGATTCAACAGGTACCACTGTAGTCAACACATTAATAAATAAAGTTATTGCCGAAAAACCTTTGCCGGATTCAAAATTTCAGAGTATAGGATTCTTTGCCCAGGATGATTATGAAATGCTGAAGGATAAATTAAAATTTTCTCTCGGTGCACGTGTTGATAAAATTGGTGTATCAGGTGAGACAACTCTTAATCCTCTTTATGAAATTAACAATGGCATAATTGATTATTCTCCTCCAACTCAAAAAGTTATCTGGGAAAAAACTGAAGTGAATGATATCTCTTACAGTTCTAATTTAGGATTGAATTTTTCAGCAACATCGAACCTTGATCTTACTTTAAGTCTTGGTTATTCATTCCGTTCACCATCGCTTGAAGAAAGATTTCAATACATAGATCTTGGCAGTCGTGTAAGGATTGGCGATCCGAACCTTAAACCTGAAAAAGGATATTCAACGGATTTTGGGATTAGGTATTACTCGTCAAATCTGAAAATAATTTCAAGCCTGTTTTATAATTACATAACGGACATAGTTGTAGAAAAACCGGGCATATTTGAGGAAAGACTTGCGCAGATTAAAACAAACATTGGCGAAGCACGGTTATACGGATTCGATTTGCTGGTCAATTATAATTTTTATAAAGATTGGCTGATCTATTCGACAGCATCTTTTGTTAAAGGCGATGATCTTTCAGAAGACACGAATCTTCCGCAGATTCCTCCACTAAATGGAACGCTTGGTCTGAAAATGTCTTTAGCAAATGATATTGAAACGGAATTATCATCAACAATCTATGCAGCTCAAAATGATATTGCCATCGGTGAGATAGTTTCTCCCGGTTATGCTGTTTTTAATTTTTCGGTTAATCTGAAGAACATAGAATTTGCTCCTGCCCGTTTACAGATTTTTGCAGGTGTGGATAATATCTTTAACAAATCTTACAGAAATCATTTATCTACAACACGCGGAGGAATTACTGTTGAACCCGGAAGAAATTTTTATATCAAATTTATTACTGGATGGTAAGATAGAAATGTGAAGCATCAATGATTTGGTTTTATCTCGCTTTAATATCGGCAGTATTTTCTGCTTTAGCTGCAATTTCAGAAAAGAAAACTCTATTTACATTAAACGCTCTTGATTTTTCTTTTCTTGTTTCTATTGTTACGCTTGTTTTTTCAATTCCGTTTTTCTTTGATGCTCCTTTAGATGCCGGTTCATCAACAACACTTATTATTCTGTTTTTGAAAACAATTTTAAGCGCCGTGTGCTTTTCTTTGTGTAATGTTATCAATAAAAAATCTTGAAATCAGCGAAGCATTACCGCTGCTTGCTTTATCACCGGGACTTGTAGCAATTTTTGGAGTATTACTAATTCAGGATTCTCTTGTTCTGAATGAGTGGATAGGTTTGTCTTTAATGCTTGTTGGAACTTATATTCTGGAATTGCGGAAAGACGATCAAAGTATTTTTGATCCGTTCAAATCTTTATTAAGGTTTAATAAATACAAATATGTTTTCTTTGCTCTAATATTGTTTACAATTACATCGCTCATTGATCGTGTTCTGCTGAAAGATTTTGCGATGGTGCCTTATACATTCATGGCTTACCAGCAATTATTCTTTGCAGTTATATTTATAGTAATAGTTCTTTTCAGGAATAAAAATTTAACAACGCCATTTCAATCTTTAAATCGCAACATAATTTCATTAATCATTATAGTCTCTGTATTTACTGTTATCTATAGATACACACAAATCGAAGCTGTAAAACTTGCACCTGTTGCATTAGTGCTTTCTGTAAAAAGATTATCCGTTCTTATTGCAATAATCATTGGCGGGAAACTCTTTAAGGAAAAAGATATTTTGAAAAGAGCAATAGCCGCAGTTGTAATATTAATCGGATTGATTATTCTGGTTAGTCCCTGGTCAAGTTGATTTCTGGTTAAATTGCAGTTCAACTATATTCAGCAATTGCTGTCTGGAAAACGGTTTTCCAAGATATCCATTACAACCGGAATCCAGAACTCTCTCTCTGTCTCCCACCATTGTATGGGCTGTAACCGCAACAATAGGAATATCAATGTAAACAGGATTTAAACGAATAAGTCGCGTTAAATCCAGACCGCTGATACTGTGTTTTAAGGAAATATCCATAAGTATCAAATCATATTTCTTATTTTCAAGCAGCTTTAAAGCTATCTCAGCATTTTCAGCCCAATCTAAATTATAGTCTTTTCCAAGAAATCTTTTAACAATATCAAATGCCATTTCTTCATCTTCCACGTACAGAATTTTGTAAGGTGTGTTCATGAAAATCTCTTTTTCTTTTGTGAATCTATAAAAAGTATAGTTAAGTATTTGTAAGATTTATTCTGAATATTAAGCATAATCTGATTTTAATCAGGTTCAATATATAAAAACATTCTTAAAGATTTTATAGGATTTGAATTTTTGTATTCTTTTCAGCTGAAAGGCTTTTACGGGAGATGACAAGGAAATTCGGGCTTCTGCTCTAGGTGTCTTCTATGCTTTTTAATTTTATAAAGTAATTATTTATCTATACATTAATTCCGTAAATTATTTTATATTAATCTTCACACACTGAATCTTTCCGATTGTGAATTATTATTTCTAACAACAGATTTGTAATAAGATTTTCTATACTACTATATTTATATCAAAATAATTTCTCAGATAAAATAAATTTATCAACTTAAATGAATTTCAGAATGAAAAAACTATTTACTATTCTATTTATTGTCATATTCGGTATTTCAAATTATCCTCAATCAAGCTCAAAAGATACCCTGGTTTTTGGAAGTGATGAGTTTTACCCGCCGTATGAATTCCTAAATGATAAAGGTGAACCTGAAGGTTTTAATATTGACCTTGTGCGTGAATTAGCCCGGGAAATGGGAGTTCCTATTAAAATAAAACTTGGTAACTGGGAACAAATTCGAAAAGAATTGGAAGTTTACGGCACGGTAGACATAAGCGATATGTTCTTCAGTGATTTTCGTGATAGTGTGGTTGATTTTGCTGTTCCGCATGCAGTGATGTATGATGAAATTTATTCACATAAAGATTCGAAATATATTTACCAGATAGAGGATTTATTTGGGAAAAAAGTTGTTGTTCAAAAAGCTTCAACTCTTGAAGAATATATGAGAATAAACTATCCTGAAATTATCTTAATTACAACTCCAAATGAACTTGAAGCCCTTAAATTAGTTTCTGAAAAAAAATATGATGCGGCTTATGTATCACAGACTACTAGTAAAGAGGTAATTAAAAAGTATAATATTAAAAATTTAGTCAGTTACAAGCGTCCGGTATTTCCACGTGAGTATTGTTTTGTTGTAAAGGAAGGGAACTATCGGTTATTAAGGAAACTAAATTCTGCAATAGTTAAGCTGATAGAAAATGGAAAGGTTGAAGAATTAAAAGAAAAGTGGTTTGAAAAAGCCACCTTTTATGATGCTCTAACTTATTCCATCATTGGACTTTTTATAATTTCCCTTTTATTCCTGGTAATTTTATTCTGGAATTATTCATTACGAGTAAAAGTGAAAAAAAGTGTTGAACAATTTCGGGCAAGCGATGCGAAATATAAGGCCATGGTTGAGGCTATTCCGGACCTGGTATTTTTATGTGATAAAAATGGGGTCTTTTTGGATTATACAGTTCAAGAAGATGGAAAATTATATACATCCCATGATAAATTTATTGGGAAGAAAGCCTCCGAAGTTTTGCCTTCTGATGTTTATTGGAAAATAGAGAGAGCGTTTAATCAATGTCTGTCAACCGGTAAAAAGCAACGAGTTGAGTATGACTTAACCATTTGACCAGCAGACACATAATTATGAAGCTTTTATTACTTTATGTGATAAAGACAAATTACTAACACTCTCCCGTGATATTACCGAAAGTAAATCAACCGAAATACAAATCAAAGAAAATGAAGAAAAATTCAGAGCTATTGTAGAGTACAGTTCTAACTTATTCTATTCACACTCAACCGAACATGTTCTGACATACATAAGTCCTCAGATAAATGAAATGTTAGGATACACTCAGAAGGAAGCATTAATCAAATGGACTGATTTAGCTACGGATCATCCTATTAATGAAATTGGTTTTCAAAATACAGTTCGTGCAATAGAAACCGGAGAACCTCAGCCACCATACGAGTTGGAGCTAAAACATAAAAATGGACAGAAAGTATTCGTTGAAGTGAGAGAAGCGCCTGTTATTGTAGATGGTAAAACAGTTTCTATTGTGGGAGCGCTTTCAGATATTACTCAAAGAAAAAATGCTGAAGAGGCATTGAAATCATCAGAAAATAAATACCGTTCTTTGTTTGAAAACGCAAATGATGCAATCTTTCTTTTGAAGAATAGTATTTGGATTGATTGTAACACGACCACGGAAAAGATGTTTGGTTACTATAAAAATGAGATGATAGGAATGTCGCCGGTTCAGGTTTCACCTGAATTTCAACACGATGGACGACGATCTGATGAAAAGGCTATTGAGAAAATTTCAGATGCTTTAAAGGGATATCCGCAATTTTTTGAATGGATACATACCAGAAAAGACGGCTCGGAGTTTTCTACAGAAGTTTCATTGAATAAAATTGAGATTAATGATCAGATAATGCTTCTTGCTATTGTTCGTGACATAACGGAAAGAAAACAATCTGAAGAAGCCCTTGCTGAAAAAGAAAAACACTATAGAACATTATTTGATCTTTCACCTGCCGGAATTTTGATTGAAGATTCTAACGGAAATATATTAGACTTGAATGAAAGCTTTTGCAGGAACAGCGGTTATAAACGTGAAGAAGTAATAGGCAAAAATGTTAGTATTCTTGGTCCGCGAGAAAGGGAAGGAGATATTAAAAAGAATATTGATGAGATATTAAGCGGAACGGAATTAGAACACGATGTGATTAACAGGAAAAAAGACGGAAGCCTTGGATATCTCCGGTTAAGAGAATGTTCAATAACACTGCCAGATGGAAGCTTGGGTATTCTTTGTGTGGCGAATGATGTTACCGAACGTAAAGAAGCAGAGAGGGCATTGTTTAAAAGCGAAAAACGTTACAGAAACTTTTTTGAAGAAGACATTTCGGGAAATTTCATTTCAACTCCTGCGGGCAAAATTCTGGAATGCAATTCTGCATTTGTCCGAATGTTTGGTTTTAATTCAAAAGAAGAAGTTTTCTCTTTTGATGCTTCTGATTTTTATCTAGATCCCAATAGCCGGGAACAATTTCTGAAAGAGTTAAAGGAAAAAAGAAGTATTGACCTTTGGGGAACAGAGCTTAAGAGAAAAGATGGCTCGCAGATTTTTACTTCTGAACATACAGTAGGTATCTTCGATGATAACGGGGAACTAGGAAAAATTCAGGGGTATATTTTTGATATTACTGAACTTATAAAAACGCAAAGAGAATTAATAAAAGCAAAGGAAGCTGCAGAAAGTGCTAATAAATTAAAAGATGCTTTTATTGCCAATATGTCTCATGAAATAAGAACTCCTTTGAATGGAATTTTAGGGATGACAAGTTTGATCAAAGAATCATTTGAAAAATATTCAACTGGAGAGAATCGGGAATATTTTGCAGCTATAGATATTGCAAGCAGAAGAATAATCAGAACAATTGATATGATCCTTAATTTTTCTCGATTGCAGGTTGGAGATTTTCCAACAAGTTTTAAGATGGTTGAATTGTCAAAGTTGATAAAGGATCTTGTCGATGAGTATAAATTTGCTGCGGAAAGCAGATCTTTGACATTATCATTTGTTAATGATATTGGAAAGCTTGAGCAATATGCAGATGAATATTCTCTCACTCAAGCTCTGTCGAATTTGCTTGATAACGCTATTAAGTATACAAAAAATGGATTTGTCAAAATTTTACTTTATAAAGATATATCCGGCAAAATAAAAATTGATATTCAGGATAGCGGTATTGGAATGTCTGAAGAATATCTTAAAGGTTTATTCCAGCCATATTCGCAGGAAGAGATTGGTTATTCAAGAGGATATGAAGGAGTTGGATTGGGGCTTTCGCTTGTGAAAAAATTTCTTGACTTAAATAATGCCGATATTTCAATTAAGAGTACTAAAGGTAAGGGATCAACATTTTCTATCTCTATGGATTTTATAGAGGAACGTACAAGTGATTCAGATACAATTCAGGAAGAAGTTATTTCCAGATTGGATAATGAAGATAAATTAGTTGCCGAAAAGATTCATACTGTTCTGGTTGTTGAAGATGATACAGTTAACCAGGGATTCATTAGAGCGATAGTAAACCGTGTTGGAAAGATGAATCCTTTTTGTGTTGATAATGCAGCTGAAGCTCTTAAAGTGTTGGAAAATGAAAAAGTAGATTTGATATTGATGGACATATCTCTCAGAGGTGAAATGAACGGATTGGAATTGACTAAACTGTTAAGAAAAAATGATAAGTATAAAGATCTTCCAATAATAGCAGTTACAGCTCATGCATTCCCAACAGATAGACAAGTTACTATTGAAGCAGGGTGTAATGATTATCTTGCTAAACCATTCAGTTCACAAGAATTGATTGACAAAATAAATACAGCATTGAGATTGGTGTAAATTACTTATTACTTTTAAAATAAGCACTCAGTAACATTTCAGCAGCAAGTGTTGGTGTAATCTTATCTTTAGCAATTTCATTTTTTATTGTTGTAATTGCCTTCTGAACTTTTTCATCATTGTAAAAATCATCGAGCAAAGTATCCTCAACCATTCTGAAAACCCATTCGATGGATTGATCTTTTCTTCTTTGCTCAAACACACCAGATTGCTTTATGGTCTTTTCAAATTTCTTTACCACTTCCCACAATTCAGGAATTCCTTTTCCTGTTTTCGCTGAACCAGTAAAAGCCTGTGCTGTCCAGCCTTTTGTTGCTGGTTGAAGATAGTGCAGTGCATTACTATAATCGACTTTTGCAATGTTTGCTTTCTTCTCATTATCACCATCGGCTTTGTTGATGAGAATTGCATCGGTTAGTTCCATAATCCCGCGTTTGATTCCCTGTAATTCATCTCCGCCGCCGGCAATTAGTACAAGCAAAAAGAAATCAACCATAGAGCGCACAGTTACTTCGCTCTGTCCAACTCCAACAGTCTCAATAAGAATTATATCGAATCCGGCAGCTTCGCAGATTGTAATTGTCTCACGACTTTTTCTTGTAACTCCACCAAGCGTTCCGCTAGACGGAGAAGGACGAATAAAACATTTTTTTTCTTTTGAAAGATTTTCCATTCTGGTTTTATCACCAAGAATACTTCCTTTAGTTACCGTACTGCTTGGATCAACAGTAAGAACTGCAACTTTGTGTCCTTGTTTTATAAGATATATTCCAAGAGACTCAATCAATGTACTTTTACCTGCACCTGGAACACCAGTTATTCCAATTCGTAAAGATTTTCCTGAGTGAGGAAGTAATTTTTTTAAAACTTCTTGTGCTGTATCGTGATGAGTTGGATTGTTGCTTTCAATTAAAGTAATAGCACGAGCTAAAATGTTTCTATCAAACTTCACCACACCAGCCACATAATCATCAATTGACAGTTGTTTTCTTTTCGTATCGCTTTCCTTTTTATTGCTCTCTTTACTTTCAACACCTTTCACTACCCGCACAGCAAATTCTTTACCGGCATTTTTTGGTGTCCAATCTGGTTTGTAAGATGAAGTATTTTTAGAAGATCGTTTTTTCATAAAGTATTAAATTACTATTAATAGAACACGGATTTGACGGATTCCCATATATTTAAATCGGCACTAATCTGCCAAATCTGCGTCATCAGTGTGCTATTGATTTTAAAACCTCTCCTTAACCAACTCCATTATCTTAATTCCTGCTTCAGGAATTTTTGTACCAGGACCAAATATTGCTGAAGCTCCATGCTCGTAAAGAAAATCATAATCCTGTGCGGGAATAACGCCGCCGCAGATTACAATTATATCTTCTCTACCAAGTTTTTTTAGTTCTTCAATAAGCTGAGGTAAAAGTGTTTTATGTCCTGCTGCGAGTGAACTCATTCCAACAACGTGAACATCGTTTTCAACGGCTTGTTGTGCAGTTTCTTCGGGAGTTTGGAATAACGGACCTACATCAACATCAAATCCCATATCGGCATAAGCTGTTGCTACAACTTTTGCTCCACGGTCATGTCCGTCTTGTCCCATTTTCGCAATCATAATTCTTGGACGGCGACCTTCTTGTTTCGCAAATTCATCCGTCATCTTGCGAACTCGTTCAAACAGCTCGTCATCTTTTGCATATTCGCTGCTGTAAACTCCTGATATTGTTCTTGTCACGGCTTTATACCTTCCGCTTACTTTTTCAATTGCTGATGAAATTTCTCCAAGTGTTGCGCGTGCTCTTGCCGCAACAATTGAAAGCTCAAGTAAATTTCCTTTTCCTGTTTCTACACATTTTGTAATTGCATCAAGTGCTTGCTTAACTTCTTCATCATTTCTGTTCTGCTTTACAGACTGCAATCTTTTTATTTGCGATAATCTAACTGCAGTGTTATCAACTTCCAAAATTTCAATCGGATCTTCTTTATCTAATCTGTATTTGTTTACACCAACTATAGTTTCTCTTCCGGAATCAATTCTAGCTTGTCTTCTTGCAGATGCTTCTTCAATTCGCATCTTTAGGAATTCCGGCTTCAATTGCTTTTGTCATTCCGCCGTAAGATTCAACTTCAAGAATATGTTCCCAGCCTTTTTTAAGAAGTGCATCAGTTAATGCTTCAACATAATAAGAACCACCCCAAGGATCAATAACTTTTGTGATATAAGTTTCATCCTGTAAATAAAGCTGAGTATTGCGCGCAATGCGTGCAGAAAAATCTGTTGGAAGTGCAATTGCTTCATCCAAGGAATTTGTATGAAGTGATTGTGTGTGTCCAAGTGCTGCAGCCATCGCTTCAATGCACGTTCGTACAACATTGTTAAACGGATCCTGTTCTGATAAACTCCAGCCGGAAGTTTGTGAGTGAGTTCTTAACGACATTGATTTAGCATTTTTAGGATTAAACTGTTTTATCATTTTTGCCCATATCAATCTTGCAGCACGCATCTTTGCAACTTCCATAAAATAATTCATTCCCTGTGCCCAGAAAAATGAGAGACGTGGTGCAAATTCATCAATGTCCATTCCAGCTTTAATTCCTGTGCGGACATATTCCAAACCATCTGCAAGTGTGTATGCCATTTCAAGATCGGCAGTAGCACCGGCTTCCTGCATGTGATAACCTGAAATAGAAATACTGTTAAACTTAGGCATGTTCCTTGGCAGTGAACTTAAAAATATCTGCTATGATCTGCATTGAAATTTCAGGTGGATAAATATATGTATTGCGAACCATATATTCTTTTAGAATATCATTCTGAATTGTTCCTGTAAGCTGTTCGTGTTTAACACCTTGCTCTTCAGCAGCAACAATATAAAATGCAAGTACAGGAAGAACAGCACCATTCATTGTCATCGATACTGACATTTTATCAAGTGGAATCTGATCAAACAAAATTTTCATATCAGCGATTGAATCAATTGCAACACCAGCCTTACCAACATCACCAACCACACGAGGATGATCTGAATCGTATCCGCGATGTGTTGCAAGATCGAAATGCAACAGATAAACCCATTTGTCCTTGTGCAAGATTTCTTCTGTAAAAAGCATTACTTTCTTCTGCCGTTGAAAATCCTGCGTACTGTCTTACAGTCCACGGACGTTGAACGAACATTGTGGAATATGGTCCACGTAAGAAAGGGGGAATTCCTGAAAGGTAATCTACGTGGTCAAGATTTTCTAAATCATCTTTTGTGTAAAGAGGTTTAACAGGAATTTGTTCCATTGTTTCCCAAATAAAATCTTCAACCGATTTTCCGGTTTCTACTTTAAACTTTTCTTCCCACTCCCTTTTAGATATAGATTTAGTTTTTAAGTTTAATTCTATGTCTTTAAAATTTGGTTTCATATTATTCTCTTTAACTTTATATGCAATGCAACACTGATGACGCTGATTAGACTGGTTAACACTGATTTAATCAGTTAATATCCGTCGCATCTGTGTAATCCGTGTTCTATTGATTTATTCTTTTTAATATCCAATTTAATATCTGATAAACATCGGCCCCGAGAAAAATAAAATCATCAACTCCGGATTTTTTGTGTTCTTCAATTTGATCTTTTGGATATCCGGCAAGAATTACAATAACATCTTTTAATTTATCTTTTATTCCTTTTACAATTAGAGGTACAAGTTCAGGATAAGTATCATCTGTAGAACAGATTACAACTGCATTCGCTTTTGCATCAATTGCAGCTTTTACGGCTTCATCTGTTGTTGCAAATCCATTTGGATAAATTATTTCAAAACCGCCGACTTCAAAAAATGCTCTTGAGAAATCTGCCCTGCCTTTAAATTGTTTTATGGGACCCATCGTAGCCAAGAAATACTTTTAGGTTTACTGCCCGTTTTCATTTTGTAATTTTCGGAAGCAATGCGTAATTCCTCAAACATCTCTGCAATTCGAAATTGAGATAAGGGTTTTACATTAATTCCTTTTTCTGATGAAGCACGAATTGATTTTGAAATTTCACCAAGAGAAGCTCCTTCAAGATATGCATCTGTAGCTTGATTAATCATATCGTAAGATTTCGTATTGGCAGTCTGCTGAAGTTTATCGAGAATGCTTGAGTGTTTTTTGTCGTCGCCATTAACTCGGTACTTCTGAATATATTCAACACGCTTTTTATAAATTGAATCATAGTCTGGTTGTTTAATTTCTAGTGGTTCTTCTTTTGGATTTGCGTACATATTTGTCCCAACCAAAACAGATTTCCGTTTTGCAAAATCTTTCTTCTTAGCGTCTGCAACTTTTGCAATTTCATCCTGTACAAATCCAGATCTGAATTGACTTAAGCATTCCACCTTTTTCTTCAATCGTTTGAAATAATTTCCAGGCAGCATTTGCAATATCATCAGTTAACTTTTCAACAAAGAATGATCCGCCAGAAGGATCAATAACCTGATCAAGATGCGATTCTTCTTTCAGAATGATTTGTGTGTTACGTGCAAGTCGTCTTGAAAAATCATCCGGAACATTAAATGATTCATCATAAGCATTTGTTTGAAGCGAATCAACTCCACCTACAATTGCAGAGAAAGCTTCTGTTGTTGTACGGAGTGAGTTTACAAACGGATCAAAAAAAGTCTGATTGAACTGAGAAGTTTTACCGTGAATGAAAATTTTTCGATTTTCGTTCTTTTACACCATACGCTTCAAGAATTTTACTCCATAGTAATCTTGCTGCACGAAGCTTTGCAATTTCCATAAAATAGAATGAACCGATTCCAAACGTAAATTTTATTCTTTTGGCACTGTCATCTACTTTCAATCCGCGAGAAACCATTTCGTTTAAATACTCCACTGCTGTTGCAAGGGTAAATGCAAGTTCCTGAACTGCACTGGCACCAGCGTTGTTGTATGCAAATCCACTTATCCCAATTGTTTTAATCGGTGAATTTGATTTGATCATTAGCTCGGTTGATAATTTTATTTCATCAAATATCTGTTTTAGGGAAATAGGAAGTTTGCCGTTGCTTAATAAATATTCATAAGGATCGGATGTGATTGATCCTTTAATATTCATCAAACTAGATTCTTGTTTTATTCGCGTATGCATTAAAAAGAAGGGTGATAGGCAAAGCAGAAAATCCGCCGTTGATATTAATTGGTTGATTTGTTAAATCAATATCCTTAAACAACTCTTGCATTTTTCTTACACCGGAAATTGATAATCCACCTTTACCAACTTCACCAATCCTAGATTGATCAGCATCAATGCCAAGTTGTGTGGGATTATCCAAAACAATATTTATGGAATTTAATCCACGCTGAAGATCATATTTTATAGCTTTATTTAAATCTTCGGGAAGAGCTTGGCTATACTCTTGAGCAATTTCCCAAGAACGATTATTATAACCGGAAACATTGCTTCCGCGAAGAAAGTTATCAAATCCGGGAAAATTATTTACTTGCGGAAGATCTTTTATATCGTTTGATGTGTAGAGTGGCTGAAGGTCAATTCCTTCGTAAGTTTTTGTAATAAGTTTTTTATCGAATGAATCACCTTTCAGATCTTTTTCAACCTGCTGTTTCCATTCTTTAAATAAAGGAACAGGGAAATCTTTTTTTAAATCGGGTTTTTCACCAAGTTTAACTTCATTAGGCATAAACAGACTCCGGAATTCATAAAAATTGTCGTTCCAAAATTACTAAAAAGTTAGTGTATTTAGACATTTGCAAAGTGATCTGACTCATTTAGAATATAAAGAATTTACGCAAAAAATTAGTGAGTTTGTAAGTCTAAAGCTTAAATGCTAAATTATTAAATAACAATAGTATCAATTATGAGATCATTCTTCTCAAAAATTTTTTACTTTCTCTCAATAGCGGGATTTATTTATTTCTTTTACAATGCAACTCTAGCCGTTAATTCTCTATTCCAAAGAAGCAGTGAAACATCCGGACCAATTTTTAATGAAGCAAAGCAATTTATTTATGTTTCGGCTGGAAGTTTATTAGTTGCATTTATTCTTTTACTGATAGGCAGGAAAATTTCTAAAGATAGTTAACTATACAGACTTATAATTTAAAATTATAAGATATCTTTTAGTAAAATCAAATTATGTGTGAGAAATATTTATGCTTTCTGAATCGTTAATTGCACTGTTAACCTTAACTGTGCTGGAAATTGTACTCGGTATTGATAATATAATTTTTATTTCAATTCTCTCCGGCAAACTTCCAAAGGAACAGCAAAACAAAGCGAGACTAACAGGATTAGCGCTTGCAATGATATCAAGAATTCTTCTGCTGTTTTCAATTGTGTGGATTATGAAATTAACTCTTCCATTGTTTACAGTTTTAGGTCAGGAAATTAGCGGGAGAGATATAATACTGATTGCAGGCGGATTATTCCTCATCGGCAAAAGCACTTTTGAAATACACGATAAGCTTGAAGGAGAAGACAGTCACACTTCCGGCAGACCAGCAAAATCGTTTTCTAATGTAATCGTTCAGATATTGCTGCTTGATATTATTTTTTCACTGGATTCAGTTATCACCGCAGTTGGAATGGCAAACGAATTAATCATAATGGTACTTGCTGTTGTAATTGCGGTTGGGGTAATGATGGTATCATCCAAAAGTATAAGTGATTTTGTTGAAAAACATCCAACCGTTAAAATGCTTGCGTTGTCTTTCTTATTATTAATAGGCGTATCACTAATTGCAGAAGGATTGGAACAGCAAATACCAAAAGGCTATATCTATTTTGCTATGGCATTCTCAGTCTTTGTGGAAATGCTGAACCTGAAAATGAAGAGCAAAGCAAAACCAGTTGTGTTAAAAAACCGGTTTGCTGATGAAAAATGAATTAGATAATACAATAAAATTGACAAACCAAGCTATTGCAGATATAACGATTTATGGGAACTAGAGTAACCATATTCATTAACAAGATCAGTTGTTATCTACATCGCTTTGCGAGAACTCTTCACCTTTTTGAAAGCGATGCAAATTAATTTGTTAAAATCCATTTTTTCATCAGACTATATAACTAGTTGACTTTCACTCTTACACCTTCAGAATGACTTGTAAACTCAGGTGCGTACATACATTGCTATTGTAGTAATTCTCGTTTAGGACTAAAGATGACATCATCTCAGCTTATTAGGATCGTTAAAAGATGTCATCTTTTAACTCTTACCATTTAATCTTCAATCATATAATCATCATTAAAGCGATTGCTTTTCATTTCACTGTGATATTTGATAAATCTATTTCTCCCTCCAAACCATTCCATCAATTCATTTCTACAAAGAATTGATTTATTATTCCCAGATAATGTATCATACGAACTAAATTTGTATTGTGTCAATTTCTTCTAAGCCGTGATGACAGGATTAGCATGTTACAGCAAACAGTTGCATCAAAAATATTTTTCATTCTCAATTATTTTTCTCTTAAATCCACTTTGAAATAAATTTCCTTTCCTCTTTTCCTGCACATTAATAGACATAGAATATGATATGAAAAACTTCCTAAAATTTTCACTTACAATGTCCGGATTATCAAGTTTTATTCTTCCTCACAGATGAAAATGATTTGGCAATAAGCAGTCAGCAACTAACAGTTGGAAATGGAGACGTTCAGTGGATGACTGCCGGTTCCGGATTGCAACATTCTGAAATGTTCCCGCTTCTGGATAAAAATAAACCAAATCCATTGGAGCTTTTTCAGATATGGCTTAACCTGCCTAAAACAAAAAAATTTGCTCAACCTTTTCTATACTATGCTTTGGGCAGAAGATATTCCTGTACCTTTCTGAAAAAGATAAAAATGGAAAATTAACAGAAGTCACCATCATTGCAGGAAAAATAGCTAAATGTAACCGCACCGGCACCGGCACCTGATTCCTGGGCAAATGAACCTGAGAATGAAGTAGGAATTTGGTTAATAAAGATGGAAGCCAATACTCAATGGACTATTGCCTGCTGCATCGCTTGAAGTAAATCAGATCACTTTATTTTTACAGAGGATCAACTATAAATATTACAGGGATTAGTATAGAAAATTATCATTCAGTTGATTTGCTGGCAGATCAAACGGTGATTATAGAAAATGGAAATAAAGATGCATTCCTTTTCCCGCTAATTTACTGCACTTTCACTCTCACACCTTCAGAATGACTTGTAAATTCAGGTGCGTACATACATTGCATTGTAGTAATTCCGTTTGAAAAATCTCCTTTGTGAGTAACTCTCAAAGGATACTCGAACACATAAGTTCCTTTTGGCAGCCGATCCATAAAAAAGTTGGTGGCAACATCTCTGGTGTTTTCATAATACCACAAGCCATCCTGGTATTTATGCCGGGAAAGGACATTTATCGGCTCAAATCCCGCAGCGCGCATATCTTTCAAGTGAACGAATTCCATATCTCTGTCCACTCTTATTTCGATTCTTACTTTTATCAGGTCGCCCGGTTTAAGCTTTGTAGTTCTCAGTGACAGGAGTAATTTTCTTTCCTGTTGGAGAATCCAATTCTAAAAATAACTTCTTATTTATCTTTAATGGAGTTTCACTTGGAGTAATTTTATCAAGCTGCTCATAATACTGCCAGTAGAGAGAACCCCACGCAACAACATTGTTATTGTTTGTTACTGTTACTTTTCCCATTTCAGGTTTTATTTCTTCACCTTTCCAGGATGTTTTGAAAGTATCCTGTTCCTGCTTCAACGTGAATTTCAGGATTGTTGAAAAGATCAATCATTTGACCGCCGATTGTAATATCAGGCAGTTTAGAATCTGCAAGCCAGTTTGTTCCTCTTAAAAGAAGTGCATAGCAAGCTTCTGCAGTTGCTTTGGTTGTTTTCCAATCCTGTACTTGCTTTTGTTTCAGCAGCCATACTTTCATCAAATCAACAGATTCCTGATCTTTCGAAATTTCATCAATCGCTTCAATTAAAAGTGCCTGTGTTTCAATCGGAGCCTGGTACCACCACCATCCCCATTCTTCTTTAAAGTACATTCCCATTTCATCATTGAACACTGCATTCTCAATTATTGATTTGATAATATCTTTTGCAGTCTTAGCATCATACATTCTGTAAAGTGCAAGCGATATCATCCCTTGCATATATTTGTTGTTACTTAGCCAGTAAGTCTGCGCTTGCCATTTCCAGTAATCGAACGCTTCCTTGTGCTTATCATCAACAGGTATATCTAAATAGTAGCTTCTTCCATAAAGATATTGCGCCTGTATATAACCGATGTGCTTCTTCTTCAGGTTTGCACCGATCTTTTTTAAGTATTCATAATCTTCATACATTCTTACATCAGTGTAAAGAACTGCTTTTTGCAGCATCTCCCATGTTGAAGCATTTTCGCGAATATCTTTTATTCCGAGTCTTTCAAGATGTCCCATTCCAACAACAATATATTGAGTGATGAAACGGTTTTCAGGTAAACCCGGGAACCAAGGCCATCCTCCATTGGAGTATTGCTTTTCTCTCATTTTATTTTCAGCTCTTTCAAGTTCATTCGCCATTCTTGTGAGATCGAAAAGTAAACCAACTCTGCGTTTTCTTTCAGTTTCATCCTGTGCATCGAGAACCCAAGGTGTTTCTTCGAGGAGCGCATACTTTAATTCCTGGTTCTTTTCAAGATTTGATATTAGAGCATCTTTATCAATTTCTTTCCATGTATCAAAAATGGCTTTTATCTTCGGACTTGAGTTTGCAATGTGAGTTGCAATACTGTTTGCATAAAACCTGTTAAATATCTGTTCAATACATTCGTAAGGGTACTCCATCATATACGGCAGTGCCTGGATTGCATACCACGCCGGGTTTGCAGTGAACTCAAGTGTAAGATTATAATTCTGCAATGTTGATGATTTATTATTCATCAGCTTATCAAGAATAAAAGTTTTAGTTTGATTTCCCATTACAGGAAGCGGAAGAGTTTCGGTTACAAGCATTCTGTTAACCAAAACCGGAAGCGCATTCTCTTCACCATCACTAAACTTTCCTGATTTTGCAATTACTCTGTATACAATTGCATCGACTTTACCTAAAGGAACTTTTAATCTCCAGCTTAAGCCTTCACTCAAATCTTTATCAACATTAAATGATTTTAAGTTGTCATTATTTTCAAACAGACCATCTATCGGTTTCATTGTGAAAGCATCAAACAACTGCAAAGTTGCTTCACCTGAGAGTGATTGATCTGATAGATTGCTTACTTTTGCAGTGAAATAAATTTCATCACCTTCTCTTAAAAATCTTGGCGGGTTGGGAACAATCATTAAATCTTTTTGAGTAACAGTTTCGTTATAGACTATTCCGCTCTTCAGATCTTTTGTGAGAGCAAAGCCCATAAATTTCCAGCGGGTTAATGCTTCAGGTACAGTGAAAGAAATTATTATTTCACCTTGCTCATTTGTTCTTAATTCTGGATAGAAGAAAGCAGTTTCATTTAAATTTTTTCTGATCGGAACGTCTTCAAATGAAGTCTTGGGAGTTTCATTTTGTTTTTCTTTGTCATCAGTCTGACCAAGTCTTGAATCAATCAAATTACTTTCTTTTTCCTCTGCAACAATACCACCCATTTCAAGAGATTCACTAACAGCACTCGGTGCATCCATCTTATACATTACATCACCATTTCTTCCACCTTTCATACGATAGATCCCGTTGCTGTAACCATATCCATAAAAATAAAATCCAAAATTGTTTATATATGGATAATAGAAATGCTGATGAGAAACGTATGTATTCCAACCTTCTTCGTAAATTCTTGAGCTGATAGTCTGGAAAGAATTATCTGTTGTCCAGTTCAATCGAGAATAGTAATAAGGATGAACATTAAATCCCCAGTAGTTTGCGGCAAATGCATCAAGTGAAGCATCATACATCGATGCAAGCAATTCTGCAGCTACAGCATCTCCGTTTGGTCCGGTAACTTTAAGTTTCCATTCTTCCTTTGAACCGGGAAGAATCTTATTTCTGAAAGTTTCGAAAGAGATATTTAATTTCTTATTACTCCATGGAACAGGAATTACTTTTGTTAAAATGTGACTTTCACTATTTACGATGAAAGAAACGTGAACAACCAGACTACCGCGGTAATCTTCTTTTATTGGAATATCAATCTGCTTTTGTTCATCATCAAGAGTTATCCATTCTTTTTTTATTATTTTACTATCGTATTCAATTTCGAAAAGAGCCTTCACATTTTCTTCTGCAGAACCGATGTACAATTTTGCAGTTTCTCCGGGTTCGTAACTTTTCTCTGTTAAATAAATCCAGCTTACATTCCGCAACGGGGCTTTATCCGATTCAGAATTGAACAAAGTAAAATATTTTACAAGCTCAACCGGAGTTCCGTTTTTATCTTTAGTTTTAAGTGTAAGAACATATTTGCCGGGATCCCAATCACTTTGTTCCTTTAAGGAAATGAAGGAACTATCTGTTGTTGTAAGGCTTGTTTCGAATACTTTCTTTTCTCTTGCCCAGTTGAAGAACTCATTTTCATCATCATAAACATCGTGAGTAAAGCTTTCATAATAATCTTCTTTTGTTAACAGGAATTTATCAGGTTTACTCCACAATCTGTTTCTGAAAATTCTATCCGGAGTTTTTAGTTTATGAATTTCAATTTCAACATTTGCTTTTTCAAATTGCCCGTTAAGATTTGTGGTTGAAACAGAATATTTAGTATCTGTATTGCTTTGAATTATTTCAGGCAGATTAATATTGGCAACAAGCGCAACATATCCTGCGCTCACATAAGTTTGGGAGGAATGAGTTTCACCAGTTACATCAACAACATCAGCATAAACGGTATAATTGAAATACCGGATTTGTTTCTTTCGGCATTGAAAGATCGGGCACCAGTTCAAATTCAACTTTAAACTTTCCGTCCTTATCAGTTTTAGTTACGCCGTTGGTGATTTCCATTTCAGTATTTCTTCCCCAATACCAATTATAATAACTGCGCCACCTGTAATTAAAGTAGGGGAAGTAAACCGTTCGAACAACTCTATACTTAACATCTGCATCATTCAGATTAACACCCGAATAGGTTTTTGCATATCCTTCTGCTGTTACATTATCATTGAGGGAGTAGCTGCCTTTAACCGGATCAAACTTAACTTCAAATTTAGGGCGCTTATATTCTTCTACCCTGAAATATTGTGAGCCATTTTCATTTGCAATGTAATATTGCCCGCCGATCTTGCCCAAGGGAATTGTAAATTTTCCATTGAATGTTCCATATTCACTTGTTGTAAAGGTAGCATCGGTTATTTTTTGATGGTTTGCATCAAAAAAAGTAACAGTTGTTTTTTTATCCGTAACTATTTTGTGATCCTTTTTACCGTCAGTATCTATAATCAATCCTTTGAAGTAAACAATTTGGCCGGGTCTGTAAATTGCCCTGTCAAGATAGAAAAATGTTGTGGTTCTTTTTACCGGATCATTGTTGTAGTAGATAGGAAGAATAATTATTCGATTCGAATCTGTCTTTGCCATTTATAAAAATAACTTTGTAGTTGTTATACTGATTTGATTCTTTCTTAAACTCAAATCCGCCTTCGCGGTTTGTCTTTCCACTGCTCATTTTAAAGAATTTGTAAGCTCTGTCATCCGGAACATATTGTTGTCTGTAAATCTCATAATCAATACTAGCTAAAGGATGCCCGGTTTCTCTGTGCAAGGCATAAAACTGTGTTAAGTTTTTTCCCATATCTCTTCTGAGATAACTGATGTTTGAAACCCACATTTTAGAATATGCAACTGCATTTTTTATATAAGTGAAATTTTTATCAGTTGCTGTAAGTACAACGTATCTGCCAAAAGAAAGTGCCGGCATTTTAATTTCAACACTATGGTTTTGATAATCTTTATCATCAGGAAGATCAACAGTCCATTCCTTAACAGGTTTTTGAGATGTATAAAGCTGAATGAGCTGTTGACTAGTTAAACCCTTCTCTTTTCCGTCAAGCTTATCGCTCCAATTTATAATCCTTATGAAAACTCTATTCAACATTCTTAAAAGAAACTAAACTGCGGAAAGGCTTATTTGCAATGTTGCCGTATTCAGTTTGAAATCCTAAACTTTTTTGCAGAATTGTATTCTGCAGCCATCTGCATTCCTGCGCACCAAAAGTATCAGGATACTTGTTAATTGTTGAGTTACAAATATCCAGTGCTTTTTTAATTTCCCATTTGTGATCTTCGGAAACATCTGCATTGTATTTTAGGCCTTCATTGTAATAATAATTTGCTAAGTTAAATGAGATGAGAGAAGAATAGGGAACAGTGCTGAATTTTTCTTCAAGGTTGATTATGGCATTTAAGTATAGACTATGTTTCTTCGGATTTATGCTGTTGCTGCGCACAAAATTTAATCTTGCCAGATCAACATCTATCAATGCATCTTTTTCATCATCATCAAGGTGAAATTTTATAAGTTCCTGGTAAAGTTGAATTGCATAAAACTTAAGCGAGAGCGAATCTTTTGTTTGATAACTTATATCAACAAAATCTTCTGGTAATGAAAAATCATCTTCGCTAGATAATTCAAATTTGTAAACAGGATCTGTTACTGATGCTTCATCATTTATGTAAAATGAAAGAGCTGTATGCGCAAGTAAATCATATAATGTTGGGCGCAGGTAAGACTGCTGAGAATCGCTGTAGTAAAGAATATCTTTAAAATCCTTTAATGAAATCTTTTTTAGTTCATCACTTTTTTCAAGAGAAGACTGGTAATATTTTACAATTTCCCTTACTAGTCTCGAAAGATCCCACGTCTGAAAATCTTCATTATCAAAATTTACCGTTTCAGTTCTTTGCTGAAAGCGCCACCTGTTGTTCTGGTAATACTGCCAATAAATGTTTGCCAGAATTGATTGAAGTATTGCATTTGCAGGAAACGAAGCACTATTAATCTCAGCTTTTACATCATTTACTATTTTTACGTGGCTGTCTTCTTCAGTATAGTTTGCAAATTTTAGTTTGTAAAAAATAGATTTGATAAACTGCGGATGGTTCTTTTCACTTTTGGCGGTTTTATATATCTCTTCAACTACCTCCAAGGCAGAACGGGTTAGACCTTTTTGCTCTAATGAATCAACTTTTCGCCAGGAAGATTTGTAATCACCTGTAAAATTGAATTCTGCCATTTTGTTGCTCTTAAATAATTCTGTGTTCGTAATTATTCCGGCAAATGAAACAAACACAAATGTCATCAGAATGACAATTATTAATAAGTTTTTATTCTTCATAGTGGCTGTCCTCAATAAAAATTGATATTCACTTAAAATAATTTGTTGAACTTCTTTTAAATACGATTGCTTTTACATTTCGTAATTCAATATGTTCCCTAAAAAGGAATATTTTTTATTAAATCAGGCTTTCTTTATAATAAATTTTTAACTAATCAAAAATATTAAAAAGTGCTTTTGTGAAGTTCCTCAATAGTATTTAGCAAAGATTCAATTTTTTCAATTTTTGTTTTTGGATAATTTTCATCTGGCTTTATTATGAGGGCTTTTTCATAATAGGATTTTGCTTCCGCATATTTCTTTTCACTAAGAAGTTCATCTGCCTTTCTTATGTTCTCGTTATGAAGCTACTGTTTGATCTATTTCGATCTTTTTCATCTTTAAATTCTCGCCGGATTCTTCAACAATCATTTTCTTAAACTCATCAGGATATCCGATATTTTTAGGTTTGAAAAATTCATTCTTTGAAATTCCATCCATATACTTTAGTAATAAATTTTCACCAAGCTGTTTCCAGGTTTTATAAGTTTGTTCTGCCGATGATATTGAGTAGTTAGTTAGATATTCAATTGCTTCGCCCTTGGAATTTTTAAGTAACGATAACGCTGTTGCTTCAATATTTTCTTGTTGAGCAAAGATATTTGCCTTCAAGTTCATTTTGAGTTTTCTTTACGTCATCTATAACTACTGAATATTTCGGGTATGAAAAATTTGAAACAAAATTGAAAACCCAAAATGCAGAATCCCAACTAAACTTCGATATCGAGCCAACATCATGTGAAAAGTTATATGGAACTTTGGTCATTGAAGCATACATTGGCGTGTAAACTGTAAAGTATGTGTCATCAACACCAAACCAAAAAACCCCACCAACTTCTCTTGGCAAATAAGAGCGCGCTTGGGAAACAAATGAAAATCCTGTTTGCGGAGTAGAGATTGGTCTTTCGTGAAAATATTCTTCCCCATTGTACTCCCAAACTAACGGACGCCATCTATATGGCATTTGATAAGGTTCTGCTGCAATTCCTTTCGTCATATCTAATTCAGTTCCCTCATAGTGGTCACGCATTAGATTCATTACATCGTGAACAGATAATTTTTTATCCGGCTTGATGTACAAAGGCAATCTCTCCAATGATTCGCCTTTAATATATGAAAGATATTTATCCATATCTGAATTACATCTTCTAAATAATGACCAGACTCTTGCATCGCAAAATCTTATCGCACCAAAATCTAACGGAGCATAAGCATCAGCAAAATTAAATTCAGAATCTTTTCCTGTGAAATAGCCTTTCTCTCTTGCAAAAGAAATTACATCAGGTGCATACATACAATTTTCAGAATCGTTTAATGGAAATGTTGTTATTCGTGATTGGTTTGCATGCCCGGAAACGTAACCATCCGGAATTTTTACGGCTACCCAAACCGTTCCTTTGTTTCCTTCTCCTTTGCCAATCATCTCAAGTATCCACGCTTCATTTGCGTCTGCAATTGAAAATGATTCGCCAGAACTACAGTATCCATATTCATTGACAAGGTCAGTCATAATTTTAATAGCTTCACGCGCAGTTTTAGATCTTTGAAGAGCGATAAACATTAAACTGCCGTAATCAATTATTCCTTTGGAATCGACAAGCCCTTCTCTTCCACCAAAAGTAGTTTCACCAATTACAACCTGATGTTCGTTCATATTTCCGATTACGTTATAAGTGACTGAAACCTGAGGAATTTTTCCAAGGAATTTTCCCGAATCCCATTCATAAATTTCTAACCAGGTACCATTTTGGTAAACAACAGCCGGATAATGATAAAGCTCACCGAAAAATCCATAGGAATCGGCTGAGTATGTTACCATAACAGAGCCATCAATACTTGCACCTTTTGTAACAATAAAATTTGTGCAGGCATTATTCGTATCAACAAATAAAAAGCTTATAGCAATTGCAGCGGATAAAAGAATTTTTCTTATCATAATTATTCCTTCTTTTGATTTATTCATCTAAAAAAATATTGATGGCAAGATAAGAAAAACAGTTGGAATGAAGAATGAAAATCGGTGCAATGAAACGATTTTTACGGCCTCGAATAAAAGATTAATTGCACAATATTTACTAATTTATGGCAAACAATAAAAGGTTTATAAAATGATACGATTATCCTATATACTCGGTATAATAATTTTATTACTTTCTATCTACATCGGTTATGAAATTCAGAACAATTACATAATTGTTTTATCCGGATTGCTGATAGTTGCAAATATCTCGGCATTTATAAAATCTCGTCAAAAAAATGATCTGTTCAATGTAGTTGTAAATATGAGTAATTGTTTAATGTGTTTCTTTATCGGCTTCGAAATATTAGATGGAGAAAAAACTTACCTCATATGGATCTATTTTGTTTCAGCATTTATTTTTCTGATAGCTACTTATATAATCTATAGAAGAAATTTAAGA
The DNA here is from genome assembly GCA_963714415.1 of uncultured Ignavibacteriaceae bacterium. Lineage (GTDB taxonomy): Bacteria > Bacteroidota > Ignavibacteria > Ignavibacteriales > Ignavibacteriaceae > JAGXRK01. The sequence continues at coordinate 63,467 of CAVQOL010000002.1, forward strand.
CCATTTAACAAGTTTTCGTAAAAATAATTTAATGATTTTCTATCCGTATTACGGAGGTAAAATGAAAATACTTTTATTTGCATTTTCACTTTTTTTGATAACTGTTTATCCTCAGGAATCAGAAAAAATCACTCCTCATTTTGATATATTCACATTTGAAAAAATCGTAATTCTTCCAGGTTCACCCGAACAGATTTTTGATGCAGCAACCGGCGATATCAGCGGATGGTGGGATCATTCTTTTTCCGGAAATCCTAAAAAATTCTACATTGAGCCAAAACCCGGCGGCGGCTTCTATGAAATATTTGACGATGAAGGAAATGGAGTTTTACACGCAACTGTAATTTTTGCTCAGAGAGGTAAACTTTTAAGATTTGACGGTCCTCTTGGTTTATCCGGTCGTGCTGTTCAGATTGTAACAACGTATGAATTTTCTCCTTCAGGAGAAGATTCAACTTTAATGAAAGTTTCGGTTCACGGATCAGGTGAATTAGAAGAAGGATTGCCTGCAATTGTTGAAAGAGTGTGGGAACATTTTATTTTTGATAGGTTTAAACCTTATATTGAAGAAAGAAAATATCTAAGGTAATTTTAATTAGAACAGTTTTTTATTTCTAATTTTATTCGCAATTTCCATTCAACAAAATTTAGAAACTTATGAATTGCCCGGCTTGTAAAGAAACTCTTGTAATTCTGGAACTCCATAGTATCGAAATTGACTACTGCACGCAGTGTTTCGGTATATGGCTCGATGCTGGTGAACTGGAACTTATGATTGATGATGAAACCGAAAGAGCAAAGCTTGTTCAGTCACTTGCAATAATTCGTAATGTAAAGGAGAAAAAACTTCGTTGTCCGGTTTGTAGAAAAAAAATGGAAAAGGTTAAACATAGTCAGGTTGATATTATAGCTGACAAATGTGTAAAAAATCATGGAATTTGGTTTGATAGAGGAGAACTGGAAGAGATAATTAAATCAGCATCAGCGCAAGGCGAAAATAAGTTTACCATTTTGTTAAAAGAATTATTCAATCAAGAAGATTAAAGTAAAGGAGAAAAGATGGCAGGCGTAATAATTGTTCTTATAATTATAGTAGCGTTAATATTTTTAGCTATTTCAATCTACAATGCTCTTATCCGTTTGAGAAACCAGGTTAAGAATGCGTGGGCGCAGATTGATGTTCAGCTAAAAAGACGTCATGATCTTATTCCGAACCTTATTGAAACTGTGAAAGGTTATATGACTCACGAGCGTGAAATAATGGAAAACATAACCAAATACAGAAGCCAGGCTATGGGCGCAAATACTGTTGGAGAAAAAGCTCAGGCGGAAGGATTGCTCAGCGGTGCGCTCGGTCAATTGCGTATTCAGGTTGAAAATTATCCCGACCTAAAGGCAAATCAGAATTTTCTTGCTCTTCAGGAAGAATTAACATCTACTGAAAATAAAATTTCTTTTGCCCGTCAGGCTTATAACGATCAGGTTTTATTTTTCAATAATAAAATTCAGATGTTCCCTTCAAACATAGTAGCGGGAATGTTTGGATTTGCGGAAGAAGAATTTTTCCAGATTGAAGATCAAAAGGAAAAAGAAGTTCCTAAAGTAAGTTTTTCATAAATGCAGTATTAATCTATGTGGGAACTTATAGAATCTAATCGGCAAAAGTCGATCTTACTATTTATCGGACTTGGAGCAATATTATTTTTTGCCGGATATATCTTTGGAAGATTTTATGATGCTGACTATGGTGGTCCTCTTGGTGTACTAATCGGGGTTTCCATCTGGCTTATATTATCTGCAATAAGTTATTTTGGCGGCAGCAAAATTTTGCTGAGTATTAGCGGCGCTAAAGAAGTAACTAAAGCCGTTCATCCTCAACTATTTAATGTTGTTGAAGAGATGAAAATTGCTGCAAATCTTCCATACATGCCTAAGGTTTATATAATTGATGATCCGGCGCCAAATGCTTTTGCAACTGGAATAAAGCCTGAAAATACTGCTGTTGCTGTTTCTGCAGGACTTCTCGGAAAATTAAACCGTGATGAATTACAGGGCGTTATTGCTCACGAAATGTCTCACGTCGTAAATCGTGATGTTTTATTGATGACTCTTGCCGGAGTGATGATTGGTTCAATAACAATAATATCAGAAGTTTTTCTGAGAAGTTTATATTTCGGCGGTTCAAGATATAAATCAAAATCATCTGGAAAAGGAGGGCAGATACAATTAATAATAATGATAGTTGCGTTGGTCTTTGCAATACTCGCCCCAATAATGGCAAGACTTCTTTATTTAGGAATTTCAAGAAAACGCGAATACCTTGCCGATGCTTCAGCAGTAAGATTAACAAGATATCCTGAAGGCTTAGCTTCCGCTCTGGAAAAAATTTCTGAAAACACTCTCGATATGAAAAAAGCAAATTCAATAACTGCTCCAATGTATATAGTAAATCCGTTGAAACAGAAGGGAATGAAATTATCAAATCTTACAAGCACACACCCGCCAATTTCTGAGAGAATAAAAATACTTAGAGCGATGCAGCAGGGAGTTCATTACTTAAGTTATCAAAGTGCGTTTCAGTTTATTAGAAATTCCCGTGAAAAAATTCTTCCTGCAACTGCTTCATTAGATGCAATACCTATAGTGATGAAAAGACCTTCCCCAAGCTGGTATGAAAAATCAAATAAAAAGAAAGAAAAGCGTACTTCCGGTGATTTAATTATGCAGTTGAATGATTTTTCTTTTATTCATTGTGCTTGTGGTGTAAAAATTAAAGTTACCCCTGATTTTAAAAAGAATTCAATTACTTGTCCCCGCTGCGGTAAAGTTCATACTCTATCAGGATAACTTAAACAAGCCAAAATCGATAAAGAGTAATGAATAAAGAACAGTTTTATTCTTTTCCGTTAAAAAGTAAGAGTATAAAAGCCGTTATTTAACAATCGTCGTATTCAGCAATGCAAAATTAATATTTATAATCTTCAACTTTTAAAATGCATTGGCGGCAGAACGTGTTTCCCTTTATATCTACTTCTTCAATTCCATTTGATGAGTGCATCACACAGTCCCAATCAATGCAATGACGCAGACCGTAACAATGCCCAAGCTCGTGAAGTGCTTCTTTAATCGTACGCTCAAATAAAAGATTTTCGTTTGAAATGCCGGAATAAAATTCTTCGTGCAAACGACAGACAGAAAGAATGGAATGTTTTCCATTAAGCTGCGCTTCACCAAAAATAAAAGTTAATGCAGGAACAAAAATATCCACATCGGTTAACATAATTATTTTACCGTTAAATTCATCCGTAAGCTTCATTGCCTCGGCAATAATCTGTGTGGAAAAATATTGTTTTCGATCTATAGAGAAGAAATCATCAAGATTTATTTTTAGGTCAATGACATGAATTCTGGAAGAAAACCTTTTGGATAATTCAGTAACAAGGTTTTGTAGCAGCAAAGTGCTATAAAATTTAATTGGTGCAATGAAGATATCCATCAATACTTATCTTTGCGGAGGCCGTATTTATTTATTTTACTGTAAAGAGTAACCCTATCAATCTTAAGTATCAGAGCGGTTTTAGAAATATTCCAACTATTCTCATTTAAGATATTAAGAATATACTTACTCTCCATTGAAGAAAGACTTTTCTCGTCACCATTTAATTCAAAGTTATTCCTTGAAACATGAAAAGGGAGATCATCAACAATAATAGAACTAGTTTTACCAACCACCATGGCTCTTTCTATCGCATTTTCTAATTCACGAACATTGCCCGGCCAATTATGGTTTATTAGAAAATCCATTGCCTCTTTAGAAACACTTTTTATCTTTTTATTCATTGCAGTTGAAAATTTATTAATGAAGAAATTTACAAGCAGAGGAATATCATCCCTTCTTTCACGCAGCGGTGGTATAACAATTGTAAAAACATTCAATCTGTAGTATAAATCTTCTCTAAACTTGCCTGCTTTAACAAGTTCTTCCAGAGGTTCATTTGTTGCAGTAATTACCCTAAAATCACTTTTTATTAATTCATTTCCGCCAACTCTGTTAAACTGTTTTGTTTCAATAACTCTTAACAACTCAATCTGCATCTTAAGGGAAATAGAGCCAATTTCATCAAGAAAAATTGTTCCTCTATCTGCCATTTCAAATTTCCCTTTTCTTTTGAATTGAGCGCCTGTAAATGAGCCCTTTTCGTGTCCGAACAATTCGCTTTCGAGAAGCGATTCTGTCAAAGCGCCGCAGTTTACGGTAATAATCGGGAAATATTTCCTGCTGCTATTAATATGGATGGCTTTTGCAACCAATTCTTTTCCCGTGCCGCTATCACCTCTGATTATAACTGTAGTATCTGTGCGGGCAACACTGTGCACAAGTTCATAAATTTTTTTCATCTGAAAACTCTCACCGATCAAATTATCCGGTTTGATTATTTCATCTATATTTTCTTTTAACTGAATGTTTTCGATTTTAAGTGCCCGTTGTTCAAGTGCTTTTTTGACGAGATGCGCAAGCTCGTCGGGATCAACAGGTTTTGTTACATAATCATAGGCACCGGTTTTCAAAGCGGTAATGGCGGTTGGTACCGAAGCGAAAGCAGTGATGAGGATAATAAGAGCATCTTTATCGATTGCTTTAATTTTGGATAACAAATCCAAGCCACTCATGCCCGGCATTTTCATGTCCACAAGGAGAAGATCAAATTTCTCCTTTTCATATTTTTTTAAGGCAGTTTCTCCATCCTCAGCAGTATCAACTAGATAATCTTCTTCTTCGAACCAGTGATAAAGAGATTCCCTAACAATTTTTTCATCATCAACGATAAGTATTTTTTCTTTTCTATCCATAAAAATTTCTCTTAAGCCTGTTGTTCATTTTGTGGTAATTCTATTTTAAATGTAGTTCCTTCATGTGAGGTCTTTTCGACTAATAATTTTCCTTTATGACTAGTAATAATTCCATATGCAACCGCTAGGCCTAAACCGGTACCGGAAGATGCTGCTTTTGTTGAATAAAACGGATCAAAGATATGAGGCAAATCTTTATCAGCAATTCCGGTTCCTTCATCTTTTACTCTAAGTACGATATTATTTTTTTCGCTTGTTACATTAATTGTAATTTTTCCCCCGTTCGGCATTGCCTCGATGGAATTGATCAGAAGCGAAATTAACGCCTGCTGAATTTTATTAGCATTGCAGTATATATCAATCGGCGAATCAGCAAAATCTTTAATTAAAGTGATACCGTTAATTTCAAGATGATGGTTGATAACTGTTATACTATGATAGATTATTGTTATAAGATTTTCATTTACAAACTCATCTTTTTCAGAGTGTGAAAAAATTAGTAAATCCTTAACAATTTGTCCACAGCGGGCAGATTCATGAGAAATCAATTCTAAATATTCAATAATCTTTGCATTCTCCGGATTGTTATTTGTAGCTTGTAATTTTTTTGTTATCAACTTACTATAAGTTAAAATTCCTGCAAGGGGATTGTTTAACTCATGTGCAACAGTAGCAGAAAGTTTTCCGAGTGAAGCAAGCTTTTCAATTTGATTAACCTGGTTATAAATATTTTTAAGTTCTTCGGTTTTTTCATTTACTTTGTCATTCAAAGTTTCAGACCAATTTTTTATTTCTTTATAGGCTTCAGCAAGATTTGTTGACATCTGGTTAAATCTTCTGGCTACTTGTCCCAGTTCATTTTTTGCATGTATTTGGATTTTATAATCTAAATTTCCATTTCCTACAGCTTCAATACCTTCCCTTATTATTTTAATTGGTTTGTTAACTAAAATTGTTACAAATAATCCTGAAAAAAATGAAATTACTATAACTAAAAATATAGAAGCTAAAATTACATTAGTTGTACTTTTTTTAATTATTGCGTCAAGCCCTTCCAAAGAAACACCAACATCCAGTACGCCAAGAATATTAACATTTTGCGGATGAGCATGACAAGCTGCATTCGAACAATCTGGTTCATTTAAGATTGGATTTATAAGACCTAGCACACGTTTATTTTCTGAATTTTTATATACTCTAATTCGATCCTCGTTTGTTAAATTATGCAGCGGAACAGAACTGTTGTGACAACCAATGCATGCCTCTGCGGTTAAATCTACCTTGTTCAAGATTTCCGCAGGATTGGTTGAATAACTGATTATGCCCTGTTTATTATATATACGAATTTCTTCAACACCTTTTAGAGAGCGAAGTGTATTGATTATTGAATGAACATCTTCAGGTCGGTTTAAAAGCATGCCGTAACGTGTGGACTTTTTAATTATTTCACTAATGTTATAAGAGGTCTGAAATCTTGACTCGGTTAAATGATTATTGAGATTATTTAAAATGAAATAAGTATAAACTGAAAGAAGGATAATCAGAATAGAAGAGAGAGAAATGATAAGCCGAACGCTTAGTGTATTAATAACCTTTGGTTTCATATAATCTACTAACCTGTTATTTCAAAATTAGACAATACTTTAAATACTTACAATCTGTTCAATGTAATATCATTGTATAGGAATTTACTTGAATACTGAGAGGTGAAAAAATCATCTTGGTTATTCTGAAAACAAAATGAGTATGAAGATTAAAGCAAAGTATTTTTAAGCAATCAAAGTATCTAAAATATTTAGATATCTTTTTTTACCCACAAGTTGATAAAGAAACTTATTTTGGGCTCCTCCATCCATCATTGTTTCCCCAACTGTAGGTACGTGCGATTTTATATCCTCGATAATACTAATAGCTCTTTGATGCATTTGATCCCATTCTTCTTGATATAATCTGCTATTCGAAATATCTTGATCGACAACGCCGATTATTGCAAACCACTGACTATTTAAGGTGTTGTTAGTTGGATCGCCAAATTTATCATAAATCAAGAAATTCATAGGAGCTGAAAGGCTAATCGTTCCCCACGTACCAAAAATCTGAATTACCTGTTGTCCAGTAACAATATTTTTCCTAGTCTCATATACCATCATTGAACTTACAGTATCAAGAAAACTAATTAAAATGGGATTAATGCCTAGATAAAATGTATTAGGGCATATTTCCCTTGCAATGAGATCATTTTTTAAATATATGATTTTATCGTTATACTTAATACTCCGTAATTTATCAAGAATCATATTGGGAACATTTATCGTACTGGGCAACTGTGTTTCTTTTTCATTTGATAGATTTCTAATCATTTTATCAAATTGACAATTTTCGCAGTCAAATTGATTATCGCATAATTTATACTCTACAACATTGGAAGCCATCCAGATGCACTTCATCATCTCATAATCACTACTCTTGTATCCATTTTTATTGTTCATATCTTTCACTTAAAATTATTTGTTCTGATTTATTTGCACTTTCTTCATTTACCAAGTTTTCGGATTCTTCACTCACAAAAACGGGAAAGTTTTTAGCTGTTAGTCTAAAGGCAAATATTGCAAGTACAACGAGCATCATTGTAATGCTAATTTCATCAAATGAAGGAAAATAATTTACTCCTGAAGAGGCAGCTAAACCCGTAATACTTACGTTCAATCTATTCAGGATCAATCCGGAAATTACACAGATAGAAATTATATATAACCATTTTTTATCTTCTCTATATTTTCTGTAACTAAGTAAGTAGATTGGAACAATGGTTCCAAGTAATATTTCTAAATAGAAGAGATATGTTTCAGTTGAAGGTATGGTCAAATAGATTAATTGGCCATTATTAAGAAAATCATAAATCTTCAGTAAAAAACCGGCAATCAAAGTAATAAAAACCACAAAAGCAGCTCTGGATAAAATATTCATCTTTAAGCTCGGTATTATGAAAACCATTCTCTTTAGTAAAAGCTCTGGCAACTAAGTATGACTCAAAGATTATCATCGATAAGCCTGCTGCAATACAAGAAATATAAAAATGAACAGGGAGTAATGAGGAATACCAAAGCGGATGCAGTTTTCCGGGAACAATCAAATATAAAGAACCGAAAGATGATTGATGAAGAGTCGAAAATAATAACACCGGCGATCACGACAGGGATGGAGAATCATTTTAAGATACTTGATAGGAGCTTTTAGTCAAACTTTTCAAGAACAACGGGGGCAAACTCTAAAGTAAGTACTGTAGTATAACAAATTAAACACCATGTGATTTCAAACATTACAGAATGAATATTCCACATGACGAGCGGATGCCAGAAGTTTTCCGGTCTTCCAAGATCAACTATCAGCAAACTTGCAACCACAGAGTATCCGAGAAAAGCTGTTAGGATAGCAGGTCTTACCAATGACTCATATTTATGAATATTAAAGATGTGAACGGTAGCTGCAATTGTAAATCCTGCAGCAGCGAGTCCGACACCAAGAAAATCAAATCCTATCCACAAGCCCCATGGTACGTTATCATGCAAATTAGTTGTTGCTCCTAAACCGAGGGAAAATCTATAATAAGTTGAAAATAGACCCATTGTTACGATTATAACTGAAACCACTTTCCAAAATGTGGGTTTTAAAATTTTATTGGCATTCATATGTCTTAATTTCCATTAATAGTTTTTTTTTCTTCTTTGGCTATTTGATTTTTTCTTTTTGTAAGCCAATACATTCCGCTTAAGAAGACTCCTCCACCGACCACTACCGACGGAATCTTTTCCATTGCTCTCATTGTAAATTCAGGCATCGGTTCTTTTGGTAACTTCGAAATATAACCCAACTGCTCGAATGGTACAGGCGAGATAACTAGGACATGTCCGCCGCCTGCTTCTTCAAGACCGTATATGTGCTGATAATACTTCTCAGGATTTTCTTTCAGTCTATTTTTAGCTACTGAAACCAGTTGATCCATATTGCCATACAACGTCGCCTCGTTTGGACAAGCTTCAACACAGGCTGGTAACTGACCGGCATTTACGCGGTCATAGCATAAAATACATTTGCGCACACGCGGTTGGGTTGTTCCCCATTCATAACGTGGTATTTTATGAGGGCAAGCCTGCATACAATATCTGCAGCCAATACACTTCTCAGCATCATACACCACTGCACCGGTAGAACTCTTTGTTATTGCTCCAACCAGGCATACGGATACACAAGCCGGTTCATTACAATGCATGCACAGTTTTCGTGTATATATTTCCCCATATTGTTCTACTACCGTGAAAGTATTTTCAGAAAGATGATCTTTTAAAAAATCTTTATTTGTTTGCGGTAAATTATTTGCCTCTTTGCACGCTTGATAGCAGGAACCACATCCTACACAAAGCGTTGCATCAAAGAGTATTCCTTTTTCTTTCAACATTTGTTTTCCGGTTTCTATAATGAGAGAAATTCTTTTTCAAAATCATTTGCATTTTGATCAACTAATAATGAAGCCATATCGTTAGATAAGGAACCTCCATCAAACATAGTTGCTCCAACCAATTCTATTTTAGGCGAATGACTTTCGATGAAACTTTTTAATTTGATATATTCTTTTTTCATCCAATTTGATGCTTCGATTCCAGATAAAGATACCTCCCGGTTTATAGGGAAATCTTTTGAAAATAACTGAACGCCCCATGTTTTATATGGATTTGAGATTTTTTGCCCAATTATATTTGTGTTAACAGATTTTACAGTTCCATTAACTGGTGATAAGAATTTTACGATTTTATTTCCGTAAGCACCTTCAAAAATCATTTCTCCGCGTTTTAACTCTTTGCCCAACTCTGCACATTTTAAAATTGATAGTGTTCCTAATGCCATCGTACCGAATGAATCAATTCCGATTGAAATCAAACCATCCTTATTTTTCTTAAACCATGTATGTCCTTTTGAAATAAAAATATTCGCTGGGATAGTAAAATTATTTCCATCAAATATTGACAAATCAAATTGAGAGAATGACGGTTCAAATGCGGGATGATTTTTCCCCTGAATTTTTAATACAATCAGATCAACTGAAATGAAAAATAAAAACACTGTCAGAACAAAAATTGCGACCATAAAGTATCCTTTTTATATAGTCATTTCATTTATTTTATTGTTTTAGACTTTAGACTTGCATGTGCATCTTAGATATTCTTATCCATAGTAGCGCTGCTTGATTCTTCTTCGTTATGCGGCTTCCCACCGTCATACATTGTTTCGCTTGCAAGTTTGATAGTCGGATCGAATCTTGGTATGAAAGATTTTGATGTTTTGTTTTTCTTATTTGACCCCGAAGCTAATGGGTCGATGACAAATCGAACGAACAAATCAACTGCAACAAAAACTAAAACGAGTATTAATAAAAACGTAACCATGATAATCTCCTTTTTCCTTTTAATTGTATTTAGTAAAAGACAATTAGCATACCAGTAATTTTTATTTTTTTATTGTCATTTTATCTTATTAAAAAATAAGGAGTTATGCCATCAGTGTCGGATTATTAAACGATTGGATGAAAGAAAATTGTAAGCTTTCTAAACAATGTGGTGTTGAAAATTACAGCACAATTCAATAGAAACATTTTGTATAATAACATGTAGTTGATTTACGAAAGAGCATTTTTCATGATTCAATTTTATTCAAGTTTCCATAAAATTCAAGCGGAGAGAAACTCAAAATTAATTTGATACTATCTGGTCGGCATCATTTTGTGTTTAGCAACAATAGTCATTAAAAAATTTTTTTTATTTATCATTTATTCTCTTTCCTGGCAAAAAAAAAAAAAATTACCACTATTGCGAAATTTTAGAATTAAAATAGATTTATTAAAAAGATTTATGCTCTCTAGCTGTTACTCAATGTAATAAATTCTCATATTTCATGTCTTTAATGGTTTTTTATAGGAATGGCATAAAATTGTATTTAAAAAAGCAATTATTTCAATCCATTTTATAAAATATTTAAATACTTATTGAAAGGATTAAAAAATGTCTGGCAAAAGCCGTCGCGATTTCCTCAAAACATCTGCTTTAATCGGGGCTGGAGTTACAGGAGTTTCTACATCAACTGCAAAAGCAGGTCCTAAAAACATTTTATCGGAAGATAGAATGGGAGTTTTAGTTGATACTACTGTTTGCGTTGGTTGTCGAAATTGTGAGTGGGCATGCAAAAATGCACATGATCTAACCGCTGGAAATTTAGAATCATATGAAGATCGAAAAGTTCTAGAATCCAAAAGAAGACCTGATCACACAGCTTTAACTGTTGTTAATGAATATTCTTCCGGTAAAAACTCTAACCTACCTGTGGATGTAAAAGTTCAATGTATGCATTGCGATCATCCCGCTTGTGTTTCTGCTTGTATTGTTGGTGCATTTTCAAAACATGAGAATGGCTCCGTAACTTGGGATACAGATATGTGCATTGGCTGCCGATACTGTATGGCTGCTTGCCCATTTCAAGTTCCTGCTTTTGAATATGACAAAGCGTTAAATCCAAATATTATGAAATGCGATTTTTGTTTTGATCGAACAAAAGAAGGAAAGCTGCCTGCTTGTGTAACTATTTGTCCGGTTGAAGCACTTACTTATGGAAGCAGAACTGAACTTGTTAAGATTGCTCGTGATAGAATCAAGAAAAATCCTGATAGATATGTTGATCATATTTTTGGAGAATATGAAGTGGGCGGTACATCATGGATGTATTTAGCAAATAAAGATTTTGCAGAACTTGATTTCCCAAATCTTGGTAGAAATCCTGCACCAGGCGTTTCAGAATCAATACAACATGGAATCTTTGCATACTTTGTTCCACCAGTTTCTTTTTACGCGTTGCTTGGTGGAATTATGTGGATTTCTAAACGACGCAAAGAACTAGATGAGGAGGTAAAATTATGAATCATGAAGCTGTAAATCCTGTACCAATAAAACATAAATATTTTACTCCCGGTGTTTTTATATTAATTATAATCGCATTAAACGGTTTAGTTTTTTTGATGGGAAGATTTTTCTTTGGACTTGGTGCAGTTACAAATCTTAACAATCAATATCCCTGGGGATTATGGATCGGCGTTGATGTAGCTGCTGGTGTAGCACTTGCTGCAGGCGGTTTTACAACTGCGGCGCTTGGTCATATAATGCACAAAGATGAATATCACGCAATAGTGCGCCCAGCATTATTAACCGCGGCTCTTGGATATACTTTTGTTGCATTTGGAGTTTTTGTAGATATCGGGCGATGGTATTTTATTTGGCATCCGCTCATTATGTGGAATGGAAATTCTGCTTTATTTGAAGTTGGTATTTGCGTAATGATTTATCTTACCGTTCTTTACATCGAATTTCTTCCAGTAGTAACAGAAAGATTTATAGGTAAAGTTAATTTCCCTGGTTTTCTATCAGGATTAAATAAAATTGTAGATAAAGGGTTGCGCTTACTTGATAAAGGTCTTTCAAAAACAATGTTTGTTTTTATTATTGCAGGTGTTGTGCTGTCATCTCTTCATCAATCTTCATTAGGAACTTTGATGGTAATTGCAGGACCAAAAATGCATCCATTATGGCAAACGCCTGTACTTCCATTATTATTTTTATTATCAGCTATTGCTGTTGGTTTTCCAATGGTGATTTTTGAATCCTTAATTGCTTCTCGCTCTTTAGGACTAAAACCCGAAATGCATATTCTATCAAAACTTGGATTTATGATTGCACCGTTATTGGGAATTTATCTTGCCTTTAAAATCGGGGATATGTTTATACGCGAGACTTTTGTTTATTTAACAGAATTTAACACAGCAAGTATAATGTTCACTATCGAGATGTTGTTTGGAGTAATCATACCATTAAGAATGTTTTTATCAACAAAGGTTTTAAAATCTCCTCTATTTCTTTTTATTGCATCAGCGTTAGTTGTTTTTGGTGTTTTGCTAAACCGAATTAATAATTTTGTTGTTGCTTATACTCCACCATATAGCACGGAATCCTATTTCCCATCATTCGGAGAAATTTCTGTAACTGTTGGATTTGTAGCGATTCTTGTTCTTTTATATCGATTTTTTGTTTTGAATTTTCCCGTTATCAGTTTACCTGGTAAACAAACTGCTCCTCAATCCAAATACACAATAAGAGGAGGTAAATGATGAAAAAGATTATTTTATTTACAATCAGTTTAATTTTTACTGTAAGTATTTACGCGCAGCAAAGCCCAGGCAAAGATCATTCAAAACTGAATATTACTTGTAAAACATGTCACACTTGCGATGTACCTACAAAAAATGATCCTTGTCTTGTAATTTGTCCTAGAGAAAAAATAGTTACTATATATCAAAAACCTGAACAAACTCCAGAATTAATAGTAATAGATCAGATATCTGATAGATACGGACCTGCGTATTTCTCTCATAAGATCCACGCACAGATGTCAAATATGGGGGGTGGCTGTGAAACATGTCATCATCATAATACATCAGGACCAATTCTTAAATGTAAAAGTTGTCACTCGGCTTCAAGGCAGCGTGAGGATATAAGCATACCTGATTTGAAAGGTGCATATCACAGGCAGTGTATGGATTGCCATCGTGAATGGAGTCACGATAACGGATGTAATACTTGTCATACATTAAAGAAAGATTTGAAAAACGGAAAGCAACAGGAAAGTATCCAAAAGAAATATGCTGGTAAAGATCATCCTGTAATTCTTGAACCCACCAAGGTGGTTTATGAAACAAAATCTGATAAGGGAAAATTTGTAACTTTTTATCATGATGATCATACTAAGAAATTTGGATTAAGCTGTGCAACATGCCATAAACAAGAAAGCTGTACAAAATGTCATGATGTAAATAAAAAGCAGAATGACAAACCTAAAATGGTAGAAAGTAAAAAATCTTTTGAAGAACAGCATAAAAACTGTATTAGTTGTCATAAAAAATGAAAAGTGTAATAATTGTCATAGTGAAAAAGAACTACAACAGTTTGATCAGCAAAGAAGAACAGGTTGGGCTCTTAATAAATTTCATGTAAATCTAACTTGTCAGAAATGTCATGGTTCAAAAATTCCGTTTGCAAAATTAATAAATAATATGTGAAAGTTGTCATAAAGGTTGGAGTAGCTGAAAACTTTAATCACTCAGTTACCGGTTTACAACTTGATGAAATACACATCAGATTTTGGTTGTGAAGATTGTCATTTAGAAAATAACTATGCTGTAAAACCAACTTGTGTTAATTGTCATGATGATTATGTTTATCCGAAACATAAACCGGGTAAATTGATTTCAAAATAATTAGTTTAACTAAGGACTTATTGAAAATTTTGTATAAATAGTCTGAACGTTTTAAGGTTCTGAAATTATGTTTAAAAAAATCGGTTTTCGTTTAATTGTTGCAGTAGGCTTTACATCAATAATTATTATTGGTGTATTTGCCTACTTTAATGTAAAATCGCACAGTACAGGATTGTTAAAGGAAGTCGAACGTCATACCAATCAGCTTAGTGAAACAGTAATTAGCAGCACGCGTTTTGATATGATGTCAAACCAAAGAGAGCGTATTCAGCAAATAATTAATACGATCGGTCAGCAGGAACATATAAGAGATGTTCGTATTCTTAATAAAGAAGGAATAATCACCTATTCAAGCGATCCTGCAATCATCAATCATATGGTTGATAAAAATGCTGAAAGTTGTTACGCCTGTCATGCTCAGGATGAACCTCTTGAAAATATTTCCATTACCGAAAGAACTCGTATCTTTAGATTAAATCCCGATTCAAGCCGTGTAATAGGAATAATCACTCCAATAAATAATGATAGATCTTGCTGGGAGGCGGATTGTCATGTTCATCCATCAAATCAAAAAGTGCTTGGTGTTTTAGATGTTACTATATCGTTGTATGAGGTTGATAAAAGTATACTTAAAGGCGAAGTGGAAATAGTTATTTTTGCAATAGTTGCAATTATTGCTGTTGGTTTCATAATCGGATATTTCGTAAGAAGATGGGTAATCCAGCCGGTTAACGATTTGTTGGATGGTACACATCAGGTAAGTATGGGTAATCTTAATTACTCAATAAAAGATATGGGTGATGATGAAATCGGCAAACTCGGTCATTCGTTTAACAACATGACTAAGAAACTTTCCGAAGCAAGAATGCAGCTTTTTCAATCTGATAAGATGGCATCGCTCGGAAGATTGGCTGCAGGCGTTGCACACGAAATCAATAATCCGCTTACCGGTGTATTAACCTACAGCAGTTTTCTTCTGAAGAGAACAAAAGATAATCCAGAATTTCAGGAAGATCTGAAAGTAATTGTTCGTGAAACTTTGCGTAGCCGTGAAATAGTAAAAAGCCTTCTTGATTTTGCCCGTCAATCAGTTCCGAAAAAAAGCAGTGCTGATATAAATGAGATAATCAGTAAATCTGTTGAAGTAATAGAAAATCAACTTGCAATTAATAAAGTGAAGGTCTTAAAAGAGACAAGTAAATATCTTCCTAAAATCACTGTAGATGCAAACCAGATTCAGCAGGTTTTCATTAATCTTTTTGTAAATGCTTCTGATGCAATTGGCAAAGAAGGCGGGACAATTACTGTTACAACTAATCATATATCATTGGCACCTTATGGAACTGCTCAGATTAAAAAAGCAACTTGTCCAAAACGTCATAACCTTCTTGATAATGAAGTTAAAATTGATGGAATTCCATCGATTAAAGTTAAAGTTAGATCAAACGGAACTGAAAGCCTGATTCACATTGATCCGATATATGGCAAAATTCGAAACCTTTATGCACAGGATTATAAAGAGAAAAAAGACGCACAATTTGTTTGTCCAGATTGTAATAATTCGCTTATTCTTGAAAACGAATCTTGTCCTAAGTGTGGTTCTTCAATTATTGGTATTGAGGTAGCAGGCCAGGGAATTTACGAAGTATGCTCTACTAAGGGTTGTCCTTATGAAAAATGGGATTATGTGGATTCAGCGGGATTACAGGAATACATTGAAGTAAAAATTAAAGATACCGGCAACGGAATAAACAAAGAAGATTTATCCAGGATTTTTGATCCATTCTTTTCAACAAAAGGTCAAAAAGGAACAGGACTTGGTTTAGCTGTTATCTGGGGAATTGTTGATAATCATAATGGAGCCATAACTGTTGATAGCGAGCTTGGAATAGGCACAACTTTTACAATCAGGCTCCCGCTAACACAAAAAAGATGAATTTGATTATATGAGTAAGACAACCGACATATTAGTTATAGATGATGAACAAGTAATTATTGATGCGGTAATTAAAATTTGTTCTTTGGATAAATACACTGTTGATTCAGCATACGGAGTTAAGAATGCTGTTGAAAAAATTTCCAAAAATTTTTACAGTATAATTGTTTGCGATATTAAAATGCCTGATGGTGACGGTTTTCAAATTCTGGATGAATTGCATGCTAAAAATATTGATAGTGCTGTAATTATAACAACGGGATATTCAACTGTTGAGAATGCAGTTAAGTCTCTTTATAAAGGTGCAATTGATTTTATTCCTAAACCGTTTACTGTTGATGAATTGCTTAACTCAGTATTTCGTGCTAATAAGTATCAGGAAATAAAGGAAAAACAACTTGAATCTGCAAAGCAGCATGCTAACAATCTATTTTATGTTAGCGGTCCATCAAAATATTTCAGATTGGGTTATGCCTCCTGGATGTATCAGGAGAGAGATGGTTCTGTTCTTATTGGTATTTGTGACCTTTTTATGAAGACAATTGATTCCGTAAGAACAATAGAATTTCAAAATCCTGAAGAAGAAATAGCTCAGGGAATTAGTTGTGTTACATTAATATCTAATGAAGAAAGAGCACACAAAATTTTATCGCCTGTTTCCGGTAGAATTGTTGAAGTGAATGAAAAATTAAAAACTAATCCTAATTTGTTAGAAAAAGATCCTTACTTTGAAGGTTGGATATATCGTGTTATACCTACTGATCCTGTATATGAGCAAAAAAATCTGATTCCTTGCAGTTCAGACAGAATTTAATTTAAAGTTAGTTATTTTACTGAAATCGAAATTAATTTATCCCTTAGGAGGAAAAGATGGCGTTATTCATACTTGCAATAATAATATTCATAATTGCAGATGTTCTTATCCGTTTGATTTCAAAGCAATTGCACGAGAAAAAGTTAAAACAAGAACGCGAATTAGTTTTACAGGACAGCCTAAAGCTTGATTACAGCAGGGAAGCAAAAACTTTAAAACGTGCTGAGGTTGAAAATCCTAAGGCGAAAATACTTTGTGTCGATGATGAGGAAGTGATTCTGAGCAGCTTTAGAAAAATTCTTGTTTTGGACGGTTATTCCGTTGATACTGTTGAGACAGGAAAAGAAGCTTTGGGATTAATTCAAACTCATCATTACGATTTTGTTTTTACGGATCTTAAAATGCCGGAAATGGATGGCGTTGAGGTAACAAAGTCGGTTAAACATCTTCGTCCTGATATTGACGTTATAATCATCACTGGTTATGCATCGGTTGAAACTGCAGTTGAAACTATGAAGTACGGTGCAATGGATTATGTTCAGAAACCTTTTACAGAAGATGAATTACTTGCATTCTCGAATAAGGCAGTTATAAAAAGACAGGATAAAATTCAGAAACAGCTTCAACCGAAAGTTAACATTACTCATCTGCCTGCAGATGAAGAATCTTCACGAGGTGAATTTTCAATTCCGGGAGGAGTTTTCATATCCAACAGTCATGCTTGGGTTAATATGAATCAGGAAGGAATGGCTAAAGTTGGTATGGACGACTTTGCTAAAAAGCTTATTGGTAAAGTTGATGCCGTCGATTTTCCAAATCTTGGTATGAGCGTAAAAGCAGGTCAGCCTTTATTTACGATTAGACAGGGTAACAAAAAGGTATCTTTTAACTCACCTGTCAGCGGTGTTGTTAAATCAATCAATACAATTCTAAGAGAGGATCTTGAGCCTCTTGATATCACACCTTATGAAAGAAATTGGTTCTGTGCGATCGATACAGATAATATAGATAATGAAATAAAAGAATTACATATTGGCAAATCTGCAGTAGCACTTTATCAGAAAGATATTGAACACTTCAAATCTGTTATGAAAGAAATAGTAAGGGCAGAGAAAAAAGGTGATGAATATGTGAATGAAAATGAGTTATATATCGGTCAGCTTGAAAAACTTTCCGATATAAATTGGGAAAAGATTGTCTCAGAATTTTTCAGAAGATAAAAAGATTTAAAAACCTTCAAGGTCTTTGAATCAAAGACCTTGAAGGTTAAGTATATTGTTTAGTGTTTGTGCTCCAACTTTTTCATCTGCATCTCTCTTACCTGAACTTTTATCGTAATTTGATCAGCCCGTTTGAAATATAAAATAATTTTACTTTTTGTTATTCTAATTATTAAAAATTGATTCTTAAAAAAAGATAAATACTTTTCTTAGATTTGAATTGCAATTTTAATAGCTAGCTGATAATGATGATTTAATCTGTGAATCTACAAGATCAGAGTTATCTGTGTGCCATTTTCTTTTTTAAGGGCTAATTAGATGAAAAATAATTTTAACGATATGTCGGTTGAAGAATTCCGTAAAAACGGATATAAGCTTGTAGATTGGATTGCCGATTATCTTAAAGACATTGAAAAATATCCACCTTTATCACAAGTAAATCCGGGTGATATTCTAAAAAGAATTCCTCAAATTCCACCACAGAGAGGTGAAGATATAGAAAATGTTTTGAATGATGTAGATAAAATTTTAATGGATGGAATAACCCATTGGAATCATCCCGGATTTATGGCTTACTTTAACTCTACTTCAAGCGCACCCGGAATTTTGGCAGAACTTCTGACAGCTGCTTTAGGTGTGAACGGAATGCTGTGGAAAACTTCTCCCGCTTTTACAGAACTTGAAAAATCAATGATGAACTGGTTCAGGCAAATGGTTGGCCTTCCCGAAAATTATTGGGGAATAATTTATGATACTGCTTCAACAAGTTCTATGCACGCGATTGCCTCTGCACGTGAGCAGCTTAATCTTGGTTTCAGAGAAAAGGGAATGGCTGGAAGAAATGATATCCCGAGATTGCGTCTATATTGCTCTGAACATGCTCACTCATCAATTGATAAAGGAGCCGTAACTCTAGGAATTGGATTAGAAGGAATAAGAAAAATTGCTGTTAACGACAAGTTTGAGCTGATTCCTGAAAAACTTGAAGAAGCAATTAAAGAAGATTTATCAAATAGCTGGAAACCTTTTTGTGTTGTTGCAACAGTTGGAACAACATCTACAACAAGTGTCGATTCCGTGGAAGAAATTGCTGCAATCTGTAAAAAACATAATCTCTGGCTTCACGTTGATTCTGCTTATGCAGGAGTAACTGCAATGATTCCTGAAATGAAATGGATTACAAAAGGGTGGGAGAGTGCAGATTCAATTGTTATCAATCCGCATAAGTGGATGTTCACTCCAATGGATTTAAGTATTTATTTTACACGCAAACCTGAAATATTAAAACGTGCATTTAGTCTTGTTCCTGAGTATTTAAAAACAAAACAAGATGATGAAGTTGAAAACTTAATGGATTACGGAATTCAACTTGGCAGAAGATTCCGTTCTCTTAAGCTTTGGTTTATAATAAGATATTTTGGAGTTGAAGGATTAGCCGCACGAATTAAAAATCATATTGAGCTTGCACAGGAATTTGCAAAATGGATTGATGAAGAAAAACATTTTGAAATAATGGCTCCTGTTCCGTTCTCAACAGTTTGTTTTAGATTTAATCCAGGCAGCAAAACAGAAGACCAGTTGAATGAAATAAATGAAAGACTATTAGAAGAAATCAATGCATCGGGTAAACTATTTTTATCACACACAAAGCTTAATGGAAAGTTTGTAATAAGACTGACTATTGGAAGTATACGACACGAAAGAAGGCATGTTGTTGACGCCTTCAACCTGATAGAAGAGTTAGCACGAAGCTAACCAAAACCTGCTTGTGAGAAAGACTATCAGGCCGTCAATCATAAAATACTATTGAAGCAAAATCATTTTTCGTGTTTCAACAAAACCCTGTCCCGAACTTGATTCGGGATCTACGACTTGTAATCTATAGAAATAAACTCCACTTGGTAAAATTATTGCGTGTCGGTTATTTCATAAACTTCATTCTCTACCTGTGGGAATTCCTTACTAACAAATGCTGTTACTTCTATTCCAAGAAAATACTACACTTTAAGATTAATTTGCTTAAAGCTTCGATCGTAGTAGCAGTCAGCCAAACGTATGAGGCCCAAAGAGAAATCGGAAAATCTTACTATAAATACGGCAACTCAATCGTCAATTAAATAAGCATCCTTTATCGGTTCTGATTGCATCACCCCTTTAGTCATTTCTTTCATTTTTTCATTTGGCTCAAAGAAATCAACAACCTTTACGGTTATATCTACCAATTCAATATCTGCACTGCTGAAAACCAACTCCCATTTAGAAACGATAGCGGTCAGATTTTCATTTTTTGCAAGTTGAGCCATTTTATCTTTGATTGTCTCGGTTATATTGTTTACCGAACCATCCCCAAATCCCTGCTGATGCATCATTGCCTGCCTAAGCGTTGCTTCGCGTTCAATTTTGGCAATCGCCTCTTTGTCGTCTTTCTCATTTGCTTCTTTCATCTTTGTATGTAAGGAGCCAAAAATTTGCTGAGTATTTGAAAACTTCGATTGATAAAAAGCTATTGCAACTGCTCTCGAATCGAAAACTCCGATCCGCAGTTTTGTTTGTGCGTTGGCTTCTTCTCCTGAACTGAAGAAAAATCCCAAAAGAATTAGTACAATGAAAGAAATCGAGTATGAACGCTTTTGTAAATACATAACTACTCCATTGAAAGTTTTAAAATTAAATGAATTAAAGAACCTCTTGAAATAAACTAAAGATTCAAGTTGCTTTATAAATAACTAAATGATTAAACCAGAACATCACCTTCAGGATCTTTTTCAACTCTATCACCAACAATAAGACTGACTCCGGCCGTTACCAACGGTACAAACACAAGTACGGCAGTAATAATTTGCCCAATGATGAATCCTCTACTTAGAATAAAAATGGAAAGCACTACAGTTACAGCGAGAATAATTCCGCCAATCGTTCTTGGAAATTTTTTTGACAGCCAGCCTAAGCCTATGATCGCTAATCCCGGAGTCGATTCCATAAGTGTCCCAATCGAGAATCCGTTTTCCAATGAAGCAAATAGAATGAAAATTAAACCAACCGCAATAATTATTTTTGTTCCCGACTCACGGTAATTCCCAATTAAAAAAACATTTGACAAAGCCTTCGCAGCTAAACCGATAATGACAATGGCACTAAAGAATTCCCAGCTATGATCATCTTTGCTGCTTTGATAGGCCGCCATAATAATGCAGGCTATTATCATAACAGCAAATGCAATATTTCCTGAGCGATACTGAATACTCATTTGACGTTCATCAACCAGAGATTTTGCAATATTTAGAGAAGCTAATGTTGGCCGAAGCAAATATGATCCGGCTAACAAGAATAGCCATAATTGATTTTGTGTTAAACCATAAATGACTATAGCAGATACAAAAATAAATGTCGCCAGCCAAAAGATTGGATCTTTTTTAAACATAGTCTTTCTCCTCAAGTTGGAAAAGGTTTTCTACCGTAGTATTTAATTTTCTCGCCAATAGCAATGCAAGTTTGACAGAAAGATTATAGTCACCTCGCTCTATAGCAACGATAGTTTGTCGAGATACTTTTACTATATCAGCAAGCTGCTGCTGACTTAATTCCCCATTTTCAAATCGGTATTTACGTAAGTTGGTTTTCACTTTATTTGATCAGTTTTTTATAAATCTTAATTTCATTAGCAATATATACTATATTTTACAAAATGTCAAGTAAACTTGACATAATGATTGACAAACCACACATTTGCTCAACCAAATGTATGGTTTTCAGGTTTAATTTAAGTCGTAGAACAGGCAAATAAAAAACGATTTGCTACAAAAATAATTCAATTAAAAAATCTAATATCTTGTTCATTCAACTGATAAGATGGAAGGAATAAACGCGGTATTTTTATTTAGCTGGAACTTCTTACTAAAGAGCTGAATATACTTTGCGATTAATGAATTCCAAAATAGAAGCGATGAGCACGAAGTGAACAATAATTTATTACCTAACAGAATGCACACAACCGATCGTGCAGGAGTTTTTAAGATAAAGTGTCTGTATTACTTTTATACTAATAAGGCGATTTCGTGAATCGCCTTATTGAAAGTTTATCATTCAGCATTGAACATTATTTTAAAAGTATCATTTTCTTTGTCTGAATAAAATCTCCCGCTTTAAGCTGATAGAAATATACCGCTGAGGCGGATTCGCCAGTTGCAGAAAATTCTGTTTCATATCTTCCTGCAGCTTTGTATTCATCAACCAGAGTTGCAACTTCCTTTCCAAGAATATCATAAACCTTAAGCGTTACATTACCACTTATCGGTAACTGAAAACTGATTACAGTTGCTGGATTAAACGGATTTGGATAGTTCTGAAACAGCACAAAATCTTTTGGAATTAACTGATTAGCATCATCAATACCTGTAGCTCCGATAGTTTTCTTAACTGCTCTTAGTTCATCAAAATATATTACACCGGATACACTACTTTCGGTTGTTTTAGTAAGCTGATAGCTGTCAATTCTAAAATAAGAACCTGTTAATAATCCATCGCAAAACCATTCTCCAACGCTGTTTGGATCATTTAACTGCCACTCAACAAGTTTCCAGCCGTTCCAGTCAACAACTACCCATTTGGAAACTTCGTGGTCACCCCAGGCGCTTCCCTGATATTCGTCAATACAAAATCTTAACCTGCTGCTGCTTCCATCTCCATATACGTAACTTTGTATAATATAAGTAGTATCAAAATAGATTGTCTGCGGTACGCCTCCCGCCAAATATTCTCTTATAAGAAAACTGCTTGCATTTATATCCCACAGATATGAAAGCATACCCGATTTATTAGGACTGGTAGCAGGGGGATATATTGAGGTTGAATATTCAAATCGTGTTCCTGATACAATAATTCCTGTTGTTGATCCGCTATAATCTGGCTGTTTCCAATCACCGGGAATCGTGAAATTTTCTATCATTTTAATTTCTGAATAAGAAAGCGGGGAAGTTGTAAAATCGATTATTGTCTCCTCACCCATCGTATTTCCCAATGTGTCTGTAATGCCTGAGCCAAGAGTTACAGTATAAATTTTGTTCGGTTCAAATAAAGAGTAAGGCTGTATGGAAATTATACTTTTACCATCAGATGTTTTTGTATGACGGAGAGCAAAACTAACCAGTGAACCATCTTTTAACAATTGGACTGCACTGCTCGATATTGACTGAGAGGCAACAGCTTCATCAAAAAGAATTGAAATGATTGAAGCAACATCTACGTTTATATCATTATTAACCGGATAACTGTTTACTATTTGAGGTCCGGTATTATCTTCCTCAGCTGTAGTGAAATTAAGAATAAACGGATCACCTTCAATCCCGTCATTGTTTCCATCCAGCTTTCTTCCATTAATATCCGTAACAAGAGAATCAATTCTTAAAGTATATGAACTGTTATATGAAAAATTTTCAGTTGAAATAGTAAGTGTTTTTAAATCGTTACTCCATAACAATGATGTGACTGCCACCGGAGGTTGAAACAAAAGTGAATTTGAAAAAGAACTTGTGTCCATAGTTTTTGAGAAATTAATAATTATATCATTAACAATATTAATCTCTCCATTTTCATTCGGAACCGTTGAAATAACGACTGGAGCAAATGAAGGAATCAATTCAGTTGAATCTGAATTGGAAATTACTGATTCATTCCAGTATCTGTTCAGTGTAGTAGCAAAATATTTGTAGGATTTATCAAAATCCTGAAATCCAGTAAAACTTTCTGTAAATTCATAAGGAATGTTTCCAAAATGAATATCAACTATTTGATCACTGTCTACATTTAATATATTATCTTCGGAGCGGTAAATAGCATACCAATGATCTTCTGTTTGCGATTGTTCGGGAGTGACAGTAATTAAATATGATAATGAATCAATCTTAGTTAATTGTAATGAAGGAGGAGAAGGTTGACTATGGAAATACGAATCTCTTATTTTCATCTTTGTATTAAAGAACAAGGATGACGCTTCTTCCCAGTAATTATAATCCCTCCAATCACCATAACTAAAAAACTGATATCCATCAACCCAGGATTTATCTCTTAATCTTTCAACGATTCCCACATGATTTGACCAGACATTATTTTCATCGAGCTTATATGAAGGGGGACCGACGCTGTATAATCTTCCTTCGTTAATACCTTGCTGAATATAGGGTTCCCAATCCGATGTAATTGTATTAAATAAATCATCTCCGGTAAGCCAGTGGTAGTGCATTGGAGTTAACTGTTCAATATAACCCTGGTTAAACCAAAGAGCGGCATCCTGATAAACAACATAATATCCATTCCAGCCGGTTGGTCCGCCATACATATATTTCCCCAGTGCTGCCGGTGATATTCGAACCCATGGTTTAACAGATTGAACTGAATCGTGCAAGTGTTTTTACAAATTCGGTTACAGACCAGCGCCACCAATCTTCCCACGTAGTGAAGCCGGATGGAACACCTGCACTGTAAGGATGTTCAATGTCATATAAGAACCGGCTCCCAGCCTGAATGGAAGTTAATTTATTTATTTGCTTTTCAGAAAAGAATCCGTCAAGTTTTGATTCCTGTTCAAGTTGTGAAGGTGCAGCTAACATATCGTCGGTGTCATATTCATTCCAGCGGACATAATCCAGATGCAGTCCATCAATATCGTAATTTGTAACAATTTCCATTGCTACATTTATTGTATAATCACGTACCGCTTGAAGTCCCGGAGATGCAGCGAGATATGAAGTCATCGGATTTCCATCCTGATCCCTGCAAATCCATTCAGGATGTTCGCTACCAATTGTGCCGGGATATGTGGAAGCAACGCTGAAAACATTAAACCAGGCATGCAGTTCTAATCCTCTTTTATGAGCTTCTTCAGTTGCATATTGAAGAGGATCGAAACCGGGATAAGTATATCCGGCATAATAACCCCAAGGCTCGTATGAGGATTCAAAATAAACTGTACCGCTCTGCCTTACCTGAAAAAGCACTGATGTCATATTTGCTTTTTTATGATTATCCAGTATTTCTCTTATCCGGGCTTGATTTTGCTCAACGGTACTGGTTGGACTTATATGATCCCATGTTATAACCCATGTAGATCTAAATTCTTGGTTGTTACTTTGAGCGTTTTAGCGTAATATGGTAGAAGAGTAATAAAATAGTTATTAAAACTAAATATTGATAGAATTTTTTCATAAATATTCTCTGCTGATTTTGTCCCTAAATTAACAAAAATCGGGCGAAATTCTATTAAACTTTATGGGTGTACTTTAAGGCTATTTAATTTGAATCGAATCTTAATAAAATAAATTCACAAAAGTCCTAAATTCTATAACTCTGTTGATGGCGGTATTATTTTAAAGCCAAGCTGTTTAACCCAGTTTAAATCGCTGAATGCTATCCATTCACCTGTAAGTTTACTGCCGTTAAAATAAATTATGCTGAATCCTGTAATCTCCAATTTTGTTCCTGTCGGAGGTAAATCATTTTCACCTTTGTATGTTCCCTTTATGGTCCAGGAAACCACAACAGCGGTATCGCTTACAAAAAGTTTTTCAGTTTCTTTTAAGAAAAAATCAGGAATAACAGTTCGGGTACCAACTATGTACTCTTCCAAGTTTTTAATTCCTCGTACCGGTACATAATCCGGAATTTTCCTAAGCTCAAAAGTAGAATCAACGACACACAATGAACTTCATTAAAATAAAAGCATTTCAATAAGATATTGGCACTTCTTTTATTTTATCTTTTTACAAATTTTTGACAAAAAATTGAAATTATAGTGACAAAATCAATCGGATTTGCAGATATAATTACAATAGAAATCAGTACTAAAATCATAAAATATGGATGATAAAATGGAAAAAGTTGTTTTTGTAACGGGCGCAACAGGATTTGTAGGAGGTAATATTGTAATTCGCTTATTAAACGATCCGTCGATCTCAAAAATTCTACTCCTTGTTCGAGGTAAATTACAGAATAATGTTGAAGAACGAGTTAACAAGAATCTATCGGGACTATGTCCGGATCAAACACCTCTGAACACTACAAATAAAATTGAAGTAATTCGGGGCGATGTGTCTCAACCGAAGTTAGGATTAGCAGATAGACTTTATGAAAGTCTTGCAAGGAGAGTGACACACATAATACATAGTGCTGCAAATGTTTCTTTTGCTCAATCGATCGAAGAAGCACGACGCGTCAATTATTACGGAACAGAAAACTTGTTGAAGTTTGCACAGAAAGTTAAACTTTATGGAAGATTGCGGAGGTTCGGTTATATCGGCACAGCGTATGTATCAGGTAATCGAAAAGGAACAATCTATGAAAACGAGCTTGTATTGCCACCGGCATTTGGGAATTCTTATGAACAATCAAAGTACGAAACTGAGAAACTTGTTCGAAGTTATTTTAAAATTCTACCAATCACTATTTTTAAGCCCAGCATCACCATCGGTGATTCAACAACAGGAATTACAACTGCATTTAATGTTTTATACTATCCTTTAAAACTTATTTATAAAGGTTATCCTTCGAACTTTATCCCCGGATCAATTTTCATTTGCATATTGTTCGTATTCAGTAACAAGTTTCTCTCCCGCCTCGAATAATAATGTTGTACCAGTTGATTACGTAGCTAAATTGCAATTTCAGGAAGCATTTTCCTTAACTCATTTGCTATTGCTATATCTCTGGTAATATGCCCCAATCCCAAAGAGCCGCTGATGTATAAAACATTAATCTTACAATTATTTGCTTTTACGTAATGATAAAGACAGCGGGAAAATTTTCTACCATATTCTTTTCAAGTTGGAAGTGAATGTTCAGTAATCTTAATCCATTCTGGCCTGCAAACATTTTATCAATGAAGTTCCCTCCGAAGTAGCACGGGAAATTATATTTAAGATGTAGAGGAATTCAGTATTGCCATTTGATCGCTTAAAAATCCATTGAGTTTTATGCTCCATACCTTTAAATGATTTTCCAATCCAACCTTCATTTTCTTTGAATTGCTGAATCTCAGTTCCTACAGTAACCTTCATTCCCATCGCTTTTGCTTTGTAAATATATTTACTGCCGCTACCACGGGTAATTGTGGTTATCGGCTTAAAGTCAGAAACTCCCTCAAACAACTCAGGCCATATTTTATAGTGGGAGCATATAAAAAACTTTGTTTACAGGAGCTTGAATTATTACACTTCGCTTTATTTCAGTCATCACTTAACTCCCAAATTATCTTTGAGGCGGAGGAGGAACCATACACTGTACGCTAAAAGCAAACCATTCATTTTCCAGCTTATGATATACTGCCAGACAAAAACCTTTAATGGGCGGCACTTCTGTTCCATCCGGCATCTTTAGACCTGTTAAAATAAATGATGCCTCTCAACTGCAACATTATCGGCAGGAAACCGAATTACCTCTGGTGTTAATTTCATCTGTGTTCCTTTCATCGGACCCGCCAGCATTTCTTCTAAACCTTTCTGAATTTCTAAGCGACCCCGATTGAGTAATTCCATTCGCAAAGTATGAGAAGCGTTAACATCATAAATAGATGCCACTGCCTCCGCATCACCTCTGTTGTAAGCATCTTCGTATTCTTGAACCCGCTTTCGCACTTCTCCTCTTTTGTTTCCTGTGAAAGACATATTGGGGAAACCAATGACGAATCCGATTAGCAGATTTACTATGATGTGACTGACAAATTTTTTTTTCAATTCATCCTCTCTATATTTAAAAGAAATAACCATTTACTCTGTTTAACTATTTTTATTTGTAACAACATTAAATTCAATAATATAAATTCCCTCTAATCAAATCTGAAAACCTTCAATTATTCTATTCAGCTTTAATAAAAGTTGAATTTAATGACTCATTTAACCTTCGATTTTTCTGCTCGGAATGCACAAGCCAGACAAGGCCAATTCCGGCCACAATACCGTATCCAAAATCAGCCATTCCTCCATTGAGCGATAAAAGACCCCTTAGCAGCCATCCTGCCACGTTTAACAAGATCCAAAGGCTTGCGCGTTTCAATTGCTGACGGAGTATCAACCATTGTGGCACACCCAGAAAAAAACCGAATGTAATAATGCACAACCAATATCCCGTCAAGTGGAGGTTCCAATTGTAAATGAAGAAACCTTGGATGGTTTGTCCAAATGGATAACCTACCGCAAAGCCAACTGCACCTGCGAAAATAAGCCATAAAGGGGACACACCAACAGCTCGAACTATTGGCCATTGCAGGCAAGATATAACGCCACCCCATACGAACCCCTTACCTAAACGAGCCCATATTCCTGGTTCACCCCCCATAAGACTGGCTGTGTCCGATCCGAAAACATAACCCAAAGACATCCCCGCTGTTGAGAGCAGAAATCCAATAAGCCAAGGTATAATCTTAATCAAAGTATTAAATTTTGTTTTCATTGTAGATAATATCCTTCTTCCAATTAACAATTTATTATCACTTTAATAAAATCATTTTTTTTGTATCAATGAAAGAACCTGCCCTCAGTCTGTAGAAATAAACTCCACTTGGTTAGGTCCTCCGCATTCCAAGTTATCTCATAAGTGCCAACTGGTTTTTCTTCATTTACTAGTGTTTCTATTTCATTCCCTAAAACATCGGAGACTTTAATTTGAACCTCGGATGCGAACTATTATTGTACTCGGATTAAAGGGATTAGGATAATTTTGTTCGAACGAAATTCTGTCGGTTGAATAGTTTCTTGTTCAACTGAAACTGGTTCAAGCTGATTTAGCAAGTCCGATCTGCCAAAGATGAATTCCTCCTGGATAACCACTGGCAGAATACCACATATACAAAGTATCTCCAACAAGTAATACTCTTCCTTCTTCAGTGTGTTCACTATCCCACATTCCGGGGGAAACGTTGATCACCGGATTTAAAGGATATTTTGTCCATACAATACCGTCCGGTGATGTAGCCAGACCGATACGTCTAGTCCAATCAGGCTTCATACCTCCATAATACATATAGTACATACTGTCAATGAATATAACATTGGGCATATGAATACCACCATCATCCCATTCTCCCGGGTCACCTAATCCGAATAATGGATTATTCAATGTATCCTTTTGCCACGAAATTCCATCTGACGATGTTGCATAACCCATTCCTACAAAAAATGGAGAGAGGATAAAACCTTCGTACCACATTTTATAACCTCCCTCAACCGGAATAACACAGACACCGTGTATTCCATCTGTTTCCCATATTTCTGTTCCGGGAATGAGAACTGGATTATGAAGAGTATCTTTCGTCCAGTTAATTCCATCCAGTGAAGTGGCTAAGCCAATTTTATAAAAAAAGTTACTCCCAGTGTTACCAGCATAATACATTTTATATATTCCATTTTCCCTTATTACACAGGGAAATTCCACTGTGTAACTGTCCCACTTTCCTGGACTGGGCGAGAGAACTGTGAATGGGAATATCCCAATCTATTCCATTATAAGATTTAGTAAACCCGATATTATTGTTAAATGATTCCCAGTTTATAGCTGCTGTAAACCACATCTCATATCTCAAAGAGTCAGCATTATATAAAACACTTGGTCCCTTTAAATGCCTGTACCAAGAACCACTTGGCCCACTAGCAAGGACCGGATTTCCTAGGTACTTCGTCCAATTATACTGTGCGAGTGCAACATCATTACTCATAACCAATGCTACAATGAGCAACAATAATTTGTAAATATGAATTCGCATAGTAACCTCCTAGTTATGGATGGTTTAAGTAAATGAATTTATTTTAGTAATAACCATTTTCTTTATCTCAATAAAACCACCTGCTTTCATTTGATAGAAATAACACCACTTGGTAAGTTTCCTGCATTCCAAGTTATTTCATAAGTGCCAACAGGTTTTTCTTCGTTAACTAATGTTTCTATTTCATTACCGAGAACATCAAACACTTTAATTTGAACATGTGATGATTGAGGAACGGAGTATTTTATTTTTGTGCTCGGGTTGAAGGGATTGGGGTAGTTTTGATATAAAACAAAATCATCCGGTGTATGGTTGATTTGATCTTCTATTGAAGTAACTATGTCCGTTAAAATTATATCCACCCCTACATTAGTACTTAAATCAAGTTTTATATAGTTCTCACCTTGCTGAAAACCAAGACCTTTTGAAATTAAAAATTCCTTAGCTGCTTGTAATGAATCAACTGCAATATTAATTGTTGTTAATTTAATGACTGTCTGACTGCTATCCAGAATTAGTGAAGGACCGGAAGGCGGGCTCCATTTTCCTGGTTCATCTTCCACTGTCGGGAAAAACAGACTACTTAATTTCTGCCTGTAATTTTCGAAATTATTTGAGGTGAGAATAATACTTTTAACCTTACTTAAAGTTAAAGGACCACCATTTATACTGTCTAATAAATTACTGTAATAAATATGCTGACTATCCGGATTTGTTATCGCAGGTAAGTCCGCCAAAATCAAATGACTCGCAATCAAACAACTCGGGTGATACTGACAGAAGAAGACCAATAGTTCATTATTATAAAAGTTATTTAGCGTTATATTGGAAAAGAGAGTTAAGAATTGTCTGATCCGGTTCCCTGAATAAATAATGGAATACTTGTGATCTTGGTATACCTCTGCTATCCAATATAGCTGCAGTATTCGTAATTTCATTTGTGAAAGCGAAAGCGTTAAAATATGGTATATAAGTCGGAGGAGGAGGATTTAGTGTGTCAATGTTGAATGTTATAAACTCAAGAAATACATTTCCCAAATAAACACCGGTATTGTAAAATTTTGAGTTGGGTGGCGATACAACATCTCTAATTGCCGGACTAAACCATTGGGGTAAACCCAGGATTCCATTGAACAAGATTTGCATTGAATCTACCTCACAATGCTGTTATAATAAGCAGAGATGTGGTCTATTCTTTTTATCAGAATTGTACTATCGGTGATTACTTTTTCCCCAGTAATTACTTGAGAGATATCGCTACCCATATATCCGATGTGGGCAGAACAAATTTGTGTTACCTAACAAAAATATAAAAAGATTTTGTAAAAAATATTTCATAGTGAGTCTCCATTGAATAGAAACATTTATAAAAAACATTTCTGCTTCGGGAGAGTATTCGTAAAGGCGGAATGGGAAAGAAATGAACTAAACTCTAGCTTCTAACCCTCTCGGAGTAGAAAAAAATTATTGAATGAAATCTGCAATAAATTTTAATCAAAGTCAAAAAGAATCGGTTTATATTTAGCAAGTAATAATAGATGCTGTCTTAAAACTAATTTAGACTATAAAATTGATTTTTTTGACTATATAGATGATAATGACATAAAATTCTATCCTTTAGAATTAGTGTAAATATTTCACAAATTTGAATCGATGTTTTATAGAATTCATCAAACCGAACGAAAAATTATTAATTATTTATTATAGCGGAGAAATAAAATGGCAACTAAAAAAGCTTTTATTAAACAAGTTCAGGGAATAACATTTGTAGGCAAAACCGATTCTAATAATTGGGTCCCTATGGATGGTCCGGAAAATTTTGGCGGAAGTAATGCCGGAATTCGTCCCAAAGAATTACTAATGTTAAGTCTGGGTGGTTGTTCGGGAAGTGATGTTGCCAGCATCCTTTCGAAGAAAAAAATTAAACTTGATAATTTCGAAATGAATATTACAGCAGATTCTGCAGAAGAGCATCCGCAGGTTTTTACAAAAATGCACATTGAATATGTTTTTTACGGAAAAAATATTCAGCCTAAAGATGTTGAAAGAGCTATTGAACTTTCAATGACAAAATATTGCAGTGTAACGGCAATGCTTCAAAAAGCAATGCCGATTGAACATTCATACAGAATTGTTGAGTCAGAATAATTGGAATGATGGAGTGCTGGAATAATGGAGTATATATTCCATTACTCCACTACTCCAAATTTCCTAAAAGTTAACCTTTTTGATACAGTCCTACAATATTTCCATCCGGATCTTCAAACAAAGCATACCAGCCCATAGCAGGAATTACTGTTTTGTTTCGTGAAATTGCTCCGCCGCTGTCTTTAACTCTTTTTAAAATAGAATCGATATCAGGCATATTTATATGAAAAACTGTTGAATCACCTTTAGCAACTTTATCAACTTTTCTCAATCCTGCCATCGTTCCTTTGTGATTATTAAACAAAAGATAATCATTTCCAAATGGTTTAAATTCCCATCCTAATACCGTTTGATAAAAATCTCTTGATCTGTCAAGATCTGTTGATGGAATTTCAACGTGAGCAATTAAGCTTTCAGCCATAAAAAATTTCCTTTCCATAATTATTTTAAAATCTGCTAAAAGTTAAAATTCATATACAGAATATTCAAGTTGGTAATAAACTTTATACAATAAATTATCTTTAATATTTCTTATGGTGTTTATTTTTAGTATTTCTGGAGAAGAGTTCTGAGTCTGTGCCGTTTATCACAATTATAAACCGCTTAAAAAACAGCTATTGACAAATAAATTCCAACTATTTATTTTTGAATAAACGTTCAGTCAATATTATGCCAAGAACAAAAGAACAATTTGAAGCTAATGAGGAAAGGAAGCCGCCAGAAAATTCTGGATGCGGCTCTCGAAGTTTTCGCCAAGCAGCAGTTACCATTCAGCATCGGTTGCTTCGATCGCAAAAACAGCAGGCATATCCAAAGGATTAATGTATAACTACTTCAAAAGTAAAGAGGAGATGCTGAATGAATTAATGATTGGAATGATGGAAAACCTGATGTGTGAATTTATGCCTTTAAAACCGGATAAGAAATTTACAACAAGATGATATAGTTAATTTCATAAACGTCGGAATTGATCTTGTGTTGGAAAAACCATACTACTGGAAATTATACTTCTCTGTTTTTGTTCAACCCGATGTTATGGCTATGGTATATGAAAAAATGATGGAAGCTGGCGAACCATACATGGAAGGATTAACTGAATATTTCAGGAGCAAAGGAGAGGCGAATCCCGAATTTATGATGCGTTATTTTGCTGCAGTTATGGATGGCATTCAGTTGCATTGTATGTTGGATCCGAAATCCTTTCCGGCAGAAGAAGTTAAAAAGTTATTGATTAAACAATTTGTTTGATAATGAAAATACTTGAACCGCATAGACACATAAGGTCACATAGTTTTTAAAATTTCTATGTGTTTCTATGTGCCTATGTGGTTAATGCACTCAATTGAGAAGAGGAAATAAAATGAAAACGCTAATAATTATTATTACAATTATATTCTCAACTTCCTACGCTCAAACTGGAAAAGAGATAATTCAAAAAGCTGATGAACTAATGCGTTCAAACAGCAGCTATTCAGAGCTTAAAATGACGATAGAAAAACCGAATTGGTCCCGTACTATTGGAATGAAAGTCTGGGCTCTTGAACCCGATTTTGCCATGATCTATATAACCGAACCGGCTCGAGACAAAGGTTCTGTAACACTCAAAAGAAAAAATGAAGTGTGGAACTGGCTGCCATCAGCACAAAGAGTGATTAAAATTCCTCCGTCAATGATGCTTCAATCATGGATGGGATCAGATTTTACGAATGATGATCTTGTTCGTCAGTCTTCTGTTGTGAATGATTATCACCATAAATTGATAGGTGAAGAAAAAATATCCGGTTATGATTGTTACAAAGTCGAAATGATTCCTAAGCCAGAAGCCGGAGTTGTGTGGGGAAAGATCATTACCTGGATTTCTAAAAATTCTTATCTGCAGATAAAAACAGATTATTATGATGAAGATGGTTTTCTTGTAAAATATTTTATCGGCAGCAAAGAGAAAAAAATGGGAGGAAGAAATATCTTAACTTATTGGGAAATGATTCCTGAAGATAAACCCGGTAACAAAACAATTATGGAATACTCAACAATTCAGTTTAATTACAAAGTTGAGACTTCATTTTTCTCAGAACAAAATATGAAACGCGTGAGGTGATAAATGCTTACATATGTTAGTCTTGCTTGGCGTAATCTCTGGAGAAATAAAAGACGAACTCTGATTGCAGCTGCATCGGTATTCTTTGCTGTAATTCTTGCACTTCTGATGAGATCAATGCAGACGGGTTATTATGATTATATGATTGATTCTTCGGTAAGAATGTATACAGGCTATATCCAGGTTCAGGGAAAGGACTATTGGGAGAAAAGATCACTTGAAGAAAGTATTATTCTTGAAGATGAAAAGGTTGATCAAATAAATAAGATTGAAGGAATTGAACATACTGTAAAAAGATTTGAAACGTTTTCTTTGATCTCTTTTGAAAAAGTAACAAAGGTTGCTCAGATTGTGGGAATAGAACCAGAACGAGAAAATGAATTAACCTTATTGAAAGAAAAACTTATAAAAGGTAAATATCTCACAAATGATTCCCGCGGAATATTGCTTGCTGAAGGTCTTGCAGAATTGATGCAGGTTGATATCGGTGATTCCGTTCTGATTTTTGGGCAAGGTCTTTATGGAATTACTGCCGCAGAACTTGTTCCGGTTCAGGGAATTGTAAAGTTTAATCTTCCTGCGCAAAATAAATCATTTGCTTATGTATCAATTCCGTATGCACAGTGGATTTTTTCAGCACCCGATAGAATAACTTCTCTCTCCATTATGATTGACAATCCGAAGAAGTTAAACTCTATTCATGAAAAGGTTAAATCGCTTTTTGAACAATCTTCTGGGCAGGCAGGAGAAAGTTATGCTGTAATGACGTGGGAAGAACTTTCACCGGAATTAGTTCAATCAATTCAGATTGATAATGCACAAGGAATAATAATGCTTGGGATTCTTTATCTCGTAATTGCATTCGGAATTTTCGGAACAATTATGATGATGACTGCCGAACGTGTAAAAGAATTTGGAATTCTTATTTCAGTGGGAATGAAAAAATGGAAACTTTATTTAGTAACTACACTTGAAACTATTTTCATATCGTTTATAGGAGTTGCAGCTGGTGCAATCGTAAGTCTTCCCATAATAATTTATTTTGTAAATAATCCCATTCCTCTTACAGGCGAATATGCCGAGGCAATTCTTGCCTGGGGATTTGAACCTATAATGCCTTTTGCAATTTATCCCGGAATGTTTATTGCTCAAATGTGGACTGTCCTGGCAATTGCACTCTTTTCGGGACTGTATCCAATAAACTTTATTAGAAAAATTAAACCCGTAGAAGCAATGAGAGGTTGATATGCTTATAAGTTTAGCCTGGAGAAATATCTGGAGAAATAAAAGAAGAAGCCTGATAATTATTGCGGCAATTGCAGTGGGATTGTTAAGCGGATTGTTCGCAAGTGCAGTAATGTTTGGAATGGGCGAATCATTAATAAATTCAACTATCGATCGCGATCTCGGTCATATTCAAATTCACTTACCCGGATTTGAGGATGATAAACTGTTAACTGAAATTATTCCGGATGCACAAAATATTTCTTCTAAAATTAAGTCTAAGAAAAATGTTACCGGAGTTTCCTCAAGACTTATAATTGAAGGAATGATTTCTTCCGCAACATCATCCGGTGGAGTTAGAATTACAGGCATTCTTCCTGATGATGAAAAAACCGTAACTACAGTTCATAAGCAAATTATTGCAGGAAGTTATTTTGAAAGTGATGACCGGAATCAGATTCTGATTGGTTATAAACTGGCTGATAATCTCGGAATAAAAGAAAGATCCAAAATTGTCTTAAGCTTTCAGGGTTTGGATGGAAAAATAATTTATGGAGCTTTCAGAGTTACAGGAATATTTCGGACTGAATCAACCATGTTTGACCGCGCAACTGTATTTATAAGGGAAGGTGATATACTTTCACTTTTAGAATCAAAGCCTATATACCATGAAATAGCCGTAAGGTTAAATTCTGTTCAGGATGTTGATTCACTTCATGCAAATCTTACCAATACTTTTGATCATTTATCAGTTCAAAGCTGGAAAGATCTTGCACCTGAATTGAAACTTATGGATGAAATGATCGGTCTTCAGTTGAATATTTTTCTGGGAGTGATTCTTTTTGCCCTTCTGTTCGGAATTACAAACACAATGTTGATGTCAGTGCTTGAAAGGGTAAGGGAATTCGGTGTGCTAATGGCAATCGGAATGAAAAGAAGAAGAGTATTTTCAATGATAATTATTGAAACAATTACACTTTCACTTGTTGGTGGAATAGTCGGAATGATCCTCGCATCAATTACAATTGCTTATTTCGGTTATGCAGGAATAAATCTTTCTGCTTTTACTGCAGGATTATCGGAATGGGGTTTGGGTTCAATACTTTATCCGCATTTACCAATTTATTTTTATGTATCAATCACAATTATGATTTTAATAACCGCAGTGTTCTCGGCTGTGTATCCGGCAGTTAAAGCAATAAGACTGAAACCGGCAACAGCAATAAGAACATACTAAGAAATTTTAAACCACATAGGCACATAGAAACACATAGTCTTTCTATGATCCAAATATATCTATGTGGCTAAAAAGAAGAGACGTAATATGACTAAGAAATACTTGAATGATTTGACTTATCAGATAGTTGGTGCTGCGATTGAGGTTCATAAAGCATTAGGGCCTGGATTGCTTGAAAGCGTTTATCACAAATGCTTGAAGCAAGAATTATTATTTAGAAAATTAAGATTTGTTTCTGAACTTGTAGTTCCTGTTAATTATAAGGGTTTGGAGTTAGATGCTGAACTTCGTTGTGATTTCGTGGTTGAAGATGCAATAGTTGTTGAGATAAAAGCTGTAGATGCTATTGCTCCGGTTTTTGAAGCTCAATTACTTACCTATATGAAGTTACTGAATAAGCCCAAAGGAATTCTCATAAATTTTAACTGTGTAAACCTTTTTAAACAAGGTCAGAAAACTTATGTCAATGAATTATTTCGAGAATTACCTGAAGAATAAAGAATTTAAACCAGATAAAACACAAAGGTATCTGCTATGTTCCTTATGTTCCTTATGTGTCTATGTGGTTAACAAAAAAAGGAGTACCAAATGTCACTAATTGAAGCTAATAAACTAACAAAAATCTACGATGGAACAGCGGTTCCAGTTAAAGCTCTTAGCGAAGTTGATCTTTCAATTGAAGCCGGAGAGTTTACTGCAATAGTTGGTCCCTCCGGGTCAGGTAAAACCACTTTGCTTAACATTGTAGGCGGACTCGACGTTCCGACTTCTGGTAAAGTGATTGTTGATGATGTTGATATTTCAACTTATAAAGCTGATGAGCTCGTTAATTTCAGACTCCATCATATAGGATTTGTATTTCAGGCTTATAACCTTATACCTGTTTTTACAGCAAAGGAAAATGTTGAATTCATAATGCTTCTGCAAGGATTAAGTAAGCCCGAAAGAGAAAAACGTGCTCTTGAATTATTATCTGCCGTCGGATTAGCAGACAGAGCAAACGATAAACCGTCAGAACTTTCCGGCGGTCAGCAGCAGCGAGTGGCAGTTGCACGTGCACTTGCTTCGCGTCCTTCTTTTGTTCTTGCTGATGAACCAACTGCTAATCTTGATTCACAAACCGCAGAATCGTTATTGGATTTGATGGAAAAACTTAACAAAGATTTTAATATGACCTTTGTTTTCTCCACACACGATCAGAGAGTAATAAATAGGGCGCATAGAGTTGTTACTTTACGCGATGGCACTGTTGAGAAAGATGAAATTAATGTTAAGGTAACGGAGAATGCAAACTAAATTATTATCGGTTATATTTTTTCTCTTTACAATAAACGCTTCTTCACAGTTATCATCAATAGATTATAACGGTTATGTAAAATATCTTTTCAGTTCGTCAAAGTATCCGAGTATTGATGACAGATTTAATGATCATTTACTGCATTCAAGATTGAACACACGCTGGTATCCGGCTCCATCACTAACAGCAGCTTTAGAATTTAGAACGCGAATATTTTATGGCGAGTCAGTAGAAAAAATTCCAAACTACATTGATTTGATAAAAGCAAAACATGATTTAGTACAGCTGGATGCAGTTCTTTGGAATGAAAAAAGTTCAATCGGCTATGTTGAAGTTGACAGACTCTGGCTTGATTGGGTAAAAGACGATTGGCAAATAACTTTGGGAAGACAACGCATTGCCTGGGGAACAAGCTGGGCATGGAATCCTATAGATTTATTTAATCCAAAAGCAGTTCTTGATTTTGATTATGAAGAATTGCCCGGTGCCGATGCAGTAAGAGTTCAATATTACACGGGACCTGTTACAAAGGTTGAATTAGCATTAAGTCCGGGTAAGAAAAAAGAAGATTTAATTGTTGCAGGATTACTCTCGCTTAACCAGTGGGACTACGACTTTAATTTAATTGCCGGTTATAAAAAAGAGCGCTGGTCATTTGGTGGCGGTTGGGTAGGGGATATTTTTGGTGCAGGCTTTCGTGGTGAAGTTTTAGTTTCTCAGGCTCCGGACACACAATTCGATTCAATTTTATATCAACTTTATAGTTTGAAACCTCTGGCACAAGATAAACCGACTTTTTCATTTGTTTTTTCAGGTGATTACACTTTTCCCAATTCATTTTACATCCATACTGAATTATTGTATAACAGTAATGGAACAGATAATTATGCCTTACTCTATGCTCAGGAAGCAGTTGAACTTGATATGCTTACTCCTGCACGCTGGTCAGTCTTTCAGGAATTTTCCTATCAGTTTACTCCTCTGTTAAGAGGTGGAATATTTGCGATTTACAATCCTGATGATAAATCCTATGTAATTGTTCCATCGGCAAGTTACTCAATCATCACAAATTTCGATTTATATCTTACGGGATTACTATTCGGCGGTAATTCATTAACGGAATTTGGTGATTCAGGCAGTTATTTATTCTTCAGACTAAAATATTCTTTCTAGTAATTCTTGTTATGATATTAGAATTTATTTAAGTTAACACTAATAAAACAATTACCTGTCATCAAAATTAATACGTGAAAAAAACTATTAAATTCAAGTGCTTATTAACCATCATTACTTAAACAAATAAAGGAGAGCAACATGAACCTGTTTGACCGTGCCAAAAATATTTTGATTACTCCTAAAACCGAATGGGAAGTGATTAAGAATGAACAGACTTATGTTAGTGATCTTTTCACTAAATATGTTCTTATTCTTGCTCTTATCCCCGCAGTTGCAGGATTTATAGGACAATCTCTCGTTGGTATTTCTTTAGGTCCTTTTGGTTCCTATAAAATGCCTGTTGAAAGAGGATTACTATACTTGGTTTTATATTATGCAATGACTGTTGGTGCTGTTTATTTGCTGGCTTTCATTGTAGATGCTTTAGCTCCATCATTCGGCTCTCAAAAGGATATGATAGCATCACTTAAAGTTGTAGTATTTTCATATACGGCAGCCTGGGTAGCCGGTATATTTCAGATTTTCCCTCTTTTAGGTTTTCTTGGTGTGATCGGCGGACTTTATGGACTCTATCTTTTATACCTTGGACTTAAAATAGTTAAAGAAACTCCTCAGGATAAACTTGTTGGATATTTTATTGTAATTATAATAGTCACCATAGTTGTTTATTTTGTAATCGGCATGATCGTTACTGCTATTGCTTTTGGCGGAATGATGATGGACGGATTTAAAGGTTTATAGTACTAAATAATTAGAATTAGATAAATTTGCCTGTTCTTGTTTCGAATATCGGGGACAGGCATTTTTTATTTTTTCATTTCCAACCGACACTCTAAATTTTCCAATGTCTATCAGATTATTAAATCAATATTGAAGAATATTTTCGGGAATAATGATTTTGTTTGACAGTCAATTTCACGTTGGCAAAAAAAATAAAATTGTATTGAAGTAATTATTTAGAAACGAAGTAATTAAGAAAGAAGATATCTTCTGAAGATTCTTAAAATCAGATTAGATACTTAAGAACAGACTCCAGCTTATTAATTTCCGGTTCGGCATTAATTTTTCTGAAGTATTGCAGGGCTTTATCCAGGAATTTCTTACTCTTATCAACTAGGTCCATTTCTTTATATAATAATCCTAATTCATGATAAGTTTCAGCTTCATTTAGTTGATTGCCCGTCTCCTGATTGAGTCTTAGGCTTGTAAGTAGCAGGTTTTCAGATGCTGGAAGATTACCTGATTCACGCTGAATAATACCTTTAATTTTATAAACTTCAGCAATGGTGAGCTTGTCATCAAGTTTATAGGCTATTTCCATTGCCTTATCTGCAAAAGCAAGACTAAGTTTGAAATCTTTCAACTGCGAATAAACAAATGCTTTGCTTAAATATGCAAGTCCGCATGTTTGAAGGTAACCAAGCTTTACCGCAAGTTTGATACATTCGTCAAAAGAATTTAATGCAGAACTAAATTCATTCTTTTTAGAATAAACCATACCGATGTTGTGATGTATTTCCGATACTCTTTTTATCTCAGATATTTTTTCAAAATTTAATCAGTGCTCTTCTGAAATAAGAAATAGCATCATCATACTTTCCTTGTATGGTATTAACTATACCAAGGTTAACCTCAATTTTTCCTGAAAATGAATAATTTATTTGATCATTTATAAGCGACAATGCAGTTTCAAAATGCTCCATGGCATTAGTAAGATCACCAAGATCACCATAAATAGTACCGAGCAGATTTTCACATTTTGCAATACCGCTATTATCATTTATTGCTAAAAATAAATTACGCGCACTGTTAATCTCAGAAAAACTCAATTCCCAGTTTGCTTGCCTGCTAAAAATTTCTCCTTTAACTAAGTAAGCGTTAGCAGCAATATCACTTAAAAGAGGATTGCCTGATGATAATGAAATTAATTTATCACTCAGGTTTATTGAAGTATTAAAATCTCCATAAGTAAGAGTCACATTACTGAGAAGTAAAAGTAAAACTAAAAAATTATCCTCGCTGATTCTTGTTGAAGCAAAAGTTACCAGTAAATCAATCTGCGATTTTGTTATGACTCCTGAAGGAAAGCTAATATCTAATGTTTGGTCGGCTTTATTAATAGAAGAGGTATCCGCTGTATCGTCGATATTAAGTTGCTTGAAAAGATCTTCTATCTGATTGGGATCAAAAAAATCATTTACAACTTCTAATAGATTAAAATTTATATTCTTAGTCACTTTTTTGATTTAGAAATTCGTATTCTTTAAGTCTTTGTCAACACTTATGCCAATAACTGAAAAGAGGAGTTATTTACTGTAATATCGGTTTATAATACGAATTCTAACGAAATCTAAGCTTCGTTTTTGTCAGAATTATGTTGGAGTGTATCATTTTGACTCAAAATATTCATTTATTGGATAATATTTTTCGTATTAAAAAGTAAAAGTCCAAATTCTAAAAATTTTAGGAAAAATATATGTTGTAAACAAAACTTACATTTTTATAGCTTTTTAAGATTGCTGTTTGGGGTAAGGGAACAAATAGCTGTAAAATTAACAAGTTGTTAAAATTTGTTACTACTATTAGAGTTAAATAACTGAAACTCCTTAGTCAAAAGTGACTGCTAATTCTTTTCTTAATTAATCTTTTTAAGTAGCTTTGTCGCCAATAATCACTATTATTAACAAAACTATTATCTAATTCTATGAGAAATAATTTATTATTCGTTTTTCTATGCATGTTACTTTCTTTCAGTTTAGCTGGTCTTGCTCAGGAGCAGAAAGAAATTTCGGAAACAAGCTCGGATGTTCCTGAACTGTTTTCCTTTCACGATGTGATATATCCGATTTGGCATACAGCCTTTCCTAATAAAGATATTGAAATGCTTAAAGGATATGTTGATGAAGTTAATTCCGGGTCACAAAAAATATTTGAAGTTGAACTTCCCGGGATTCTAAGAGACAAAGAAGGTAAATGGAAAGAAGGAGTTGAAAAGCTTCGTATCTCGGTTGAAAAATATAACAAAGCTGCTGAAGGCAGTAATGATAAAGAAATGCTTGATGCGGCAGAAGCACTTCACGCTGATTATGAAATGCTGGTCAGGATAATCAGACCAATGTCAAAAGAAATTGATAATTATCATCAAACGCTTTATATGATTTATCATTACTACTATCCTGAAAAAGATTTTGAAAAACTGAAAGAAGCATCTCTTGAATTGTTTGCAAAAGCTGAAATACTAAAAACGGCTGATGTACCAAGAAGAGCAGCAAAGAAGAAAGATGAATACATAAATGCAGTTAATAATCTTTTTGAGGCTACAAAAAAATTAAAATTAGCTGCTGAAAATAATGAGATGGAAAATATTGATGACCTGGTTGAAGAGGTTCATACGAAGTATCAGAACCTTGAACATATTTTTTGATTGAAGTTATACAATTAGTAAAGCCGGATTCTTTCCGGCTTTATTTTTTCTATTTCACTATTTTCGAAACTTCTTTAAACTCCGGCGTACCGCAAACTTCAAGCAATTCAAATAAAATTGATTCAGTTGTTGTAATTTCTGCTCCAAGTGCCAGCATTCTTTGAAGAGCTGTTTTGTAATCAATTTCTTTTCTTGATGAAACGGCATCTGCAGCTAAATTTGCCTGGAAGTTATTCGCCAGCAAATCCAGTACTGTTTGCTGAATACAAACATGTGATTCAACTCCGCATACAACAATTTGTGATAATTTCTTTTTATGAAGTTCATCAAACAAATCACCTGCGCCCGAGCAGCTAAAACTCATCTTATGAATTGCAGAATATCCTTCAAGTTCATCAAGAACTTTTTTTGAGGTTGGTCCTAATCCTTTTGGATATTGTTCTGTGAAGTATATCGGAAGTTGAAGAGTCTTGAATCCTTTAATCAATTTAATGGTGTTTTCTACAACCACTTCATAATTTCTGATTACTGGAAGAATTCGTTCC
This sequence comes from uncultured Ignavibacteriaceae bacterium, assembly GCA_963714415.1. GTDB lineage: Bacteria > Bacteroidota > Ignavibacteria > Ignavibacteriales > Ignavibacteriaceae > JAGXRK01. The sequence goes on from CAVQOL010000002.1 coordinate 106,532, forward strand.
TGTAAATCAATTATAAGTAATGCAGTAGTCTCCTTCTTTAATATTAATGGATGTCGTTTCATAATATTAATCTAAATTTGCTTTATCGCACTCACGATCTTACTCTTAATCTAAATCAATAAATCTCATCCATTCCATATTTACCGCACGAGTACATCATTAATATTGAGGCAAGATCGATTAGGGCTTTTTTCTGTTCATCGGCGTGAATTACCAGATCATATGTTTCAGCAATAAATTCAAAATGATTAAGAATTTTTTTGAGTTCATTATAAGTCGGAATTCCATGCCAGTTAGCAACCTGATTTACCAATACTTTTTCATATCGTCTCAAAAACTCAGGAAAAGAAATAAGATGAGTAGTATTAGCATGGCGGGGTCGGCAAATGCTTATCAGATCATTAAAGTATGTGTCCCATTTTTTGGAAAGCTGTACATTCCGCTTATCCATAACATACCTTGCTTTTTGTATCGTAAATTTTGCTTTAGTGGATACTCGAAATTGAGGTACCAGGGCATAACCATCATAGCTTATCTCACCATCGTCATCCTCAATATATTTCCAGCGTTTTAAAAGTTTTGTCGGAGAATAAATTGTAATCACTTTATCAAGAATGCTGTCAATAATAATAAATTTCTTCTGCTGAACATTTACAACTGTAAACCAATGTTCCCAGTTATCAACACTTAAAATACAGGGGTAGCCTTTTTTAAGCTGTTCTGTAAGTACTTTAATTGCGTCTGTCCCTTTTTCTCTTCGGAAATATTTCATCTTGCAATCATAATACTTTGCCGCTTTGGCTAATCCGATTTCATCAGTACCGTACCACCATGTACTTCCGGCTTTAACACCGATTTCATTTTCACTTTTAAACTTACCAAGCATAACAAGTGCATACTTGAGTGCGAAAGGGCCGCATTGATATTCATATGGTTGTGGATAGAAGCTCATTTATAATTTTCTGTTTTGTGAGCACAAACATAATGAAAGTTCAAGTTTTATATAAAGCCTTTTTTAATTATTTTTTAACTATGAAAGAAAAAAAAATTAAAGTTGCTGTTGTTTATAACGAAGCCCACCCGGAATATTATAAGATTCCAGAATCCACAGAAAAAGTTGGTGATTTCCAGGAGTATTTTGAGGTTGAAAACCTGACCCCTATGGAAGAGTTTGAAATAATGGCGAAAAAACTGGGCAAAGTTGGTCTTGAGGCTTATACCCTAAACATCAAAGATAATATTCAGATGCTTATTGATGATGTGAATAAAAGCAAGCCGGATGTAATTTTTAATTTTGTTGAGATTTATAAAGATGTAGCCAGGTATGAGATGAATGTTGTTGGATTATATGAATTACTCGGAATTCCATATACTGGAGCTCCACCTTTAGCACTTGCTAACTGCCAGAGCAAAGCACTGACAAAAAGAATACTTAGTGAATATAAAATCCGGACACCAAGATTCAAGGTATTCAGGAAGAAATCTAAAACCTACAGAAGTAATCTGAAATTTCCCGTAATTGTAAAACCAGCTTATGAAGATGCTAGTGTTGGAATTGAGAATGAATCAATAGTCAGCAATGAAACAGAACATAAAGAACGAATTGATTATGTGTTTGAACATTTCAATCAGCCTGCATTGTGTGAAGAATTTATCGATGGAAGAGAATTAAACGTTGCAGTGATTGGTGATAAGAGACCTAGGGTTCTTCCAATCAGTGAAATAGATTTTAAGAAAATGCCCGATCATCTTTACAACATTGTAAGCTACCAGGCTAAATGGGATCCGCTTCACGAATCATATCATAAAACAATTCCAAAATGTCCTGCAAAACTTCCAAAACGTGTTGAGGAAAAAGCAAAACAAATGGCTCTTGCTGCATTTAAAGTAATGGGTGTAAGAGATTACTCAAGAGTTGATATGAGATTATCAAAAGATAATCATCTGTATGTATTGGAAGTTAATCCCAATCCCGACCTTACAGAAGGAGCAGGATTTATGCGTTCTGCTCATGCTGCAAAAATGTCCTACGGAATGGCTCTTAAGAAAATTGTTATGTTGGCTTATGAGAGAGGGAAGAGGAAGAAATAGGTAGTAGTAGGTAGTTTGTAGTTAGTAGGATTTTAGGCACGAGTGATTGTGCCTTTTTTAATGACCTCCAAATATTCTACCCTTTACAATTAAGTATCTTTACATCATTTTAATATGTGATAACCACAATTGATTTATAACGTAATATTGTATCTTAGTACAAAACGAAGATACTAAAGGAGACATTATTATGATGAAAAAAGAATTGTTTCTTATCGCTTTTGTTATTCTGTTTAATACGTTTACTTCTGCTCAAAGTAAGTATTCTCTTGAAGGAAGCTTAGGTATCATCTCTCCAATTAATTCCTCTGCCGGATTGTTAGCTTCGGGTCAGCTAAACTATTCTTTAAATGATGCTTTACAATTATTCTGCAATGCTTCATATGGAAGCTGGGACAAATACAATATTTTTTATAATTATGAGTATTATACTTCAGAAAACCCAGATACAGGGCCTTTCAAAACATTTTCTGCTGATGATCATTCTTTAACATCTATAAATTTGGGAAGTAGATTCAGACTTCATGAAAATAAAATAATAAATCTGTTAATTGATACTCAGATAGGTTTATCATTCCTCTCTTTCAACAAGTATAAACTTAACCAGATAGAAAATCAGGAAACAGGTCAGATTGATTTAGTACCAGATGTGAGCTCTCCATTAAAAATAAATGAAACTCTATTATCATTTGGAGTTGGACCGGTTTTCGAAAGAAAGATCAATTCATCTTTTAGTCTTTATCTGTCTGCTAAACTTAATACTATGATCAATGCAGGTGATACTGATTTTATAAGCAAGAGAGGAACATATTTTCTAGTTGCTGCCGGTTTTACTCATGCTATTTAATGCTTTTAAAACAAAAAACAAGATCCATTTCCGAATCGGGTTTTACCTCTCCCTCAATCCCTCTCCTTACAAAGGAGAGGGAAGCAAAGGGTGAGGTTAAGCTTTTACTTTCACAAGCTGCGGGAATTTTACTTTTACTAACTCAAACAAACCGAACATTACCCCGGTATAGAATAAATCTCCAATTAGTGTGTTATGGAAAAAAGGAATTGCAGCAGTAAAGCAAACTGCCAATCCTGTTAGATTAGTTGGGTATAATGTATCTGTTGCCCAGAATGCAAGATTGGTAAGTACAAAAAACAAAACTGATGCGCTTACGGAAGCCAGAATTACTGTTAAAACAGATTTCTTCTTAAGCATTATCATTCCTAATCCTACAATCAAAATGAAGCCTAAATAAACTGCCCACATTGTATTGTGAAATCCTAAGAACAAATCGGTTAAAAACAACGCAGCAAGCGGAATAACAAAAGCGAATGCTTTCTTATTAAAATATGCACCTCCGAATAAAGCCATTGCTGCTATTGGTGCAAAGTTTGGTGGATGTGGTAAAAGTCGAATTAAAGCAGCAACTAATATCATACCCGTAAGCATTAAAAATCTTGGTGATAATTTTAATGAATTCATTTCAGATCCTTTCCTTTAAAATCTTAGTAAATATTTACTGTTTATAATTGTTCAAAAATAGAGTTTGTTATTGTTTAAAGTCAAACGTCAAATGTGAAAAGAGAAAGACTTGTTTATATTATCTCACACTTAATTTAAAGTAACATTTATTCCTCCGTAAACTGACAAGCCGGCTGTTCCGTATCCAAATACTTCTTCATAATCTGAATCTAAAAGATTTTCAATTCGCAAATTCAATCGTAAAAAATCAAACAATCTATAGTGTGCCGCAACATTCAGAAGAACATAAGGATCAAGCTGTATTCTTGTAGACGGAAATGTACTGAAATCTAAATCATCTTCTTTTGCCGACATAAATCACTTCAACATTCGCATTTGTTTTTTCTGAGAAATTATAGCTTATGTATCCACCGATTTTATGTTCCGGTCTTCTTATAAGTTTTCGGTCTTCTTCAGCTAATCCTTCACTTTTATCTTTTGCATCAGTGTAAGTATAATTCAATTTAGCATCCAAACCCAAAAATGGTTTTATTGTGGAATATACTTCAACACCCTTTGTTTCAGCCTTATTGATGTTTATTGTTTTATAGTTGTTATCGAATCCGAATAAATCTTTATAATCATTTTCGAAATATGTTACGCCGAATGATAATCCTTCATTCCAGAAAAACTGTTCTATTCCGGCATCCCAGCCAAAACTTTTTTCAGGATTCAAATCAGGATTTCCAAATGCCGGATCGTATAAATAAAATAATGATGGTGCTTTGAAACCCGTTCCGACTGTTGCTTTTAATTTTGTTCCCGTTTGCCAGAATATGTAAGCAGGTGCAATTCTGTAAGTAAAAGACGAGCCGAATTTATCGTGGTTATCAAATCGTACTCCTGCCGAGGCAAAAAATTCATCACCGATTTTTAGTTGATCCTGAAAATATATGCCAAATGTTTTGGCATCACTTTTCGGAAAAAGACTTATAAAATCACCGAAAGCAGAGGAGGAATTAAATTCTGAAACAGTTTCATCGATTTCAAAATCAACACCGAGAGAAATTAAATTATTTTCAATAATACTAAAATTGTTTTGCCAGTCAAGTTTAAGCTTTCGTCCGTCATAAAAACTTGTTGAAGCAGAAAAGTTATTAATTGTTTCATCGTATTTATATTTTCTGATATTTCGAATAAAGGAAACGCCGACCTTTTGATCCCATGCATTATCAAAGAGATTAAAAAGACTTTCACCTCTTAAAGATAATTCTTCCTGATTGAACTTATAAGTTGGGTCATCACCATAAATTCCGGATTGATCATAATCGGCTTTCGATTTCAAAAATCTGAAATAAAAATTAGTCTTTACATTTTCGGAAAATCGATAACCTAAAGCAGTTGAGATATTATCATTTTGAAAACCGTCTTTTTCAGTGTTGCCATATTTTTCGTTGGCTGCAGAAAATCCATCACTCTTAACCCTGCCTAAGTTCATTGAATAATTAAGCTTGCCTAAAATTCCAGTTAAACCTGCTGTTGTCTTAAATGTGCTGTATGATCCACCTTCTGTTGATAGAGAAAATCTCGGAGAACCTGAACCTTTTGTTGTAATTATGTTTATAACACCGGCAAGTGCATCGGAACCATAAAGAATAGATTGAGGACCTCTTAAAATTTCTATGCGCTCAATATTATCTGTAGGTAACGCAGAGAAATCATAAACTCCATTCGGATCGCTTGTCAAGTTCATCTCTATACCGTCAACTAAAACATGAGTGTAAGATGGACTTCCGCCACGCATATAAACATTTGATAAAGTTCCGCCTCCACCTTGTGATGTAAAACTCAAACCGTATTCATTTTTTAATAGGTCGTATAAACTGAAAGCATTTCGGTTAGATATCTCAACTGAATCAATAATGCTGATTGAATTGGCTAATTCAAGTGTGCTTGAATTTGTTTTTGTAGCTGAAATAACCACATCCGAGAGTTTGTAAATTCCTGTAGAATCTGTTTTTTGAACTATCAAATTTTGAGAGTATAAAAAAGCAGAAAACAGAAAAAATGAAAAGAACACAAAAAAGAATTTTGTTTGATGCATAGAAGTTACTCCTGTAAAATGAAATTGAAAGTAACTTCGCGTGTTAAAAAAGTTGAGATAAAACGAATGGAGAAGGAAGACCATCGTTAATCTTACCTTTCTCGCGAAGGCTGATTAATTAACTTTTATGGCAGGTCTCCTGGCTTTTAGCAAATGTTCAATGTTAAGTGTTTAATGTTCGATGAATTTCATTGAACATTTAGAATTGAAAATTTAACATTGCAACAAAGTTGCTATTTACAGTTGCGCGACAGCATCGGAATTTCCCGTATTGCGAGAGCACCGAATTTCCCTATAATTCCCTTTCAATCCCAAAATGTTCGGGATAGCGGGACACCATAAAACTTGTTCAAAGAACTGATGTTAAAATAGTTTTTATTAGTATAACTTCAAATTTCTTGGTTTTTTTTGCCTAATTACTTCTCAGTTTTAACTTTTTTTTCTAAGTTGCATTATAATTTTTATTATCAAATGTTAACATTATACATTTCATTGATACAAGAGTATAAAATATTTTTCTCTGTTAACTTTGAGCATTGTTACAATTCAAAATATCTTCCTATCAAACTCATTTTTCCATTTAATCATACTGAATCAGAAGGAGTTTTATAATGGGTTGGTTTTTAAAATTTGCAAACTCCTCGATCGGCAAAAAAATTACTATGGCGGTCACAGGGAGTTTTCTGATCATTTTTCTGATCATTCACCTGATCGGAAATATCACTTTGTTTTTTGGTCCTAGTGCGTTCAATGGGTATGTAAGCGCACTTGACGTTGTTAAGCCTTTAATCCGTGTCATCGAAGTTGTGCTTCTGGCTGCATTTCTTTTTCACATTTATAACGGCTTGACTTTATGGCTTCAAAATAGAAGAGCCCGTGGGACAGGTTATAAGATTAACGGTTCTTCTGAAAATAGTGATGTATTTTCCAGAACTATGGTTTTATCAGGTTCAATTATTTTGATTTTTCTCGTCTCTCATCTCTATACTTTCTTTTGGAGGTTTAACTTCTATGATCCGATGAAGTTTGCTGACAATCATGAATACTTCGACATAGTAGTTTACTTCTTTGGAATCTGGTGGTATGTTATTCTTTATGTTATTGCAATGATTCTTTTAGGATACCATCTCAATCATAGCTTTCAAAGTGCATTCCAAACTTTTGGCTGGACTCACAAAAAATATACTCCGATTATTGAAAAAATTGGAACTGCTTATGCAATTATTATGGCAGCAGGTTTTGCTTCAATGCCCATTTATTTCTTTTTCTTTTACGGAGGTAACCAATGACAAAGTTAGAATCAAAAATTCCCGAAGGACACATTTCGGAAAAGTGGACAAATCATAAATTTAATATGAAGCTGGTTAATCCGGCTAACAAAAGAAAATTTGATATTATTGTTGTTGGAACAGGTTTAGCAGGAGCTTCTGCTGCCGCTTCACTCGGTGAACTTGGTTATAACGTGAAAGCATTTACATTTCATGATAGCGCAAAACGAGCACACAGTATTTCCGCACAAGGTGGTATTAACGCGTCAAAAAATTATCAGAATGACGGAGATTCTACATACAGATTATTTTATGATACAGTTAAAGGTGGAGACTTTAGAGCACGTGAAGCAAATGTTCATCGTCTTGCAGAAGTAAGCGGAAATATAATGGATCAATGTGTTGCTCAAGGTAGTTCCTTTTGCAAGAGAATACGGCGGACTGCTTGATAACCGTTCTTTTGGAGGTGCACAGGTTTCAAGAACTTTTTATGCAAGAGGACAAACGGGTCAGCAGCTTTTACTTGGTGCTGTTAGTGCTCTGAACCGTCAGATAAATAAAGGTTCTGTTAAACTTTTTACAAGAAGAGAAATGCTTGATGTTGTTGTAGTAGATGGTGCTGCAAAGGGAATTGTCTGCAGAAATCTTCTTACAGGTGAGATAGAAAAATATTCAGCACATGCTGTTTGTCTTGCAACCGGAGGTTATGCAAACGTATTCTTCCTTTCAACAAATGCAATGAACTGTAATGCAACAGCAATCTGGCGTGCACATAAACGAGGTGCTTTCTTCGGAAATCCCAGCTTCACACAAATTCATCCAACCTGTTTACCACTGCACGGTGAATCACAATCCAAATTAACTTTAATGAGTGAATCATTACGTAATGACGGCAGAGTTTGGGTTTCGATGAAAAAGAACGATATGCGGAATCCGAATGATATTCCTGAGGATGAAAGGGATTATTATCTCGAAAGAAAATATCCTTCATTCGGAAATCTTGCCCCAAGAGATATTTCTTCCAGGGCAGCAAAGGAAGTTTGTGATGAAGGAAGGGGTGTAAAAGGCGGTGAGGCTGTTTATCTTGATTTTAAGGATGCTATAAAAAGACTTGGGCAAAAAGTAATAGAAGAACGCTATGGAAACCTGTTTGAGATTTATGAAACTATCACGGGAGAAAATCCTTATCAAGTCCCGATGATGATTTATCCAGCACCACACTACACAATGGGCGGACTTTGGGTTGATTATAATTTAATGAGCACTATTCCCGGACTGTTTGTCCTTGGGGAAGCAAACTTTTCAGATCATGGTGCAAACCGTTTAGGTGCATCAGCACTTATGCAGGGACTTGCAGATGGTTATTTTGTTATTCCTTATACAATGGGTGATTATCTTGCATCTGCAAAACCAACTGCTGTTAAAACAGATCATCCCGAATTTGAAAAAGTTGCAACTGAAGTTAAGAATCTCACTAATAAACTTCTCTCGATTAAAGGTAAAAGAACGGTTGATGATCTTCACAAACAGCTTGGAAGAATTATGTGGAATAAAGTTGGAATGGCCAGAACTGAAAAAGGACTTGAAAGAGGGGATAACTGAAATCAGGGAATTAAAGGCAGAATTCTGGAAGAATGTTACAATTCCCGGCAGTGGTGATGATATTAATCAAACTCTTGAGCGTGCAGGAAGATTAGTTGATTATTTTGAGCTTGGTGAATTGATGGCTGTGGATGCTCTTGACAGAAATGAATCCTGCGGCGGACACTTCAGAACAGAATATCAGTTTGAAGATGGTGAAGCAAAACGTGATGATGAAAATTATTCTTATGTTTCTGCCTGGGAGTTTGCAGGTGAAAATAAATGGAATCTTCATAAAGAAAAACTTGAATTCGAATATGTGAAACCGGCAATAAGGAGTTACAAATAATGGAAGCAAAGAAATTAAACCTTAAGCTTAAAATCTGGAGACAGAAAAACACAAACTCTGTTGGAAGTTTTGTTGACTACGATGTTCAGGTTTCACCTGACGCTTCTTTCCTTGAAATGATCGATGAAATTAACAATAGACTCGAAGCAAAAGATGAAGAGGCAATTCACTTTGAAAGCGATTGCCGTGAAGGTATTTGCGGAACCTGCGGATTGGTCATTAACGGAAGACCTCACGGACCACTAGCTAAAATTGCTACCTGTCAGCTACATATGAGAAATTTTAAGGATGGAGATATTATTTGGGTAGAGCCGTTCCGGGCAAAGGCATTTCCTATTATAAAAGATTTGATGGTAGATCGATCCGGATTCGATAAAATTCTTGCGGCAGGTGGATATGTTTCTGTAAACACCGGCGGAACTCCGGATGCAAACATGATTCCAATATCAAAAGATGTAGCAAGTTTGGCAATGGACGCAGCTTCTTGTATTGGATGCGGTGCGTGCGTTGCATCTTGTAAAAACGCATCTGCAATGCTTTTTGTTTCAGCAAAAGTATCTCAGTATGCTTTACTGCCTCAAGGTCAACCGGAACGTTATCGCAGAGTAGAGCGTATGGTAAAAGTTATGGATGAACTTGGCTTCGGAAGCTGTACAAACACCTATGCCTGTGAAGCTGAATGCCCGAAAGGAATTTCTGTTACTAATATTGCGAGAATGAATCGTGATTTTGTAATGTCTAAATTCAAATCACAAGAAGTGGAAGTGTAAAAAATTAAAAACAAAAGACGGAAACACCTGTTTTTCAAAAAGCTTATCAAAGAACTTAAATCCCGGTTAGAATTTAATCGGGATTTTTATATCTGAAGGTGAATCAATACTGTATATAGAGCAGTTGCCATTAGTCAAATCAAACTCGGGATGCATCCATTAGCTAATTATAATGGATTTAATAGATTATTTATCTGAATATGAAAATAATCCTTAATTATTTTAGATAACTCATTTATTAGATGAACTTTAATCGGGATTTTTTATATTTTTGCAGATAATTTAGAAGCTATGTCAAATATTATGTTTCAAACGGAAATAAAATTTATAACAGACTTTACACTTAATTACGTAAAGAAGCTTGGTGCGTTTTTCACATTTGAAAGATTATTGGAAACGAACATTCATCCTGCTATTAAACAATATATAAATGCGGAATTTGAATTTCTTATTTATGAAGATCGGCAGAAACTAATTCAGGGTTCTTTGTTTGATTATTCCGGAAATAAAATTAATCACAACTTTTCAATAATTGCCGAGGAGATAAAGAAAACAAAAAAAGTATCCTATGAAGATATGAAAATTCTTATCTCACGTGCCGTATCATTTAATGTTAGTTATATTTTAAAACCAAATTGGTCTTTACAGAAGTTAATATTTGGTGAAAAGAAGAGCATTTCTGTTGCAGAACTTGAACTCGTGCTGAATTACCTTTACTTCTTTGACTATCTGAAGAATGTATTTAAAGCATATCTTTCAAAAAGAAATATTGCAAACCTATCTTCCACAGAATTTGAACTAATCCTTAACAAAATCGATAGGGAATTATTTTCTGCTCATTTTGAAAAACTAGTGGATAATTCTCTGGTGTCAATAGCAGATCTTGTTTAGCATAGGCGGATTAAATAAAAAAAATATCTCGGTTGAAGCCGTCGAAATATTTCTTAAAGAAAAGAATCTCATTGATCATCTGTTAAAATTGAAGCGTGCAATTCCCAATCCGGGCAAAAGAAAATATGACATTGATGATATAAGAAGAATAATTTATTCTGCCACACCTGTTGAACCCGAATCAATAAATCCAGCTTTTGAAGAACCTGAAACCGAAGTTGATGGTGATTTTGAAAAAGTTAAAACTCTAGAAGAAGCAGAAATAAAATCATTAACTCAAACAGAAGAATTTCTTGAAGAAGAACCCAAATCCGATGACAATATTATTCAGGAGTTAGTTCAGGACGAAATTGTTAAAAAAGATATAGAGGAATTAATTGAAGACAGGGAACCGGTTGAGGAAATCTCTGAAGAAGAAAATTTGGAAGTTAAAAAAGAAGAAGAACCTGTTTGGGAAAAAGAAATAATTGTTGAAAAAGAACCCGATGCAATTAAAACGGAGGATAAAAAGAAATCAGTAGACTTGACAGATGATCTGAAGGAAGAAGAAGTTGTTAGTCCCGAAGCTGAAGGAAGGGTTTTTTCTTCGTTTTTAGATGATGCTGATAAAAAGGTTGAAGAAAAAACTGCCGATAAAACTGTTGAAGACATGTCGGAGAAAACAGCTCAGGACAAACCGTCTGAAGAAGAAGATACTTGAATTATTATCTAAAGATGAAAGTGATATAATTGAAGATCCGGAACTTTTAAATGAAAAAGATGAACAAGAACTTTTTTCGTTTTATGAAGAAGAATTAAAAGATTTTGATATAGTTGCCCCGGATGAAGAAGAAGGTATCAATATTGAAGATATAGAAACAAAAGAAAAAGAGAATGAGAAGGAAGATATTCCTAAGGAAATTGAGCAATCGAAAATAGAGGAAGAGTCAGTTAAATTTGACGAATTAGAAATTGAAGATGAAGAAAATTTTGATGAGCAAATTGAAGAAACGGAAATTGAAGAAAAATCCGAATCTCCAATCACAGAAAAAATCGAAATAGAAAAAGTTGAATTAACGAAACCGGAAATTCAAGAGAAAAAAGAAGCGGTTGAAGAAAGCATTAAAAAGGAATTGCCGAAAGTTACAAAGAAAAGAAAAAGAGATATTTTTAGTTTCTTAAGCTCAAAGGAAATAGATAAAATAACTGATTCAATATTCAATTCTGATAGTGAAGATTTTGCAAATACGATTGAAAAAATTTCTGAATGTGAGAACTATCAAAAAGCAACGGAAATTCTAAAAGCTCTTTTTATCTCAATTAAAATTAGTCCTCAATCAAAACAAGCAGTAATTCTAACTAACGCTGTAGCTAACTACTTCGATCAGGTTTAATATGTTCATTGATTATGCTCAGATTGAAGTTATAGCCGGTAATGGTGGTGATGGCGCTGTTACTTTTCGCAGAGAAAAGTATGTGCCCAAAGGGGGTCCTTCTGGTGGAAACGGTGGTAATGGTGGTAATATAATTGTCGAAACCGATTCAAACTTTTCAACTCTTCTTGATTTCAGATATAAAAAAAAGTACAATGCCGCAAAAGGTGCTCCTGGCGCTTCATCATTAAAAGATGGAAAAAATGGTGAAGATATTGTGATAAAACTTCCTCCCGGAACAATAATTAAAGATGCTGACTCGGGAAAAATCCTTTTCGATCTAAATGTAGAAAATCAAAGATTTGTTTTAGCAAAAGGGGGGCGGGGCGGAAAGGGAAATTCTAATTTTGCAACTCCTACCAGAAGAGCTCCACGGTTTGCAGAACCGGGTAAACCCGGTGAATCATTAAAAGTAATTCTTGAACTTAAACTAATTGCAGATGTTGGGTTAGTTGGTTTTCCTAATGCAGGGAAGTCTACTCTTATATCAACCATATCTGCTGCCAGGCCAAAAATTGCCGATTATCCATTTACAACTCTAGAACCAAATCTAGGAATAGTAAAATATAAAGATTATCAGGGTTTTACAGTTGCTGATATCCCGGGAATTATCGAAGGCGCTCATGAAGGCAAAGGTCTTGGAATAAAGTTTCTCAGGCATATTGAACGTACTAAAATTCTTTTGTTTCTTATTGATATTACTTCGGATGATTATCAGAGAGATTTCGATATTTTATACAATGAATTAAAAAGCTATAGTAAAGTGCTGGTGAAAAAAAATATTATCGTCTCACTTTCAAAATCGGATTTACTTGAAGAGAAAGAAATTATAAAGCTTTCAAAAGCCAAAATTAAAAAGATTAAATCCCCGGTTATCATCTTTTCTTCTGCAACTAAATACGGTATTGAAGAATTAATAGATAAGTTATGGATTGCAATTCAAAACACTTGATTATTTAGCCTGTTTTGTTTCCTATAAACAATAAAAAGTTCATAAAATCACTATTTTGAATAGATTAAGGGTGTGTTTATATTTGCAACCTTAAAAAACATTGAGGCGGGGTAGCTCAGTAGGTTAGAGCAGTGGAATCATAATCCACGTGTCGGGGGTTCGAATCCCTCCCCCGCTACTATCAAAGGAGAAAGATATGTATTCATTATTAATTATAATTGCGACCATATTAGCAGTACTTTTAATTATTGTAGTGCTTCTTCAATCAAGTAAAGGCGGCGGATTAGCCGGAACTTTTGGAGGTGCAGGGAATATGGGTTCTATGTTTGGCACCAGAAGAACTACTGATTTCTTGAGTAAGTCTACATGGTGGATTGGTGGAGCTTTGGCAGTTTTGGCTGTTGTTATCAATTTATTTTTTCTACCCGGTCAATCATCATCTGATCAAAGAAGTGTGATTCAGGAAGGTGGAAGAACAAATTTACCAACTACACCTACTGTTCCTCAGCAGCAAGTTCCTCCGACACAATAGTAGTTTTAAATAAAAGTACGTTTATATTTATGAAAACCCTGAGAGTTTTTCTTAGGGTTTTTTATTCATTCCACTCAGCAAGTAAAATAATTATTTCATCCTGAATGTTGCGATAAAAACTCCAGCTTCCGCGAGTAAACTCAAACATAATTCCAACGATTAATTCATCTCCACCAGAAGTAGTGATGTAACCTGAAATTGAAGTTACTCCATTGAGAGTACCTGTTTTTCCTCTGAAATTATTTTCTGCTGCTGTTCCGGTCATTCGATTTCGTAAAGTTCCATCAACACCGGCAATGCTTAATGAATTAAAAAAATCATCAAAGTGAACCAGATCGAAATACATTTTTTCGAGTATTCCTGTTACTGCACCTAAAGTAACTTGATCAAATCTGGAAATACCTGAACCGTCAACAACAGAAGTTCCATATTTATAAATTCCGTTTGACTCGATGAAGTTTAATATGGTTTGCTGGGAGTAAAAAGAGTTACCCTGCTTTCCGCTTGCTTCTGCACCAATTGATTTGAACAATACTTCTGCAAGAAAATTATCACTATTCTTGTTTATGACAGAAATAATATCACGAAGTGATGATTTTGATTCTGCAATTAATTTGATTTCGTTTGTCGCAGTTCCACTTTTTGCGGTACCCTTAACAATAATGTCTTTAATGGAAAGTTTTTCCTTCAATTTACTTGCTGCAAACAGAGGAGGGTCTTTTACATTTGTTGTATAATTTCTGATACGTTTTCTAACTTTGCGTTGAACTATTGTTTGATTCCGATCCAAGACAAGTGCAGAAATCGGAGGTAACTTTACATTAGCGTTCTCATTCGGTATCCAGTCGTCACGTACGTAAATATCATCGAAGTAAGTATCATCACCAATTATATCGCCGGTTATTTCTTTAATTCCGAGCTTAACTAAAACGGAAATCATTTCATTCAAGTCATTATCGGCGAATAATGAATTGCCATATCCTTTTATGTAAAGATTGCCATTAATAATTCCATCATTAATATTAAGGTCATCCGTTAGTAGTTTTGTACTGAAGAAATGATCACCACCCATAGTTGTTAAAGCCGTTGAAGTCGTAAACAACTTTGTAACAGAAGCAGGAACCATAGACTTTGTGTGATTATCAACAAGTATAGTATCCTGATTTAACGGATTATAAATCATTATGCTTGTATTTGTGCCTGCAGGTACTTTTCTCAGTATGTTTCTAATCTTGTTAATCAACTCTTCTCTTGATGAAGCATTTAGAGTAAAAGTGAATCCAAGTAATAATAAAAGTATGAGAGAGAGAATCCTTTTGTTCATATCTGATGAAAAATTTTGATATTTTAGAAAGTTATTTTATTAAATAAAATTTTTTGGTCGGTGCAAATATAAAGTTAAATTCAGATGTACCGAAATAGAGAAAATTGTTTATTCGTTTTTATTCAATAATTCTAAGTGAGGAGTATGGCAAAGTATAAAAAAAATAATAAAGCCTACGAGAATCTTGATTTCATAAATTCAGCTAATGGGAGAACAATACGGTTGCTTGCTGAATATCTTGAACCGCAGGCAAGATTCAAAAAGCATAAAATTATGGATACGATTGTTTTTTTTGGTTCTGCCAGATTAATGTCCAAACGTAATGCTCAAACAGCTTTAAATAAAATTCAAACTGCAAATCCTAAATCCATACCAAATTTTGGCAAAGTATTGCGTCAGGCTCAGCGCTCACTTGAAATGTCCAGATATTATGAAGATGCAGTTGAACTTTCCAGAAGATTAACCGAGTGGTCAATGAATCTTGAAACAAGTGCAAATCGCTTTATTATTTGCACAGGCGGTGGACCCGGAATTATGGAAGCTGCCAACAAAGGTGCTAAAAAAGCCGGCGGTTATTCTGTTGGTTTAAATATCAGCATTCCATTTGAACAATTCGTTAATAAGTATGTTACTAAAGATCTTAGTTTTGAATTTCATTACTTTTTCATGAGAAAATTTTGGTTTGCTTATTTATCAAAAGCGTTAATTGTATTTCCCGGCGGGTTTGGTACTATGGATGAACTTTTTGAAATTCTTACACTAATTCAGACAGATAAAATCAGGAAAAAACTTGCTCTTGTTATTTATGATGAAAAATATTGGAAGAGTGTAATAAATTTTGAAAATCTTATTTATGAAGGTGTGATTAGTGAATCTGATATGAAACGATTTCACTTTTGTAATAATCTTGATGAAGCTTTTGAATTAGTAAAAAATCATCTTGAAAAATATTTTTTGAAAGAAAAGGAACCGGAAATAATAGAACCTGTAATTCACATCAAGTAAAAAAAAAGCCCTCAGAAAGAGGGCTTTTCAATTTATATAATTTCGGGTCTGTGAGCCCTTCTAATGGCTTTTAACTTTTCCATGCGTTTCTTTATCGAAGGCTTTACGAAGAAAGTTCTTTTCTTAAATTCCTTCAACACTCCGGATCTCTCATATTTTTTCTTGAACCTTCTGAGAGCCTTATCGATGGATTCGTTTTCACCTATCTGAATGCCTACCAATTAATTCACCTCGCTTTGTTGGCTTTGTATTGAAATTGATTCAATAAGTTTTTTAATTCCTGATTTTTGAAAATCAACAGTAATTGATTTTTGTCCGTTCGATACAATTTCTTTAGCAGTTACCAGACCGAAATCATCCCAGCCTTTATGATAAATAGCAGCACCTATTTCGAAACTTTTTTCAGGTGAATATTCAACTGCATTGTCTGTTTCCATGTTTTTAGAATTGGTATCTAACATCTGAATCTGAGAAAGATCTATCATTGTCATTTGCTTACATTTTTTGCATTTGCCCCATTTCTTGGTTTCTGATTCGCCTTCGAACGCAATTTTCACTAATTCCAAAGTTCTTTCAGTACCGCAATACGAACAAAAAGCCTCAACATTTTTTGCTTTAGCCATAATTATCCAATCTTTTATAAAAACGGATTAGAAATATAGAAATTCACCCGAGAGAAAACAAATTTTGTGGTATTACTTGTCTTTTGAAGTCGGTGTTATCACTAAAACAGGCGTTTTTGAATATCTTATCACTTTTTCTGCTACACTGCCCAATAAAGTATGCAATATTCCCGTTCTGCCGTGAGTTGCAATCACAATAACATCTATTTTCTTTTCCTTTGCATATTTGATTATCACTTCGTAATCTACACCTTTTTTAATAACAGGATGTATTTCAACATTTTTTATGCTTTTAATTTTCTCAAGGCAATCTTTAAGATCATCTTTGGCGTCTTTTTCTATTGAATGAATGATCTTTTCTCTTGAAAGATCCAATGACCGAATTGCAAGAATTGGAGGAGTTTTCTCCAATACGTGAAGCAGATGAATTTTCGCTCCGTATTGTTCTGCTAAAACCACAGCATATTCTGCGGCAGCTAAAGAAATTTTACTAAAGTCAGTTGGTAGCAATATGTTTTTTACTTTGAACATTTAATTTATCCTGCAAAAATTTTGTGAAATCTCTTCTAATGACGCGTTAGAAACAACAGCGTAAATATTATTATCTGCTTTTGCCATCAATATAATATAATTATCTGATTCAGCTGTATAACAATTTCCTTGATTAAGAAATGAAAGTAGCTCACTTGTTAATTGAATTATTTCGTTAGTTCGCAGATATGATTCTTCAACCTGGAAAAGATATACTATTTCACCCTCATCATTTTCATAAACGTGATGAGCGAATTTTTTCCCATGGTCTTCAGAAACAACTGCTCCAAGTAAATCCCACCCGGGAATTTCAGGAACTAAAGTAGAATATTTTACACCGCTTGACGCAAAAAAGTTTTTAATTTCTTCCGGATTCGAACTTGTTAATTGAGGGTCAGTCTTCCTTCAATTATATTTTGGAAATTATTTCTTGCCTGAACAAACATATTGTCTTCGCCTAATTGCTCAATTGCAAAATCCTTTGGCTCAACAATTCCGGGTCTGTTCATAATTATCAAAACTACAGCAAGTACTATTATTATTGCGGTTGAAAAAGAAAATGCCGGTCTGGAAAAAAGTCCGGTAAAAAAGGGAATCCCCGATTCTGATTTTATTTCTTTCGGTTGAATTTTCTTAAGTACTTTCTTATTTACTTTGTTAGGTGTTTTGTGAAATCGGACTTTTTCTTTAATTAATTTTTTAACAAGACTTTGCACCATATAGTCATAACGTAAATCAGCATCAGTTTCCATTTGAGAAACAAGCTGATTTTTCAAAGCTTCATCGTGAAGTTCATTATCAACCAATGCCGACGTTAAATCTTTACTTATACTTTCCATCTTAGTCTTAATTATTTTTCATTATTTAAGTAGCCGCGATTTTTGGCGAAATCATATAATTTAGTAAACATCATTTTTCTTCCTCTATAAATTCTTGAACGAATAGTACCAACGGGAACGTCTATAAAATCTGCAATTTCATCATAGACAAATCCTTCAATATCTGCTAATATTACTACTGTTCTAAGATCTTCAGGAAGAGATGTGATGGCTTTGGACAGTTCATCATCTAAAAGATTATCGTAAATATCTTTTTCGAGATGTGTTCTATCAACGTTTGATGCTTGGATGTTTTCATAAAATTTCTCAATCTCTAAGTAATCGGCTTTATCCGGTCCCTTTGAATTTTTTCTAAACGTATTGATATAAGAATTCTTCATGATACGAAATAACCACATCTTGTAGTTAGTTCCTTCTTCAAGTTTATCAAAAAATCTAAATGCTTTGAGGTAGGTGTCCTGAATCAGATCACTGGCATCACTGCTGTCACCAGTCATTTTCAGTGCAAAATTGTAAAGAGAATCCATATGGGGAATAGCTTCTCTTTCGAAATCAGCATAAAGCTGTTTCTGCCCGCTACTTTGTACTTCTGCTAATAAAGCCAGTAAAAAATTGAGCATAATACATTTTGTCTTTTTTAAGTATAGCTACCGAAAAATTTCTAAGTAATTATAGTAAATCGGTTTTAATATTCAAAGACAACTTATTTGTAGATTATTCCATTCCCTGAGAATTCACGACCATTTTGGACTTTTTGTAAAAATCCATTTACTAAAACGTATTCTATTTTTCCATTTTTTAGTAGTACAAAATCTGCGGGAGCCCCAATCCGAAGAAAATTTGTAGTATCGCTTGTTTCTCTGAATGAAATATTAATTGGAAAATCAGTAAATCTGCCATCAATCGAATCACCCGAAGTAAGCACTGTAAATCCTTTACTGTAATAATCGTAAAGGTCTATTGTCTGAATATCTTCTAAGTTGATTTTTTTTTCTGTAAAAACTTTACCCCGCTGAATTTCATATCCCGAAAAATCAAAATCCTGAAATCCGTAAAAGACAGAAAGATCACCCAAATCCTGAATAGAAGATCTTTTATAAATAGTTTTATCTGTTTTAGAAACGAATTCGATAAAATTAATTGCGACATCAATTCTTAATTTGTTTCCATTATGATTTAAGGTCAGATTTCTTAATAACAAATCAAAAATATATTTATCATTAAACGGAATTTTGTTGTATGTCTCTGCTGTTTCATTTTTGTATCCGTCATCAGCAATTTCTTTGAATGCTGAAATCAATAACATAAAATTCAGTTTTCGCAGGAACTGTTTTTCCGGATCATTATTCCATCCTCCGGATTCAACAAGTATTGTACTGGTTCCCCATTTCTGAAAGTTATCGCCAAAAGCTCGCGGTTCATAATCATCAGAATATTTTGCTATATGACCGGGAATAAATTTATTCAGCATTTTTGTTAATCTTCCGATAAGAAGAATTGATTTTTCACGAATGGGATCAACATTTTTTTCATAATTAAATGCAGGTGCAAGAAATGAAATTGCAGCCGACTTAAAGCTATTCCCTACAGAATGGCGAGGATCCTGATCATGCAGATTAAATCCGAAATCTGCTTTTAAACTATCAAAAACTTCCTTCAATATTACTGCTTCTGGAGTTTGCTGTCTTTCTGCATCTCTGTTGATATCAATGTGCAAAAGAATTTCTTCGCTCAAATTTTTCTGCACCATCGGGATTTACCATAGGAAGAAAGTAAAGTGTTACTTTACTTAAAATGTGTTTCTTAAAATCGCTTAATGATGAATCAGAAAAAAAGTTGAAAATATCAAACAACGCTGCAGTTGCTGTTGGCTCATCACCGTGCATTTGTGACCATAGGAAAACTTTCTTTTCACCCTGTCCGATTGAAATAAGAAAAAGATCTCTGTTTTCAACCGAACTTCCAACTTTATTAACAGTGAAATCTTTGCTATTTTCCAGTTGCTTGATGAGAGGAAGAATATCTGAGTGTTTAAATCGTCTGTGAGTTAAAGTTTTTTCTCTAAATTTTTCGTAATTATTATACAAGTCTTGTTCAAGGTCAAAGTTTTGCGGCATAGCTAACTCTGCTAAAATTATTAGAAGGATAAAAGTTAATCTTTTCATTGAGAATTGTCTGTTGGATAAAAATATTTTAATTCTAAGGAAAATTTAACATGGCTACAAACAATTTGAAAATCGGTTCATCTGCACCTGACTTTAATTTGTCCGGTATTGATGGTAAAAATTATACTTTATCATCATTTATCAGCAAGAGAATTCTCATTGTGATTTTTAGCTGTAATCATTGTCCTTATGTGCAGGCTTATGAAGAGCGTATTAAAGAAATTCAAAAAGACTATTCTGATAAAGGAGTTCAGATAATAGCAATCAGTTCAAATGATGCCGTGAAATATCCTGAAGATTCATTCGAACAAATGAAAATACGATCAGACGAAAAAAGTTTTAACTTCCCGTATTTATACGATGAAGATCAATCCCTTGCAAGAGCTTATGATGCGACACATACACCTGAAGTTTTTATGTTTGATGAAAACAGAAAATTAGTTTACCATGGAAAGATTGATGATAACTGGCAGGAACCGCAAAAAGTTAATAGCAAGTATTTAAGGGAAGCTTTAGATGAAATTCTCTCAACCCAAGAAGTTTCTGTTCCTGAAACTTATTCAATTGGTTGTACGATTAAGTGGAAGTGATCTTTAGTACATCAATCCAATATTCAATGTAACAAAAAAGCTTCCGATATCTTTCCTGTATCTGCCGTATAAGCTTTCAACGCCCTCATCAAAGAAGTGAGTGTAGTAATATCTGAAGTTCAAACCGATTAAACTGGATTTATCCAAACCAAAATTTGCACCGAATCCCAAATAACCTCCTAAAGCAGTCTTTGTTTGTGCATATGAAAATGCGCTAAAAAATTCTTCTTCATAAGGTGTGGTTAAAACAAAAGTTGGTCCAACACCAAAATTTATATAAGGTCTAAGGTTATCATAAATTACATTTTCAAACAGTCTGTATTGCAAGCCTAAATTAATTGGTATGGCAAAAACACGATTCTTTTTACCGATAATAAATGATTGTCCAAAAATATCATAATACTCAAACTCCCTATCATCTTTGGCTTCTGAAATAGAAAGATCTGCAAACACAGTCCATTTCATAGAAAGCTGCTTTCGATAAAAACCGCCTAATCCAAATCCGGCTTCACCAAACATAATATCCATTCCCCAGGTATTATCAGGAAAAACTTCAAGCGGTTTTTCAGGTGCAAGCTCACCAATGCCTTGAGAATTTATGCTGGCAAATGGAATAATTATCAATAAAGTGAGTGAAAATATTATTCTTCTCATAATGTATTCTTATTTTTAGTGTTAAAATACGGATAGTTTAAAAAATATCAATGTAATTTTTTGTAGTTATTTAAATGATGGATAATATTAACAATTCTGAGTTCTGGGATCAACAATATATAGAAAATCTTGACGCGTGGGATTTGAAAACGCCAACGCCCATTTTTATTGATTTACTTAATAAAGGATTCTTCACATTCAAAAGTTCATTGTTAGTTGCGGGATGCGGAAAAGGTTATGATGCGGTTGCTGCAGCCAAACACGGTTTGAATGTCTATGCCGTAGATTTTTCTGTAAAAGCAATTGAATTTGCTAAAACTATTGCAGATAAAAATGGCGTAAAAATCAATTTTATTGTAGATGATATTTTTAATCTTCCACAAAATATTGAAACCAGGTATGATTATATATTTGATTATGTAACTTATTGTTCCTTCGATCCCATTAGAAGAAGAGAATATGCGAAGACAATTTTTTCATTATTAAACGATAGCGGAAGGTTTGTATTTATTCTTTTTCCTGTTGAAAAAAGAGAAAGCGGTCCGCCGTTCGGAATTGATGAAGATGAAACTAAAAATATTTTCTCTGAATTTCTATCTTTAGAACTTTCTGAGAAGGATATTAATTCCATTAAACCAAGAAGAGGAAGAGAAATTCTTCATATCTATCAAAAATTAAAACATAATGCCAAGAAACCTTGAAATAAAAATTAAACTTGACTCACTAAAAGATGTAAAACAAAAACTAAAACAGCATAGAATAGGATTAAAAGAAATTTTAATTCAGAAAGATGTTTATTATGCTGTTGATAGAGGATTACTTAAGCTGAGAATAGAAAATGGCAAATCGAGTTTGATTTATTATTTGAGAAATGAAAAATCTCAAAAACGTTGGTCTGATTTTAAATTGGTTAAATTAGCTGAAGGAAATCATGAAAAATTCTTCAGTAAGTTTTTAAATACTGAAATTACAGTTTCAAAAATCCGCGAATTGTATTTATACAATAACACTAGAATACATTTGGATAAAGTGAAAGATTTGGGCTCGTTCATTGAACTCGAAACGATTGTTGTAAATGGATTAAAAGATGCTGAGAAGAGATTTGCAAAAATGATAAAAGTTTTGGATCTAAAAACGGATACTCAAATAAGGGCTTCATACAGAGATTTATTATTAAAAAAGATAAATGATACTAACAAAATCACAAAAAGATAAAGTTGATATCGATCAGCTTATTTATGAAAAAATTAATGCAGGAAAGTTTAACGAACTTGTTTTAATCGTTCCCACAAACCGTAAAGTGCGTTATCTGAAAAGAGAACTTATAAGCAATGCACCAAATCAGACTGCATCTGAATTAAATCTTGAAACCTTAGCCACTATATCAACAAAACTTTTTGATGAAGCTAGAAATTTTGAAGCAAAAATTTTAAGTGATGCCGCAGCAGTTGTTTTGTTAAATCAATCTTTTTCTGAAGTTAATTTGCAATACTTTAATGATTACAAAAAAGAAATTCCACGCGGCACTCTTGAATTGGTGAAAAACGTAATCAGCGAGTATAAGCGGCAGGGAATTAGCCCTGCAGATATTGAAAAGGAATCTGCCAATCTAACCGGTTCCGAAAAATTTAAAGCACTTGATATTGCTAATATTTTTTCTGTTTATGAAAACAAAACCAAAGAATTGAATGCTTTTGAACTTGGTGATATCTATAAATATTTAATCGGACTTACCGATAAGGATTTTGTAAAAGCATTTCGCATAATATATCCTAACGCAAATACGATAATTGTTAATGGATTTGATGAATTTTCCCGACCGGAAATTGATTTGATAAATCGTTTATCAAATCTTAATGGCATTTCACTTTTTCTTTCATTTGATTACCATAAATACAATCATGAAATATTTTCTCATTTAGAAAACTGTTACGATAAGCTAAGCACAAAAGGATTTATTGAAATTCAAGATCACTCAGCCGCTTCCTTTGATGAATTCAGAAAAAGGATTCGGGAAAATTTATTTTCTTCCCAAAAGATGGAACCACAGCATCCAAATCTGAAAATAATTAAAACCGTTTCTGCAAATCCTGTTAAAGAAATTGAGACCATTGCAAAAGAAATAAAACGATTGATAATAAACAATGAAGCAAACGCTGATGAAATTTGTGTTGCCTTCAACCTGATAAGTGAACATGCGGCTTTGATAAGAGATATTTTTAATAATTATGGAATTCCGTTTAATCTCACTGATAGATATACTCTAAGCAATTCTGCACCGGTAGTTGCAATAATAAATCTTTTAGAAATTTTGGAAAATGATTTTTATTACAAAAATATTTTCAGGGCTTTAAGCGGAAGATGGATTGAAATACAGGACGTTGATCTTTCAAATCTTCTTTTAGTTTCGACTAATTTAAAATTAGTTGCCGGATATAAGAATTGGATCAATTCGATTGAAAATGTTTTAGAACAAATGCAAAATGGTTATGATGACGAGGACGCAAATCATTTGTCCAAATGGCAATATGAAAAAGCAAAGAATGATATTCAGAAAATAAATGATTTACTTTCATTATTTAAGAAGAAACAGACAATAAATAGTTTTAAAGAAAATTTGCTTGCTCCTGTTATCATCATTAAAACTCTCTGCAAAGCTGATAAATGACAATCCCGATAATATTGAAAAAAATGTAAAAGCTATTACTGTATTTGTTGAAACAATAGAAGAGCTGTTTGATCTTCTCGAAGATGAATTTGAAAGTTCAAAGACTTTTTCACTTTCATTTTTTCTGCACGAAATAAAAACCGCTTTGTTGTTCAACCGTTACAACATTAAAGAAAGACATGGCAAAGGAGTTCTTGTTACTTCAGTTAATGAAATACGAGGATTGCGATTTAAGTATTTGTTCTTAGGCGGAATGGTTGATGGTGAATTTCCAACTCGATATCAACCTGCAATTTTCTTTTCGGGCGAACACAGAAAACGAAGAGATGAACGTCGTCATCTTCTTGAAGAAAGATACAGATTCTATCAGGCAATGTGTGTTCCTGAAAAATGTTTATATGTTACTTATCCTTTAAAAGGGGATAAGAAAGAGTTAACTGAATCATCTTTTCTAACTGATCTGGAAAAACTTTTTTATATTAAAAATAAATCTGAAAATGATTTTAAAAATTTTATCGGTTCAAAGGAAGAATTATTCAAAGCATTCGGTAAAAGTGAATTGGAAGATTCTTCAGGATTGTTAAACTCGGATGAAATTAGTGAAGCAATTAAAATAGATTCGCTTCGCAAGAATGATGCTTTTGCAGAATCGCCTTATACCGGATACATAAATGAAAATATCAGCAATGAAGCAAAAAACAAGTTATTATCATTTAGAGAGAGAGAATTTTCCGCATCGCAGCTTGAAGAATATGCAAAATGTCCATTCAGATATTTTGTTAACAGAGTTTTATCTCTCGAAACGATTGAAGAACCAACTGAGGAAATTGAAGCATTTGAAATAGGAAGTCTAATTCATTCAATATTTTATAAGTTTTATTCCCAGTTACGTGAAAATGGAGTTAAACTGAACGGATGTTCAGATAAAGAATTTAAAGACGCAGAAAAATTACTGTTTAAAATTGCTGAAGAAAAAGTGAGCAAAATTAAATTCGTTTCACCTGCATCTTTTTTTGAAAGAGAAAAAATCTTTGGCATAAATAACAAAAAAGAAAATTCAATATTATTTCATTTTTTGTTAACTGAAAGAGAATCGGAAGAAGGATTTATCCCTGAATATTTTGAATATGCTTTCGGAAATATTGCGAATAAAAATTCCCTTTCGAGTATTGAATTCGATGGAATAAAACTTCGCGGTAAAGTTGACAGAATAGATCTGAATAAAAATGATAAAACATTTAAAGTTGTTGATTATAAACTAGGTGGAAAGAAACCTTCAAAGGACGATCTTTCAAAAGGAATATCATTGCAACTGCCTTTATATATGTATGCCTCAAAAATTTTGATTAAAGCAGAACTCAATGAAGAATATTCCCCATTTGCCGCAGAAATTTATTCATTAAAACTCACTCAAAAAGATTTTGGAAGAAATGCGATAAGCATTTCTTCATCAAGAAAAATGGGCGATGATGAACGAATAGAAATGAATGAAAACATTTTAAAAATTGCATTTGAATCGATTGTCAAATATGTAAATCTAATCGCGGGTGGAGATTTTAGACTCTCGCAGCTTGAAGATCGGGAAAACAAAGTATGCCGTTTCTGCGATTTTAAATCTATTTGCAGAATTCAGGAAGTATCATAACATCAAAATAAAGTATGAATTAATTCATTGATTATACATAATTTCATTCTAATCTTAATCTAAGAAAACTAATTGGTAAAAGTATGTTTAGAAAATTGTTCGTTTACGTTTTTGTATTGTCTGTTATAAATATTTACTCCCAGGATGGTGCTGACCTATGCAGTCAATCTAAGATTGAAAGATTTTTACGGTTGCAGAAAATCAGTGAAATAAATTATCCGGGCGATTCTAAAATTGATGTTACTTATTATAAACTGGATTTAAAGGTTACACACTCACCAAATTATTTATCCGGAAATGTAACTGTAAATGCAAAAGTTGACTCATCTTCCATTAACACAGTCTATCTTGATTTAACGACGGTACTCACAGTTGATTCAGTTTTATTATTCGGATCATTAGCTTCTTTTACTCACATAGATAATAAAATAACAATCACGCTTGATAGAAATTATTCTTTGGGAGAAGAACTTTCACTTCAGATATTTTACCAAGGCGTTCCTCCAACAACAGGATTTGGCAGTTTTACTTTTAATACACATAACGGGCAGCCTATTATTTGCTCGCTAAGCGAGCCCTACGGTGCAAAAGACTGGTGGCCCTGCAAAAATACACCGGCTGATAAAGTAGATTCAGCAGATATTTGGCTTACCGTTGTTACCAGTTTAATTCCCGTTTCTAATGGAAAATTAATTGAAATTGTTAATAACGGTGATGGAACTCATACATACAAATGGAAGAGCAGTTATCCGATTGCGCAATATCTTATCTCGCTGGCAATTTCAAACTACGTTGAATATGTGAATTATTATAATTATTCGCAGACAGATTCAATGCCGATAACAAATTATATTTATCCTGAATCTTTTACTACGGTTAAACCGCAGGTGGATAAAACTCCACTTATGATTTCAATTTATGCTGAGCATTATGGTGAATATCCGTTCCTCAATGAAAAATACGGACATGCACAATTTGGGTGGAGTGGAGGAATGGAACACCAGACAATTTCTTCAATGGGTTCATGGACTGACGGGCTAATTGCTCACGAGCTTGCACATATGTGGTATGGAGATTTAATCACTTGCAAAGACTGGCATCACATCTGGCTGAATGAAGGTTTTGCTACTTATTCACCGGCTTTATATCTGGAATCCACACAGGGAACTGCAGCATATAATAGTGAAATTAACTTAAGAATGGATAGAGCTAAAACTGCAACAGGTTCAATCTACGTTGAGGATATTACGGATGTCTACGAGATTTTCAACTCTGCTCGTTCCTATTCCAAAGGGGCTGTTGTTTTACATATGTTAAGAGGAATTGTTGGCGATGAAACTTTTTACAACATATTGAGAACATATTCATACCATCCGTCGGTTGCTTATGGTGTAGCGGTTACTGAAGATTTTCAGGCAATTGCAGAAAGTATTTATGGTTCATCTCTAAATTACTTTTTTCAGGAATGGATTTACGGCGAAAACTATCCGCAATACACTATAATTTGGAATAAGTATGATTTGGGGTCAAATCTGTGGAATCTTTCGTTGAAAATAAACCAACAGGCGAATACAAATCCAACATTTTTTACAATGCCGATTCAGATAAAAATAAATCGGGCGGTTGGTGATACACTAGTAACTGTTTTTAACAATGAACAAAATCAGACTTTTGAAGTAACAATTGAAGGAGAACCATTATCAATCAGCTTCGATCCGAATAATAAAATATTAAAAACAATTTTAGCTATTGTAACCGGAGTTAAAGGAGAGATCAATCTTAATAATTTTTCACTTGAACAGAATTATCCGAATCCCTTTAATCCCACAACAAAGATAAGATATATTATTCCAATTCTTCCTGTTTCCCAGCCATCAGAAATTGGTAACAAAAGCGGATTTGTTTCCTTAAAAGTTTATGATGTTCTTGGTAACGAAATAGTAAAACTCGTAAACGAGGAAAAACAGCCTGGCATTTACGAAGTTGAGTTTAATGCCGAAAGACTTGGTTCAGGAGTTTATTTCTACATATTACGTGCTGGGAACTATACGTCAACTAAGAAAATGTTATTAATCAAGTAATCCAACGGCTTGACATACAGGCATCTTATTTTTATTTTTGCGTTGCCACTGTCCCCGATTTAGGGACGGTGGCAATTTTTTTTAAATCATTCAACAACAAACAGAGTTTTGTTATGTCCGGTAAAAATTTCGTCTATTTAACAAGAGAACGATTGATAGAACTTGAAAAAGAGCTTAAGGTTATGAAAATCAGCGGCAGAAAAGAAATGGCTTCAAAAATTGCCGAAGCCCGTTCTCATGGCGATCTTTCTGAAAACGCCGAATATGATGCAGCCAAAGAGGAACAAGTGCTTTTTGAAATGCGCATTGCAAAGCTTGAAGATATTCTGTCACGTGCTCAGATAATTGACACTTCAAAAATGCCGGAAGATGAGGCTCATATTTTGTCTAAAGTCAAAATCAAAAACATAAAAACAAAAAAGGTTGTTGAGTATTTGCTCGTTTCGCCTGAAGAAGCTGATTTTCAGGCTGGAAAAGTTTCTGTAACTTCTCCGGTTGGACAAAGTTTACTTGGTGCCAAAGCGGGACAAACTGTTAAAGTCAATGCTCCTGCAGGTTTATTAAAATTTGAAATTTTAGAGATCAATTAAAAGAATTCATTTGTGGCTGATGAATCTTACATACAGCTTACTTTAGAAATAGCAAAAAGAGGAATCGGAAAAGTCAGTCCTAATCCTCTTGTTGGTTGTGTTATTACCAAAAACGATAAAATTATCGGAGCAGGTTTTCACACAAAGTATGGTGATGATCACGCCGAAATAAATGCAATCAATTCATCTCGCGAAAACCTTGAAGGCTCAACTTTTTATATAAACCTTGAGCCGTGCAGTCATTATGGACAAACCCCGCCATGTGTTGACAGAATAATACGGGAAAAAATTAAAAGAGTTGTAATTGGAACACTGGATGTAAATCCTTTAGTCAGTGGTAAGGGTGTTAAAAAATTAAAAGATGCGGGAATAGAAGTAAAAGTTGGCGTACTTGAAAAAGAATGTGAAGAGCTGAATAAATTCTTTTTTAAATTTCTAAATAAAAAACTTCCTTATGTTACTCTTAAAGCTGCAATTACTCTCGATGGAAAAATTGCCGATATAAATTCGCACTCCGGCTGGATATCTTCGCCTGAATCCAGAAGATATGTTCATAGTTTAAGAAATAAGTATGATGCAGTTTTAATTGGTTTGAATACTGCAATGATTGATGATCCTCAGTTAACAGTAAGACATGTTGAGGGACGAAATCCCTGGCGTATCATTCTTGATTCAAAATTAGAACTTCCGACTGATCTGAAAATCTTCCAAAAGAATAATGATAAAAGAACAATTCTGGTTATTTCGGATACAGGATCAAAGAAAAAAAGAAAAATTGCCAAACTGGAAAAGTCAGGTGTTAAATTTATTGTAATAACTAAAAGTCATAATCAGAAAATCCGTCTGAAACCACTTCTAAAAAAATTGTACAAATTAAATATAACATCATGTACTTGTTGAGGGCGGAAGCAAAATTTTCACTTCGTTCATAAAGCAAAAATTGTTTGATGATATGATTTTGTTTATTAGTCCCAAGATTTTAGGAGAAGGTGTGCCCGTTGTTAATAATCTTGGAATTGAAAATGTTAAAAAATCTCTCAATCTAAAATTGAAGAGTTGTGAAGTTATGGGTGAGGATATTGTAGCGGAGTATTTACCATAGCATTTGTTTAATCAATTTTTATTGAATCAAAATGTTTAATTAGAGTTGAGGCTGTTTCAAAAGTTCCAATTTTCATGTCATTCCCGCGTAGGCGGGAATCTAAACCTATAAACAAAATAGATTCCCACTCCTGCCTACCGCAGGCAGGTTCGTGGGAATGACAAACAGGTAAAACTCACTTTTTAGATAGTCTCGGCTCATTAATTTACAATAAGTCTATGCTGCATCATGTAGTTTTGTAACGTAATTATTTTTAGTTATTAATTCGGAGAAAAAATGTTCACAGGATTAGTTGAAGAAAAAGGAATCCTTTCAGATAAGCTTCCAACCGGAGATGGATTTCAATTTACAATCAAAGCAAAAAAAATAATGGACGATCTGGAAATCGGAAGTAGCATTGCCGTTAACGGATGCTGTCTTACTGTTGTTAAAAAGACAGACGATTCATTTTCTGTGGATACAATTGAAGAAACATTAAAAAAAACTAATCTTGGTGTTCTTAAACAGGGTGAAAAAGTAAATCTTGAAAGACCTTTGCTTGCTGATGCAAGACTTGGCGGACATTTTGTTCTTGGGCATATTGATACTATCGGAAGAGTTGAAGATGTAAAGGAATTATCAAACAGCCATTGGGTGACGATTTCATTTAAAGAAGAATTCAAACATTATCTTATTTATGTGGGATCAATTGCAATTGATGGTGTTAGTATGACTGTTGCCGAATTGAAGGATAATACTTTTTCAGTTGGAATTATTCCGCATACCTGGAAGGAAACAATTTTTGCTGATAAGAAAATCGGAGATACTGTGAACTTAGAGTTTGATGTTCTTGGCAAATACGTCGAAAGAATTATGGAAGGAAAAGATCCTTCTGAATTTCAAATGAAAAAATAATCAAGTGAAAAAAACAGAAGAAAAAGTAATTAAGTTTATCGCATCCTCTTCTTTGATTGAAAAAGGTGATAAAATTCTTGTTGCACTCAGCGGCGGACCTGATTCTATTTTTCTTCTTCATTTTCTAAATAAGTATCAAAGGAAATATAAAATTGAACTGGGTGCATTTCATCTTAATCATAAGCTCAGAGGAAAAGCTGCTGAACAGGATGAAAAGTTTTGTGGTAAGTTCTGTGATAAATTAAAGATCAAATACTTTTCTTCTGTTAAGAATGTTCAGGCATTTGCAAAAAAGAATAAAATTTCTGTTGAAGAAGCAGGAAGAATTATTCGTTATAAATTGCTGAAAGAAATTTCTTATAAACATAGTTATTCAAAAATTGCCACTGCTCATATTCAGGATGATAATACTGAAACTGTTTTTCTGAATCTTATAAAAGGAAGCGGAATAACCGGAATGAGCGGAATTCCTGCACAAAGGGAAAACATTATACGTCCGGTTTTATGTTTAAGCAAAGATGAAATTTTAGATTATCTTCATTTTCACAAAATCGCTTATCGAACTGATGAATCAAATTTATCAGAAGATTATGAAAGAAATTATTTAAGACATCAGATAATTCTTTTTATTAAGGAAAGATTAAATCCTTCTTTAGATGAAACAATATTTAATTCTTCACTTGTCTTTCAATCGGTAAAAGATTTTTTTGATAAAAAAGTAAGTGAGTTTATTAATCAAGTTGTTACTTTAGATGATAAAAGTTTGACGATTAATATTAAATTTCTTCCCGATTTTCATAGATCAATAATTACAGAATCTATTAGAGAGGCTGTCAGGAACAAATGGGAAGTAAATCTTAACTTTAGTGATGTAACAAGAATTCTTGAACTGATAAATAAACAATCCGGTTTGACGATAGAACTTTCTGAAAATCTTGTTGCATTAAAAGATAGAGGAAAAATGGTCATCAAAAAAAAATCTTCTATCGTTGATGCGAAAAAGAAGTGTATTAAAGTTGGTGAATCATTAAAAACAGACACTGGTGTTATTTCAATTAAAGAGTTTGATAAAAATAAAATTAAGTATAATGCGAATTCGAATATTGAATATATTTCAGGAGACAACCTTTCAAAGAAACTAACAATTAGAAAGTGGCAAAATGGCGATAAATTTATCCCACTCGGAATGAAGGGTGAAAAAAAAGTATCCGATTTTCTTATTGATATAAAAATGAACAGATTAGAAAAACAAAATCAATTTGTTCTTGTTGATGGTGTTAAGATAATTTGGTTAATAGGAAAAAGAATAGATAACCGGTTTAAGATAACAGAAGAAACAAAGAAAGTTTTACAATTATGTTGGAAGCCGAACAAAACATTATAGTCAACAGCGATAAATTTGAAATTTTGCTTACTGAAAAACAAATTCAAAAGCGTGTTTCAGAATTAGGCGAGCAGATATCAAAGGATTATGCTGACAAAGTTCCTGTATTTATCGGTGTATTAAACGGTGCATTTATTTTTATGTCTGACTTGTTAAAAAATATCAATATTAATTGTGAAGTTGATTTTTTTAAATTATCAAGTTATGGCGATGCAAAAATATCATCAGGCAAAGTCAAGCTTCTTAAAGAGCTTAATTGCGATGTGAACGAAAGAGACATAATAATTGTTGAAGATATTGTAGATTCAGGACTTTCGATAAAATATATTGAGGATATATTCAAAGAACATAAACCAGCAAGTATGAGGGTTGTATCACTGCTAATGAAGCCTAAAAGCCTTAAATATGATGTAAAAATTGACTATATTGGTTTCAATATTCCAAGTAAATTTGTAGTTGGTTATGGATTAGATTATGAACAAAAGTTTCGTAATCTAAAATCAATTTATGTATTAAGTGAATGACGGAGATTTTCAAATAATATGGATAAAAAGTTCAGAATATTTAATATGAGTGATAATAAAAATAAACCTCCCTCCAAAGGGCCTGATAAAGGTAATGGACCAAATCGTCCCGATGATAATTTCGATTGGTCAAAAGTAATTCGTATGGTTTTTGGATGGGGAGCAGTAGTTGTTGCTGCAGTAATTGTTATGCAGGTTTTTCGTACTGAAACTGAAAACTATATCGAAATTCCTTATGGTGAATATGAAAATTTGCTTAACGAACCGGGCAAAATTGTTTCTGCAACTATTACTAAATCGGATTTAAACGATTATAGTTTCAATGCTGAACTGTCTTCCGAAACTACAGTTACAATAAATGACAAACCTGTTCCGGTCAAAGCTATTTCGGTTTATATTCCCGAACCAATTATTAAAGATCAGGAAGCAATCTGGAAAGAAAAAGGAATCGATTATACTTTTGAGAAGCAATCAGGTGAGTGGGTAAACTATCTCATCGGATTTTTGCCGTGGCTACTCATCATTGCAGTTTGGATCATTATTATGAGAAGAATGCAGGGACAAGGTGGCGGATCAAGAGGAATTTTTTCTTTTGGAAAAAGTAAAGCAAAATTGATTAGTGCTTCCGGTAAAAAAGTTACATTCAGAGATGTTGCCGGAACAGATGAGGCTAAACTTGAGCTCCTTGAAATAATTGAGTTTTTAAAAGAACCATCAAAATTTCAAAAACTTGGAGGAAAAATTCCGAGAGGAGTTTTGTTATTAGGACCTCCGGGAACAGGAAAAACATTATTAGCACGTGCAGTTGCCGGTGAAGCTGGTGTTCCGTTCTTCTCTATAAGCGGTGCCGACTTCGTTGAAATGTTTGTCGGTGTTGGTGCAAGCCGTGTTCGTGACTTATTTGAACAAGGAAAGAAAAGTGCACCTTGTATAATTTTTATTGATGAAATTGATGCAGTCGGAAGACACAGAGGTGCAGGTCTCGGCGGTGGTCACGATGAAAGAGAGCAAACTCTAAATCAGCTTCTGGTTGAGATGGATGGATTTGAACAGAATAGCGGAGTTATAATTATTGCAGCAACAAACAGACCCGATGTTCTCGATCCGGCGTTACTTAGACCGGGAAGATTTGACCGTCAGGTTGTTGTTGATCGTCCCGATGTAAAAGGAAGAGAAGGAATTCTAAAAGTTCATACAAGAAATATTCCTCTTTCTGAAAAAGTTGATCTGGAAGTTCTTGCAAAAGGAACTCCCGGACTTGCAGGTGCTGATCTTGCCAATCTTGTTAACGAAGCTGCACTGCTTGCTGCAAGAAAAGATAAGAAAAACGTTGAAATGGATGACTTTGAACAAGCTAAAGATAAAGTAATGATGGGAATGGAACGAAAAAGTCTTATCATTTCAGATGAAGAAAAGAAAACTACTGCTTACCATGAAATTGGTCACGTTCTTGTTGCAAGAAAGATTCCAGAAGCAGATCCTGTTCATAAAGTTACTATTATTCCAAGAGGAAGAGCCTTAGGTGTAACAAGCTATCTGCCAATTGATGAAAAACACACCTACTCTAAAGAATATCTTGAAGCGATGATAACTTATGCCTTAGGCGGAAGAGCAGCAGAGAAAATTGTGTTCAATCATTTTACTACCGGTGCAGGTAATGATATTGAAAAAACGACAAGCATTGCACGTAAAATGGTTTGTGAGTGGGGAATGAGTGAAAAGCTTGGTCCATTAAGTTATGGTGCTAAACAGGAAGAGATATTCCTTGGCAGAGAAATTCAAAGGCACAGAGATTATAGTGAAAAAACCGCAATTGACATTGATGAAGAAATTAAAGTAATCGTTAATAAAGGTATGATGAGGGCAGAGAGTATATTGCGCGATAATATCGATTTACTTCATAAGCTTTCTAAAGAACTTCTTGAAAGAGAAATTCTGGATGGAGAAGAAATTGATAGAATTATCAAAGGAGAAGAACTTCCTCCTGTTCAGAAAGAGGAAGAAAAACCTAAAACTGATGAAGTTCCTGAGCATGTTAAAAAGTTGATGGATGAACGTAAGAACAAGGAAACTACTCCTAAAGATGAATCAAATTGATAATGGAACAATTCACTACAGAGATGAATTAATACGAAAATTAATTCATCTCTTTTCTCTTTCCATCCCTGTCATTTATTACTTTATTCCAACTACTACCGCCGCAACAATTTTAGGAATTCTTACTGTAATCGCATTGATAATGGATCTTGGACGGTATTTATCACCTGCTTTCGGAAAATTTTTTTATAAGATATTTGGATTCTTGCTTCGCAAGCATGAACTTGATCATAAAAAAAGAAATCTTAACGGCGCAACGTATGTGCTTATTGCTGCATTTCTAGGAGTTTTAATTTTTCCTAAAGTTATTTTTGTTACTGCTTTTGCAATTCTAATAGTAAGCGATACAAGTGCGGCTCTTATTGGAAGAAAATTTGGTAAAATTAAATTCCTGAGAAAAAGCTTAGAGGGAACTTTAGCATTTTTCATTAGTGCAAGTATAGTAATTTTTTTTACTCCTAAGGTCGGGAATTTAGGTATGGAATATCTGATTGGATTTATTGCCGCCTTTATTGGTGCTATTGTTGAAAATCTTTCATTTGGAATTGCTGATGATAATATATCAGTTCCTTTTTCAATCGGATTTATAATGTGGGGTTTATATTCATTGTGGCTTCCAAATCTGGAATTAATTCTTAAAAACGTTCCGGTGTAATTATGAAAAAAATATTTTTGATTCCTTCAATTTTTAGTTTTAGTAATTCTTTTATCCTCTTGCGATTCTTCAAGAAATCCGGCAGTAGGTATTGAAGATGAAATATTTGTGGTGGCAGATTCACTTGAGTTTGAAGAACTCAAATTAGCCCTGGAAACCACACTGGAGATTGAGATCAATACTCCGCTTCCTGAAAAACTTTTTAATCTGAAAAGGATTTCTCCTAACCAGCTTGATAAATTCAGGAACAGGAAAAACATCGTTATTGCTGCTCCACTTAATTCGGGTTCATATACATCTAAATACATCGAGTCAATAATTGATTCAAGTGTGAAAGAAAAATTTCTAACTGATAGTGATTTCATTCTAAGGAAATATGATCTTTGGGCAAAAAATCAGCTTGTTACAGTTCTCACTGCTCCTTCTATACGTGAACTTGAATTTAAAATATTGAAGAATAAAGACAAGATTCTTTATACTTATCAGAAAATATCTGATAAAAGACTGTATGAAAGTCTTTACAGCAGTGCTTATGAACGAAAAGATATTCAGGGAAAACTTTTGCGTGATTACGGTTGGTTAATATATGTTCAGGCTGATTTTCAACTTGCATTAAATAAGCCTGATGATAATTTCGTCTGGCTTCGAAGATCACCCGGAAGTGATATGGAAAGATGGATCTTTGTTTACTGGATTGAAAATGCTTCACCTGAATACCTTAACATTGATTCTATAAAAACAATTCGCAATAGAGTAACGGAAAAATTTTATTTAACATCTGATGATTCTGCTTATGTTGTTATTGCTGAAGATTTCTTTACGTGGAACGAAGTGAACTTTAAGGAAAGATATGCGATTTTCACTCAGGGACTTTGGGAATTAAACACCAAAGGTATGGGCGGACCGTTTGTTAACTACACTTTTTATGATGAAAAAACCAAAAGAATTTATATGCTTGACGGTTCTGTCTATGCACCAAAGTACTATAAACGAAATCTAATTCAGCAGGTTGATGTGATACTTCAATCTTTCTATACAAAAGACGAGCTTTCTGAAGACAGAATAGATGAATTGTTAGATGCGGTTCCCGATTAAAGAATTAGTCTATTAAAAGATTCTGTAATTGCGGTGGAATCCTGTAATCGGGAAAGTCTGCCGCAATTTTTTTTACATACAATTTAGCCCTCCCGATTTTATTATACTGTAATTCATAAAATGCCCTGTTTACCAGCATACTTCCAATAAAGTTTTCCATTGCTAAAACATATTCATCTTTTCTTTCGGGCATTCTAATTTTAAAATCAGGATCCGGGGCAGGAATATACTTTTGATGTTTCGTTACTTTAAATAAAAAAAGATGCGGTACTAGAAAATATCCGTCAGGTAAATTAAACTCACCTCGCTGCATTTCATTCTGTACAACTTCCGGCGCAACATAGAAATTGTGTTTATTAATATTAGTAGCAACCAGATTAGTCATCAATTTCCGGAATAACATTTCCAAAAGATTAGCATCGAAGTTTTCTTTTCTTTCGAACGGTTTTAATGCTTCAAGAAATGGATCAACGTCTTTTCGGATTCCGTCAAGCAAACCGGGATACTTGCTATCAAGCTGAACATAATACCACGATCTTCTTAACAATTCCTTGTCAACTACAACAATATCTCTCCTTAAATTTTCAACAAACTGATAGTAATATGATGCTGAGATAAAATAATCCCACTGGTAACTAAAAATAATAGCATCCTTTTCAACGCTGCTCAACAAAGTTTTTGTGTAATCTTCATAAACATAAGTTTTGCTTTGATCAACTTCGCTAAAATTTGAGTATGCTTGAAAAGTAATAATCAATGCAGCCACAAAAACAGTAATTGATCTTACAATTTTATTGTTTGATAATTCAGAAAAAATTTTCACAAAACCCAGAATACTGAAAAATGCAAGACTTACATAAGCAAGAAGGAAGTAAGCATCTATATCATTGATATCATAATTGATAGAATATAAAACTGTAAATAGAAAAGATATAAATAGAAAAATGAATAGTTTTCTCGATTTTATAAAAGTTACTATAATGCCAAAAACAACGACTAAAATTGTTATAGAGAATTCTGATATAAGATTGCCAATAAAATAATCAAGCTGTTCTTTTGCTGCTTCTGTTGAAGAGAATAGCCAGACCTGATATTGAAATCCGCTTATGTGTCTTATAATTTTTTCGAAGTCAACAGGATTTCCCCAATTAAAAAAGGGCTGTTGCGATGCACGAATTGGTAAATAGGCATAGATTAAAACTAAGACAGGTAAGAACAATAAAATCATTAAACCAATTCGCAAAAAACTATTTTTATTAAATCTCCATTTGTTAAAGTAGAGATATGCAACACCGGGAAGTATTAACAAAGTTGTCATATGGTTTGTAAATCCAAGTGCAAGAAAGAAAGCAAATAACAACCAGCTTTTCGATTTTAAAGTTATCTTCAGTTTCATCTCTTTTTACAAAAGCTTTAATCAATGAAAGAATTATCAAGCTCATCAACAGAAGATGAAATGAATAAACCTCAACAGAAGTACTTTGAAACCAGAATGTTTTGCTGAAAGCAAGGGCTAATCCTGCAAGCATTGCACTGAGTATTTTTATTGGCTCATTAAACTCAAGAAAAATTTTTGATGACTGTTTCTTTTCTGCTTTTTGTTTTTTGCTTTGCTTCTTTTTTTTATCTGTCTTTGCAACTTTTGAAGTTGAGAAGATCTCGATGTTATCAAGAATAAACTTAGCAGTGTATGTAAATACTGAAACTGCTATTGCACAATATAAGGCTGCAAGTAAATTCAGCTGATAAATGGTTGTAAAAGGTAAAGGAATTTTTGAGAAGAGAAATCCTATTATTGTATAAAGTGGATATCCTGTTGGATGTGCAATTCCAAGTGTTGCCTGAACAGCTGCAAGTTCACCCGTGTCAATTTGTATGACCGAAGGTGCAAGCGTAAAAAGATAAACAACAAATGCAGTAAATCCAGTTAATATGTAGAAATATTTATTTATCAATTTCATTTATTAACCAAAAACTTGTTTGAATATTTTTGTATTAAATTGTAAAATCTTATTCAAGTCATCTAAAAATAATTTTGAACTTGAGTAGTTAAGAAAAACAGATAATGATTCCAACTTAATTTCATCTATAGGAATTCTTGGTGTCCTTGAATCAAATAAATTTTGATTCGCCAATTCAATCTCTTTCAGCTTATTATAATTTTGTGCGAGTAACTCAAAGTCGACATCGTTATCTTTGTTCAAAGATAAAACTTTGGCAAATTTTTCTTTTCCAACACCAATAAAATTTTTAACTAATTGAGAATCTGATAACAAAAAATAAGAAATAATATATTCTATATCAGTTAAACCGCCCGAACATCTTTTAATATTTGTTGAGCCGGAAATACTATCCGAAGAGATTGACTTTCTTCTCATCTCAAGCATTTCTTTTTTGATGATGTTTTGTTCAAATCCTTGAATTGATTTAACACAATCTTCAATCAGAGTGTTAAAATATTTTTTACTTCCGAAAATCAAATCGGCTTTTAGAAAAGCCTGAAATTCCCAGACTCTTGCACGATTCTTCAAATAATCTGAATAACTCTTCAAATCCCAAACTAAGTGACTGCCTTTACCTTCGGGTCTTAATCTGCAATCCACATCAAAGGGAGATAATTCTTTTTTTAGTATCGACAGAAATTCCTGGAAATCATTTTGAACTCGTTGATATTTATTGATTCCATCAACTACAAATATTAAATCAATATCAGAAGCAAAAGTTATTTCTCCTGCACCAAGACTTCCCATTCCAATTACAATAATATTGTTTTTCCATTCTTTGTCAGATGTAAAACTCCTACAGCAATTGTTTATTTTATTGTTGATGATAGAAGTTAAAACTTGATTTACTTCATTCGATTTTATCAATCCGGAAGTTAATTGAACCGAAAGTATGAAAAGTATTTCTTTTGTACTCAACTGCGATAATTCTGATTCTTCCAACTGCGTAAAACATTTTCTGGAAAGCAGAAGATCTCGCAGAGATTTATCTTCTGCACATAGGTTTATTGCAAATTGAGAAAATTCACACAATCCTAAAAATAGTTTAAGGAAATTTTTATCAGCAAATTCTTTGTACCATATATTCGGGAATTGAGCTGATTTAATTATTCGCGCAAAGTTTTCTAAAACAATATCCGGCGAAACTAGATTTCTTTAAATAATCCGCCAGGTCATCTTGAATATTTTCAAATAGTGAAGTGGTTATTTTATCAAATATTTTTGAACCGAGAATTCCTTTTCCGTATTTCAGAAAATCAAGATTTTGTTGTGCTCTTTTTTTGTCTATGAATTTTATGTTTTCAAAAATTGACTCACTCTTAATCTCATCAATACCTGTAATTGATTGATAAATTGCTGAAACATTTTTACGCGTCGCTTCTAATGTTTTCCGAAATTCTGATGATGTATTAAATCCCAAATGATGGCTGACTTTTTCAAGAAGCTCACCTGAATCCGGAATGGTGTGTGTCTGTATGTTATTCATCAATTGTAGATAATGCTCAATTCTTCTAAAAAGAATGTAAGCTTCTGAAAAAGTTTTTGCTTCAGCATCACTCAGCAGTTTTGTTTTATTCAATTCATTAATTGCTGTTAAAGTATTTCCTGTTCTAAGCGATTTATTTTTTCCGCCGTTAAGTAATTGTAATGCCTGAACCGAAAATTCAATATCTCGTATTCCGCCGGGAATAAGTTTTATATTATTTTCATCTGAAACTCTTTTTTCAATATTTGATTTTAATTTTTTTATCTGAACCAATGGTGAAACAGAAAACGACGAAGGATAAATAAATTTTTCTAAATACGAATAAAACTTTTTATACAAATTGTAACTGCCGCAAATGAAGCCGGATTTAATTAACATTTGCCTTTCCCAATCTTCACCGCGTAATTCATAATACTGGAGATATTGATCCATCGTTCCGCATAATGGGGCATTTTTCCCATCAGGTCGCAAACGAAAATCTACACGGTATAAAAATCCTTTTGAAGAAATGGATGAGGCTTGTTCAATAAAAAGTTGAACTGTTTCGGTAATAATCTGATTGTAATAAATCCGTTTATTTATTAAAGTGTTTTTGTCTGTGAAAACTATCAGGTCAATATCAGAGCTGTAATTGAGTTCATTACCTCCAAGCTTTCCCAGAGCAATCAAACAATATTTGTTGGAAAGTTTTTCAATTTTATTTTTCAGTAAAATTTCTTTATAGCATAGATCGAAGAGAACCGAAGTAATTGATTTAGTAAGAAACGAAAGTTCCTCTGTAATTCTTTCAACTTTTTCATTTAAATAAATATCCATTAAGCCGATTCTAAGAAATTCTCTTCTCTTAAGATTTCTCAGTGCAGTTACTTTTCCGTTAAAAGTTTTAAATCTGTTAACAGAATCCAAAGCAATTTTTGTGAAGTCAGATTCTTTTCTTTGCTCCTTCAGATTATCCGGATTTGTTATAATGGAAAAATATTCAGGGTTGCGGACAAGTATATCGGACAGATAATTACTGTTCGATGCAATTGTAACAAGAATTTCAATCTGATGCGGATAGTTAATACATTCTTTAATAAAGAAAACTCTGTCGAATTGGTTTTCAATAATTCTTAACAGGTTTGCTTCGGAAGAATTGGTAAAGAAATGAAGCTTAATTTCATTTTCAATCAGAGCAATTAAATTATCAAACTGACCGGACTGAATTGCACCTCCGGCAAGTTCAGCAAGCTTGCTGATAAATTCGTTTGATAATCTTTTTTTTCTCTGCATTCTTTAGATAAATCTTTTTATTAAACTTAAGAAAAAAAACAGCGGGAAGGGAGAGGGAAAAATGGGAGGAGTAGTTGGAATCTTGGAGTAATGGAAATAGTTAGCAATACTGAAATGATTGAATAATGGACTCTCTGCTCTATGCGCCTTCTCCTTAGCCAATTTATTGAATCTTTCGCAGCATTGTCCCTAATTTAACAGCGGGTTGTTGAATACATTTTGCAATTCATTCTTACATTGCCCTCACAAATTCTTTCTATCTCTGGCGGGGGTCTGACTTTATGTGTTAGGTGCTGGAACTGATAATTATCCTTAATATAATTTATGTGATAAAACAAAAACTTAAGAATTAAAATGAAATCATAACAACCGGATTGCAACCGCCATCATGACTGGCGGCAGTATATTCGGTATAAGTAATAGTTATATGCTTGAATATTGATAACGTGAAGAAATATTATTTATTGGTTTTGTTTTTAATTACATTTTATTCTAGCTGTTTTTCACAGACTAAAAGTTTGAGTCATAATGATTTTCCTGTTAAGGATTTTATTGTCTTTCTTGATTCATCAACGATAAATAAGTTATCAAAAATAGAACTAATGAATGGAGATTCGCCTCTTGATTATGTGAAATATGTACCTAACTATTCTACTTTCTATGAAATTGTCGAATGGAGTTGTGGATCACCTTGTAAACAAGTTGTAATTATCGATTTAAGAAATGGTAAAGTAATTGGTTCATTAAACTACTGCTATAATTTAGATTTTAATTTATCGAAGTACTTTAATAATTGTAGATGATTATGATGAAGTAATGCTATGATGTGAAAAACAATTTTATATAATAGAAAATCAGAATTATTAAAACCAAATAAATTAATCATCGCATAATAAGCCTCGTTTAGATAAGTAAAAAGTCAAACACTGGTATTTCTTTCAATAAAAGAATAAATAACACTTGAGTCTTAAAATAACACGCTGTTATGTGTAATATTAAATGAAATAGACTACTGTGAAAAAACTAATTATACTGTTTCTACTCTTTATCAAAATATCATTTTGTCAAAGTTATGATCCATTTATTCAAAATTTAGTGGACCAAACTAATTTAGATTCTCTAATATCATTTGTGCGAATACTATCTGGTGAAGATTCTGTTATTATTAATGATACGAACACTATAATAACTCATCGTGTAAATTCCTGGGGTAACGATCTGGCGGCAGATTATCTAAAAAATAAAATGACGGAGTTCGGATTTGAGGCGATCGATCAGAATTATAGTGAAGATGGAAGAAATATTTATTCAATACAAACCGGTACTCTTTATCCTGAAGAATACTATATTCTTTGTGCGCATTATGATGCAGTAACAAATTACTGTGCTGACGATAATGCAAGTGGAGTTGCAGGAGTGTTGGAAGCAGCACGCATATTATCCAATTTCCAATTTAATTATTCCATTATTTATGCGTTCTGGGATGAGGAAGAAATTGGAGCAATATGGAAGCGAATATTTTGCAGAACAAGCTGATTCAGCAGGAATGAATATAGGTGGTGTTCTTAACTTTGAAATGTCAGGCTGGGATAGCAATGATGATGGTCTTATTGATATTCATACAAGACGGATAAATGAATCAGTTCAATTAGCAAATACGATGGTGGTAATTGATTCATTATATAACTTACCTTTAAAACCGGTAGTTTATAATCCCGGAACAACTGCGAGCGATCATTCTTCTTTCTGGAATTTTGATTATTCGGCAATTGTATTTAGCGAAGCATTTTATGGGGGAGATTTTAATCCATACTATCACAGCAGCT
The DNA here is from genome assembly GCA_963714415.1 of uncultured Ignavibacteriaceae bacterium. Lineage (GTDB taxonomy): Bacteria > Bacteroidota > Ignavibacteria > Ignavibacteriales > Ignavibacteriaceae > JAGXRK01. Next base: position 148,988 of record CAVQOL010000002.1, read on the forward strand.
TAGATCGTATACAGTACTTTAATCTTCCTTACTTTTTCAACATTGTTAAACTGAGTACTGCTTCAATTGCTACTCTGGCAACTGAAGGCTTAGTAACTTCAGTGGAAGAATCAAACGCCATTCCACTTTCTCTGTCTATTTCTAATTATCCGAATCCGTTTAACAACTCAACACGAGTGAAATATAATCTTCCCAATAGTTCTAACATAAGGATTGATTTATACAATTTTCTTGGAGAACGTGTTAAGGAAATATTATCAAGTTTTCATCAGGCAGGAAGCTATGAAATTGAAATTACATCAGATGATTTATCAAGCGGGGCATACTTTCTTGTGATTAATACTGATGCGCATTATAAAACACATAAAATAATCTTATTAAAATAAATTACACATAAATTCCATTCAGTAAATTTTCATCAATTAAATTCCGGAGTTTATTAATGAAAGCTGTTATCGTTTCTTCTTTTATATTACTACTTATCTGTAATTGCTTTTGCACAGACCGAAGAAATCATAGACTTAAAAAAATATTTTGATGAATATAATCACGTCGGATCATTTGTTATGTACGATCTGAAAAATGATAAATATATTCGTTACAATCCCGAAAGATGTAAGCAGCAATTTATTCCTGCCTCAACCTTTAAAATTTTTAATTCACTTGCCGCATTGGAAACCGGGGCAGTTAAAGATGAAAATGATACAATTCGCTGGGATGGTATTGAAAGAGCCTATGTTGAATGGAATAAAGATATGGATATGAAACATGCTTTCAAGTATTCTGCAGTCTGGTTCTACCAGGAAATTGCCATAAGAATTGGCGAAGAAAAAATGCAGGAATTGATCAATCTTAATGAGTATGGAAATAAGAACATATCCGGTGGCATTGATCTTTTCTGGCTCGGGGGCGAATTACGTATTTCACCAAATGAGCAAATAGAATTCTTAAAGAAGTTATACATGAATGAACTTAAGTTTTCTCAAAGAGCGATAGATATTGTTAAAAAGATTATGATATATGAAGAAACAGATGAATACATTTTAAGAGCTAAAACAGGTTGGGGAATGAGATTTGAAAATGAGGTCGGTTGGTTTGTAGGTTATCTTGAAAGAGATAATAATGTTTATTTCTTTGCCACAAATGTTGAAAGTGAAAATCCCGATCCTGGCTTTAAGTCGCGCATTGAAATCACCAAAAAAATATTAACAGAATTGGGATTGTATTAAGGACTAATAATTCAAAATACTCGAGCTTGTGTAAAAACTCTTTGTTAAATAAGGAACTCATCTCCCGCCCCCTTCTCTTAAGAAGAGAAGGAGTTATTTCTCTCTGTTCTCTGGCAAGACTATTCCTTGGAAAAAGTGAGGCTGTTTCAAAAGTCCGAATTTTCTTGTCATTCCCGTGAAAACGGGAATCCAAAACCAATAAAACAAAATAGATTCCCACTTTCGTGGGAATGACAAATGAGTAAAATATTCTATTAAGACAGCCCCTTTAGGTCGTTAGACTCCGTCAGAGTCTAACGGACTCTGACGATGTGAGTTCTTTTTTGTTTTAGACTTTTCACACAGGCTCAGACACGTTGTGACCAAAGTTATGCCTAGTGTTATTAGGTAAATATTTATTGATTTTCCAAATGCAAAATTTCGTAAATTGCATATCAAAACACGTGTATTTATTTTTGACATCAATCAGAAATCAGGAAATTTATTAAATGCGTAATTTCTTTAAGAAAATGTTCGGCGACAAGTATGAAAAAGATTTAAAGTTACTTTGGCCCATTGTTCCCGAAATCAATAAATATTACGATGAGTTCAAAAAGCTCAGTGATGACGAATTAAGGGCAAAAACTGCCGGGTTGAAGTCAATTATTCAGGAGAGAACTGAAGAGACAAGAAAAAAGATTGAAGAAATAAGAAAAAGACTACAATCAGATGAAGATTTTGATAGAACCTCTACTTATGATGAACTGGAAGAACTAGAAGAATCATTAAATGAAGAATACGAAGTTGTTCTCGATGAACTTCTTCCCGAAGCTTTTGCAATTGTAAAATCCACTTGTGAAAGATTAATTGGTAAAAGCTGGACAATGGCAGGAAGTAAAATTACCTGGGACATGATTCCTTATGATGTTCAGTTGATTGGCGGCATAGTTCTTCATCAGGGTAAAATTGCAGAAATGGCTACTGGCGAAGGTAAAACTCTTGTAGCAACACTTCCGCTTTTTCTCAATTCACTTACAGGACGAGGCGTTCATCTTATTACTGTTAATGATTATCTCGCAAAACGTGACAGTGAATGGATGGGTGAGATTTTTAAGTTTCACGGACTCACTGTTGGCTGCATTCTTAATACTATGGATCCTGCACAGCGTAGAGAACAATATAACTGCGATATTACTTACGGAACAAATAACGAATTTGGTTTTGATTATCTGCGCGATAATATGGCAGTTGGACTTGAGTACCAGGTTCAAAGAATACATAACTATACTATAGTAGACGAAGTAGACTCTGTATTGGTTGATGAAGCAAGAACTCCACTTATTATTTCAGGTCAGGTTGATCGTGATGATCATCTGTTTAATGAAATGAGACCGAAGGTTGAAAGACTATATAAGCTTCAGATGGGCCTCGTTGCAAAAATTATCCAGGAAGCAGAGCAAATGCTTACTTCCGGCAATGGAACTGAAACGGAAGCAGGCATTCTTCTGCTTAGAGGGCATCGCGGTTTGCCTAAAAGCAAAAAACTTGCAAAGCTTATTTCCGAACCTTCTCACAAAAAATTATTACTATCTACCGAGCTTGAATTCTTAAGAGAAAAAGGAAAGAACATGCACATCATTGATGATGAACTTTATTTTGTCATTGATGAAAAAAACCATACGATAGATACAACGGAAAAAGGCCGTGAAGAACTTGCCCGCGGAAGCGGAATTGAAAAAGTATATTTTGTACTTCCTGACCTTGGTACAGAAATAAGCAAATTTGAAAATGATCCGAATCTTTCACCCGAAGCAAAGCTGAAGAAGAAGGATGAACTTTATCATCGATATTCAGAGGCAAGTGAAAGAATTCACACAATAAATCAATTGCTTCGTGCATATTCTCTTTTCGAAAAAGATGATGAATATGTTATAACTGAAGACGGAAAGATTGCCATCGTTGATGAGTTTACCGGACGTATACTTCCCGGAAGAAGATATTCAGATGGACTTCATCAGGCAATTGAAGCAAAAGAAAATGTTAAAGTTGAACGTGACTCACAGACTCTTGCGACTATTACACTTCAGAATTATTTTAGAATGTATAACAAACTTGCCGGTATGACAGGTACTGCCGAAACTGAAGAAGGAGAATTTTTTCAGATATATAAATTAGAAGTTGTTGTAATTCCCACAAACAAAACTGTAATTAGAGAAGATCTTGATGATGCGGTATACCGAACTAAGCGTGAAAAATATAACGCCATTATTGAGGAATTAGACAGACTACGCAAAGAAGGTAGACCGGTTCTTGTGGGTACTACATCGGTAGAAGTTTCTGAAACCATCAGCAGGATGTTGAAGAGAAAAGGTCTTCAACATAATGTTCTTAATGCTAAACAGCATCAGCGTGAAGCCGAAATTGTTGCGCATGCCGGTGAGGTTGGTGCAATTACAATTGCTACAAATATGGCAGGTCGAGGAACTGATATTAAGCTTGGCAGTGGTGTAAAAGACAAAGGCGGATTATTTATTCTCGGTACTGAACGTCACGATTCAAGAAGAATTGACAGACAGTTAAGAGGTCGATCCGGTCGTCAGGGTGATGCCGGTACTTCTAAGTTTTTTATTTCGCTTGAAGATGATTTGATGAGATTATTCGGAAGCGATAGAATTTCTTCTATCATGCAGCGAATTGGTATTAAGGAAGGTGAAGTTATCCAGCATCCGATGATAACTAAATCCGTTGAACGTGCACAGAAAAAGGTTGAAGAGAATAACTTCGCAATAAGAAAAAGACTTCTTGAATATGACGATACTATGAATCAGCAAAGAGAAGTTATTTATTCACGGCGGCAAAAAGCTCTGCATGGCGACAGACTTAAAAGTGAAATATTTGACTTAACAGAAGAGTTTATAGGTACAGTTGTTGACAAGCATTTTGAAGAAGTAAATGTTGAAGCAATAAAAGAAGAAATACTTCATAATCTGCTTGTTGAACTTAAACTTGATGGATCAGAATTTGAATCACTCGGCAGAGATGGTCTTGTTCAAAAAATTACTGATGCAGCAAAAGATTTCTACAAAAGAAAAGAAGAAATGCTTAGTTCGGAATTGATGGCACGGCTTGAACGATATGCGGTGCTGAGTGTTATTGATAACTAAGTGGAAAGAACATCTTCGGGAAATGGATGATTTGAAAGAAGGCATTGGATTAAGAGCTTATGGACAGAAAGACCCATTAGTTGAATATAAAGCCGAAGCTTTCAAATTATTTGTTCAACTGCTTGATGAGATAAGAAATGAATCAGTTTCATTTGCATTTAAATTCTTCCCGCAAGCTCCGAGTGAGGTTCAGGAAAGACGCGGATCAAAGGTTCAAAGAGTTGTTGAAACTAAACAAGATACGGCTAATATTGGCTTTACACCATCTCAACAACAAGCCGGGCAGCAAGGTGTAAAAGTTCAACCTATTCGGGTTGAAGAAAAAATAGGCAGAAATGATCCCTGTCCATGCGGCAGCGGAAAAAAATATAAACAATGCCACGGTAGATAATCCGGGAATTATATTATGAAAAAAATCGAAGCTATTATTCGTCCCTTTAAATTAGATGAAGTTAAGGAAGCTCTGATTGAAGAAGGAATTAAAGGAATAACAATTTCAGAAGTAAGAGGTTACGGCAGGCAAAAAGGTCATACGGAAACGTATCGTGGTGCCGAATACCAGATTGAATTTGTTCCTAAAATTAAAATTGAAATTATTGTTGATGATTCCCGTTTGGATAAAGCTGTTGAAGCAATTCTTCGAGCCGCCAAAACCGGACAGGTCGGTGACGGTAAAATTTTTATATCGGATATTCAAGAAGTAATAAGAATCAGAACTGAGGAATCAGGTACTCAGGCTTTATAGAAAAATATATGGACTTTTTCTTTTGTTTAATCTTTAATAGCTTCGAGTATGATGAGAAGATATTTTTCCCGCATTAAAATTATCTCGCTTATTGCTGCAATTTCGTTATTCGCAGGGTGCAGTTTATGGCAGAATTTTACCACATACTTTAATCTTTACTACAATACCAGTTTACTTTTTGAAGAAGCTGAATCTGAAATTCACTTACAAAAGAGAGATCTGTTTTCAACAGAACCGCTCATAGTTTCAGGTGCAGCAAATACAAAGCTTGTAAAAGTTATTGAAAAAAGTTCAAAGCTGCTTCAGTTCTATTCAAACTCGGCTTATGTGGAAGATGCTTTAATGATGCTCGGCAAATCATTTTTCTATCAGAAAAATTATCCCAAATCAAGAAGAAAATTTGAAGAACTGCTTGAAACAAATCCAAATGATGATATGAGATTGGAAGCTGAGCTCTGGATAGCAAAATGCAGTATGAATTTAAAGGAATTTACAAGCGGGCTAACATTATTGGAGCGTGTTCGAGCAGAAGCAATTGAAGATGATGATGAAATAATTATTCGCGAAACATACATTGAAGAAATAGTTTACCGTATCTCACAGGAAGATTTTAGTCAGGCAATTCAATTAGCAGAGCAAATGATACCATATTCAGATTCGGAAATAAAATCAATTATATATTTTGAGCTTGGTAAATTATATACACTAATTGGTGACGTTGAAAATGCAATATCTTCTTATGCAAATGTCTTTGAATATTCTCCTGATTTTGATCTTGAGATTGCAGCTAATATCAACTATGCAAAATCTTTAAGAGATGCTGATCGTGATGAAGAAGCTCTTGATGTTTTCAGAGATATAAGAAGCGAAGATAAATTCAAAGAAAAATACAGTGAAATAGATCTTGAGACTGCTGTTACACTTGAAAAGTTAAACAGGTTCGAAGAAGCTCTGGAACAGTTCACAATGATAGATACTACATATAAAGGGACACCTGTTTCTGCTGCATCAAGCTATTTTAAAGGAAGAATTTACGAATACACATCGGTAAATTATGATAGTGCCGCTTTCTACTATCAAAAAGCCTCTACTTCAAATCCTCAAAAAGAATATGCTCAATCGGTGAAAGAAAAAAATCAGATATTCACTAAATATTTTAGTTTACGCAATCAGATTAATAATTATAACCGTCAATTGTTTTATTCTGAAAATCCCGAAGTGTTTGTTCAGGACTCAATTAATTATGTCCAGGATTCTTTAAACATACTTTCCGATTATCTTGAAAAAAAAGAAATGCTTGAAATCTGGAGTAATGTGTTTAGACCCGATTCCAATGCGATTAAAGATTCTCTTTTAGCGCTTGATTCATTAAGAATTCAGGATTCACTTAAAGTCCGTGATTCACTTATGATTGCTATTTGAACAGGGAATGTTTCTCGATACAAATGAAGTTAATGCAGCCTTAACAGAATATCTTACGAAAAAAGATTCCATTGAATCTAAACTTAAAGAAGAGAGAAAAGCCAAGACTATACCTCAAACAATTGCCGGTGTAAATCTTGATACGGTCCAGTTTAAAAAGAATCCTCCGAGAAGACCAACAATTCCTGTTGACTCTGTAAAACAGATCATGTCAAAAGCACAATTGGAACTTGGTAATTTGTTTTTAGCTGAAATAGATGTACCGGACTCTGCTTATAATCTTTATATCGATAATATTGATCGATTCCCCGAATCAGAGTTTTATCCAAATACTCTTTATGCACTTGGCAGTTATTATTTAACGGTTGATAATAAATCTAAAGCAGATAGTTTGTTCCTTTACATCTATGATAATTTCAAAAGTAAAAAAATTGTTAATGCTGCAGCGAATAAGTTAAATCTTCCGTTGATTGATTTAGAATATGATACTGCTAAAACATTATATGCTAGTGCAGAATCTAAAATGATTGCCGGTAATTTTGGTGAGGCAGTAAAAGAATTTTTGAGCATTTATCGTTTATATCCTGAATCTCCGGTTTCACCCCAGGCTTTATATGCAGGAGGCTGGATTCTGGAAAAAGATTTAAAGTTGCTCGACTCCGCAGCTGCTGTTTATGATACACTTGCTACCAAATATTCGGCATCGGTTTATTCGCGTGATATAACAAAAAAACTTGGCTTCTATAAACAGGAAATTTACAGGAGGCAAAAAGAACAAGAAGAAGCTAAGCAATTAGCATTAAAAGAAAATGAAACAAATAATATCAGTAAGATTAATGGAACTGAAAAGGAAACAAAGGATTCAACAGAATATCCAATACAAAATAATACTCCGAATTTAGAAGAGCTGATAAAAAATGAAAAAGAACGATTGCCTGAACAGACTGAAATTGATACTTATACACCGGAAACAAAATTAGAAGCTCTCTGGAATCCGAGAAAACCAGGATAATCATCTAAACCAAAATTCCGTAAATCTTTAATTCCTACTTATGAAATACAGAGAATTAAAAGAACTGATTGAAGAAGGGGAAAATATTCAGAACGAGTTTAAGCGCAAATTTTCTGCTTCTGATAAAATTGCACGGGAAATGATTGCATTCGCAAATACAAAAGGCGGGCATATAATTTTTGGGGTTGATGATGATAAAGAAATTATTGGTGTGGAAAGTGAAAAGGAAATTGCTGAACTGATAAAAGACACCGCTGAAAATTATTGCGAACCACCTTTAGAGTACAATATTTCCTACATTGAATTAGAAGGAAAAGAAATAGTAGTTGTCTCCATTCCCGAATCAGATAACAAACCACACAAACTTCAGGATTATTCAGATCAGTTTGATATTAATAAAGCAGTTGTAACAATTCGTGTTAATGATAAAAGCGTTCAGGCAAGTAAAGAAATGGTAAGATTGCTCAGGGCAAATTCAGGTAAAATGTCATTAAAAAAATATGTCATCGGTCCTAATGAGAAAACTGTGTTTGAATATTTAACTAAGATGGAAAGAATATCGGTAAAGGAACTCAGCAATCTTGTTAATATTTCCGAAAGAAGAGCATCAAGAACTTTGGTTAAGATGGTAAGAGCCAATCTTCTGATGATACATACAAAAGATAACGGCGAAGAATTTTTTACTGCTGCAAGTTAAGTCTGGAAAATTCTTTATTCATCAATCACATCAAACAAAACGTTTTACCGGGAAGCTGCTTAACTAATCCTTTAAATTCCAGTGAAAGTAAATTAACTAAACAATCAGAAGTTGCGAGATCGGATTTTTCTGCAATAGTATCAATTTGAATCGGTTCATTACTTAATACTGCAAGAATTTTTTCCTCAAATATTGTAAGATCAATTTGAGGCTTTGGTATGTTTTTTCCTATTACCGGTTTTAATTTCAACTCAAGTTCAATAAGAATATCTTCGGCTGATCTTATGAGTTCTGCTTCACCGCGTTGAATAAGTAAATTATTTCCTTCTGCCTGTCTTACACCAAGATTTCCCGGAATTGCGAACACTTCACGATTCTGGTCGAGCGACAATCTTGCTGTTTGCATAGCTCCGCCGGTTATTCCTGTTTCAATAATTACTGTTCCCAGCGACAAACCGGAAATAATTCTGTTACGCTTTTGGGAAAGTTCTGCGCATCGGGTTTTGTACCTAAATTAAATTCACTGATGATCAAACCATTTTCAGCTATCTCATCATACAACTTTTTATTTTCGGGAGGATAAATAACATCCAATCCCGATCCAACAACAGCAATTGTTCTGCCTCCGTTTTTCAAAGCAGTTCTTTGTGCAATAGAATCTATACCACGTGCCATTCCGCTTACAATGGTAATACCCTGCAAAACTAAATCTTCGCAAATCTTTTCTGCCTGAATTTTTCCATAACTGGTTGGCTGCCTTGTTCCAACTACGGCAATAGAATAGTTATCCTTATCTTCAAACGAGCCCTTGAAGTAAAGTATCAGCGGCGGGTAAAATATTTTTTTAAGTAATGGAGGAAATTCATCATCCCAAACAGTGACTATTCTTCCCCCGATTTTTTCAAGGTTACTGAGATCTTTTTCGAGTTGTTCTTCAATTTCTTTCCGATGTGAATTAGCTTTTTGAATTCGTGAAGAAAGTTCTTTGCTGATTCCATCTGTTTTAGTCAGCTCTGAACCGGAAGAGGAAAGTATCGTATTAACATTTTTGAATTTTGCCAGGAGGTTACGAATCTTACCGGGACCAATTCCGTCAACCGATAAGAGCAGCATCAGATCAGACAGTTGTTCAAAACTTAGCTTGCTCACTTAAGTAATAATCAGATTTTGTAACATTAAATTTTTATAGATGGGTAGAAAAATATCAATTTCCAAAATATAAATAACAAACAATTCCCAAATCACAATATTTAGAATTCGAAATCCAGCGGTAAAGCAGTTGCGTTAGATCTTAATTATTCTTTTGTCTCTTCGATAACCTCAGAGGAATCTTTTTTCCTGAACAAGATTGACAATGGAAAGATTATCACATAACCGATAAATAAAATTATGGGTGATACAACCAAAGAAGCTGTGCTGTCCCAATTACCGAGACTCATCACATAAAATCCTACTATTACAAAAAGGATTCCCGCGAATAATAAAATGTAGTTTGTTTTATCCCAATAAATATTGAAGGGTGAAACAAGAGTTTTTTTTGCAGATTTTACAAATTTCTTTTTAGCTGGTTTTGCCATAATTATTTCCTGAAAAAATAAAACCCGGTGATGGGGGGTATCACCGGGTCCGACTCTTTTTCTTCAAAGAGCAGGGGAGAACCCTTTGAAAGAGTCGTTGTGAATATAAGTTGTTAAATAATAATTGTCAAGCACTATCAACTATTTACTAATTTGATAAACAATTTTTCTAATTGTATCAAACTGTAAGTAAGGATATTCTTCCCTGATAGAATCGATTGCATCACCGGCGCTAACCTTACTGGCGCGGAGCTGCTTAAATTTTTTCCTTATCTGATAATCTCTCACGGCTTTATCGTCGATAAGACCGTGGGCGTCAAGAAGTTCAAAAATCTCATCACTGATGAGTTCTGATAACGGGTTTTCGATTTTCGCTTTGATTGTATTCATTGCTCATTCTCCTTTTAGTGAATGTTTCAGTTACTGGTAGTAGGTATCAATCTGTAAGAAAACCTCCTGAATAAGTTGATGTAAATATAACAAAAAAACCGATTATCTCGTTCCACAAGATAAGATCGGCGTACATTTGCCACTTTAATTAAATTTCAACGAATTAGACGAATAAAAATTAAAAAAGTAGCAAATCGGTTATAAAATTAAATCCTTTAATTATTTTCTGTGTAAATATTTCTATTTATTAGGTGAATGTCAAGATTATGAAAATTATTATTTAGGTTAAGGGAAATAATATAAAACAACCTAAATACCTGCCACACTAAAGTATTGACTAAGTAAAATTAATTTACTAATATTACTGCAAAACTATTTGCTTTAACTATTTAGCAAAGGTGGGTAATATGAAAAAGTTAGTTTTAGTTTTTCTTCTAAGTCCTTTTATAAGTGCTCAATCAAATTACTTTCCTTTAGAAAATGGTAATTATTGGCAATATAGAGCCACACATTACTCATCCCTTGACACACCATGGGTTTCTTATGATTTTATAAAAGTATTAGGTGATACACTTTTAGGTGTTCAACTGAATTCGTTTAAAAAATATTAAAATCTATAATATTAGCACCATATTATATAGATACTTTACAATATTTAAGATACGATTCAACAACAAATTCCATAATAGAATTTCATATTTTGGGCGATACCTCTAACATACTTTTTGATTTTGATGCTCAACCTTCCGATTGTTGGTGGGCGTGGTATAAAGAAATTTGCTATACTGGAGTTGATACTGTGGATCTTTTTGATGCCGGTCTGCAAAATATCCTAAACAAACATTAACCGGGGAGGTAGTATTCCATCCTTTACATATGAATTGGCAGAAGATTTTGGCCCAGTAGGAGTTGGAGATAATCAAGGCTATATTATAACCTCATATACCAATTATGAATTAATTTATGCTAAAATCGACAGAATTGAATATGGCTCAATTTGTGTCTGTTGAGGGTGAGCATTCTAATTCGCCTGATATATTTTATTTAGCCCAAAACTACCCAAACCCATTTAACCCAAGGACAACAATTAAATATCAAATTCAACAAACTGGAATTGTCTCCCTCAAAGTTTACGACTTGCTTGGAAGAGAAGTTGCTACTTTAGTGAATGAGTATAGACCAGCAGGCTCTTACGAAGTAGAATTTAATCCAGCATCCAGTATCCTGTATCCAGCATCGGGAGTTTATTTCTACCGTTTACAAGTCATAGATCCCGAATCAAGTTCGGGACAGGGTTTTATTGAAACGAAGAAAATGATTTTGTTGAAGTAATTTTATATGGGGTTAATATGAAAAAGTTAATTTTAGTTTTTTGTTTGCTATACATTTCTTCTCTTTTTAATAAATTACTAGCGCAATCAGATTCTCTTTCTGATGTATTACCTCTCAGTATAGGAAAAGAATGGCATTACACTTTTTATCTTAATTCTACCGCTGGAACTAGCTCGATAACAGATACTGGACTTGTTAATTATAGTGTTGTAAGTAGTACCATTAGTTCAGATAGTACCATTTGGCATTTTTTTGCTGCTAGAAAATTTACACGTTATATCTATATGTATCCTCCAAGATACATTGAAGATTCATTTTACTTTGATATAGTTGAATTGAAATCCGACAGACATAAATTATACACTCCGGTCTATGATGAATTTAGTTTATTCCCATTTACTGTAACTGCTCCCGATACAGAAAGTTTCTATAGATTTCAGGAAATGGATAATCAGGATACTCTTTCATTATCCTTGCGATATTTTACGCCAAATGAGCCATCTTTTTATTATAAATATGACTGTCTGGTACGAAAGAATATTGGAATAGAGGAATCTAATGCGTTTCAATTTCAAGGATTTCCTAATATGTCTATAAAAGCAAGATATCATCTTCAAGATGTTAGTACAATTGAATCCGGAACAAATTTACTGTATGGTTTTCATTTATCTCAAAACTACCCAAATCCTTTTAACCCAAGTACAAAAATAAATTACCAAATTCCCAAACCGGGACTTGTTTCACTTAGAGTCTACGATTTGCTTGGAAGAGAAGTTGCTACTTTAGTTAATGAAGAAAAACCAGCGGGAAGTTACGAAGTAGAATTTAATCCAGAATCCAGTATCCAGCACCTGCCTGCCGGTAGGCAAGGTCCAGCATCGGGAGTCTATTTCTATCGTTTACAAGCAGGAAATTATTCTGAAACAAAGAAAATGATATATATTAAATAATAATTTATAATGGTGGGTGAAATGAAAAAGATAATTTTTACTTGCGCACATCTACTAATATTAACCTTGCAACTAAACGCACAGTGGTTCTGGCAAAATCCATTACCGACAGGTAATACTTTGAATTCAGTCTACTTCACAGATAATCAAAACGGTTGGGCATCTGGATATTATGGTACAATAATCAATACAACAAATGGAGGATTAAGCTGGTCTCAACAGTGCAGCGGTACGAGTAATGACTTAAATTCAGTTCACTTCGCAGACACTCATACTGGCTGGGTAGTTGGAGCATCTGGTATAATCCTAAAGACAACAAATGGTGGATTAAATTGGTATTTACAGAACAGCGGAACAAGTGAATATTTAAGTTCAGTCCACTTCAAAGACACTCAAACCGGCTGGGCAGTTGGATCATCTGGTTTAATCCTAAAGACAACAAATGGTGGATTAAACTGGATTTCACAGAGCAGCGGTACGAGTAATGGGCTAACTTCAATCTACTTCAAAGACACTCAAACCGGCTGGGCTGTGGGTATTTGGGGTACAATCCTAATAACAACAAACGGAGGATTAAACTGGTCTTCACAAAGCAGTGGTACAAGTTATCATTTATATTCAGTTAATTTCACCGATAATCAAACCGGCTGGGTTGTTGGGGGGATTGGTACAATCCTAAAAACAACAAACGGAGGATTAAACTGGTCTTCGCAGAGCAGCGGCACGATTAATCTTTTATCGTCAGTTCACTTTGTAGACAATCAAACCGGCTGGGCTGTTGGTTGGGACGATATATTCCTGTGTACAACAAATGGAGGATTAAACTGGTCTTTTCAAAGCAGTGGTACAAGTTATCATCCAAGTTCAGTTTGCTTCACAGATAATCAAACCGGTTGGATTGTGGGTGGTTATGGTACAATTCTAAAGACAACAAACGGAGGAGTGAACTGGTTCTCCCAAGTCAGCGGTACAAGTTTATATTTAAATTCAGTCTACTTCACAGACACTCAAACCGGCTGGGTTGCAGGGGATTGGGGTTTAATCCTAAAGACAACAAAAGGAGGATTAAACTGGTTTTCTCAAAGCAGTGGTGTAAGTTTATATTTAAATTCAGTCCACTTCACCGATAATCAGACTGGCTGGGCTGCGGGTTTATCTGGTACAATCATAAAAACAACTAACGGCGGAGAAAACTGGACTTCCCAAATCAGCGGTACGAGTAATAACTTAAATTCAGTCCACTTTACCGACACGCAAACCGGCTGGGTTGTAGGGGATGGGGGTTTAATCCTAAAATCAACAAATGGTGGGGTAAACTGGTCTTTACAGAACAGCGGAACAAGTGAATATTTAAGGTCAGTCCACTTCACAGACAATCAAAACGGCTGGGCTGTAGGAGGTTCTTATTATTCTGATGTCATAATCCTTAATACAACAAACGGTGGAATGAATTGGATTTCACAGGGTAGCGGGGTAGGTAAATTTTTAATTTCAGTCCACTTCGCAGACAATCAAAACGGTTGGGCTGTAGGACAGAGTGGGACAATCCTAAGTACAACAAACGGAGGAGAAAACTGGTATTTACAAAGCAGCGGTACGAGTAATCATTTATTCTCAGTTCACTTTACAAACAATCAAAATGGCTGGGCTGTTGGACAGAGTGGGACAATCCTAAGTACAACAAACGGAGGAGAAAACTGGAATATACATAGCAGAAGTACGAGTTATGGTTTAACATCAGTCCACTTTATAGACAATCAAAACGGCTGGGCTGTGGGATATTATGGTATAATCCTAAACACGACAAATGGAGGAATAACTTTTACAGAAGAAGAAAAAGGTATTTCATTACCGAATAATTTTACACTCTCTCAAAACTACCCAAACCCATTTAATCCAAGCACAAAAATAAATTACCAGATTCAGCAAACAGGATTTGTTACTCTCAAAGTTTATGATTTGTTAGGAAGAGAAATATCCACTCTCGTTAATGAAGAAAAACCGGCAGGCAGCTATGAAGTTGAGTTTACCGGAAGTGGACTGACAAGTGGAATTTATTTTTATCGTTTGCAAGCTGGTGATTATGTTGAGACGAAGAAGATGATTTTAATTAAATAATTTCGTGGGAATTGACTTAAAAAATTAGTTATATTTTTCCATTCTTCATATTCAAGGGATATTGTCATCAGATTGATTTGCTGGAAATCTACTTATTCCGGGAGAACATTTTATTTGTATCTACTTTTTTGAAATTAATATATCACCAGCCTTTAAAAGAAAAATCAGTCGTTATCACTAGGATAGTAAACGACCCAGCCATTTTTGGGAGGCAGAATAAATTTTGTATTATTTAATTTACCTGAGAATAATTGTTCATTACCATTTATAATTGCATGATAACTAAACCATTCATTTGGTACACCAACATTTATATTCCAGTACTCAGTTGGATGTCGATTAACAAATACAATTATTCCGTTGTCATAAGTTACCTTGACCTTGCCCATAAAATCGGTTTCATTGTTTATATCAGCATAATCTGGATGAATTTTTATGTATTCTGCTGCAGATAATAAAGAATCTCCGTACTCAATGCTTAAAGGCTGTGCATTTATAATTGCCTTAGCAAGTGGTAAAACATGCGAGGTTTCGAGAACTGCTTGTTCTATTGAATGATCTATAATATTTCCCTTGGTAATTAATCCACTATTACCGTATGCCAATTCTGTAGCAACATATGTTAACAATTCATCCCGATTCAAGCTGGCATGCTTTTTTTCACAAGATTTTTCAAGGCATTCAGCAAAAAAACTTTCACAATGTCCTAATCCATGTAATGAAGATTTGGGTTTGATTTTTTTTACAGCAAAATCAATGAATAGAGGAGCATAATAACCATAAATATTATAGTTTGCAGTCAATAATCTTGCTTCTAGATCGTCAAAGTACCCGGCATATAGCATGAGACCCCTTCCACCCTCTCCCTGAACTGGAGCATCCATTCCATAATTTGATTTTAATATTTCTGGAAGTAAGCGATATTGCTTTAATACATACCTGAAATAACCAGCTCCATCTGCATTGTAATCATAATCAACAAAATCAGATGGATTACCAGCCGAATGAACATCTAAGTAGCTCCAGTTTGGCATGAAATCTTTTAACCGTGACGACCAGAGTTCAGCCATCGAAATTGAATAGTGCGGTTTAAATACGTGAGCAGTTTCAGGTTCGCAATTGATCCAATTAAGAACTGCTCCATCTGTATTGTCCGGCGAATTTTTGGCCTCCATAGTTGCCAAATATGAAGGTGAATTTTTATATACGTCTGCATACTGCTCGTGCAAGGCAAAGCCATAACCAAGATTATTTACGACGTGATTTCTCAGCTCTATAAGATGTTCTCTGCTTCCTTGCCCACCAGCCTTTATACTATCACAGGTGTAAGTTTCAAAATTTGCTGGTTGACCATTTTTTAATACATCAGGTAGTTTTATGTCGTAACCATAGTATTGATATTGTTTGATTATTACGTTAAGATCATTTACCCCTCTGTTTTTAAGACTATCCAAAAAACGATATTTATAATGAGGATTTGACCATAGTAACCAAGGGTAGGGTGGGCCATAGGATAACACAGTCCTGGAGGCTGCTTGATTTCTTAGAGCCGCTATTGGGCCAGGTAAATTTGGTAATACCTCATCAATATTTGATGAGACTGTTAAATATATTTTTTCTTTTAGAGGGTTTCGATGTCCATTGGTTTTTCTCTTGTAAGAAATATGTTGTGCATATCTTATAGAATTTTCAGAAACAAATTCAGGAACATCATACTCCCAAGGGTCTAAAGGGTATATCGTTGAAGCATTGGTAAATTCCCAATCGACGAATAAAGAAGTGTAGCTATCATCAGAATAAAGCAAGTTAAATAATGTAAGATAAGGAACGATAATTACTCTTTTGTCATGTGCATTTTCACATCGGTCAAAATTAATCCCTGTAGATTTTATAGAATTGTTCTGAACCTCTACAGTTATTATAAGAGTTATGCCAGAAATTTGAAATTTGTAAGTGTATTCTAAATAATCATTCATATCTGCAAGATTGTAAGTCATTCTCCATTTTACTTCAATTGAATTATTTACCACTTTGGGGTCACCTAACAATGTATAACTTATGTCTGCATCCCAAGGCATTCTATTTTTTCCACTTAATGATGCAGTTATACCACCAGCATAGCTTGGCCAAAACCAAACTCCGTTTGAAGCTTTTGCTTGAACACCATACAGAGTTCCTCCATTATTATTGAACGCTCCATTTCTTCCTACAAAATATGAGTAAAGCGGATTTCCATTAAACAGGAAATAAAATTTTTTATCTGTATCGTCATATATTATTGTATTGGTACCAGTAGCAGTGGTTGGCATAGGTGTTGACTGGGCTCTTAATTGAAGCGAGCAAGATATTGCCATAGATATTAAAATTAATACTGACATGCTTAATGTTTTCATAATTCTGTACTTTCAATAAATCATTACTTACAATTGGAACAATTGTAACTTATAGGATAGATCATAAATCGTTACCATAAAACGTGTTATTTTACTATTAAGTTAATAATAATAAAATCATAAAAAATGTCATTGTAACGTTTATATAAAAACATAAGATATATGTTTTTTTAAGCTTAAAAAAATAAACAAGTGATCGTAAATCCCTATAAAACGCAATAGATAAGAGGATAAAAAGTCGGTCTATGTTCTAGATGATTTTGCCAATGTTAGAACGTGATATTATTAAAATAAGAAAGGATCTGTAAAGAATATTGTTTGATTATTTATTTTGATTTTTTGAAAATATCAAGTAAAAAAAACTTTAATACCATGAATATTTCCTTTAATTAATGAATTCAGACATGCCTTAATTCTTTCTTTGTTATTTGTATTAACGATTAATTCCTTGAGTAAGGTAAGTCCTTTTGCCAAACTCACAAGCAAAGAATAAATCAATATATACACCTTTATATGAAGTTTATATTTTCTGAAATATAAATATCTGTTTCTTGTGTAATAATAATAATAAAGAGGGGAATGATTTTTCCAGCTATGTCCTGCACCGCTTTTATGGTAGATAATTGAGAGGGGAGTATAAAATATTTTAAAATGTTTTTTTACTCTATCTGAAAACTCCAAGTCCTCGAAATACATAAAAAAATCTTCACTGAATAATCCCGCTTTTTCAAAAACTTCTTTTTTTGTTATGAAACAAGAACCTTCAGCCATAGAAATTTCTCTTATCTCATTTCCAAATGTAGATGAATCTCTCCCTTGATACGCTGCAACACCTGACCCCCTTAGTAATTTGAAATCGCCTCCGGCACAATAAATTTTGTCCTTTTCATGAGCGTAAAGAACTTTTGGTGAAATAATTCCAGCCATTGGATCTTTATATAATAATTCAAGTAATGGTGACAAAAAGTTATTTGTATAAATGATGTCATTATTTGAAATAATAATGTAATCCGCAGAATTTTTTAAAGCATATTTTATACCTATGTTCATTCCACCTGCGTATCCCAGGTTTTTATCCGAACATAGAACTTCTATTTGTGGGTATTTCTCTTTCAGTAATTCAATGCTGTTATCTGTTGAATTGTTATCAACTAGGACGATTTTTATTCTTGAATCGCCAATATGTAATAAAGAATAAATACATTTATCCGTATCTGTAAAATTGTTCCAATTAAGAATAATGACGTGTATATTTATTGATTTTTGATCCAATGTTTGACCTAAGACAATGTTTTTAATTGATTTTTTGAAACAATTCTGCTGATTATATATAGCACAGATAAATTAAAGACGAAGTGTAACCAGCCCAGCATATTGACAAAAAAAGAAAATAAAATAACAAAAAGAAAAGCCCCGTAAAGTGTGATAGAGCTAAGACTAGGCTTTTTTCTCAGGTAATAATAACTCGAGGCAATAATTATACCCCAGATAAAAGGGATAATTCCTAAACCAAAAATACCGAAATCGCGGTACCACTCAAAAAACATAGTATATGTATTATAACCACCTGAAACTATATGAGGGAACCTTTCAATTTTCATATATTCATTTAAAGGATGCTTGAGTTGAATTAATGAAAGTAAAGGATTAAAAGTGAAGTAACCAAATGTAAAATTGTTATATTTTTCAACGCCATTAATAAAATTTTCGAGATTCATAGCAAAGTACATGTAAGGTTCAGTAAATACAGCGTAAGTAACACTATACTTCATTCCTGAAGTCCAATAGATCATATTAGAAATGAACTTACTTGCTCGAAAAGTAGATATACCATAAATTATAGCGACAAGGAAACTTCCCAAAGCCAAAACATTTTTAATCTTAAGTTTGTTTGTGGCATAGAATAAATATGCAACAAATACAACTAGCCAATAAACAATATCAAATCTATGAAGTACCATAAGGTTTAGGAAAAAAGTCAGTAATCCAATTACAAATACAGTACTTCTTTTAACAAACGATTTTTTTTCGTAAAAAAAATAAATGGATGTAAAAAACATAATTGGTGGAAGAGCATGAGTTATAAGACCAAATCCAAATACGCCGGACCATTGACCCCTGATTTCGGGTCTGGTTGAAAAGGCAGGAATAAATCCCATAATTATGAAGCTTACTATGTAAGAGATAACGTAAAGAGAAAATGAAAACACTATTATTTTAAAAAGTAAATTCTTATCAACAATTTGATCTCTAACTATTTCTCTTATTTCTTTTATTGATTTAATATCTTTATCAACATTAAGTACATAGACTATAAAAATCCCACCGAGAAAGGAAATGAGAGTTAACATAAGCATTAACCAACCATAATCACTCCACTCCTTTTGGAACACACTTAATTTTAGATTTGTAATACCGATGGCAAAACTCCAGACTAGAATAAATAGTCTCGCAGGAGACAAAACATCTATCTTTCTATTCAAAAATGATAAGAGTAATAGGACAAATATCGTTAATCCAACTATCGCTGAAGTTTCCATGATAAGATTATTTATTGATTCTTAGGAAGTTAAAATTTGTAAAGAATAAAATTTGCTTGTCTTCATCTGTAAAATAAAATAGCATCCCAATGATTGCGAATGTAACTAAAATAATCGGTACCCCTATATATATTTGCAAATGGCTAATATTCATTAAAAAGTATCCAAAGAATATAGTGATCAATACTAAAACTGGTGTCTGAAAATTGAAATACCACTTCTTGATCAAATTAAAAGAATAAATGGAATACACACCGTATACAAATATGATTGAAACTAAGGAAACTATCGCCGCCCCGTTCAAACCATATTGTGGTATTAATAAATAATTAAGAGTGATATTAATTATTGTTGCTAATAATACTGTAAACATCCTAATAACTTGTCTATTAGTCGTTGTAAGAATTAAAGCGAATGCCTCAAAACTAAACCTGATGAAAACGTTGAAAGCAAAAATTTTTAAAACCGGAATTGAAGCGGAATATTGTCCGGAACCATATATGATAGTAATTATCTCTTCTGAATAAACAAATAATATTAAAGTGATTGGCAATGATAAAAAGAATAATAATTTATTCATCAAATATGAAATTTTAATGGCTTTTTGCCTATCCGATACGAACAGTCTGGAAAGCACCGGTAACAAAGTGAAATTTAAAATATCAGGGATCATTAAGGGCAATATTATTAACTTGAATACTGCCTGGTACATGCCAACAGATAAGTTTCCTTTCCATAATGATAATAAAATAGTATCGATTTGAAAAAACAGGTTTGCAAACAATAAATGTAATCCAAATATTAAAACTTTTCGATAAAGATCTTTCTCCTTAGAAAAATTTATTCGAAACGAAATATTTAAAACCAGCTTCTTAATAAAATGAATTGAAAAAATTAATCCAAGTAACCTTGTTAATACAAATACTAAGGTTATAATGATGATACTACCTTTAAGGAAAGATAGAATTACTACAGCAATTACTAAGCTAACATTGGACAACAATAAAACAATAGTTTCGTATGAAAACTTTTCTAAACCCTTTATTAAAGCAAGTGAAAAATTTGTTAGCGTTGTAAATAATATGAAAAAACTAAAAATCCAAAGAGAAAGTTTTGTTTCAAATGAATAACTTCCAATAAGACTAAAAACCCACATGATTAAGAATGCTACGAGGGAGAAAATGATTTTGAATGAGAAAATATTTTGAAAAATATTGGCTACTTGATTTTTAGCCTTCGATATCTCAGTCGTAAGTAGAATGTCGAATCCAAAATCCGCTAATAGGATTAATAGAGTGGCCGTAGTGTGTGCGAAGGTAAATATTCCAAATGTATCAGGGCCGTATATTCTAGCAATTAACCAAAAAACAATTACATTTGCAATCAATCTTGAGGACATTGATAGTAGGGAAAAAAAGAATTTCTTTTTATAAGAGCAGATTCCGTCATTAAGATTTTCTTTTAATTCCTACTTTGGATAGATCGTTCCTTAATTGCTGAGTTATGTAATTATATTTAACCGGATCAACATTCTTCATTTTTTTAATTAGTTCAATAAGAAAAATGATAAACAATCCCAAAATAACAGATGCTGTGAAGGAAACAGCAGCGTATATAGTTCCCTTTGGTTTCGCTTTACGATCGGCAGGTGCTGCAGCATCCAAAATTAAGACCGTAGGTGTATTCCTTACCTCCTCAATTTTTGCTTGCTCATATAAAGGTGTTACAAATTCCAAAATTGAATATTGGATTTTTATTTCCTGATAAATTTTTAAATACTTATTAGCCAATTCTGGTGCTAATTTCAGTGGGATAATAAGTTTAACATCTTGCTGTGAATTGTCGTCTCCCTTATTCAATGATTGAATTTTATTATTTAGTTCTACTACTTCAATTTTAGCACTTTGTGTATATGGATGATCGCTTCCCAAAGATTGGAGCAAAAGATTATATTGAATTTCCTTTTTGTATAAGTCAATATAAACTTCAGACATAGACTTAAGAGTTGCTTCAATTTGTTCGGGAACAGCCGTTACGCCATACTTAATTTGAAAGTCTTTCATCCGAGTCTCAAGATTTTCAATATCCTGTTTGTTTTGGATGTATCGCTTTTCAATGAAAACTCTATTAGCATTTGCATTAGTAGAACTGAGCTTAGTACTAATTTCATTTAATTTATTTACCATATAATTAGATATCTTAGCAGCTCTTATTGGATTTTGATCATATACAGCTATGGTAAGATTTCCCTCTTCTTGTACTTCTATTTCTAAATTAGACATGAAATTTTTATAAATTTTTTCACTGTAAGAATCTTCCATATCATAGACTTTTTTGAGGTCAAAAGTCCTGATCACATCGTCTATAACAGTTGAACTTTTGAGAATGGCAATATACTTATCCGTTTCTGATGTACCAGTTAATGCACTTAGACCTTTTGATGGAGAAAAGTTTTTTATTAAAGATGATACGCCAGTTATTGCACTTAAAAAGTCTGTTTTTTCAGCTGGTAACACAGAAGCTGTAGATTTGTACCATTTGGGTGCAAGTAATGCATATGAGATTGCAGAAGAGGTTATGATCAGTGTAAAGAAAATTAAAAACCACCGATATTTTATTAAAATCGTAATTAATTCAAAAAAATTATTTTTTTCTTCTAAATTTTTATCCACGAATTATCCTGTTTTTATAATTTATGAAATTGTTTGACCATTGAATTATAGATACTCATGATTTTATTATAATATTTATCTTTCGAGAAATTATCCAATGCAAAGTTAATAGAATTTATTGATAGTTGATCATAAGATTCTTCATCAATTTGATCAGCGATTTGAATTAAATTTGATAATTGATTGACATTTTTTGGTTCAAAGAGATATCCAGTCTTTTCGCTTATTATTATTTCAGGAATACCACCAATATTTGAACCAATTACCGGTTTACCAAGTGAATATGACTCTAAAACTGTCATAGGATTATTTTCGTAACATTCAGAAGGAACAATTATGAAAGAAGCGTTTATAATGTATTGCTTAAGACTTTCCCAATCTTTATAACCTAAAAATTCTATATTTTCTGTTTTATTTTTCATAACATATTCGGCGAGTAGCCCATCTCCAATAATCTTTAGTTTTGCATTTTGATTTAATGCAAAGGCTTCAATCAATGTTTCAATTCCCTTTTCTCTATCTAATCTGCCAAAATTAAGAAAGTAATTGCCCTTAGTTGTTTTTGGAATTTCATTTGTTTCATCCATAAAATTATATATGAAGACACTATTATCGCCTATATTAGGATAAAACTCGTTAAACTTATTCAAAAAGAAGCGACTTAAAAAAATAAACTTATCAACATATTTATAAAATGGAAAAAAATAATCCCTACCATAAGCTTCTATAGCTAAGGCAGTACTCCTAATTCTTCCTTCAGGTGAACAATTATTGATTAGACACTTATAAAATTTTCCTCCTTTACAATCCTCGCAAATTTCACCTTTTCCATTTATGAATGTGAATGCTGGACATAAGTACTTGAATCCATGAATAGTAGCAACAGTGGGGATATTATTCTTTTTTAATACAGGTAAAATTGAAACCGAAAGCCCGCCGATAATATTATGAAAGTGAGCTATATCGGGTTTATGATCCAAAATTAATTTTTCAAGATTATTTTTTGCGTCTCTAGAATAAAATTTACCGAATGATCTACTTAAAAATTTTTTTTGTACGAAATAATTGTCAAGTTCTTCGCTAACATTTT
Organism: uncultured Ignavibacteriaceae bacterium; assembly: GCA_963714415.1. GTDB lineage: Bacteria > Bacteroidota > Ignavibacteria > Ignavibacteriales > Ignavibacteriaceae > JAGXRK01. Next base: position 172,298 of record CAVQOL010000002.1, read on the forward strand.
TGTCGTCATAAAAACTAAACGCAATTACTTCATGACCATGATTCCTTAATAATTTAATTAAGTTTAAATAAACACTATCCGTTCCACTTTTTCTGTAGTGATTATTATTAATTTGAAGAATTTTCATTAAAATTATTTTTCTTAGGTAATTGATTAAAAATAGAAAAATTGACTAAGGATTACAACTTGAGTATTTGTATACAACAATTGGATTTAATAAGAATAAATTAATTGATATCCAACTGTACTGAAGACGTATTAATAAAAATATTTAGGGGTTAATTACTTAGGAAAAGCAAACTATAACTTATCTCAGTATTCAACCGCACATTACATTTTAGCTGAAAATAATTACATCTTTCTTTAGATAAATTTTTATATTTGCTAAGAATAATCTTGAAGTTCATTCCATTTTGAATTTATTGAATCAATTTAATCTAAGACCATTTTTATGAGTATTTTAAAAATTAAGATTATATTTTTAGTTCCTAAAATTTATGTTTTAAACAAAAAAATAATGTGTATCCACTTAAAGAATTTTTCGTTAATTTTTTATAGTGGAATTATCAAAGTTTTTAATTGTCTATTTAATACATCAATTTCCTATTAGTTACCAGAAGTATTAATTTATATTTTTTTAGCTCTCTTTCACCCGATCATTAGATTTAAGTTAAAATTATTTTTTTACTTGAAATCAATATAACTCTTGTTCTCTTGCGAGAAAATAAAAGTGTTCCACTATGAATCGGAAATGAATAATATTTTTAATAATGCAATTATAATAACCGAATTGGATAAAAAATATTTACCTATAAAAATTGGCAAGAATTTAGAAAATCTTTATACAAATTTAATTTCACAGAGAACGAATAAGTTTTAAAATGACTGTGGTCATTCAAATATTGTTTCTGTTTTCGCTAATCCTGATCTTAAATTCTTATGTCTTTTATCCCTTAGTTATTAAACTCCTATCACATCTTTATCCCAAAGTTAAAGAGGATAATTTCTCCGGAAGAATCTCACTTATAATTTCGGCTTTTAATGAGGAAAACATAATTAAAGAGAGAATTGAGAATATTGCAAATCAATCATTAGAGTTTGATAAATTCGAATTACTGATTGGTTCTGATGGTTCAGCAGATAATACTGTGACAAATTTTAATGGAACTCTCGAAAGAATATGAATGGTTAAAAGTATTTTCATTTGAAGACAGAAGAGGTAAGGCAGTTGTTCTTAATGATTTGGTGCACAATCTGATGGAGAAGATTTTGATTTTTTCAGATGCTAACACATTATTTGATGATAATGCAATTAGGAACTTAATATCAAATTTTTCCAGATGAAAAAATTGGAGGCGTATGTGGTAAATTGATACTTACGGATAAATTATATAAAAAATCTGGAAGTGCAGATGAAAAAAGATACTGGCAGTATGAAACATTTATAAAAAAAGCTGAGGGTGATTGTGGAGTTTTAATTGGTGCAAATGGTGGAATTTATGCTATTCGAAAAAATTTATTTACTCTGCTACCTGAAAAATCGCCTGTAACGGATGATCTATATATTAGTCTATCAGTATTATTAAAAAATTATAAATTTATATTTAATGAAAAAGCCTGTGCTTATGAAGAAGTAGCCCCTAAATTACTTCATGAGTTTAAAAGAAAAATTCGTTTTGGGGCAACAAATTTAGAAACCCTAAAGCAATTAAATAGTCTGCTATATTAATAGAAATGTCTTATTAGTATATGCTTTTTGGTCTCACAAACTTTCAAGATGGTTTATGCCATTTTTTTTCCTGACACTTTTAATAAGTAACCTACTTCTTTTTGGTTTATCGGATATAATTGACTTGATACTTTTTGTACAAATTTGTTTCTATTTGATTTCTTTTATTGGTTTGCTTTTTTCGATTTTGAAAATTCGTATTCCGGTATTTTCACTTCCATTTTTCTTCATTCTAACAAATATTGCACTTTTAATTGGATTCGTTAAGTTTATTTCAAAGAAGCATAGCTCTATCTGGCAATCAACACCAAGGTAATTAGTTGAATAAAAAAACTGAAAAAATATTACTTCTTCTTACAGATTTTTTAATGATCAATGCTGCGTGGTTTGTTTATAGTTATATTCAGATTGGAAACCGGTTGGTTTAAATTAATTATTGCTCCTGATTTTTTCATTCCGATGTTCGTAATTTATTTCTACTGGCTTATCATTTTTACTTTTGTTGGAATGTACCGTACCTGGTTTGCGTCTTCACGATTTGATGAAATCTCAACTCTGTTTAAAGCTACATTTTTCGGAATCTTTCTTCTCTTCTTCCTGATCTTTGCTGATGATTATATGCATGATGTTGCAACTACAACACGAATTCTAATATTTATTTATTGGGGATTGTTCTTGTTCTTTGTCGGTTCAGGAAGAATTTTAATTAGAAGTGTTCAACGAAATTTGTTGATAAAAGGTATTGGTAGAAGATGTGCTCTTATCATTGGTTATAATCCAAAAGCATTTGAGGTTTACGATACTCTTATTGAACACCGTGCTCTCGGAATTGATCCGGAAGCATTTGTAGCTGCTAATCCGGATTATGTAGGTAAAGAATACAAAAAAATCAAAGCTGAAGGAACGATTAAGGAATTATCCTCTCTGATTGAAAAATATAAAGTCCGCGAAATTGTAATTGCGCTGGAAAAAGATGATCACGATTTGCTGGTTGAAGTGATATCAAAAACTGAAGGAAAAGATATTAAACTGAAAATAGTCCCCGATCTTTATGAAATTCTTAGCGGGCAAGCGCGTACAAGTCAGATTTACGGAATGCCGCTTATAGATATAATGCCTGAGCTGATGCCCGAGTGGGAGAAAAAACTTAAACGTATTTCAGATATATTTGTTTCAATATTCTTTCTGGCGTCCAATTCTCCCGTGATATTAATAAGTGCAATATTAATTAAAGCTTGATAGTAAAGGTCCGGTTTTCTTTAAACAGGAGAGAAGCGGATTAAACGGTAAACCATTTAAAATGTTAAAATTCAGATCGATGTATATTGATGCAGAAAAACACACTGGTCCTGTTTGGTCACAAAAAGATGATCCTCGTATTACAAAAGTCGGAAAGATACTTCGTATTTTAAGAATTGATGAACTGCCACAAATGTACAATGTTCTTAAAGGTGAGATGAGTTTGGTTGGACCAAGACCGGAACGACCATTTTTTGTTGAGAAATTATCGGAGCAAATTCCATATTATAAGAGAAGATTAAAAGTACGTCCTGGCATTACAGGCTGGGCACAGGTTAAACACAAGTATGATGAATCCATTGAAGATGTGAAAATAAAACTTCGCTATGATCTTTTTTATATTGAAAATATGTCAATCAGAATGGATATGAAAATTTTATTCAGAACCGTTTTTGTTGTTCTTTTTGGAAAAGGGCATTATAATTAGTTATTCAATTGTCATTCGGTAGTCATTTAGTTGTCATTCAATGGTAATTCAATTGCTTAACCTAGATTGCAATATTTTTCGTTTGGAGGCTTTATGAAGTTGGAAGAACTTCGTGTATATCAACTATCTATGAGTTTAGCAGAGGAGATTTGGAATATTGTAATGAGTTGGGATTTTTTTACGAAAGACACAATCGGAAAACAATTTGTTAAAGCTGCTGATTCTGTTGCTGCAAACATTAGTGAAGGGTATGGACGATTCTTCTATAAAGAATCTAAGCAATTTTATTATTACTCCAGAGGATCACTCTTCGAAACAAGAACATGGTTAACAAAAGCCTCAAATAGAGGATTGATTAGTCTTGAAGATTTTGAAAAGTTTGATAAAGACATAAATGATATTGGTGTAAAACTAAATAACTATATTAATTCCATTGGTAAAAAGAATCCTGCAGTGGATCAGATACAATTGAATGACAGTTAAGCGAATGACGGCAAAACCAAATGACAATGAATGACTTAAAACGAATGATAACAAATTTCAAAAAAACTCTATAACGCATAACTCAACGCTTGGCGCTATGCTCTCTGCGCTTTGCCAGGAAAAAGACAATGTCTGATCAAAAAACTCTTGTAATAATACCTACATATAACGAGCTTGAAAATTTACCCAGGCTGATTCCTAAAGTATTAAAGCAGGATGAGAGCATCGATATATTGATAGTTGATGATAACTCTTCCGATGGAACAGCTCAATATGTTTTGGAACAGCAAAAATCGAATTCAAGACTTAACTTGATTCAAAGAGAGAAAAAACTCGGATTAGGAACAGCTTACATTGCTGGCTTTAAATATGCTTTAGCAAATGGTTATGATTATATTTTTGAGATGGATGCTGACTTTTCTCATGAACCAAAAGAAATTCCGAACTTTCTCAAAGCTATAAAAGAAAATGATCTGGTCCTCGGCAGCAGATATATAGATGGAGTCCGTGTTCTTAACTGGCCAATGAAAAGACTATTATTGAGTTTCTTCGCCAGTGTTTATACTAGAATTATAACCGGAATGCCAATCAAAGATGCAACTGGCGGATTTAAATGTTTCAGAAGAAAAGTTCTTGAAAATATTGATCTTGATAATGTCCGGTCAAACGGATATTCATTCCAGATCGAGATGACATTCAAAGCATACAAAAAAGGATTTAAGATTAAAGAAATACCAATCGTTTTTATGGATCGTGTTAAAGGTAAATCTAAAATGTCTAAGAAGATTGTTCGTGAAGCAGTACTTATGGTTTGGAAACTTCGTTTAAGAAGTATCTTTAGAATTCTTTGAGGTAAATGAATTGGATCTCTCGATAATCATAGTAAACTATAATGTAAAGGTTTTTCTTCAGAATCTTCTTGACTCAATCCAAAAGGCTTCATCAGGAATTCAAACAGAAGTTATAATTGTTGATAATGCGTCCGATGACGGAAGTATAGAATTCCTCCGCGAAAAATATCCGCAAATAAAACTAATAGTCAATAAAACCAATCTTGGATTTGGTAAAGCTAATAACATTGGGTTAAAGGAAGCTAAAGGAAAATATATTCTGCTGATTAATCCCGATGCAATTGTCGCTGAAGATACTTTTTCAAAGATGATTGAATTTTTTAATCAAACACCCGATGCGGGATTAGCTGGTTGTAAAATTTTGAATCCGGATGGTACACTTCAACTTCCATGTAGAAGAAGTTTCCCCGGACCATGGACATCGTTTACTAAAGTAACTGGACTAAGTACTCTATTTCCTAAAAGCAAAATATTTGCACGCTACAATCTTACTTATCTTGATGAAAACCAGACTTATGAAGTAGATGCAATTTCCGGTTCCTTTATGATGATGAGAAAAGAAGTATATGATAAGGTCGGCGGATTTGATGAACAGTTTTTTATGTACGGTGAGGATCTTGATTTATGTTACAGAATACAAAAAGCAGGACATAAAGTTTATTATGTTCATTCAACGCAAATAATTCATTACAAGGGCGAAAGTACCAAACGCAGTAACATAGATGAAACAAAAGTTTTTTACAATGCAATGCATCTGTTTGTAAAGAAACATCTATCAACTTCATTTCTTGTTGAATTAATTCTTCGCACTGCAATAATTCTGAGAAGATTTTTTGCTTATCTTGGAAAAATCAAACTCATTTTGTCAGCAATACTTATAGATGTTTTTCTTTTTATTGTTGCACTTCTGATAGCCGAGAATTTAATTAAAACACACTCTGACTGGGTAGGATTTCCTGATTTTGCTCTCCCGATTGTCTATATAGTTCCGGCATTGCTGTATTTATTTATATCAATGTTATCGGGTTCTTATACAAAAGATACTTTATCAGTAATGAAAAATCTGGTAGGTACTTTTATTAGTCTTCTGGTTCTGACATCATTAACATTTTTCTTCAAGCAATATGCTTTCAGTCGAGCAGTAGTTTTAATTACTTATTTAATTCTTTTTATCACTCTTCCGTTTTGGCGGATTGTTGCAAAACTGTTTTTCAGTATCGGCTTGGGGAAAAGTGACTTCAAACAAAAACGTTCTATTGTAATTGGGACAGATGAAACCGCGATTAAAATAGCAAAAAAGTTAAAAGAAAAAAGAACAGACATATATTCGGTGTTTGGATTGGTTGGATTTTCTAATAAGGAAGTTGGACAAAATATCAATGGATTTGAAGTTATAGGAACCGATGTTAACATTGCTAAAGTTATTAAAGAGAATAAGATTAATGAAGTTATATTTTCCTCTGTACAGTTAACCTATAATAAGATGATTGAAATAGTATCGGGAAATCAGGATAAAAATGTTGAGTTTAAAATTGTCGGCAGCAATCTCGACTTCATTGTTGGTAAAACTGCTATTACACTTCTTGATGATCTTCCTTTGTTTGAACTTAATTATAACATTACAAGTCCGATGTTGAAGTTTATTAAAAGAAGTTTTGATATTATCGTTTCAACTGCAGTTTTGTTTTTGATCTATCCTTTCATATTTTTCAAAGCAAAACTTACCGGAAAGAAAACTGATTTTTCAGAATTTATTCTTGAGAGTACCTTCGGTTTTTTCCGGATCATTAAGTTTTGTTGGTCCGAATGAAAACAATAACAAAAAATCTTTTTATCTTGGTAAAAAAGGATTAACCGGTTTGTGGTACACAGATACAGATGGTAATAGGGAATCAGAACGACAAAATATTTTTTATGCAAAAAATCAAAATATATGGCTCGATTTAGAAATACTTGGTAAAACATTAATGAAAATGTGGAGAAAATAAAAGATATGGCAAAAACAATATTAGATTTTGAAAAACCAATTGTTGAACTTGAATCAAGAATTGAAGAGATGAAAAAATATTCGGATAATCTTGATATTGAAAAAGAGATTATTCGAATTGAAGGAAAAGTAAAACAATTAAAAGAAGAATTATTTAAAGACCTCTCGAGATGGCAGCGTGTTCAACTTGCCCGTCACCCCGACAGACCATTTACACTAGACTATATTTTAGCGATGACGGACAGTTTTGTTGAATTACATGGAGATAGACTGTTTAAAGATGATAAAGCCATAGTTGGCGGATTAGCACAATTAGGTGATTATAAAGTTGTTATTATCGGTCATCAGAAAGGTCGTGATACTAAATCCAACCTTTATAGAAATTTTGGAATGCCGAATCCCGAAGGTTACAGGAAAGCACTTCGCTTGATGAAACTTGCAGAAAAATTTAATAAGCCGGTAATTATGATGCTTGATACTCCAGGAGCATTTCCCGGGCTTGAAGCAGAAGAACGCGGACAGGCAGAAGCGATTGCGAGAAATCTTTTTGAGATGAGCAGATTAAAAGTTCCGATAATAGTTGTAATTATTGGTGAAGGTGCGAGCGGTGGTGCATTAGGTATAGGTATTGGCGATAGAATTCTAATGCTTGAAAATTGCTGGTATTCGGTTATTTCTCCTGAATCATGTTCAAGTATTTTATGGCGAAGCTGGGAATATAAGGAACAGGCTGCTGAAGCTCTAAGATTAACTGCACCGGATTTACTCGAACAAAAAATAATTGATCGTATAGTACCCGAACCAATGGGCGGTGCACATAGGGATCATAATGAAGCAACAGAAATTTTAAAAAATATTCTTATAGAAGAATTAAATGAATTAGTGAAAGTGAAACCTGAAAAACTTATTGCAAATCGTCTGGAAAAATTTGGCGCAATGGGTGCCTTTGTAGAATAGAGTAATGGTTTGAAATATAAATTATATGGTTATGAAGTTTACATTAGATAAAACTGTATTAAAAAAAGTTAACGCCAAAGATAAAAAAGATGATTTATCATATTGGTTATCAATGCCTGTATCTTTTCGTTTGGAAGCAGTTGAAAAATTAAGACAAGAATATAACAGTTGGAAATATGGTACTGAACAAGGATTTCAGAGAGTTTATAGAATTACTCAATCAAAACGAGGTTAAATATCTAATTGTTGGTGGATATGCTGTTGCAGTTCATGGTTATCCACGATATACAAAAGATATTGATATATGGATATTTACCAATGAGCATAATCTAAAAAAAATCATAAATGTGATAAATGAATTTGGATTCAAATCAACTGAATTAAAAGAAAAAGACTTTAAAGGGAAAGATACAGTAGTCCAACTGGGTTTACCTCCGAATAGAATAGATTTGATAACCGAACTTGATGGTGTTGAGTTCGATGATTGTTTCGACAGTAAGTTCGAAATTGTCACTGATGGATTGAAAATGAATTTTATAAGCCTGGAACATCTTAAACAAAACAAAAAAGCTTCTGGAAGGTATCAGGATTTAGCTGATCTGGAAAATCTTGAATGATGATTTTTAACAAATCATTTTTACCGACTGATTCTTAAAACTTTTAATTTCTCACTTCAAAATTTGATTTCTACTATATGCTCAAACACATCACTGAAATTCGTGTACGTTACGGCGACACAGATCAAATGAAATTTGCTTACCACGGAAGATACCTCGATTATTTTGAAATCGGCAGAAGCGAGATGATGCGGGATAATGGTCTTACATATAAAGCTATTGAAGATGCCGGATATCATATGCCCGTGATTGAAACGATGATAAAATTTAAAAATCCTGCTTTCTATGATGAAGTTTTACTAATCGAATCAAGAGTAGAAAAACTTCCACAAATTAAGGTTCATATTGATCATACAATAAAAAGCAAAGAAAGAGGAGTTGTTATTTGTGAAGGCTATATTGAACTTGTATTTGTTGATCCGAAACTCGGTAAACCGATACGAGCACCAAAACTTTTTTTAGATGCAATAAGAAAATATTATGATGACACTAAGTAAAGAACATCTTCATCGAATTATAAAAACTGCTCTGGAAGAAGACATCAAAACAGGTGACATAACCACTTTAGCTACAATTGATAATTCTAAAACCGGTTTTGGAAATTTTTTAGTGAAGCAAGATGGAATAATTGCCGGGTTAAACGTAGTGGCAGAAGTTTTCAATCTTATCGATCCCGAATTAGACTTTAAAACCTTTAAAGATGACGGCGAAGAAATTTACAAAGGTGAAATAGTAGCAATTATTGAAGGAAGGGCGTCATCAATATTAACTGCCGAAAGAACAGCATTAAACTTTTTGCAAAGGATGAGCGGTATTGCAACCCTTGCTAAAGTTTACTCGGACAAAGTTCAGCATACAAAGGCTAAAATAATTGATACACGTAAAACAGTTCCTGGCTTGAGACTGATAGACAAATATGCAGTAACAATGGGAGGATGTGAAAATCATCGTATTGGTTTGTTTGATATGTTTCTTATCAAAGACAATCATATTGAAGTTGCAGGTTCAATTACAGAAGCTGTGAAGCGATGCAAAGAATTTCAAAAAAAAAATAATTCATCTTTTAAGATTGAAGTTGAAACTACAAACCTTAAACAAGTTGATGAAGCGTTAAAATGCAGCGTTGATATTATTATGCTTGATAATTTTGAACTATCTGAAATGAAAAAAGCCGTTGGGCTAGTAAACGGAAAATGTAAATTAGAAGCATCAGGAGGAGTGAATCTAGACACAGTTGCTTCTATAGCTGAAACGGGAGTTGATTATATTTCGGTTGGAGCTTTAACTCATAGTGTAAAAGCTTTGGATATTTCGCTCGATATTTCTCTTGAAGGATAAAATGTTCTGATGTTTGACAAGTTAAAAGAGCTTACAAAAGATACTGCCATTTACGGCATCAGCACAATGATAGGAAGGTTTCTCAACTTCATTCTTGTGCCTTTCTATACAAACATTTTTGCTCCGGGTGATTACGGAATTGTGATGATCGTTTATTCTTACATCGCAATACTCAACATATTTTTCATTTACGGTATGGATGCAGCATTCTTAAAGTATGCAGCTTTCAAAGACATAGGTGATGACAAAGATAATTTCTCAACTCCATACATCTCGGTTTTTATAACATCAATATTTTTTTCGGGTTTATTAATTCTGATAAATAGGCCTGTTACCGGTTGGATTGGAATACCGGTTGAGTACGCTTCAGTAATTATACTTTCATCTGTAATTCTTTTTGTTGATGCTAATGCAGTAATTCCTTTTCTTAAACTTAGACTGGAACGAAAAGCAAAACAGTTTGCCGCGATTAAAGTTCTCAACATTCTTCTTAACATAATATTAAATGTAGTTTTAATCGTTGTTTTGCGGTGGGGAATTGAAGCTATCTTTATTAGCAATCTTATCGCTTCATTATTATCACTAGTGTTAGTCTCGCCAACAATCACAAAGTATTTTAAATTTAGTTTTCATAAAGCACTATTTAAAAGATTATTCAGATTCGGAATTCCTTATTTGCCTGCTGGAATTGGAATTATGCTCGTTCAGGTTGTGGATGTCCCGATACTTGAAAGACTAACTGACCTTGACACAGTTGGAGTTTACAAAGCAAACTACAAACTTGGCATTTTTATGATGCTGTTTGTAAATATGTTTCAATATGCCTGGCAGCCATTCTTCCTTCAGAATGCAAAAGAGGAAAACGCAAAGCAAATGTTCTCAAAAGTAATGACCTATTTTTCTATTGTTGGATTTACTTTGCTCATTCTTCTTTCACTTTTTGTTGATGATATTGTAAGAATAAACTTTGGCGGATTCAGCATAATCGGCTCACAATATTGGAATGGACTTGATATTGTACCGATTATTCTTCTCGGTTATTTGTTCAACGGATTTTATGTTGTGTTTTCAGCCGGAATTTATATTGAGGAAAAAAGTATGTACGCACCTATTGTTGCAGGTGTTGGCGCAATCACAAATATCGTTTCAAATATTTTACTTATACCGCATTTTAATATAATGGGTGCTGCGTTTGCAACTTTAATTAGTTACGCTGTCATGGCATTTGGTTATTACCTTGTTACTCAAAAGTATTATAGAATTGATTATGAATATGGCAGATTATTTAAATTGGTTATTGTTGGTACAGTAATCGCTGTGCTGTATTATGTTTTAAAAAGTCTGGACGAAATAAACTTACTTATCAAGTCCGCAATATTTATTGTTTATGTTATCATTGTTTTCAGATTTATTGCTGATCAGAGTGAAATAAAAATTTTAATAGAAAAATTAATTAAGAAAAGAACGAACTAATGTCAGAAAAAGTAATTGTAAAATTTAAAAGACTTAGCGAAGATTTTAATGATGTTCAGGTTCCTGAATACGCTACTACAGGAAGTTCCGGTATGGATATAAGGGCAGCTTTGAAAGAAGAAATAATCTTAAAGCCCGGACAAATTGAACTTATTCCCACAAATATTTCCGTGGAAATTCCTTTTGGATATGAAATTCAAGTGAGACCGAGAAGCGGACTTGCAATTAAGCACGGAATCGGTGTTCTTAATTCTCCCGGAACTATTGATTCTGATTATCGCGGTGAAGTAAAAATTATATTGATCAACCTTAGCAAAGAAGAATTTAAAATTTCTTCCGGTGACAGAATTGCACAGCTTGTCCTATCAAAAGTTTATCTTGCAGAATTAAAAGAAAGCGATGAACTAAATGATAGCAGAAGGGGTGAAGGCGGATTCGGTCATACTGGTAAAAGTTAAGCTTATCTCATTTCAAACGGGTTCAGGTTCAAGAAGGAACAGTAAATAATTTTCCGCATTTTTTCTCTGTAATTCTCTATTATTTTTTTAATAAAATTAATTTTCGTGTCAATATGAAAATTGATATAAAAAATTTGTAAGTTTAATTCAGATCTCAGATAAAATCTACTTGTCTGAAATTTTATTGATGCCAGTTTTTATAAGTTTTATTACGTCATTTCCTCTCCTCTTTAGGGAGAGATAAAGTGGACCATTTTTCATGTCTGATTTTATTCATTTACATAATCACACTCATTACAGTTTGCAGGACGGCGCTTGTACTGTTCAGGGACTAATAGATGCTGCCCAAAAACACGGAATGAAATCAGTTGCTATTACCGATCACGGTGTATTGTATGGAGCCGCTGAGTTTTATAAAAAAGCTACAAAGGCAGGAATCAAGCCTATAATTGGTATGGAGGCATACATTGTTACCGAGGGCAGCAGGTTTGATAAAACCAAAGGTGAAGATGTTCCCGGTAGAAAAAGGGCAAAGCATTACAACCATTTAATTCTCCTTGCAAAAAATAAAACAGGATTTGATAATCTTTCCAAGCTATCTACACTTGGCCATACCGAGGGATTTTATTATAAACCAAGAATTGATCTTGAACTTCTTAAAAAATATTCTGAAGGATTGATTTGCACTTCCGCATGTGTAAGCGGTGTTGTATCATATCACCTCGTTAATGGTGATTTTACAAAAGCAAAAGATACAGCAAAAACTTACAAAGATATTTTCGGTGAGGATTTTTATCTCGAGATACAAAATCACAATATGGATAATGAAAAACTTGTTCTCGAAGGAATGCCGAAACTTTCTCAAGAACTTGGAATAAAGTTGGTTGCAACTAACGATTGCCACTACATTGAAAAAGATCATGCAATTCCTCACAACATTCTTCTTCTTTTATCAGATAAGAACGGCGCAGATTATAAAGACTTACGTTATGGAACTGATCAGGTATATTTTAAATCATCTGAAGAGATGATAAAACTTTTTAAAAAGTATAAAGGTGCAATTGAAAATACGCTTGAAATTGATTCGAAAATAGATCTTAAACTGGATTTTGATGGACATCATTTTCCAAATTTTCCTATACCTGGAAATTCAAACGCAAAAACACTTGAAGAATATCTTGAGTTTCTTGCCCTGCAAGGTTTGAAGAATAGGAAATTGAACATTACCAAAGAAGTTGAAGACCGTTTCAGGTTTGAGCTTGACACAATTAAACAAATGGGATTTGCCAGCTATTTCCTTATTGTTCAGGATTTTATAAATACCGCGAAGCAAAAAAATATCCCTGTTGGTCCCGGCAGAGGAAGCGTTGCGGGTAGTTTGGTTGCTTATGCTTTGGGCATCACAAATATAAATCCTCTCGATTTTGCTTTGTTGTTTGAAAGGTTTTTAAATCCCGCAAGAAAATCGATGCCTGATATTGATGTTGATTTTGCAGATGACCAGAGAGGCGAAGTAATTGATTATGTAAGAGAAAAATATGGAAATGATTGCGTTAGTCAGATTATAACATTCAACAGGCTTTCATCGAAAGCAGTTATAAGAGATGTTGCAAGAGTTCTTAAAGTTCCAATTCCAACAGTAAATAAAATCACTAAATATATTCCATCAAAGTTTGGTAAAGTTTATACAATAGACCAGGCGCTTGCTGAAGTTCCTGAACTTCAGTGGGTACAAAACTCTGATGACGAATCAATTAAGGATTTGATAAAATATGCTAAAGTGCTTGAAGGAATGAACCGAAATGCTTCCAAGCACGCCGCCGGTGTGGTTATTACTCCCGATGATGTAAGCAAATATGTTCCTCTGGCGAATGCTGTAAATGCAACATCGCAAAATGATTTAGTTACTCAGTTCAATATGAAAGACATTGAAAGCTCCGGTTTGCTTAAAATGGATTTCCTTGGACTGAGAACATTAACAATTATTCGCGATACGCTCGACTTCATTAAAAAGAATCATAATGTAATAATTGATATTGATTCCATTCCTTTCGATGATGAAAAAACTTATGCGCTGTTTTCAAAAGGGCAAACAACCGGTGTGTTCCAGTTTGAGTCGTCGCCGATGCGCGAATACTTAAAACGATTGCAGCCAAACAGTTTGAGTGATCTTGCAGCAATGAATGCTCTTTATCGTCCTGGTCCTATGGAATTCATCGATGATTTTATTGAAAGAAAATTCGGACGAAAGAAGGTTAAATATAAACACCCTATTCTTGAAACTATACTGAAGGAAACTTATGGAATTATAGTTTACCAGGAACAGGTTATTCAAATTGCAAACCAGGTCGGGGGAATGAGTCTTGCTGAAGCCGATATACTTAGAAGAGCAATGGGCAAGAAAGATCTTCTTGCGATGGAAGCACAAAAAATAAAATTTCTAGATGGCGCTGTCAAAAAAGAAATTCCTCAAAAAGTTGCAAAAGAAATTTTTGATGCAATATTCAAATTTGCTAACTACGGATTTAATAAAAGCCACGCAGTTGCATACAGTTATATCGCATATCAAACAGCATATCTTAAAGCGTATTACCCGGCAGAGTTTCTTGCTGCAAATCTCAAGAATGAATTTGGAAACACCGATAAAGTAACAAAGTTTCTTGAAGATTGTCGTAAGCTGAAAATAAAAGTTCTTCCACCCGATGTAAATAATCCTTCAGTTTATTTTGACGCTGAAGAAGGTCAAATCAGATTTGGAATGTCCGCAATTAAAAATGTCGGCATAAATGCAGTTGAAGAAATGATAAGAACAAGACAAACTCTTGGAAGAGATTTTACTAGTATTTTTGATTTTTGTTTGAATCTTGATACACGTTTGGTTAACAAAAAAACTCTTGAAGGATTGGTCCTTGCCGGTGCTTTCGATTCGATAGATAAAAATCGCGCGAAACTTTTTGATGCTGTTGAAGCTGCGTTAGATTTTAGCCATAAAGCTCAGAATTCAAAATTACTTTCACAGAACAGTTTATTTGGTGATTCAGAAGAAGTTCAGATATCTGAACCTGTTCTTCCTGAAGTGAAGCCATGGAGTGAATTAGAAATCTTAGCAAGAGAGAGAGAAGTAATAGGATTTTATGTAACAGGTCATCCGCTACGCAAATATGAACTCGAATATAAATCTTTTGCCAGCATTCATATTGGTGAAACAGAAGAAGTAACCGATATGGCAGATATTCGTGTATGCGGAGTTATAACTGATATTAAAACTAAGATTGATAAGTCCGGCAGAACAATGGCATTCTTTAAAATTGATGATTTTACAGGTTCATGCGAATGTTTAATGTTCTCAAAAACTTATGCTGAATATGGCGATTTGTTAAAAAAAGAGGAGTCTGTTTTTATTTTTGGTGATCTTGAAAGCAGCGGTGATGCAGTAAAAGCCCATGTAAAAAAAATTATTCCACTTGAAAAAGTAAGAGATTCATTAACGGAAAGTCTTAAACTTTTAATTGATAAAGAAAAAGTAACCGAGGAAACAACAAAAAAAATTAAAACAATACTTGCTAAACATTCCGGCTCCGTTCCGGTTTTTCTTCAATTGAATGAAGAAGGAATTAAAAGTAAAATATTTGCATTAAAAGATAACAGAGTAAATTTAAGCGATAATCTGTTACTAGCTCTAACGAAACTTATCGGTGAAGATTCGATTGTTTTGAAATCAAAGTGATTGAACAACGATAGTTACAAACCAGCTATCAGACAGATGATATCGTGAAAACAAATGGATAAAAAGAGAATTGATTAAGGATGTACAGATTCATGATTTCCAATCAATCATTCAATCAATCATTCATTTGTTAAATTGTCAATTCCGGTAAGTTGTTTTCTATTTCAAAAATATAAACATAAAAAGTATTTTTTAAACGATTGAAATAATGTTGTTTCGCTTAGTCTTATTTCTTATAATTGCCACTCTATTTATAGAAACAAAAAAGGATAATGCCTCTCATGGAAAGGAAAGAGAACAATAAATGTTGGGCTCTGATTCTTGGTGCTTCATCCGGATTTGGTGAGGCAACGGCACTTAGACTTGCTAGAGACGGTTTCAACATTATCGGTGTGCATTTAGACAGACAGGCAACTATGCCAAATGTTGAAAGAATTATTAATGAAATTAAATCGAACAAAGTTGATGCTTTGTTTTACAACATTAACGCAGCTGATGCATATAAAAGGGGCGAAGTTCTTAACGAGCTAAGCATTAAATTTTCTTCTCAGCCACTTATTAAAGTGTTGATGCATTCTCTTGCTTTCGGAACTCTGAAGCCATTCGTTCCTAAAGATGGTGAACAGGCAATTACAAAAGCACAGATGGAAATGACTCTTGACGTAATGGCTCACTCACTTGTTTACTGGGTTCAGGATGTAGTTGTGAGAAAATTATTAGCTAAAAAAGCAAGAATTTTTGCAATGACAAGTTCAGGTAGTCATTCAACTATTCCTTATTACGGAGCAGTCTCTGCAGCTAAAGCAGCATTGGAATCTCATGTTCGTCAGTTATCCGGTGAATTAGGAAAAATGGATGTTGCAGTTAATGCAATTATGGCAGGTGTAACGGATACGCCTGCATTAAGAAAAATTCCCGGAAACGCTGAAATGACAGGCATAGCTTTACGAAAAAATCCCAGAGCAAGACTAACTACTCCTGAAGATGTTGCAAAAATTATTTCACTTCTTTGCAAAGACGGTGGTGAATGGATCTCCGGCGGAATTATAAATGCTGACGGTGGTGAGGATATAGTAAATTATATTGGACAATAATTTTCTGTTAAAATAGTATTAAAAATTTTTTAGAGGACAAAATGAAACCTATAACAATTACTGATGATAATTTTGAAAAAGAAGTTCTTAATTCTGACCTTCCTGTATTAATAGATTTCTGGGCTGTATGGTGCGGACCCTGCAAAATAATTGCTCCTGTTGTTGAACAATTAGCCGAAGAATATTCGGGCAAATTAAAAGTTGGCAAACTGGATGTTGATTCTAATCAGGAGGCATCAATAAAATACGGAGTAAGAAGTATTCCCACTTTATTGATATTTAAAAATGGTCAGGTGAAAGAAACTATTATTGGTGCTGTACCGAAGGCTCAAATAGTTCAGAAAATAAATTCCTTAATTTAAATAGGAAAAGTGGCTTTAACAGTAAAAAACGTTGATTTGAGGGTTAATGGTTCAAGATTGAACGATTTTTTTTTGATTAATGGGATAGTAAGTATTTATTCGGTTGAAAACAAATATAAAAGGAAAATCAAATCTCTTGACAATATCGTTAAAAATCCTTATTTCTCTATAGACAAAATAAAAATGCTTAAAAACTTGACTGGAATTAAAGGTTATATTATTTTGTTTCATAAGATATTTAACCATTTTAATAATTTTCACAAAAAAATATTTCTGTGAGATTTCTCAATTATCTAACTAACAATTCATTTCATCATTAAAGGAGAGTAAAATGAGTAAGAAACTCTTTACATTGTTCCTCTTGGTTCTCTTTGCTGCAACCTTAATTAACGCGCAAGAGAAATCAAAAAGAATTGCCGACGATTCTTTCATTCCAACAACAACAACTGTTGGTAAAGTATCGCCTAATACGGTTAATTTAGCAGGCGAGGTAGTTGGCTTTACCGATTATGATTACTTCTCTAACAGTGTTATTCGTGATCAAATAGTCTACGACGTAGCTACGGGCACACCACACTTATTGCCTATGCTTAGAAATTATTTTCCAGGTGCTCCTGCAACTAGCAGAAGAGTAGCTCATGCCTACAAAGATGGCAGCAGCTGGGTAGTTAATGATGTTCGCGGTGCAACTTCAGGTTGGCCTCAGATTGATCTTGGTTTAACCGGAGATGCTGCAGGATTAATGGTAGGTGTTTACCATGCTGGTTGCAATTTATTCCTTTGGGATGGCGCTACTGGTTATCCGGCTACAGAATTTGAAGCTAACACAGACCCATCTGTACAAGTTGCCGGTGCTATTGTTTGGACATCATGCTCTGGTAACAGAGTTGAGTTTGAATTTTACAAGACGGAAGATTTTGGTTCTTCCTATACACAATGGGCTACTATGTCCGATTTCCATCCTTCTCAAATTTATTGGATAGCAAACGGCGGTGTTGAAGTTGGTATGTCAAAATCACCAGACGAACAATACCTTGTTCAATTCGGATCCAATGCTAACGAAACTGTAACAGGTGAAGGTGCTCATGTTTGGGATGGTGTTCCTGTAGCTGAAGCTGATAACGTCTGGATGCTTTATTCTACAGATTCCGGAGCTAATTGGGCTCCTTCTATGATTGGTCAAGACGGTGTGTTTGATTTAGTTGCTGGTTATCATACAGACAACTATGGTCCACTTTTCGAAAACTTCGGTCATGTTGATATGGCTGTTGGAAATGATGGTGTTGTTCATGCTATAGCTAATGGCTATGGATTAGTATTTAATGCTACTCGTGATACTTCTATTGGAAGCAGTTACCCTATTCTTTATTGGAATTCAACAACAGCTACTTGGGTTGCAATTTCTGATCCTGCAATTGATGGCAATTGAGGAAATCGGCGATTATTATCCTGGAAACATGATTGGTCAGTCATATCCTGGTATTTCTGCAAGTGAAGACGGACAAGTTCTTTATGCAATGTGGACAGGACCTGAAATGACAGATGCAGATACAATGAATGTTGACCAGACTTATTTGCTATATTGGACTGATCTTTATCATGCAGTTTCAGAAGACGGCGGAGCAACTTGGGAATACCTCGGAGTTTTCCCTGGTATGTTGCCAAATGTGGGTGAATCATATGGTCATGCTGCACAGCATTTAGAGAAAATTTCTGACACTGAATACAGAGCACATATTATTTATTTGGCTGATATGAGTCCAGGAACAAGTCTTTTTGGTGAAGGCGATGCTACTGCACTAGCTGATGTTTTGTACGATACTTATGATATCGTAATTACTTCAGTTGATGATAATATTGCAATGGTTAGAAATTTTGAGTTAGCTCAAAACTATCCGAACCCATTCAACCCATCAACAATTATCAGCTATACATTAGCTGAAAGAAGCAATGTTACACTGAAAGTTTATGATGTATTAGGTAAAGAAGTTGCTAACCTAGTGAACAACAGCCAGGAAGCTGGAACACATCAGGTTACTTTCGATGCCTCAAATCTTGCTACAGGTCTATACATATATACATTAAACGCAGGTAACTTTACATCATCAAAGAAGATGATGCTTATTAAGTAATTAATATTTATCCCGGGTAGGTATGAAAAAATACCTACCCGATTTTTACCTGATTTTTTTAGATGTTGTGAAATTATATGTAACTATCTAATTTCTCTTCAGTTCAGAAATTAATTTTAAAATTAGTGTGGAGAAGAGATGAAAAAATATTCTACTTTCCTAATTGTTCTATTTACTCTGTTTGTTTCCTCTGCTCTTTTCGCTCAATCCGGCGTTGGAAAATTGAGTGGAAAAGTTGTCGATGAGGTTACGCGCGAACCCCTTATTGGTGCTAACATTATTTTATTGAACACCGATTTAGGAGCGGCAACAGATGTTAATGGTAATTACTTTATATTAAATATCACGCCTGGTACTTACGATGTAAGAATCAGCTACGTGGGATATGCTCCTCGGCTCGTTCAGGATGTAAGAGTTGTTGCCGGTATTACTTACGAACTGAATGGCGAGTTAACTACAGACTTTACACTTCCTGAAATTATTGTTCAGGACAGGAAATTTTTCGAGGAAAAATCCACTAATACTACTAAAGTATTTGACTCGGAAGAGATTGGCAGACTACCTGTAAAAGGCGTTGAAAAATTAGCTTCATTACAGGCTGGTGTTGTAATTGCTGAAGGTAGCGGCGGTGCCGGTGGTAATGCTGTTATTAACGTTAGAGGTGGTCGTGGTGCAGAAGTACTATACATAGTAGACGGCGTACCTCAGAATGAAATATACTCAGGTACTAACCAATCACAGCTTAGTAATTCCGCTATTGAGCAGCTATCATTCCAGATCGGTGGATATGAAGCAAAATACGGGCAAGCTCAATCCGGTATTGTAAATGTTACTACAAAATCTGGTAATCCCACATATTCTTTTTTTGGAGATGTTTTAACTTCTTCATTTACCGATGATTTTGGATATAACCTTTATACATTAAATTTGAGCGGTCCTATAATTCCCGGAAATAGCCAGCATACATTCTTCCTTTCAGGTGAAAGAGGCTGGAACAAAGACAGTAACCCGAGAGCTATTGGTTTATCTTTCAATTCTGACGTGGTTTTTGATAGCCCATATAAGAATGATATGGATGAAGGAATTTATAGATATACTGCCAGAACAAACCATAGCATCGGTCCTTTCCAGCTAAGGCTTGGTGCTAACATAAACTCACGCGATTTCAGAGGATATGTACATGCTTATTCAAAAAATAACTCTATGCACAATACAAGAAACGAAAGCGAGAACTGGTCATTCAGCTCAAGGCTTTCGCAAAATGTAAGCACTAATGCATTCTGGAATTTGAATGTTGGATACAGAATGTACAATACCGAAGTAGGTGATGGAATTTGGTTTAATGACCTTGATATGTATGGCGACAGTGTTGCAAATGCTGCTCTTGGTGTAACCTTACCTTATAATGGCGGAAGAGTAACAACCGATCCAATTGGTATTTTTAATTCATATGGAAGGGTTTGGAACGGTTATAGTAAAACTGATATTAAAACTCTTACTGCTGATCTGGATTTTACTGCACAGATTTCAAATCATCTTTTGGAAATCGGTGGCGGCTTCAGCTACAATACAGTTAGATTTTTTAATATAGGACCAATCGGTCTTTCAAGTGATAATCTTTCCGATCTTCCGGATCTTGTCAGATATTCTAGATTGCAGCCCACTTCATTCGGATATGATTTACTCGGTAATGAAGTAAGTGGAGATCAATTTATTGATTATGAAGGCGAGACGATTCAATCAGCTATTGCACCCAAGAATCCTATGCTAGCTTACGGCTATATTCAGGATAGATTTGAGTTGAGTGATATAGTGCTTAATCTTGGAGTAAGATTTGATTACTTTGACAGTAAGACTGATGTTATTAATGATCCATTACTGCCTTATGCCGCTGGTGATCCAAACACTTATGATGATGCGGATTTTACTACAAAGAAGTCGGAATTCTACATATCGCCTAGGATTGGTTTAGGCTTCCCGATTACTGCTACAACTGTATTCCATGCTCAGTATGGAAAATTTATTCAACAACCAAGGTTAGATCAGTTATATTCAACAACCTATGATCTAAACTTTCTTGTTACTGATAATAACTGGGCCTTGAATACCGGACAAGTAGAAAGTGAAATCACAACCCAGTATGAAGTTGGTTTCAGGCAAGTTCTTGGAGAGATTGCAGCTTTGAACTTAACCGCTTTCTATAAGAATACTGAAGGTTTGATCAACACAGCAACTGTATTTTTCCAGAGACAGGAAGGTGGGCAGACTCTTAGGTATATAACTCCAACAAATACAGATTTTGGAACTATTAAAGGATTAGCTTTAACTCTTGATGTTTCAAGAATCAGCTATTTCTCGATGTCTGTAAATTATACTTATTCAATTGCTGAAGGAACCGGTTCATCAACCAATTCTTCATTTACTGCTGCTTTCAGAAATTCAAATGGAGAGATTCCTAAAGTTATTGCACCGTTGGATTTCGATCAGAGACATACTGGTACTATTAATTTGGATTTCTTTGTTCCTAAAGGAGATTTAGGTTTTCTTGAAATGACAGGAGCAAACGTTCTTGTTTCTTTTGCAAGTGGAAGACCTTATACTCCGCTAGAATCGCAAAACCTCTTAGAAGGTAACACTAATTGGGGAGATACCAGAGGTTATGTAAATTCTGCATACGGACCAGGGAACTTTAGAATTGACTTTAAGCTTGAGAAATCTTTTGCAGTTGGAAATCTTCTTTTAACTCCATATGTATGGGTAGAAAACCTATTGGATGCCGATAATCCTGTTACTGTATATCAGTCAACAGGCGATGCTTACACAACTGGCTGGCTTGAATCACAGGAAGCACAGAATATTGCTGCAAGCAGACAAACAGTTGCAAATCCAGATGGTGATCAATATTTTATTGAAGATTATAAATCTCTTGAGCGAAATCCGTATAATTTTGGAATTCCAAGACTAATTAAGCTTGGTTTCAAAATTAACTTTTCCAACATTGCTTTTTAATAGTTTGGAAAAGTAAATAATCACTAAGAGGAAATTGATATGAAAATAAAAAAAATAATTAGTAGTAGATACAAATTTTTAGCAGTATTACTGCTAATTGCAGTGTCTTTTACCTTTGCCTTTATAGAAGGTGACGGTGGTAAAAGAACTGCAAAAGAAGATCTTATTGCCGGTGATGCTTATCGCATGTTCATCAATAATCTAGATATTCCTATTAATAGGGAAGGTGTTATTGCCGACGTTCTGATTGGCGGCAGGGACGGAGGAAGAATTGATCAAGAGATCTTCCTTTTCTCAGGCGGCTTTTTTATGAGCGGTGTTTCCAATGGAAGAATGTGGGCTAATGCAGTAGCATCTGCTTCAAGAATACAAGATTATGCTCCCGGTAATTATGAATTTGGCAGAAATGACTCCCGCGCACAATTGTATGTTCTTGCCGCCAGAGATGGTGAGTTTTCACAAAGCTGGGAAGAATGGAGACAGGCAGTTGAATTAGGTGCCGAATTCTATGATGGCGATGGCGATGGAGTTTATAATCCGGTTGATTTAAACGGTAATGGCAAATGGGATTCTGACGAAGATAGACCGGACATTATAGGTGATGAAACCGTATGGTGTGTTTATCACGATGCTGTTAATCCGGCTCTGAGAAGATTTAACGACGTAGATCCTCAAGGAATAGAAATCAGGCAGACAGTATTCGGGTTTGCATCTAAAGGCGTTACCGGAAATATGATATTTGTAAGATATAGCATTGTCAACACCGGGCGGGTCGCTGATGTAATTGACTCTGTTTATTTTGGTGTTTGGGCTGATCCTGATCTTGGTGATGCGTATGATGACCTTGTAGGTTGTGATATTAGCATTGATGCAGGCTTTGTCTATAACGATGGAACCGATGCTAATTTTGGTGCTAACCCACCTTGCTTCCTAATCGACTTTTTCCAGGGACCAGTAGCTTATGTTCCTGGCGAATCCTTCACTGATGTTAATAGTGATGGAATATATGAAGATGGTGTTGATACACCACTGGACACTGCTTATAATGTCAGAGGTCAAGCTCGTGGTATAGAGGAATTTCCGGGTGCAAAAAACCAGGGATTATCTTCATTTGTACATTATCAGCAAAGCGACGTTACCATAGGCGATCCTAATACTCGTTTTGAAGCTCGTAATTATATGCTTGGTCTTGACAGATTAGGTAATGAACTCGATCCTTGTGCTTGGGGATTAGGAACTGTTGCCGGTGGTGTTGATTGCAGCACTATAGACAATAAATTCTGGTACTCAGGCGATCCAGTTACAAATGTTGGTTGGATAAATACAAATCCAACCGACCAAAGACAGATGTCTAATACAGGTCCATTTCAACTTGAAGTAGGCAAGCCGGTTAATATTATTGCAGCTTACGTTGTTGGAAGAGGAACAAATGCTTTGAGTGGTATTACTCTTGCAAAGGAATACGATATTACGGCGCAGTTAATATTTAACTCAAATTTCCCGTCTCCTCCTCCTCCTCCTCCAATTGCATATGAAGTTGAAACAGGAAATAATTTCATCGATATCACAATAGAAACTTCTACTCCGTTGACATATCAGGCTATTGATACAGTTCTAGATGTTGATAGAAGGATTCAGGGATTTTATTTTACAACTTATAGAACTAGTCTCAAATCTGCAACAGTAGATGGTTTGGATAATGTTCAACAATTAGGCTATTATAGTTTAGATAATCAAATTAGAGCCATTTATAAAGTTGCCGGTAATGGTGGTCAAGATCTTGTAATTCCAGCAGTTCCTGATGACAACCTTTTGGATTCGGTTCTTTATGCTGATCCGGAAACAGGTCGAATTAGGATGAGGATAAATAGTGAACCGTTTACTGGCTTACCTTTGATTAAAGGTAAGGAATATTATTTCACTATAACACAGTTTGCACTTAACCATAAAGTTGTTGAAAATAGAGACTCTAGTTATTATGGTCCGGAAGGAGATTATTTAGATCCTACAGGCTCAGGATTAGAAGAATTTGAAACTGCAATTATTCCGGTTGTTTTTGGCAAAGATCTATACAATCCATCTCAACCAAATGGTTTGGCTGAGCAGTTAGACGGTGGATCGGCAGGTGCAGTTGCTTTCTTACCGGTTAATCTAAACGAACTTACCGGTGATAATTATTCTGTTGAGTTCTTTAAAGATACCGAGGCTCCTTGGGACGAACTTTATAGTCCATATTATAGAGTAAGAAATGATACTAAAGGGACAATAGTCCTTGACTCTTCCAAAGCCTACAGTTTTGATACTACAAGTTATGCCGGAACGGTTACAGAAGGATTTGTGGTTAGAGTTCAACCCACAAATACCGTAATTGGCGCATCAAGTTATACAACGACGGATACTGTATGGTATGCCAGATTTCTTTTTGAGAACGGTATTGGAATATGGCATGTAGGCGGGGATATTGTTTCAGGTGACGATATACCGACTGACGCAGTTGCGCCTGGAGTTATAGGAATTCCAGCCAGATCCAAAGCAATTACTGCCGATCGTCTCAGAACGGTTGAAATTCGATTTGGAGAGCAAGGCAAGGCATACAGATACCTTAATGGTTATATTGGAACTATAGCAACACGGAAAACGAGTTTTCGGTATGCAGGCGGTTTATATCCGGGCGCCATTGGAGTAACTGATCCAACTACTCTGAACGACATTGGTCAACTTGGTGTAGGATACGTTGATGTTCCTTTTACTGTGTGGGTTAACGACGAAGTATATGGAGAAGAAAGACAATTAGCTTGTGGCATTATGGAAAGGAGAACTCTTTTTAATGGTATCCCGGATGGTATTTGGGATCCGGATACATCTATCAGACGTACAATTGAATATATTGCAATTTTTGATGCTCCTTATGATCCAACAGGATCACAATTTGAATACACCGGAGGTGGATTCGGTACTGATACTGTTTGGGCAGATCCTATGAGAGGTTACACTATTCCAGAATCATTTACAGGTGCTACCGATGAACAAAGAAAGATAGCTGCCTCTCCGTGGTTCAATGCAATGTATATTGTTGGACTTCAAAGACATACTCCTGGCGTATTCTATACTGACGGTGATATATTAACAATACCGCTAACTGAGTATCCTTATACTAGTCTGGATAAATTTACCTTCTCTACAAAGTTGGGTGCTTTAAGTGCAGATGAAAAACGCGCATTATTTGATAGGGTAAATGTTTATCCTAATCCATTATATGCTCACAATCCGGCAACAAGCTTTACAAGCGGTAACCCCGATGAACCTTGGGTTACGTTCTCTAATCTTCCGGAAGAAGTGGACATAAAGATTTATACTTTATCAGGTACTTTAATTAGAACTTTAACAACCGAAGATAAGGCAACTCCAACTTTGCCATTCCTGAACTGGGACCTTCAGAATGAAGATGGCTTAAGAGTTGCATCAGGTATGTATCTTGCGATTGTCTCAGCTCCTGGTTACGGGGAAAAAGTTCTGAAATTCGCAATTGTAATGCCCCAGAAACAAATACAAAGGTTCTGATTTCCTTGGCAGCGGTGTAGTGCCGCTGCCTTTATGAACTTGAAAAAATAGGAGTTAAGAAAAATGAGAAATTTGTTATTAATTTTTCTAATATCATCAGTGCTTGTTTATGCTGGTGATCCATCAAGAAAAGGTACTACCGGTGCTGAGCAGTTACTTATACCGGTTGGAGCTCAAGGAATTGCTACCGGTGGAGCATTTTTATCTAATGTAACCGGTCTTGAGGCTATCTATTACAACCCTGCCGGATTGAGTTTATACAACGGCAGTGAAGCAATGTTTAGCTATATGAGTTATCTGGCTGATATTAATGTATCTTATTTTGCGATAGGCACAAACTTAGGAGATCTTGGTTCTTTCGCCTTCAGCATTAAAACATTCGATTTTGGTGACATTCCTGTTACTACTTTCGAAATGCCGGATGGCGATGGATCTACATACTCTCCATCCTATGTCACAGCTGGATTAACATATGCTAAGGTTGTAACCGATCGAGTTGCCATTGGTGTTAACGCAAAAATTATTAGTGAAAGTATTGAGAGTGTTAGCGCTACCGGATTTGCTTTAGACTTCGGTGTACAATATCGTTTTCCGAGCAACTTATCAATAGGTGCTGCGGTAAAGAATATCGGATCTAATATGCGTTACTCTGGTACAGATCTTCAGGTTAAATCCAGTATTCCTGGTGCTCAACCAGGTTCAACCTTTGGTGCTTTTGAACCTGTTACCGAGGAATTCCAGATACCAAGTTATTTTGAATTAAGCACGGCTTATAATTATAATATTAACGAACAAAATAATATTATGATTGGTGCAGCATTCAGAAATAACAATTCATTCGAAGATCAAATGAAATTCGGATTTGAATATGGTTTCAATAATAATCTATTTGCCCGTGCGGGGTATGATTTATTGGTTGAGAATACAAACGAATCAATTTTCGGATTGACCTTAGGTGCCGGTGTTAATTATCAGATTGCTGGTGGAATTGGAATAGCTTTTGACTACGCTTGGCGTCAAGTAAAAGACTTTCCGTCACCAAATCATATTGTTACGGTTAAACTCGGTTTCGAATAAATCTGGTTTAATAATTTCTTTTAAGCGTCTGTTGTTTTCAACAGACGCTTTTTTTTCATTTTAAATTTGGTACAACTATGAAAAAAACAATCCTTTTTTTCCTTCTCACTCCGATTTTTATTTTAGCGCAACCCAAACTCGATTTTGAATTCGACTATGCTCAATTTGCCTACGATTCAACAAATAATTTTGTTGAGATATATTATTCTTTTAACCAGAACAGTATGAAAAAAGTTGCTGATTCTATCGGTCAAAGGATTGATGGATTACTGAAAATAGTTATTGATGATTCTGCCTCTGGCGAGATAATTATTAATAATCAGTGGAAGGTTTCGCATTCCATTATAGATGATTCAGACCCAAATCAAAGTCTTATTGGTATTGTAAGTTTTAAGCTTCCGGAAGGTACTCTCAACCTAGAAATTACCGGAGCTGATTTGAATGATGCAGCCAATGTAAAAAGTATAACTGACCAAATCAGGGTAAAACCTATTTCAAAAGATGAGATAGGAATAAGCGATATACAACTGGCTTATAAAATGATTCAGGGAAGTGAGAACGCCAATTCAATTTTTTATAAAAACAGCTATGAAATTGTTCCTGTTCCCAACCTGGTCTTTGGTAAAGATCAACCGGTCCTGTTTTATTATATTGAGTTATATCATCTTTATAACCTTGGACAGGATGATTCAAACCTGAAATTAAATCAATTGATGTTAAATAGTCGTGGAAATATTGTTAAAGGCAAAGATAAATATTTTTCCAGAAATGCAGATTCCAGGGTGGAAGTTGGCTCTGTTGTAATTGCAGATCTTCCAACGGATACTTATACAATAGTACTTTCTGTTATAGACAGTGTGAATAATAAGGGTGTTTCATCTTCAAAAAAATTCTTTATCTATAATCCTGATCTTTTTTACGATGATACTTCAGCAACGAGCAACCTTGCAATTTTAGCCACAACATTTGGTTCTATGTCCGAGGAAGAACTCGATGATATTTTCGAAAAATCAAAGTATATCTCTACATCAGCAGAAATTGATAAATATAATAAACTGTCTTCTGAAGATGGTAAAAGACAGTTTATGAATGAATTCTGGAAATTAAGGGATGATGCTTCTGATACACCGCAAAATGAATTTTTTATCAGCTATTTTCAGAGAGTTGAAATTGCAAATCAAAGATATGCAGCCTTATCAAGAGCCGGTTGGAAAACCGACAGGGGCAGAGTTTTCTCAATGTATGGTGAACCTACAGAAATTGAACGCTATCCTAGTCAGATTGAATCCAGACCTTATGAAATATGGCACTATACTGAGATAGAAGGCGGTGTATTTTTTGTGTTTGCCGACCTTTTAGGATTTTCTGATTATTCTTTAGTTCACTCTACAAAAAGAGGAGAACTCAGAGATGATAATTGGACCCGTAGAATTTATATGAGATGATTTTTAACCCCTCATATTGAGGGGTTTTTTATTTCTTCATCTAGTACTCTCTTTTATATCCTTCTTTGTTTATTTTTAAGCAGTTAAAATTTTATTGTAATTGAAAAACAGATTAGAATACATACTTTTTATTTCCTTCAGTTTTTTCTTCAGGATTATAGGATTATATCTGTCCCGTAGATTTGCAGTAATAATAGCAATCATATTTTATTTTCTGATCCCTATAAGAAAAGAGGTTACAGTTAATAACCTTACAAATGCCTTCCCCGAATTAAATAAAAAGCAAATAAAAAAAATCGCTTTCAGAGCTTACAGAAGTTTTGCTATAACACTTGTTGAAATTCTTTTAACACCGTCTATTAGCAAAAAGCAAATGATCAATGAAGTTAAATGCAGCAACGTTGAGCTTATTTCCCAAAAATATCAGGAAGGGAATGGGGTGATTTTATTATCCGCACATTTCGGTAATTGGGAATATATAGCAAATTCTATCGCACTTCAGAGTGATAAAAAATTCACTGTTATTGTTAAACCGCTTCGTAATAATCTTGTATCTGATTGGATGAATAAAATGAGAACTAAATGGAATAATGATGTGGTTTTTCTTGGAGTCTCTATCAGACAAATTTATAATGTTTTAAGAGAAAAAAAAATTGTTGCTTTGGTTGCCGATCAAAGAGGACCTGAAGAAAGCATTAAACTTGATTTTTTTGGCAGGAAAACCTCCGTTTTGGTTGGTCCTGCTGCACTTGCTCTTAAAACTGGCGCACCAATAATTTACGGTATTTCAATCCGTCAAAAAGATTATTCCTATAAAGCAGATCTTGTTGAGGTCAGCACTGATAATCTTCCTGATGATAATAATGCTAAAATTGAAGAGTTAAGTAAACGCCATTTAAAGTATCTTGAATCTGTAATAAAACAATATCCTGAACAATGGCTGTGGATGCATAACAGGTGGAAGCATTGAAAATTATACAATTACAAAATTATTCTCCTTCGAAATGGAAAAAATTCTAGTAATACAAACGGCTTTTATTGGTGATGCAGTTTTAACTCTGCCGATGATTGAGAAGCTGAAAGAGATGGAAGACCGCTCAATAATTGATGTCGTTTCTATTCCGTCAACTTCAGAAATATTTATTTCTTCGCCCTTTGTTAATGAAGTTTTATTATTGGAAAAACGAGGAAAACATAAATCTTTAATGGGATTAAAGTCTTTTTGCAATGAGATTAAAAGACGAAATTATAACAGAATATATTCACCACATCGTTCCATTAGAACCGCAATTATAGTGTTGTTTTCAGGCGTTAGAGAAACTTATGGATTTTCTAATTCCTCACTTAAGTATGTATATAAAAATATTATTGAATATAATTCCAGTGTACATGAAGTTCAGCGCAATTTCGATCTTATAGGTTATAAATATTCTGAAGATAATTGGAAAATACTTCCAAAAATTAGAGTTTCTGAATCAGCAAAATTGAAAGTAAATGACTATTTTGAAACCAATAAAATAACAAATGGTTTTATTGCGGTTAGTCCCGGAAGTGTTTGGGCAACAAAAAGATACCCGATTGAGTACTTTATCGAAGTAATTAGTTCTCTTGTTAAGGAAGGCAAACAAGTCTTATTAATTGGCGGCGATAATGACAAAGAAATTACTTTGAAAATAAAAGAAAACTTTAATGAAAATGTTTTTGACTCAGCGGGTTTATTTAGTTTAGTTGAAAGCATCGAATTAATAAAACACGCATCGCTACTGATTACTAATGACAGTGCCCCGACTCATCTTGGAATGTGTGCTGATGTTAAAGTTCTTACATTATATTGTTCAACAGTTCCAGAATTTGGTTTTTATCCGTATAATAAATTGAGCGGATATTTAAGTGCAGATGATTTATATTGCAAGCCCTGTGGAATTCACGGATTTGATGAATGTCCGATCAAGACTTTTGATTGCGGGAAAAAACTGATACCTGAAATAATTATTAAAAAGATAAAAAATAGTTTTTGAAATGACTTTGAATTCTAAATCTAAAATTATTAATATTGATAAAAATCTTAATAAAGCTGTGAATCTGGCAAAAGAAATATTTCTCAGCGGAGGAATATTCATTTATCCAACAGATACTATATACGGTTTTGGTGCAAATCCGTTTAATGAAGATGCACTACTAAAAATAGGCAAGGTAAAAGGCCGGAATGAATGGAGAAGATATATTTTTCTTATTCCGAATGTTGAACTTTTACAAAATTATGTTGACTTAAAGTCTGAAAACCATATTGATTTTTTACTTTCTATCTGGCCAAATCCAATTTCAGTGGTTCTGAATTTAAATACAAAAACCCGTGAAATATTAAAAGCTGAAACGGGTGCATTTAGAGTTCCCAACAATAGATTTTGTTTAAAACTTTTAACAGAACTTAAAATGCCTCTTATTTCAACTAGCGTAAACAGAACAGGAAATCCGCCAATTACCGAACCTTCTCTTATAATTGAAGAATTTGGGAATGAGGTTGATGCTATATTTTACAGTGAAACCAAATCTTATTTTGAAGCTTCGACTGTTATTGATTTAAGCAAAGAGAATATGGAGTTAATAAGGGAAGGTAAATTTAAGCTTGATTACTTGCAGAGAAAGTTGGAGTCTGTATAAATGAAGCTCAGTTACTTTAAATCATTGGAAAACTTTTCAGTAATTATTTTTCAGGAAGGAAAAAGCACCGACGCAAAATCATTCAGATTTAACGGTAAAAAAATACTTATGTATTTAATTCTTTACACTTTCCTTGTCGGTTTGTTCGGTTTTTATTTTATATATGTAACGCCCCTCGAAAGAATATTTCTGCCTTCCTGGTTGAAGAAAACAACAATTGAAGAACAACAGTATGAAGAGTTGAGCAATAAAATAATTTATTTAGTAAAAGAAGTTGAAAGCTTGAAATCATCAAATGTAAAACTGAAAAAAGCTATTCAACTTGGTGATTCAACACTTTTAAAGAACACCAAAAAATCAGGTAAAGTTACCGATACAAAAAAGAAAATTCCTGCCGAAGGTAATATCCTTAGTGTATTCCAAAAATTAATTGATAAATATTTCAGTCAAACTCAGTCAGATGATTTATATTTTATTCAACCGATTAAAGGATTTATCAGTAGAGATTACAAACCTGATCAGGGGCATAAAGGATTAGATTATGTCGCTAAAGAAAACACACCTGTTTATGCTTCTGCCGGTGGATACATAGTCTTTGCTAATTTTACTCCGCAGCATGGTTTTATAATAATAATAAATCATGCACACGGCTATGTTTCAAAATATAAGCATTGCAGTCTTTTAGTTAAGAAAGAAGGAGAAACTGTTAAACAGGGAGAATTGATTGCCTTAAGTGGAAATTCTGGAACTGATACATCAGGTCCACATCTTCATTTTGAAATTTGGAAAGACGGTTACCCAATAGATCCAAGAAAAGTTTTATTAAATTTCTAGGAGAAATAAATGAAATCTAAAACAAATGGGAATACAACAATGGAAGAAGTAACAATTATCAGCAGCAGCGTTATCATAGAAGGAAAGCTTACAAGCAATGGTAACGTTAGAATTGATGGTATAGTTAAGGGGAACGTGGAGGCAAAAGGAAACTTGAATGTAGGTGAGTCCGGTAATATTCAAGGTGATTTACATGCAGATTCAGTTACTATTGGCGGTAAAGTTGAGGGTGTGGTTAATGCTAAAGATAAAGTAACTCTGGAAAATAAATCATTTCTCAAAGGTGATTTAATTACGAAAATTCTTGTTGTTGAAGCAGGAGCAATATTCGAAGGCAGAAGTTCAATGGGTGAAAGTAAAAGACCTGACAAACCCGCTTCTTTGAATCCTTCTTAAAAAATGAAAATTGATCCCGATAAATACGGGAGCTTTAATAAAACTTTAAGTGAAGCGGCTCCTTATATGGGACTCGGGCTTCAGCTTGCTGCAACAATTGTACTTATGGTATTGCTGGGCGATTGGCTCGACGGCAAGCTGGGATTGAAATACATTTTTACAATAATCTGTGCTATTTTGGGTATTGGCGCAGGTATGTACAATTTGATACGGACAGCAAACAATATTGAGAAGAGAAAAGCAAAAAATGATAAAAAATAAGACTTTTCTCTTCTCCATTTTACCATTTGTAATTGTAATTATTGTTCTGCTTGTATTTAGATTAAAAACCAATATTATTCCCGCCCTATTTGACTCTCTTTTTTGGGGTTTTATGATACCTCTCCTCAACTTCATTGCAGGTCATTTCTTAAATGAAATTGGTCTTCAAAAATCCGATAAGTCGTTCTTAATACTGGTTTTAGGGGGAATGGTTTTTCGGATGTTTCTCACCTTAATTCTGATAATCCTGGTGCTCCAATTCTTGAATGTTAGTACGTATTCGTTTATCTTTACAATCTTTATTTCATATATCTATTTTTTAACTGTAGAAATCATAAATTTATCCGGTAAGAAACCGAATACGTAAATAATAATGTCCCAGATAGATTCTATTGCTACTTCTCAAATTGTAGATTCGGTGGCTGCTCATTCAAATTCTAATTCAAGCAGCGATTGGATAATGCACCATGTTATGGACGGAAATTATCTCGATTTCTCTCCATTCGGAAAGATTTATCTTCCACAAATAGAGTTATTCGGAATTGATATATCAATTACTAGGCACGTTATTGTAATGTGGCTTGGTGCTATTTTGATAGCACTTATATTTTTCAATGTAGCTAAATCATATAAAAAGTCTCTGGTTCCTAAAGGATCAACAAACTTTTGGGAAGTGTTTATAATTTTTGTAAGAGACGAAATTGCGAAACCAACAATTGGAAAGGGATACGAAGGTTTTCTTCCTTATTTGTTGACAGCCTTCTTTTTTATTCTCTTTGGAAATTTTCTCGGACTTATTCCTTTTTCAGCTACATTTACGAGCAACATTGCCGTTACTGCTGTATTAGCAATTTTTTCGTTTTTAGTCGTTCAAATTGGTGGAATTAGGCACAATGGTTTCTTCGGATACTTCAAAGGATTAATTCCGCATGGTGTCCCGGTTTTTCTGTTACCGATTATGTTAGTCGTTGAAGTTTTAGGATTATTTACAAAGCCCTTTGCATTAGCTATACGTCTTTTTGCAAATTTAACCGCCGGACATATTGTTATTTATGCTCTTATTAGTTTGATTTTTGTAATGCAAAGTTATTTTATATCACCGGTTTCAATTGGAATGGCATTGTTTATTTATGGACTTGAAATTTTAGTTGCCTTATTACAGGCTTACATATTCACAATGCTGTCATCGTTATTTATTGGAATGGCAGTTCATCAGGAACATTAAACAAAAATAAGTTAAACAGTAAAATATTTATTCAGGAGGAAGTTAATGGAATTAGCAAGTTTAGCAGCAGGACTCGGTGCCGGATTAACAATTATTGGCGGTGGTTTGGGTATTGGTAAGTTAGCCGCTGCCGCAATGGATGCTAGCGGAAGACAACCGGAAGCAGCCGGAGCGATAAGAACATCAATGATTATAGCTGCGGCACTTATTGAAGGTATTTCTCTTTTCGCTTTGGTTATCTGCTTTATTCTCGCAGGTAAATAAGAAAAGTAATACTCATTTAATAATCTAATATTGAGAAGAAATGATAGCTAATAGTTTCTTTCTTGTAATTGCTGCCGAAGGCGGCGGTGGTTTATTATCGGTTAATGTCGGTCTTGCATTCTGGACTACATTAACATTTTTAATCCTTCTTTTTATACTTGGCAAATTTGCCTGGAAGCCTATTCTAACTGCACTTAAGCAGAGAGAAGATGCTATAAAAGATTCTCTTGAGCAAGCGGAAAAAGCTAAAGATGAGGCGAAAAAAATTCTTGAAGAAAATCAGGCTAGCTTAGGTAAAGCTGAAGCAGAATCTAAAAAGATAA
This sequence comes from uncultured Ignavibacteriaceae bacterium, assembly GCA_963714415.1. Classification (GTDB taxonomy): domain Bacteria; phylum Bacteroidota; class Ignavibacteria; order Ignavibacteriales; family Ignavibacteriaceae; genus JAGXRK01. Next base: position 206,288 of record CAVQOL010000002.1, read on the forward strand.
TTGAACAAAGCCGTCAGTTTGCTGAGAATTTGAAAGATCAAATGCTTAAGGACAGTAAAGTTCAGGCTCAGAAAATAATTGAGGAAGCTTCCGCTGAAATTGATCGCAAAAAAGATGCAGCCTTTAATGAATTGAAAAATCAGGTTGCTGAAATTTCTGTTCAGGCTGCTGAAAAAATTCTTAAGCAGAATTTAAATACAGATTCTAACAAGAAGATAGTTGATAATTACATCAACGAGATATCTAAAAATTAATAATCATGGCTGAATCAAAAATATCATCAAGATATGCATCATCTTTTCTGCAGATTGCCATTGAAAAGAATGTTCTTGAAAAAATAGCTTCTGATATGGAATTGATTCTTAAAGCTTTCGAAAGCAGCAGAGAACTTCAGAGAGCAATTGAAAGCCCGATTCTCAGGTCCGAAGTTAAAGATTCTGTTTTGACGGAGATATTCTCCGGCAAAGTTGATTCCGAAACAATGAACTTTATAAAGTTTGCTGTTTACAAAAGAAGAGAATCACTTCTGCCTTCAATTGCAAAGAGATTTTTAGAACTCAGGGATGAACATCTTGGAATAGTCCGGGCATCGGTATTATCTGCATTTGAATTTTCGGGGGAACAAAAAGTTCAGCTCAAGAAAAGATTTGAATCTTCGCTAAGCAAAAAGGTCACTCTCAGCTATCAGATAGATAATAGTTTGTTAGGCGGATTTGTTGCTAAGGTTGGCGATACAATCTTTGATGCTTCAGTAAAGCATCAGCTTAATCTGTTAAAAAAACATTTTGTAAAAGTCGGAATAACACTTAATTAGTTAAGAAGTAAAAAGGAAATAGTATGTCTGAAGTCAGACCGGATGAAATATCAGCGGTATTAAGAAAACAACTTTCTGGTTATGAAAGCGAAGTAGATATTTATGATGTTGGAACTGTTTTGCAGGTTGGCGATGGTATAGCAAGAGTTTATGGTTTATCTAAAGTTATGGCAAGTGAGCTTGTTGAGTTTCCTAATGATGTTTTCGGAATGGTTCTTAACCTTGAAGAAGATAGTGTTGGTTGTGTTCTTTTTGGAAGTTCAACTCTTGTAAAAGAAGGCGATACTGTAAAAAGAACAAAACGAGTTGCTTCAATGCCTGTTGGTGATGCAATGCTTGGCAGAGTGATAACTCCGCTTGGTTTGCCGATTGATGGTAAAGGACCAATTAATACAGACAAGTTTCTTCCAATAGAGCGAAAAGCTCTTGGTGTTATTCAGCGTCAACCGGTTAAAGAACCATTGCAGACAGGCATTGCTGCAGTTGATGCTATGATTCCAATCGGACGCGGACAGAGGGAATTAATAATTGGTGACAGACAAACAGGAAAAACTGCTGTTGCTATTGATACTATTATTAATCAAAAACACACTCACACTGAAGAAGCAAAATCACTTGGAATAAAACCTGTTTATTGTATCTATGTTGCAGGTGGTCAAAAAGAATCAACAGTTGCACAGGTAGTAGCTAAACTGCATGAACATGGCGCAATGGATTATACAACTGTTATTTCTGCCGGCGCTTCAGAACCGGCTCCGCTTCAGTTTATTGCTCCTTACTCTGGTGCTACTCTCGGTGAGTATTTCCGTGATAATGGTAAACATGCTTTGGTTATTTATGATGATTTATCTAAGCAGGCTCAGGCATATAGAGAACTTTCTTTACTTCTAAGAAGACCTCCGGGAAGAGAAGCTTATCCGGGAGACGTTTTCTATTTGCATTCAAGATTACTTGAGAGAGCTTCAAAATTATCAGATGATTTGGGTGGTGGAAGTCTTACAGCTCTTCCTATTATCGAAACCCAGCAAGGTGACGTTTCTGCTTACATTCCAACAAACGTTATCTCTATTACTGACGGACAGATTTATCTTGAGTCTAACTTATTCAACGCCGGTGTTCGACCAGCTATTAACGTTGGTATATCAGTATCACGTGTTGGTGGTAATGCACAGATCAAAGCAATGAAGAAAGTTGCCGGAACCTTAAAGCTTGATCTTGCCCAGTATAGAGAACTTGAAGCTTTTGCCAAGTTCGGCTCTGATCTTGATAAATCAACTCAAAAAACTTTGGCTAAAGGAGCAAGACTTGTTCAGTTACTAAAACAAGGACAGTACAGCCCAATTCCTATAGAAAAACAAGTTGTTAGTATTTACTTAGGTACTAAAAGTTATATGGATGAAATTCCCGTTGCTGATGTGAAAAGATTTGAAAAAGAAGCATTGGAATTTGTGGAAGTGAAATACAAACAAATTTATGAAAACATTAAAAAAGAGAAAGATATTAGTAAAGAAACAGAAGAACTTCTTAATAAAGCAGCAAAAGAATTTGTTTCATCATTTAAGAAAAGTTCTTAATTAGTTTTAATCAGATGGCGACATTACGTGACATAAAAAATCGTATTAAAGGTGTAAACAGTACACAGCAGATAACCAAAGCAATGAAAATGGTTGCTGCATCGAAGCTTAGAAGAGCACAGGAAGCTATTATTAATGCCAGACCTTACGCGAAAAGAATTGCTGAAATGTTTTCTAATCTTGTTGCAGATGAAGATATGTTGACTAATCCGGTTATTGCGCCAAGAGAAACAATAGCCACTGTTGCGATTCTTGTTATAACTGCTGATAGAGGGCTCTGCGGAGCTTTTAATACGAATATTATTCGTGAAGCCAGCAGGTATATAAATGAAGAAATAAAAGAAGCCGGAATTAATTATCAACTTTATTGTATAGGCAAGAAGGGGTCTGATTTTTTTAGCAAAAGAAATTATAATGTAGCTAAAATCTTTCCCGATGTTTTCACGTCGCTTAACTATACTTCTGCTCAAAAGGTCTCAGACGAATTAACGGCAGGATATCTGAAAGGTGAGTTTGATAAAGTTATTCTGATCTTTAATGAATTTAAATCTCTAATTCAGCAAAAAATTGTTGTCGAACAGTTTCTTCCCATTCCTATACAAAAGGTGTCTGAGGAAAAAACAGTTGCCGAATCAGTATATATATATGAACCGGACCAGAAATCGATTTTTAATTATCTGATTCCAAAACATTTAAGAAGTCAGATATGGAAAGTATTGCTTGAATCTAATGCTGCTGAATTTGGATCCAGAATGACAGCTATGGATAATGCAACAACAAATGCAAAAGAATTGATACGAACACTAAACCTTACTTATAATAAAGCAAGACAAGCAGCAATCACAAAAGAAATTCTTGAGATAGTTTCCGGTGCTAATGCATTGAAACAAAGTGCTTGATAGGGTTGAGTTAAATAAGATATAATTGAAATGTTTGAAGATCTTTCTCAAAAGCTTGAAACTGCCCTTAAAAAAGTAAGAGGTCAGGGTAAACTAACAGAAAAGAATATCTCCGATACTCTCAGGGAAATTCGCCGTGTTCTTTTAGATGCTGATGTAAATTACAAAGTTGCTAAAGAGTTTATTGAAAGTGTTACACAAAAAGCTTTAGGACAGGAAGTAATAGCTTCAATAACACCGGGACAGTTAATTACAAAAATTATATTTGATGAATTAACTCTTTTACTCGGCGGCAATCAGCAGGAAATTAAACTTAATGCTTCCGGTATAACAGTTATTTTGGTTGTTGGATTGCAGGGTTCCGGTAAAACAACTTTTTGTGCCAAGCTGGCAAAGAAGTTAAAATCAAACAAAAGAAAAGTTCTTTTAGCGGCGGCAGATATTTATCGTCCTGCGGCTATTGAACAATTAAAGCAGCTTGGTAAGTCAATTGATGTTGAAGTATTTTCTTTGGAAGAAAGAGATGCTCTAAAAGTAGCAAAACAAGCGCTTGGTTATGCCGGGGAACATAAATACGATACTTTAATTATTGATACTGCCGGTCGTCTTCACGTTGATGAAGAAATGATGAATGAAGTTGCACAAATAAAGCAGCTTGTAATGCCTGATGAAAGTTTATTTGTAGTTGACTCGATGACAGGGCAGGATGCAGTAAATTCTGCAAAAGCCTTTAACGAAACTGTTAACTTTGACGGAATAGTTCTTACAAAACTTGATGGCGATGCAAGAGGCGGTGCTGCTCTTTCAATCCGTTCAGTTGTTGGTAAACCAATAAAGTTTATCAGCAACGGTGAGAAAGTTGACAGCCTGGAGATTTTTTTTCCTGAAAGATTAGCTTCAAGAATTCTCGGTAAAGGTGACATTGTTTCGCTTGTTGAAAAAGCTCATGAATCGTTTGATGAGTTTGAAGCGGAGAAGCTTGAGGAAAAATTAAGGAAAAATAAATTTGATTTTGATGATTTTCTTAACCAAATTAAAACCATTAAGAAAATGGGTTCATTGTCATCTTTACTGGGAATGATTCCGGGTGTGGGAAATCAGTTGAAAAATGCACATATTGATGATAAGGCTTTAGTTAAAGTTGAAGCAATCATCAATTCAATGACGAAAGTAGAAAGAAGTAGTCCAAAAATTCTGAATGGAAACCGCAGAAAAAGAATTGCAAAGGGAAGCGGAACTTCAGTTCAGGATGTAAATCGTTTAGTTAAACAATTTGGAGAGATGCAGAAAATGATGAGCCAGATGAGTAAAAAAGGATTTGGCAACCCTGCAGCTTTCCGAAATCTTAAATTTAATTGATATATTATATTATTATCGGAGGTTAATAAACTTGGCTGTTAAGTTAAGACTAAGAAGAATGGGTAAAAAGAAACAGCCCATCTATAAAATCGTTGCTGCTGATTCAAGATCACCCAGAGACGGTAAGTTTCTTGAAGCGGTAGGATTATACAATCCTTTAACAAATCCTCATACTGTTGAAGTCAGTGAAGATAGAGTTAAGTACTGGTTGGATAATGGCGCTCAGCCTACTTTAACGGTAAAAAGTCTTTTAAGTAAAAAAGGCATTATGCTTAAGAGAGATCTTAAGAAAAGAGGATTTACTGAAGATCGTGTAAAAACTGAAGTAGAAAACTGGGAAAAACAGCGCGAAGCAAAAGCTGCTGTTAAAACAACAAAGAAAAAGAAAAAAGAAACTGTTGTTCAGGAACCCAACACTGAAGTCGTTACTGAGAAAACTGAGCAGCCTGAGCAACCTGCAGAATAGGAGTTTATAATTCGTACAACAGAGGTAATGGGTGCGGCTTCTGGGAAACTCATAATTGTTTCCGTAATGCTTCTATAACATTACTGTACAAAATACGTTACTGCTCCCGGGCTATTATAGGAGGCTTCTTAATGAAAGAGTTCATTGAATTTATCGCCAAAAGCCTTGTCGATCATCCGGAAGGTGTTGTTGTTGACATGCAAATTTCTGAGGAGAATAAACATGTCCTTTCGCTTAGGGTTCAACCCGACGATGTTGGAAAAGTGATTGGTAAACAGGGTAGAACCGCTCAGGCAATGAGAACGCTTCTAACAGCTGTTGCCGCTAAGAATCATAAACGAGCCATTCTCGAAATACTGGACTAAGGAGCTAGTTTAATTGATGTGAACGATTTTTATTTAATAGCTCGTATCACTTCAATCTCGGGATCTGAAGGTTTTCTTAATCTGCAGATCATTACTGATTTTGCAGAAAAGCTTGTTAATCTAAAAGAAGTTTATATCGATTTCTTTGGAAGCAAGAAGAAGTTTTTAGTGGAGGATCTTAGACAATCCAAAAAATCTTCTCAGATTAAATTTGAAAGATTTAATTCGTCAAGAGAATTACAGATATTGCTTGGAAGAGATGTTTTCATATCAGGCAAAAATTTGACACAACTTCCTGAGGGAAGTTATTTTATTCACGATTTGATTGATGTTGAAGTTCATAGAGATAATAGAATACTCGGCAGGATACGTGAGGTAATGAATCTTCCGGCAAATGATGTTTTTGTAATTGTTGATGATGAAGGAAATGAATTATTAATTCCTTTTGTTCTTGATTTTATTGAACAATTTGATTTGAAAAATAAAAAATTAATTCTTAAGCCTGGAGTTGGTGAATACGAAGATGATGAGAATTGATTTAATTACCGGCGTTCCCGATTTAATTAGTAGTCCCCTTAATACCAGTATTCTAAAACGGGCGCAGGATAAAAAGAAAATTGAATTATTTATTCACAATCTAAGAGACTATGCTTTTAATAAGCATAAACAGATTGATGATAAACCGTTCGGCGGAGGACCTGGAATGGTGCTTAAACCCGAACCGTTCTTTGAATGTATTGGGAAACTTCAGCAGGAAAGAAAATACGATCATATAATCTTTACTACACCAAAGGGAAAGATTTTTAATCAGAAAGTTGCTAATCGGTTTTCGCTTGCTGAAAATATAATAGTTATTGCAGGTCATTATAAAGATGTTGATGATCGTGTGCGTGAGAGTTTTGCTACTGAAGAAATTTCTATTGGAAATTTTGTTTTAACAGGCGGCGAGCTTCCTGCACTTGTCATCATAGATGCGGTAGTTAGGCTTCTTCCCGGTGTTCTTAACGATAGTGAAGCCGCTCTCGATGATTCTTTCCAGGATGGTGAAATTGTTGAAGCTCCTTATTATACCAGACCGGCAGAATACAGGGGAATGAAAGTTCCTGAAGTTCTTTTATCCGGTAATGAAAAAGAAATTAAGAAATGGAAAGAAGAACAATCCAGAATACTAACTGAAAAATGGAAAAATTTAAATAAATAGTGGAGTTACTCATGGTTGATGTAAATAACGTTCTACCAGATCAGGTTAGAACAGATATACCTAAATTTAATTCGGGCGATCATATTCGTATACACGTCAGAGTTGTCGAAGGTGATAAAGAAAGAATCCAGACTTTCGAAGGCGATGTTATAAGTGTGCGAGGAGCCGGATTAAATAAATCGTTCACCGTAAGAAAAGTTTCGAGCGGTGTTGGAGTTGAAAGAATTTTCCCTTTCAACTCACCCAAAATTGCAAAGATTGAGCTTTTAAAAGAAGGTAATGTAAGAAAAGCAAAACTTTATTACTTAAGAAATCTTTCTGGTAAAGCTGCAAGAATTAAGAGCAAAAAATCTTAATTTTTCTTTAACATAAATTTCAGCCGCTCTGAACAGCGGCTTTTTTATTTCTATGAAAACAAAACTTTTTCTTCCGCAAAATTTCTACGCAAATTTATTCCTAACTGAATTAAATCCCGATCATGATATTGAAGTTATTTACCTGCCCGCAGCTTTGATTTCTAAAAAAATCGCTGAAGATGAAAATTCAATAGGGATAATTCCCACACTTGATTTGCTTACATTCAAAGATCTTTTTGTATCATCAAGAATCGGTATTTCCTTTAACGCTTTACTTTCTAATTCTTATCTATTCTTCAATGAAGACCATGAAACAATAGATGAAATTTCTTTAGTAGGCGATGTAACTGCGAATGAAATCATACTCAGTAAAATTCTTTTCCGTGAATTTTATGATCTTGATATAAATCCGAAATTAATAACAGACGATTCTACATTGATTCAGAAAAGTTTAATTGTGGTTGGCGATAAAAATTTTCAGGATGAAATTTTTATAAACGGGCTAAGTTTCTCTGAAGAGATAATCGAGATGATAAATGCACCATATATTAATTTTGCATTGGCAGGTTCTTCAGAAAAATTACTGAATAGTTTTGTCACCCAGCATGAAAATAAATTTGTTGACGGACACGAAGAAAGTTTGACAAAGACTGAAACAGGATTTCCTGAATTGTCAAAAGATTTTATTGCTGTAAATATTCAGCACGTAGTATTTGATTTTGAAAATCAGGATTTGGAAGGAATTAAAACACTTTTGCAGATGCCCTATTATCACGGTATTGTAAAAGAATTGATTGATCTGAAATTCGTTTAATTCTTATATCATATAACGTTCATTTTATATTGTGGGAGGTGTTGTTGTATGAAAAAAACACTACTGTCTTTACATACCATTCTTATTTTTAGTTTTACTATACTGGCTCAAGAACTGCCGAAGCAAATGACCGAGGAAGAAAAAATTCTTTGGCGTACATATGTTCCTTCATACAATCCTGAATTTTCAACTCCTCCTCCAACCACTGTAAGAACAATGGCAGAATGGGAAGAGCTACAGGGAATAGTGATTACCTGGTCAACTCAGTACACAATACTTAGGGAAATCGTTAGATACGCTCAGCGAGAATGTAAGGTTTATATTGTTTGTTCTAATCCAAACACAGTTAGAAATTATTTAACAAGCGGTGGAGTTCCTATTGACAACATTGAATTTTTAGTTTTTCCATTAAATTCTATTTGGATTAGAGATTATGGTCCCTGGACTGTTTATTCCGATGGCAGCGACAGTTTAAATATTATAGACTGGATATACAATCGTCCTCGTCCGGATGATGATAATATTCCTGTTTTATTTGCGGATACACTAGGTGTTCCAATTTATCAAACAACTGAGGAACCTTATAAGTTAGTTCATACCGGCGGAAATTTTATGGTTGATGGATTGGGAACTGCATTTTCCTCTAAACTTGTATTTGAAGAAAACCCTACAAAGACTGAAGAACAAATTGACAGCATTATGAATTTATTTATGGGCATAAATAGATTCATAAAAATGGATAATCTGCAATATGATGTGATTCATCATATAGATATGCATATGAAACTACTTGATGAGGAAACTCTTCTTGTTGGTGAATATCCAACGGGAGTTTCTGATGGTCCTTATATTGAATCAAATCTTGAGTATCTACAAAATAATTTTTTAACTTCATACGGAAAGCCTTTCAGAATAGTTAGAATTCCAATGCCACCGGATCAGCTTGGAAAATATCCTGATGAAGGAGGCGATTATCGTACTTACACAAATTCTCTTATTGTAAATAAAACTGTAATTGTACCAACTTATGAGGAAATGTATGACACAACTGCCTTAAGAATTTATCGTGAAGCTATGCCTGGATATAATATAGTAGGAATCAACTGTAATTCAATTATCTATCTAAATGGTGCTATTCATTGTATAACTAAGGAAATAGGATCTTTTAATCCTCTCTTCATTTCTCTTTCAAGAATTCGTGACACAATCAGTACTAATATGCAGATGGAAATACAAGCATTAATAAAAAATCAAAGCGGAATTTCACAAGCAAATTTATTCTGGACAACGGATACAACTCAGGGATATACTTCAGAATCAATGAGTTACTTAAGTGGAGATACGTTAACTGGATTTATTCCTGCACAGACTACTTCAACAGAAGTTTTTTATTACATAAGTGCAACATCAACAAACGGAAAAACAATTACCAAACCTATAACTGCTCCATCAGGTTATTATAAGTTTTATGTTGAAGATCCAACTTCAGTTGAACTGGCTTCCGGAAAGGGAGCACCGGATAGATTTGAACTTATGCAGAATTATCCTAATCCGTTTAATCCAAGTACAAAAATTAAGTATTCAATACCAACCTCTAGAGACAAAGCACGCCTTGTTCGTACAATTAATAATATTCGATGTTTTGGGTAACGAAGTTGCTACACTTGTTAATGAAGAAAAACCAGCCGGAAGTTATGAAGTTAATTTCAATGCAAGTTCAGCCGCAGGCGGATTACCAAGTGGTGTTTATTTTTACAAATTACAAGCAGGCAATTATTTTGAAACTAAGAAAATGTTGCTGTTAAAGTAGGATCAGGAAAAAATAACAATTTTAAGATCGTCTTTATGCGATCTTTTTTGTCTAAATTATTTATTACTCGGAATTAAAATTATTAACCGAATGTTCACAAAAGCCATAGTAAAAACTCCTTGTAAAAATCTTATAAACGGATTAACAAGCACTGATCTTGGTTCTCCGGACTATTTCTTAGCCCTCGAGCAGCATAGAAAATATATTGAAGCTCTTAGAGAATGTGGTCTCGAAGTTACAATATTAAAAGCTGATGAAAACTATCCCGATTCAACATTTGTGGAAGACGCTGCTTTATTAACCTCACAATGTGCTATTATTACAAATCCGGGCGCACCTTCTCGCAAAGGCGAAATAATTGAGATTAATGATGTTGTAAAAGATTTCTATTCAAATGTTGAAATGATAAAAGCACCGGGAACTTTAGAAGCCGGTGATGTAATGATGGTTGGAAAGCATTTTTTCATAGGATTGTCGGAACGAACTAATAAACACGGAGCTGATCAATTAATAAGTATTCTTTTTAAATATGGATTTACCGCCTCTCACGTTACTTTTAATAAAATGTTACATCTTAAATCGGGTGTTTCATATCTTGAGAATAATAACTTATTGTTGATAAAAGATTTAATCAATAAACCGGAATTTCAAAAGTACAACATAATTCCTGTTGATGAAGATGAGGGTTATGCTGCAAATAGTCTGTGGATAAATGACAAGATTTTAGTTCCAAAAGGATATCCGAAGACAAAAAAGAAAATTGAAGATGCAGGCTACATAACAATTGAACTTGATGTTTCTGAGTTCAGGAAACTTGATGGCGGATTAAGCTGTCTTTCGTTGAGGTTTTGAAAATTTAAGAAAAAGGGCGATTCATAAATCGCCCATATAAAACTATTATGTATTAAATTTCTAAAGCTAATGGATGCCCATTATTATCCGTTAACCTTGTTTTCAACCACTCCACTTTGAACTATATTTTTTATTATTCTTATTGTTTCTTCAGCAACCGCATTCTGTGCCTGTTCTGTTGATGCACCGATATGATGCGTAACATACACATTAGGATTATCCTGCCAAACTGATTTTACTTCACCGGTTTTTCCTTCCGGCTCACCTTTGAATACATCAAGAGCAACTCTGATATTTTTTTCCTTAATTGCTTCAAGAAGATCATCTTCAACAATAACATCCTGGCGGGATGTGTTGATAAGGAAAGCACCGTTCTTCATATAACTGAAAATTTGTTTATTAATCAATCCTTTTGTTTGTGGAGTAGCAGGCAGATGAACCGATACGATATCACATAGTGGAAGAAGTTGATCCAATTCATTAATAAGTTTTATCTGAACTCCTTCGATAGGTACAACATCTTTTCCATAAACAGTCATTTCAAAAGCTTGTGCTCGCCTTGCAACTTCCTTACCAATGTTTCCAACACCAATTAGACCGAGTGTTTTTCCCTTGAGTCCTTTACCTTTAGAATATTTATCTTTATTCCAAACTCCACTTCTGAAATCAGCAACATTATCAGGTATAAAGCGATCCAAAGAAATCATTAACCCAATTGCAAGCTCTGCAACTGCTACAGCATTCATACCGGGGCAGTTTGCAACAGGGATACCTTTTTTGTTCGCAGCAGCAATATTGATGTTGTTTACACCTGAACCGGCGCGAATAATCAATTTAAGGTTTTTTCCGTTGTTAATCGTTTCTTCATTAACAATTGTAGAACGTACAATAATTACATCAGCATCCTTTGCTGCTTCCGGAAGATCTTTCTCTCCAAGCTTTGCATTATAGATAACTTCTAGATCAAGATCTTTCATTTGCTGGATGTATTTATCCGGGAATTTATCTGCAACTAATATTTTAAGTTTCACATTAACCTCTTCTATTTTATTTTTTTCATAGTATGTCACACTGAGCTTGTCGAAGTGTGACTGCCATCCTTCGATAAACTCAGGATGACAATTGTTTTTTAATTACGGTTTTCCTGGAAATGATTCCACAAACTTTATTTTAATATCGGGAAACGATTCGACTATTTGCACTTTAAGATCCGGGAAAGAACTTACTATTTGCCATTTACCGCATTCATCTGGAAACGATTCTACAATTTTTACTTTTAAATCAGGAAAAGCATCAACAACCTGTATTTTAACATCAGGAAATGAGGTTACAAACTGGATTTTGCCATAGAGCCTCATTCCGTTGAACTTACAGTCTTCATCAATAATTGAAACAGATTTTTTTGAGACAGGTTCATGCTTTGCTCGTCCTGAAGTCAAGATGGAAATTGAAACAGAAACTACAATAAAGAATAGTGCAATATAAAGCGAGCTTCTTATAATATTTTTCTTGTCCTGTTTCATAGAAAGTGTGGATAATTACAGCAAAGACTAAAATCTGTACTGCAAATTTATCTGTTTATTTCATCATTGGAATTTTAACATTCCATTTTTTTGCATTCTCGATTGCCTGCTCGTAACCGGCATCAGCATGACGCATAATGCCCATACCGGGATCGTAAGTAAGAACACGTTCCAATCGCTCTTCTGCTTCTTTTGTGCCGTCAGCAACCACTACCATTCCTGCGTGTATTGATTTACCAATTCCAACTCCGCCGCCATGATGAACTGAAACCCAGCTTGCACCGCCAATTGCATTAAGTAAAGCATTTAGTATTGGCCAATCAGCAATTGCATCGCTGCCGTCAATCATCCCTTCAGTTTCTCGGTTTGGTGAAGCCACAGAACCACAATCAAGATGATCTCTACCAATTACTATCGGAGCTTTTACTTTTCCCTCCGCCACAAGCTGATTAAAAATCTTTCCCATTTTTGCACGTTCACCATACCCAAGCCAGCAAATACGTGCTGGCAATCCCTGGAAATGAACTTTCTTTTGTGCCATATCAATCCAGTTGAGCAAAAGTTTGTTATCCGGAAAAGTTTCTTTTACAGCCTGATCAGTTACATAAATATCATTTGGATCACCGCTTAATGCTGCCCAACGGAATGGACCTTTACCGTCGCAAAAAAGAGGACGAATAAATTCAGGAACAAATCCGGGAATATCAAATGCATTGGATAAACCATTTTCTTTTGCTTCGCCGCGAATGTTATTGCCGTAATCAAAAACTATTGAACCGCGTTTCTGAAATTCCAGCATAGCTTCAACATGCTTTACAACTGTCTTGCGTGAAAGAGATATATATTTTTCAGGATTGGATTTTCTTAAATCAAGTGCTTCTTCAAAACTCATTCCCATCGGAACATAACCATTTAAGCATATCATGAGCCGATGTTTGATCTGTTACAATATCAGGAATAATTCCACGTTTTAAAATTTCGTGATGAACCTCACCTGCATTACCAATTAATCCAACAGAAATTGCTTCACCTTTTGCTTTTGCGTCCAAAACAATTTTTAATGCTTCATCAAGACTATCTGTAATTACATCAGTATAACCTGTATCAATTCTTTTTTGAATTCTTGAACGATCAACATCAACACCGAGAAAAGAAGCACCGTTAAATGTTGCTGCAAGTGGTTGAGCGCCTCCCATTCCACCTAAGCCCGCAGTTAAAACAAACCTGCCTTTTAATGAGCCCCCAAAATACTTTTTGGCAGCTTCTGCAAATGTTTCGTAAGTACCCTGCAGAATTCCTTGAGTGCCGATGTAAATCCAGCTTCCTGCAGTCATCTGACCATACATAGTTAATCCGAGTTTTTCAAGCCTGCGGAATTCATCCCATGTTGCCCAATCCGGTACAAGCATAGAATTAGAAATAATTACGCGTGGTGCATTTGTATGTGTTTTAAAAATCCCAACAGGTTTACCTGATTGAACTAAAAGTGTTTCATCGTTTTCTAAATTCTTCAACGAATTTATAATTGCTTCGTAAGCATCCCAGTTTCTTGCAGCTTTACCGCTTCCGCCGTATACAATTAGTTCTGCAGGATTTTCTGCAACATCGGGATGAAGATTATTCATAAGCATACGCATAGCTGCTTCCTGAATCCATCCTTTGCAGGAAATATTTGTACCGGTAGGAGCTTTAATTACTTTCTTTTCACGCATCATATTTTTTTCTTATCCTCTGAAATGCTTTTCAAGCGTATTATTGTATTGATTTAGCATTGATTTGTAAAACCATTTTTTAATGAACCAGGCTTTTTCCATACCTTTTTTTATGAACTTAATATTTTCTTCAAGTTGATGAGTTAATCTCGTTTTTTCATCTTTTGTAAGCTTAACAGGATTTGCATCCGAGCTTAGCTTCTCAATTATTGAATTAAATGCACGTTCCTCTGCGTAAAGTCTTTGATCTCCTGCAATCTGTTTAATAGCTTGTTTGCAGTATGTAATAAGAAGTTTTTTTTCGTTCTTATCAAATTCAAAATTATAATTAGCGAACAGTTTCTTCATTGTTTCCTTCTGTTGATTTTAATGATAATAATTGATCACGGATTTTTTGATATCCCGGTTTTATTACATTATAAATGTAGTGAAGTCTTTCTTTGTAAGGAATAAAAGCTGATTTCATTGAGTTAAGTGTAATTTTTTCAAAATCTTCAAAGTTTAAATTGAAGTATTCAATAGCTGTTAAAAATTCCTTTGTCATCGTTGTGTCACTCATCAACCTGTCATCTGTGTTTAGTGTAACGCGGAATTTTTCTTTATACAAAATTCCGAATGGGTGATTTTCTATTTTATCAATTGCTCCTGTATGAACATTGGAAAGCAGACATATTTCCAGAGGGATTCTTTTATCTAAAACATATTGAGCAAGTTCACCAAAACTTATTACGTTGTCATCAGAATCCAGAACAATATCTTCGAGCAATCTGGTTGCATGTCCAATGCGATGAGCACCGCACCATTGTATAGCCTGCCAAATTGAATCTTTACCAAATGCTTCACCGGCATGTACGGTAATATTGAAGTTTGCTCTTTGGATGTATTGAAAAGCCTCAATATGTTTTTTGGGAGGGTAGCCGCCTTCTTCACCTGCCAGATCAAAACCAACCACGCCATCATTTCGGAAGTTCACGGCAAGCTCTGCGATATCTAAAGTATCTTTCATATTACGCATTCCACAAAGAATTACTCCAAAACCAACTCCGAATTCCTTTTTGCCTCTCTCTAATCCGGCAAGTACGGCATTAACAGAATCTTCGTAATACAATCCTTTAATCCTGTGGTAAACCGGGGCAAATCTTGTTTCAACATAAACAACACCATCATTATGCATATCTTCAATCATTTCATATGCAACACGTTCAAGACCTTCTTTAGTTTGCATAACTGCAGTAGTATGTTCAAATCCTTGAAGATATTCAACAAGATTTCCTTTATTAGCTCCACGATGAAACCATTTTCCAAGTTCTTCAGCATCTTTTGTAGGAAGTTTTTTATATTTCACATCATCTGCCAGGTCTATAATTGTCTGTGGGCGCAACCCTCCATCAAGATGATCATGCAAAAGCACTTTGGGAACGGAATGAATAACTTTTTCGGTAGTCAAAATAACCTCGATTTTAAACCGAAAATTATCCTTTTAGTGTCCTAAAATCAATTTATGGTTATTGTTAAAAAAATCTGTACTTATTTAGAAAATAATGTGTTATTTTTACATTTGAATTTGAATTTAATAATCAGAAATTTAAGAACATTATTCAGTAATAAACGTATAATTCGGAGAAAAAATGAAACATTACAAACTTTTCGTTGCAGCCGTTGTACTATTAGGATTGTTTTTCAGCGGTTATCAATGCTCATCAACAGAGCTAACAAGTGCAAAACTATACATTCAGCAAAAGAACTATGATAAAGCAATTGAAGTTCTGAAGAAAGAAATTGACAAAAATCCTCAAAGCGATGAAGGTTTTTATCTTTTTGGTTATGTGAACGGAGAAAAAGGTAATTACAAGGAAATGGTTGATGCTTATAACAGATCGCTTGGAATAAGCAAAAAATTCGAAAAAGAAATTACTGATTCAAAAAAATATTTCTGGGCTACATCTTTTAATCGCGGAGTGAATATTTTCCAAAGGGGTAACAAAGCTACTGATCCGGATAGTATGACTATTCTTTATGATATGGCAATTAGTGATTTTAAATCTGCAATTATGATTGAACCTGACTCATCAGATAATTATAAAAATCTTGCATTCGTCCACCTGAGCAAAGGGGATAATGATGCAGCTATTCCACAATTAGAAAAATTAATTGAGCTTGAAAATTCAGTTGAAGGCTACCGATTCCTGGGTGAGATTTATTTGGTAAAAGGTATTAATCTTAAGAGTCAGGAAAAAGAAGCTGAAGCAAAGGAAAATTTTGAAAAAGCAGCAGAGATACTTAAGGAAGGAAACCAACTTTATCCCGATGATCAAGAGATATCTCTTTCTCTTTCTAACTCATTAATTAATCTTGGTAAACCCGGTGAAGCAGTAGGCTTATTCAAAAAAGCCGTTGAGAAGAACCCTGAAGATAAATATAGCAGATATAATTATGGTGTAGTTCTTCTTAGTGTTGAAGATTATGAAACTGCTGAACAGCAATTCTTGAAAGCATTGGAACTAGATCCTGAATATAACAATGCAATTTTTAACCTTGGCGTAACTTATTTGAAATGGGGAGCTTATATTAATAAAAAAGCCGAAGATGAAGGAGTAATGAGTACTGAGTATAAGGTGAAATACGAAAAAGCCTTACCTTATCTTGAAAAAGCAGTTGAGATGGAAGGTTCTGATGATGCTAATATTTGGGAAACATTAGGTAGAGTTTATTCAGTTCTTGGTATGCAGGAAGATGCAACAAATGCATTTAGTAAAGCTGACGAATTAAGAAAATAAAAAGAATAATATGAGTCAAACTAAAGTTCCGCCTCAGGGGCAGCAAATAAATATTGAGATTGGTGAAAAAGAAGCAGAAGGAATTTATTCCAACCTTGCTATCATTTCTCATTCTCCTGCTGAATTTGTAATTGATTTTACGCGTGTTGTTCCAGGAGTTCCCAAAGCTAAAGTTCACGCAAGAATTATTACTACACCACAGCATGCAAAGATGCTTTTAAAGGCACTTAAAGAAAACATCGATAAGTTCGAAGCAAAATTCGGTGAGATTAAAATTGAAAGTCCACCGAATCAACACTTTGGATTTGTCCCTCCTAAACCTGATGAAAAAGTGAATTAGAAGGTAATAAAATAATTTTCTCAAAGGCTGTGTGGCATTGCCATTACAGCCTTTTCTTTTTTAAAAATATCTTGAGAGTTTACGTTGTCTCTTAATACAAATTAATTAAAATACAAGGACATATTCATACTTGAAGTTATAGAGGTAGTGGTGTATTAACTTGGACTTGCTATAATCTTGAACGCAAAACATTATAAACCGCTCCGGCAAGAAAGATCAGATTTGCTAACCAGGCAGTTAAAAGGGGATCAAGAGCACCGTTTTTACCAAAAGCCTGACTGACCTTCATAAAAACCAAATAAAGGAAAGTGACAAGAATATTTATTCCAACCTGAGCGGCGATTCCGCCTTTTCTTTTGCTGGCTGAAATAGGCAAACCGAAAAGAACTACGATCAAAGGGGTTACTGCAAACGCAATTCGCGAATGATATTCAATCAGAGTTGGCGTAGGATCATTACCGGCTTTGCGCTGAGAATCAATCATTTCCTTAAGTTCACCCAGATTCATTTCTGCAGTTTTTTGCTGCTTCTTTAAAAGATCATCCGGAGAGAAATTAAGATCATCAATCTCAAGCGATGCAAAATAATTAGCTTTCTGTCTTTCAGAAAAAGATCTTTTAACTCCATCTTTAGCTACCCAGATACTTTTTGTAGTATCATAAACTAATCTTGCAGCATCAATTCTTTCCGTCATTTTTGTAATATCATCAGAATCAAACTCCTGAATACTTACACGATTTGCCTGATCTATATTATTATCAAAATATGAAATACTGACAATTCTTGTCCTTGTATCTTGAAAATAAATATTACTTCCTGTAAAGCTGAGATTCTTTTTAAGATAAACCTGCTCAATATTTATTTTAATTTTATTAGCCGATGGAACAACGTATCCGCCAAAATAAACAGATAGAATTGTAATAAATAAAGTAGTTACAAGAAATGGAGCCATAAAACGATAGAGACTTACTCCACTTGCTTTAATTGCCGTTAGTTCACTAAGATTAGCAGCCTTTCCGGCAGTAAACAAAGCCGCAAATAAAACTGCCACCGGCGTCATCAGTTTTATCATTTCAGGAGCAAAGACAAAGTAATAATGAAATATTTGCATTGCCGGGACATTCTGATCAATAAAATCATCCAGATTCTCCATCGCATCAATCACAACAAATATTAATGTGAATGCAAGAAGACCAAACAGTACAGTTTGTAGAAACTGTTTAATAAGATATTTGTCAAGGATTTTGATTTTCACTGACTGGATCTTTCTGACTGAAGAATTTCGGAATATATTTTTTTATAAAATCGAAACTGATTGTTGTTAATTCTCTGTTTGTTTTGATAGTTAATATAATTCCCGCTATTGTTAAAACAATGTTAGCTGCCCACATACCAATCAATGGTGAAAAGAATCCTCTTTCTGCTAATTTCTCCCCACCAATTAAAAATGCCCAATAGAGAAGAAAGAAAAACAAACTAATACTTGCGGCTGTTCCGAATCCGCCTTTTCTTACCATTACACCGAGTGGTGCGCCAATAAGAATAAAAACAATACATGCAGCCGGCAGTGCATATTTTTTATAAACTTCAACTTCATACTTTTCAATTTCACGTTCTTGCCATTCAATACGTTTGTAATTTGAATACACAATATTTTTTGCTGTTCTGATTTTTTCAAGAGTTCTAATGTAAACTACATCCGGTGTTATTGGTCTTACGTCTCCGCCCGCTCTAAAAGGGGGAATTTGTCCATTAAACATATACTTATCAACTTCTGTAGAAAGTGAAGTAAGAATCTCAGCTTTTTGAACTCTCAAACTGTCTATAACATAATTCATATCTTCAACGCTCATTTCTCTTTCTCCACGCGTTGCAATACCTGACTGCCTGAATGAAAATTGTTCGGCATCCATTGTTATTCGATGTCTGCTAAACTCAAGCTTCCTGTACATTGAAGTATTTTGAATTTCAGATTCGTGGATTTCTCCATTAGCAAGGTCCATCATCAGTTTCGTTCTGTCTTCCGAAAAGAAAATTTTACCTTCCTTAGCAGTTACAACATTTATTTTTGAAGGATTCGAGTAATCATAAATTGTAACGTCAAAAAGCTTATTTTCTTTTTGATCCATTTGTCTGGAAAGAATGGCGTAATTATAAACTTCCTGAGAGAATACTCCTGGTTCAAGAGATAAGGTGGGTTTCTTTTGTGAAATATCCTGCATCAGAATTTTAGCCTGATGATTAGCATCGGGAAGTACTTCATTATTAAATTCAAATAGAAGAAATGCAACAACAATACTTGCAGCAAGAGCAGGAATCATCATTTTGTATAAACTTATGCCGGAAGATTTCATTATTGTTACTTCATTATTCTGCGACATATTCCCATATGCCATTAATGTAGCAACTAATGTGGACATTGGAACAACGAGAACGAACATCCAGGACAAATTAAAAACTACTAATTGAACTATTGTCCATGTATCTAAGACCTTTTCCTACCAACCTATCTGCAAATTTCATTAGAAACTGAAGTAAGAAAATGCACATCAACGTTACGTTGGCAAAAAGGAAAGGAATAAAATGGTTTTTTAATATGTATCTGCTTAAAATCACTTCACGAATATAATAACCGTTTAAAAGTTTAACAACAAACTAAAAAATTTAAGATTTAAGGATTAGAATCCTTATATTTCATATGTGAAAGTTACACAATTAAACGATTCAAATGTTAAGTAAGCTTTTTTTCACAATTCTCGTTCATTCTTTATTTTTTAACGTTCTTGCTCAATCTCAAAATGTTGAATTAGTCAGAGATGTTGCTTATCCGAATTGGTTAAAATCAGGTGACTACCGCACAGATCAAACTTCAGGAATTACTTTTATAAATTCTCAGAGTGGTAAAAAAACTTTTATTCTTGCCGATGATCTTGGTTCGCTTCATAGATTTGTAATTCTTGAAGACAGCATCTTTAAATTTTATCCTATTCATTTTAGTCAACAGGTTATTGAGTACCTTAAAGATTTTCCTAAGCTCGACTTTGAAGAAATTGTTTATGACAGATATGAAAATAAATTTTATCTTTCCATTGAAGGCAATACAGAAGCTTACGTTGATTGGGTTGGCATTTACGAAATAAAATTCAACGGATCGCTCGATACATTGGTTGAGATTCAAAAAATCAATTTTTTTCCGGAAGAACAATTTCTTAAATATACTGCATGGAATATCGGTTATGAAGGTTTAAGTGTTGATTCGACGATATTTTTATATTGGTCTTGAAGGTTTTTTAAATGGAAAAACTTTTGCTGACAGTACAATATTATTTATTGCAGATAAAAATTCTAAGGAAATAATTAAAGAAATCAGAACAAAACAACTTGGAATTGGTTCAATAACAGGGTTATTTTGTGATAGAGATTTTTCATTGTGGTTGTTAGACCGAAATAATCTAAAAATATTCCATCTGGGATTTGATGAGGATTTGAACACTATTTCATCAATATCATTCAACTTTGAACCCGTAATTCCAAATTATACGAATCTTAATTATGTCGGCTCGTATGAATCCATAACGATGGATAATGAAAGAAATATTTATATTGTTGATGATCCCTGGCGTCAGTTTTTTGTGCCTCCGGATAATATTCTTTCACAACTTGATAACAAAACAATTGATAATTTTAAAAAACATATTCCTATAATTGATAAGTTAAAAATAAAAACTAAAGGAGCTGAGTGTGAACCAGGTAATAAAATATATTGAATCGAATTATGACAGATATATTGACGAATTAAAAGAATTTTTAAGAATTCCCAGTATAAGCACATTACCTGAGAATAAATCAGATATGCAGACGGCAGCCAGATTTGTTGCCGATAAACTCAAAGATGCGGGAATGAATCGTATTGAAATTTTTCAAACAGAAGGTCATCCTATTATTTATGGCGAATGGTTAGGAGCACCGGGAAAACCAACTGTTTTAATTTACGGACACTATGATGTTCAGCCTGTGGATCCTCTTGAGCTATGGCACAACCCTCCTTTTGAACCAACAATTAAAGATGGAAAGATTTATGCCCGCGGTGCAACCGATGATAAAGGCCAGATGTTTATGCACATTAAAAGTGTTGAAGCTTACTTTAAGACTTTAGGTCACCTTCCCCTTAATGTTAAATATATTATTGAAGGTGAAGAAGAAATTGGAAGCAAACATTTAACTCCTTTCCTAAAACAAAATACTGATTTACTTAAATGTGATGCCGTCTTAATTTCTGACACGGCTTTATTTGCACCGGGAACTCCCACCATCACTTACGGTTTACGCGGACTTGCATATATGGAAGTAGAAGTAACCGGTCCAAACCGGGATCTTCATTCAGGTACGTTTGGTGGTGCAGTTGATAACCCCATTAATGTTCTTGCCAGGATAATATCTAAATTACAAGATAAAGATGGCAAGATTACAATCACCGGATTTTATGATGATGTACTTAAACTTTCCAAAAAGGAAAGAGAAAATTTTAAAGTACTAAAGTTCAAAGAAAAAGATTTTGCTAAAAGCATCGGACTTAAAGAACTAAAAGGTGAAAAAGGATACACAACGCTTGAGAGAATTTGGGCTCGTCCATCTTTAGATTGTAATGGTATCTTTGGCGGATGGACTGGGGAGGGAGCAAAAACAGTGCTTCCTTCAAAAGCTACTGCAAAAATTAGTATGCGGCTTGTCCCTCATCAGGATCCTAAAAAAATCGCAAAACTTTTTACAAAACATATTAAAAAACTTGCACCCTCTACTGTAAAAGTTGAAGTAAGAGATTTGCATGGCGGACATCCTGTAATAACTATGCTTGATGATCCTGCTACAATTGCAGCATCAAAAGCAATTGCAAAAGCATTTGGAAAGAAAACAGTTTTTATGCGTGAAGGCGGCAGCATTCCAATTGTTGTTGAATTTGCTAAAATACTTAAGGCTTCACCCGTTCTTATGGGGCTGGGTTTAAATACTGAAAATCTTCATTCACCAAACGAGCATTTTAACTTAAATCATTTTAGACTTGGTATTAAAAGCTCCGCTTATTTCCTTGATGAGTATTCAAAGTAAACAGGCACTCGGTTTGCAATTATTTTTAGCCTCGAAATCTTTATCTTTGTAAAGGTTTTGAGGCTGCTTTGTTTTAAAATTCATTTATGAAAAAACTATTTCACATATTTTTATTTTTATTGATTTTAATTCTTACTTTCTCCTGTAGTAAGGAAGAAGAAATTTCAAAAACTTCTTCTTCTCAGGAAGTTGCTTTAAATCCCGAAAAGGATTTAAAGATTCAGAGATACAATTTAGAACTGAGAAAAGAGCGAAGTCAAAGATTTCCGTGTGATACAATTGCAGTGATGGAATATATATATGATAAATATCCACAGGGAACTTATCTTCTGGAAACTGATAAATCCACCTTTAACTCGCTTCCTAAACCGGCAGTGATTTATTATTATGATAAAGACGGAAGAAATTATGTGTTTGCGGTTATCGTAAAATCACGTTCCGGCGAAAGACTTATTGAAATAAAAAATCTGATCGGCTACAACGAAAGCTATATTGATCTGGACAGTACAAAACTCGGCACACCATTTTTATATTTAATCCTGCTTGAATGCAGAGGAAATGATTTTTCACATGTCTGGGAATCAATTATTCCATCTCACGGAGGTTTTAAAAATTTTTCACTTGAAACCTGGAATGCTAAAGGAACCTTATTCATTGAGAATCAATTTTATTATGCACAGGGTATCGGAATAATTAAATACAATTATTTTCTTGTTGATGGAATAAGATCCAAACCTCATCTCTTAATGACTTATGAAGGTTTAGATTTTAAGAGAACAATTGCCAATGTTAATGATGATAAATTCCCTGATTATTATGAGCATGTTTTTATCAGTCTTCCGGATAAAATCTATTCTAAGGACTCTGTTGCTTTTTATTGGAGAGAAAAAGACAGTGTTTACCTAAATACAAGGAATTCGAGACAAACCCGTCCTTATTAGTATTATTATTATTATTTTTGCATAAGTGAATCTGATCCTTATTAATTGTATCAGATCATTCATACGTCTGGCATATCGTATAATCATAATTAGTTATAGTGAGTTTTATGGATAACAGTACAGAAAAAATATTAGAATTTTTTGAAACACAAAACGTTAAGATCAAAGAAAATAACGGAATAAAATTTATTGCCGGTTTTTCTGATGTTGAAAAGGAATTGGAAATACTTTGTAATGGGGCAGCATTACGCATACTTTCAAATTATGCTATTATCGAGTTAGTAGGAAACGATACATTAGATTTCCTTCATCGCATAACCACAAATTCTGTGAAGAATCTTCAGAAAGAAGAAGTTGTACAGACAATTTTCACAACTGAAAAGGGAAGGATATTAAGTGTTGCCACAATTTTTAATTTTGATTCTTATCAGTTTTTAATTATTGGCAAATCGAATAAGGAAAGAGTTGCCGGGTGGATAAATAAATATATAATTTCCGATGATGTAAAAGTCAATGATGCCAGCTACAGGTTTAACATTTTGGAATTATCCGGGGAAGAATCTGATTCTTTCATTACACTCGTTGCAGGAAGTATTGCTAACGACATTAAGCCGAATTCATTTAAGGTAATTAACTCAGAGGGTATTTTATTCTTTTTAGCTAAAATAACTGATTTCAACGGCAGGAATAAATATTGGATACTTGCTGAACACGAAAATTCTATTAAGCTTATAAATTACATGAAGGAGAATCATGGCATTTTCAATTTTGGACTTATTGGTGAAGATGCTTATCACGAATACCGGATTAAAATGGGTATTCCTGCTGCTCCAAATGAAATAAATGATCTGTACAATCCTCTCGAAGCAAGATTGTTACACCTTGTTGACTTCAAAAAAGGTTGTTACATTGGTCAGGAAGTTATTGCCAGACTTGATACATATGATAAGGTTCAGAATCATTTAACCGGAGTAAATTTTGAGCAGCCAATTGAATTTGATCAACATTTTATGTTGTTAGACAATGAAGAACAGGAAGTTGGTATTGTAACATCGGCTGTTCAATCAAGTAAGCTCAACAGGTCAATTGGTTTAGCTTATATCAGGAAAAATTTTAATGAACCGGGCACTATTCTTACTGCTAAGAATAATGAAAATGTTACTAAGGTTACAGTACAGGAATTACCATTTAAGAAATGAAAATTTATACTAAAACCGGCGACAAAGGTGAAACCGGTCTCTTCGGAGGTGAAAGAGTTTCAAAAAGCAATAACAGAATAGATGTATATGGAACTATTGATGAGTTGAATGCTTTTATCGGGCTTGCAATAACGGAAATAAATAGCAATGAAATAAAAACTGTTTTAGAAAGAATTCAGAATCGGTTATTTGTTGTTGGCTCTGATTTAGCTGCACCGATAACAAAAGAAAGTGAAAAATTAAACATTACCCGAACGCCTGAAGAATATTCACTTCAAGTTGAAAAAGATATTGATTACTTTAATGATAAGTTAGATGAATTACGGAACTTTATTTTGCCCGGCGGGTCTAAAGGAGCAGCATACTTACACGTATGCAGAACAATTACCAGACGAGCAGAAAGAAAAGTTGTGGCATTAAATGAGCAGGTGAAGATTGGCGATAACATAATTATATTTCTTAACAGATTATCTGATCTGTTTTTTGTTCTTTCACGTTTTGAGAATAAAGTCTCAAACATCCCAGACACAATCTGGAACTCAAAATCTTAGTTGAAATTTGAGTTTTGTGATTTGGAAATTCACCTTGGGGGTGAATTTTGGTTTCGACGGGGTTGAAGAGGCATTGAACTGCGCACCGTGTTCCCCGAAGACACGTTAAAAAATTGGGAATAAAACAATAACTGGCGAATCTAATTACGCCTTAGCTGCTTAATTAATAGTTAACAGCCGTTCACCATATACTTTCGTACCGGGCTATGAATGAACGTCGTTTAAGGTATGATAGCTGATTCCGTTGCCTGTGCGGATGATGCGAAATTAAAGCAGGTAAGCTTAATACGATCCCTGTCTGCTGGGCAATATTAAGTTAAAAAAATTAACAGACTATGTGTGTAGACGTTCCTTGGATCTTAACTTCGGACGCGGGTTCGACTCCCGCCACCTCCACAGATTTATTCTCACATTCATCTATTTATAGCGTACATTGTTTTTCATTTCCTAGAGAATAAAAAATCTCTTAGCTTTTAATAATCTTGATACTTCCTTAATAATCTGAATTTTGTAAGGATTAGAAAAAGCAACCAAGATTATTAACTACTTGAATAATTATAATGTTTTATGTAATTTTTGTCAGCTTAAAACTGACATTACCGACATAAGACCTAAATAGATTCTGTTTTGTGTTAAAAGTGTCAGTTTAGAAATGACATTTGGAACATGAAAAATAAAAATATATCATATCGTTCTTCTTTACTGTTAAAGAATCTCAATGAATCAGAAACATTGTTTTTTTCCATTGATGATGCAGTAAAAATACTTGGTATAGGCGATTCTAGTACAATCCGTGAACTTTTAAGAACAATGACAGATCGCGGATTAATTATGAGAATAAAAGATGGACTATACCACGTTATTCCCTATGAGAAAGATAACAACTCCCATTTTCCTAATTGGCATCTTACTGCAGAGGCAATCGTAAAGGATAGAGATTACTACTTAGGGTTCTATACAGCTCTTGAAATTCACAATCTGATTACACAACCTTCGTTAGTAGAACAGATAGTAGTGAAGCAGAGAATGCAACCGAAAACTTTTAAAGGAAAAAATGTAGAGTTTGAAATCATTACCTATAATCAAAAGCACTTCTTCGGGTTTGAAAAAACCTGGATTGATGACTTTAATAAAGTCTATTGTAGTGATCTTGAGAAAACAATAATTGATTGCTTGTATAAACCAAATTATGCTGGCGGAATCACTGAAATTGTTAAGGCAATTTACAAGAGTAAGGAAAAAATCAACATCGGGAAAATGCTGAAATATCTTGAAAAGTATGATGCGCAGGTTGTGTTTAAAAGATTGGGCTTTCTATTACAGCAGCTTGAGATATTAGACGCATTAGCTAAAGAAATTCAATCTAAGTTAAGCAATTCTTATACGTTACTTGATCCCTCTTTACCTCAGAAAGGTAAGCACAATTCCGGATGGAAAATAATAGATAATGTTGGGATTGAATCAGTATTGAAATCAGTTGAGACTTAAAAGATGATTAAACCTGGTGAAATACAAAAGACTGCTAGCAGACTTGGAATAAGGGATACACAAATTGAAAAAGATTATGTGATTGGATGGGTGTTAAAGGGTATAGCTCAAAATGATCATCTAAAAGCAAAATTAATTTTCAAGGGTGGTACGGCTCTTAGAAAAATATATTTTCCGGATTACAGACTTTCAGAAGATTTAGACTTTACTTTCAATGGGGATGATTACAAGATCGAAAAAATTAAGAAACAATTTGAAGAAGTTATTGAGAAGTTAAAGGAAGAAGCCAGGATTACACTTAATTTTCAAGATGAGACTCAACATCAGACAGGGAATTATAATTTTTACTTAGGCTACTCAGGACCTTTAGGCGGTACAGGTGCAACTAAAAGTATAAAAGTAGATATCGCTAATGATGAGATAATTTGTAATGAACCTGTTGAAAAGATTGTTCACAATGAGTATTCTGATTTAAAGAATACATTTGAGGTTTTAAGCTATACACTTAGTGAAATCATTTCAGAGAAGATGCGTTCTCTTTTGCAGCGAACGATGCCAAGAGATTTGTATGATCTATGGTATTTATTTGAAATTGAGAATTATAATATTGAAGATTATGTCTTTGATTTTCGGAAGAAGACAGAGTTTAAGAAATTAAATCCTGTTGAATTGATAAAAACAGTACAAAGCAAAAGAGAAGTATTTAAACGCCAATGGGAGAATCATTTAGTCAACCAAATTAAAAATATTCCAAACTTTGAAGATGTATGGAGAACTCTTAGAAGACATTGGCGGAGGTTCGAGAAAGTAATTAGTTAATGTGTCAATAGTTACTAGATACTCATTCTTCCGTTACTGAATCTTTCAATATCCCACTCGGAAAATAAACCCTGGGAAATAGAAACTGCCATTGCTTTTACAGAAAAAGCAAAAGCATTAGCATTTGAGAAATATCTTAAGAGTCATTCCGGTAGGGCATTTGCTAAGAAGCATTTTTAATACTCCATCTTTTTCAGAATTAGTTTTGCACCATTTCAACCATATCTTAAGTGGTAAATGTTATTTACAAAATGTTAGACTTATTCCAGGCGAAAGGATTGCAGGAATGTTACTTTAAGTTGCTTAATGTACATAGAGTTTTCTGATATTAAATATTAATTTGTCATAAGATTTAATTTTTTAATTAAATTACTTATGATATTTAAAAAGGTATGTAGGATGAAATTATTATTTAACCTGAAATATTATTCAATTCTTATTTTATTGTATTCATCAATTTGCTTTTCTCAAACCTCAAATGATTCGCCTATACCTGAAAACAGTAGGCAGATGATATTAGTATTGACCGATTCAATAACATCAACTAGTGGAAATCTTATCTACTTTGAAAGACAGAGTGATAAGAGCACGTGGATTCAGATCAGTAATACAATTCCTGTTGTAATTGGAAGAAATGGTCTTGGCTGGGGTAGAGGATTAAATTCGATAGATTCGTCAAAGCTACCGATTAAGACTGAAGGGGATGGAAGAAGTCCTGCCGGAGTATTTGAATTAAGTTCTGCTTTTGGTTATGCAAGGGCAGAAGAAATGAAAGGATTAAAAATTCCATACATTCCTATTACCGAGATGCTCGAATGTGTTGATGATATTAAATCCAGTCATTATAATCAGATAATTCTTCGAAACGAAGTTGAAGAAGTAGATTGGCAATCATCAGAGAAAATGTATTTTGCTGATATCTGGTACGAACAAGGAGTTATTATCGACCAAAACACAGATCCAATTATAAAAGGAGCAGGATCATGTATTTTCCTACATAACTGGTACCTTCCTGATGAAACCACCGCCGGTTGTACTGAAATGGAACCGGTAAATATGAAAAAAATAATTTATTGGCTCGATTCTTCAGCTAATCCGGTTCTTGTCCAACTAACAAAACAGCTCTATAGTGAGTATCAAGAAATTTGGGAGTTACCCTAAAAAGACAGCGGTGATGACCGGTTAGATTAGCTTAATTTTCTTATTCATTCATTTCATCACGAGCTTGTCGTGCTAAATTAACAAGCTCCCAGTATGGAGGTGTATAACCTTTTTGAGATTTAAATCGATTTGCAAGCAGAATTAGTTTTTCTTTTATCCGGTCGTGAGTTTCCGAATACTCAACATTCTTTAATGCTGCTTCCGTACTCATACCTTCTGGTACTGGACCCTCTGAGCCGAATACATTTAATATAATACTGTAGAGTTTCATTACTCTGCCAATTGGTAAAACATACCAATCATAAGATAAAACCTTGCCGCTGTCTGCTTCTTCTAACATTATATCAGTTATTGCGTTATCCATATGATCTTTATAAAGGGTTTCCGGATCTCTCCATTCAGCAACAACTGAAAGTTGCGGATCATATTCAAGATCAGAAGGTTCCTGTGTTTCAAAATATTTAACTCCAAACGCAGCCAACCAGTTTCTTGTTCCCTTTGATGAAATAGTTGATAGTCCTGTCCATAATGTTATCCCAAATTCCTTATAAGCTGAAGAAGCAACCTCGGAACAAAATTGTTTTTCAGATTCGTTAAAGTTCATTTCAAAATCGTAAGGAATATGTTTCTTCTTGGCTGTGTTCAATGAAAATTCTGCTGCCTTATGCGGAAGCATTGGATTATCTTTTATCAAATCTGATCTTAACCTTAGCACCATAATTCTAAGTTTTGTGTCATTAAGATATTCAGTCAAAGAGGAAATAGTAACCCCCCTTTCAATATGCGATTCAATAATCGAGATCAATTTTGTTTTTTCATCGATATGAACTAAAGCTACATGCGAAAAGTTTCCCGGATAATCATTACCTCTTGCAATTAAGGCTGATGTGGGAGCACCTCCTCTTGAAATTAAAATATCTCCACTATGAACATCAACACCAAGTATTTCTGCAAATGGAGTTGATGAAGGTTCGTCGCTCCCTTTAATTAAAGGCACAACTTGATCCCGAGGTAATTGAAGCATTATTTCTTCTATCGCGGTTCGGTTTCCATACAATAATCGATAAAGAGTATTTTTAGCATCAGTGGAATTCATATCCCATTTTCTGGATTGTTCTTTAACAACTTTTCTAATATTTGAAGAAAAATTTATATAGTCAGAAAAATATTGAGTGCAAACAGGAATAAGTGGTGCAATCTTAAAAATATTATTTTCAAGAATTATAAATTTTATATCTGAAGGATTTAATGTAGCGGCAGAAATTTCATTTAAGAGTGTTTCAGAATTTACAATTAATGAATCAACACGAAATTTTACTTTATCACATCCGTCTATACTCGCCTTTATAAATTCTTGTTCTAAATTTTTCCATAAGCTATCACGATTCCATATAAAAGGTTTTTTATTTCCCTCCGGAATAGGTGAATTATTGTCTATAGGAATTAAAAGAAGAAGATATAATGCTACGAGGAATGAAATTAAGATAAAGGTCTTAGTGTATTTTTTTATTTTAAGTTTTATACTCACACTTCGAATTTAATAGATATATATAAAAATTCCCAAATATTTATTAAAAGTCCCGATGGACGGTACTTAAATCCTTAAATTATGTATAAATTTTTGTTGAATCGAATTGCTTTATTTATTATTATGCCATTAAAAAGGAGAGAATATGGAAACAATCCGTCAGATATTAGAAAAGAAAGGAAATCAAATCCATTCAGTTTCACCTGATACCACTGTTTACGATGCATTGAAACTAATGGCGGATAAAAATATCGGTGCCGTTCTTGTTCTTGAAGGGCAAAAATTAAGCGGAATAATGAGCGAGAGAGATTATTCGAGAAAAATAGTTCTCAAAGGTAAATTCTCTAAAGAGGTTCTGGTGAAGGAAATTATGTCGTCAGAAGTTATTTGTATCGATCCAGATCAAACAATTAAAAATACACAGGCTATTATGATACAAAAGCGAATAAGACACTTACCTGTTATGGAGAAGGGGAACTTGGTTGGTTTAGTTTCAATAGGTGATATTGTAAATGCAGTACTTGATGATAACAAATTTGTGATCGACCAGCTTCATACTTATATAAAAGGTGTACCGGAACCGGGAAAAGAATAATCCATCTATTAGAAAAAGATTCAAGTAATAATACTGAAAAACTGGCAAAAATTAGTTTTTCAGTATAAAGAGGATATATAAAGGAATTAGAATCTCTTCTAATAAGAGTAGTTAATCTTCCGATCTGTTAGCTTTTACTCTTATCTCATATTTTTTAGTTATTTTATTTTCAGCTAACTGAAGATCAACATTCACACCTTTTTTATGCAAATGAAAATCTGAAACGGAAATAGTATCAGTGGTAAATTCATCTGTTAAAGACAACAAAATGAAATCATCAACTTTGTTTCTTGCAGTCTGTTCATTATCAAAAGTAGCAGTTGCTTCTGCTTGATAGACTCCGTCTTTGTCGGCGACAAAAACTATTGTTCGATTTTTACCTTTATAAAACATACAAACCATTTCCGGGTTTGAGTTATCTTTGTGGACAGGATTGCCGAATTTCTTAACAACTTCCGATTGATTTTTCCCAATTACGGTGTGAACATTTATGTCCTGTGCATAAACGTTTAATGTTAATAATATAGTAATTGTGAGCGAAATTATGCTAATAGCTTTCATAATTACACCTCATTAATTTTTTCGGATTAATTAAATGCCTTTTATTTTTGATGGTTATAGAAATGTAACTCCTAATAAAAGGATGGGAATGATAAATCGGGTTGGGAACTCTTATATTCATTTCACCAAAAAGGTAAAAACTTCAACAGAATATTAGAGTAATATATTCTGAAAATCAATGACCGTATCTCAGGTATGCTTACACAACTTTCCTATTAGTTTATCAACCAAAATTCACCGATAGATTTACTACTTTTCACCGGTACTTTGTTGCCTTTTATCACACAGCAATTGATTTGAGCATTCAATTTATTTATGTTGTTTTAGGTAAATCAATAAAATTATGAAATCATTTGCTAAATATTCAGTATCGGGCAGATTACAAACTTTGTTTTCCAGAGTCATTTCTAAGATTAGTTTTAACTTAAAAATGCTGGGATTTGAAGGTGCTGTTTGGACTGCAGCTTTGGTTTATCTAGCATTCTTTTTTAATCCGGCAGATGCACATTTTACAATTTGTCCGTTATCCAATTTGGGTTTTGAATATTGTCCGGGTTGCGGTTTAGGAAGATCAATTTCTTTGTTATTCTCGGGAAATATTGTTGAGTCTTTTCAGACTCATATTCTTGGAATACCGGCTGTTATTATTTTAATTTTTAGAATCATATCGATATTGAAAATAAATTTATCAATTCACAAAATATTAATCTCGAAAGAAAGGAATCAATATGCCTAACGTATTACAACTTTTGCCCGGTCTTGAAGGGGAAGAAATGAACTATATTCAAATGCTAATCAAAGAAATGAGCGACACACAAGCTCAAAATTTTGCAATGGCATACAGTTCACGCAGAAAAGATCCAATGATGATTTTATTAGTCTGTTTAGTTGGTTTTCTCGGCTTTGCGGGAATTCACAGATTTTTATTAAACAACATTGGACTTGGTATTTTATACTTTTTCACCCTGGGTTTATGTTTTATCGGAACCATTGTTGATCTGGTAAATTACAGAAAATTAGCATTTGAATATAACTCCAGAGTTGCTCAAGAAGTAGCAATGCTGGTGAAACAATAATCTTTTCACAAAAGGGGCGACTCACTGTCGCCCTCTTTTCTCACACAATTTTTTACAAATAAATAACAAATATTTTTATTGAAAACCATCTTCTATTCTCCTAAATTGTGTAAGTAAAATGGATTCAATTTTATTTACAAAGATGAGTGGTGCAGGAAATGATTTTATCGTTATTGATAAAAATCTAAATCCTGAGTTTGTTCTTTCAAATGCTGTCATCCAAAATTTGTGTGATAGAAGAAATGGTATTGGTGCAGATGGTGTAATTACTATTGAGGATTCTGCTGATTATGACTTTGAGATGAACTATTACAATGCCGATGGATCATACGGAAGTCTTTGCGGAAATGGTGCAAGATGCGCAATCAAATTTGCAGATTTAACAGCAAGGATTACTGAGTCCGTTACCAGGTTTATAGCAAATAAATTTCAATACACCGGTAAAGTATTAGAGAATGAACTTATATTGTTCAATTTAAATTCTCCTAAGCAAATAAAGTACGACTTTAAAATAATGGCTTACGATCAGTTGATAAATTCTTGTTTTGCTGATACCGGATCTCCGCACGTTGTAATTAATATTTTGGATATTCTTAAGAATCATGAAAATCCTAAAGAGTTTTTTCAGAATTTAGATGAGGTTCCTGTAATTGATATCGGCAAGCAAATTAGATATTCTCCCGATTTTGCACCTGCAGGAACTAATGTTAATTTCATTCAGATCAAGGATGAAAAAATTTATATCAGAACTTATGAAAGAGGAGTAGAAGACGAAACCTGGGCCTGTGGAACAGGTTCTGTTGCAGCAGCCTTAATAAGTTTTGTTAAGTTTGGTTTAAAGCCGCCGGTTAAAATTATTCCAAGAAGCGGCGATCAGTTAATTGTTGATTTTAGTATTGAAGATCAAAAAGTGAAAAATTTATCATTAACGGGACCGGCAAAAGTTGTTTTTACCGGACAAATTTCAATTAATTTTTTTAGTTAACATCTGGAGCTAAAATGGCAAAAGTTCTTTTTACAATTCAATATGACGTTTTACCAGAGCAAAAAAATGAATATCTGAAAACAGTAAAAGAAATAAAAAACGTATTGAAAAAGGAAGGTATAGAATCTTATAATGTTTATGAGATAAAAGGTAAAACAAACAGTTTTCAGGAAATTTATACCTTTGTTTCACTTGAAGCATACGAAGCTTTTGATGATAGTGAAGACGAAAGGCTGAATATACTCATTAATAAAATTAGTGATATGACAGTCGGAGGTTCATCAAAGTACACCACGCTGATTGAAATCATAGAAGAATAAATTAATGCCTGATAGAAATCAGGCATTGAGCTTTCTTTGAAATTACAGTTTATTTCACATTTCAAACATTTTATAATTTAATCTAAAAGTTTTTAGCATATCATTTCCTCCTTTTCTCAGTAATGTAATATATCTATCTTTACGAATCCAATAATAGACTTACAATGTTTGAATATACAGGTACATTGCACGTACATTCGGTTTTTTCGGACGGCTCCGGCGAAGTTCCGGATATTGCAAAACTTGCCGAGGAAGTCGGTTTAGATTTTCTTATCCTTACCGATCATAATACACTTCGCGCACTTAAAGAAGGTTATGAAAAATGGTATGGCAACACTCTTTTTCTTGTTGGTGTTGAGATAAACGATAAAGAGAATAAAAATCATTACTTGGCTTTTGGAATTGATGAAGCTTTCTCTACACGCATACCTGCAAAGGAATATGTGAAGAAAGTAAAAGAATCAGGCGGTGTTGGATTTCTTGCCCATCCTCATGAAAAAAGAACGCACATGAAAGAACATCCGCCTTTTCCGTGGGTTGATTGGAGTATAAAGGAATTCGACGGAATTGAAATCTGGAATCATATGTCCGAATGGATGGAAAATCTGACAGAAGAAAATAAATACAGATCATTTCTTCATCCGCTGAGAACAATTGAAGCACCGCCAAAAGAAACGCTTGAAATTTGGGATAAACTTAATCTTGAGCGAAAAGTAACTGCAATTGGCGGAGTTGATGCACATGCTCACAAACACAATCTGCTTGGATTTATGGAAGTAGAAATCTTTCCTTATAAAGTTTTATTTAAGTCAGTCCATACTCACGTTCTGCTTGATGAAGAAATAAAAAAAGGTAACTCG
Organism: uncultured Ignavibacteriaceae bacterium; assembly: GCA_963714415.1. GTDB lineage: Bacteria > Bacteroidota > Ignavibacteria > Ignavibacteriales > Ignavibacteriaceae > JAGXRK01. The sequence goes on from CAVQOL010000002.1 coordinate 240,340, forward strand.
CTCAAAGCCATTAATAAAGCAAAATGGCTGATATATAATGCAATGAAAGAAGGCAGAAGTTTTATCGCAAATGATTATCACGGCGAATCTAAGGGTTTTAGATTTTTCGCTGAAGATAGAAAAAAAATATATAGAATGGGAGATACCTTCAACCCCAAAGGTGAAGTTACTCTCAAAGTTCTCTTACCTGGACTTGAAGGTTCGATCAGACTGATTAAAAACGGTAAATTGATAGAGACAGTTGAAGGGCTAAACGCAGAATTTTTAGTGACTGATTTTGGAGCTTATAGAATTGAAGTTTACAGAAACAATAGTGCGTGGATATATTCTAATCATATTCGAATTGGATTATAAGCGCCCGTAGTTCAAATGGATAGAATGTTAGATTCCGGTTCTAAAGGTTGCAGGTTCGAATCCTGCCGGGCGTACTGGAATAAGAACTAAAAAACAAGATAAAAGTAAAAAGATCAAATCGGAATTAATTCATCCTAAAGCGAATGGCAAACATATCGACTAAATCTTTTGAAGTATATCCTTTCTGTATTAAATTTGCCACACTTTTAATAATTTTTCTTAAGAATTAAGGATTTTCTAATGTTAACTAAAAAGAAAAAACTCACCAGGAAAGAAATAAAACAGGACAAATTGGTAGAGTCTTATTATAAATCACTAAAATTTTTTGAAGAGAATAAAAACAAAATACTTCTATATGGAGGCATTTTAGTAGTAGTAGTATTGGCAGTATTCTATTTCATAAATCAAAAATCACAAACTAATGAAACAGCTGGACTTGAACTATCACGCATAATGGACCTTTATGATTCAGGTGCTTTTCTTGAAGCAATCGAAGGCAGGCAGGGAACAAATATAATCGGTCTTAAAAGTATAGTTGAAAAATACGGCAGTACTGAAAACGGTGAAACTGCTAAAATTTATCTTGCCAATTCATATTCATTTCTTGGAAGAACCGAAGAAGCATATCAATATTACTCAGATTATAACGGCAGTATAGATATGTATAAAGCAACCTCTTACGCAGGGCAGGCTGCTTACCATTCGGTTAAAGCTGAGTATAAGAAAGCAGCAGATCTTTATCTAAGTGCGTCAAGAGTTTCTAAAGATAACATTCAAAGACCCGAATATCTGCTTCAAGCGGCAATAAATTATATTTCAGCCGGTGATAAAGAAGAAGCTAAAGAACTACTGCAATCCATTAAGGATGATTATAAAACATCCGCAGCCTTTGCTTCAGTGGATAGATACTTATTACAAATTGATCAATAATTGGTCATTTTTAGCCAACTTTGCCTCGGAATTGATCATTTTCGGGGCTTTTTTGTCTAATTTTCACTTATTTAATTTCTTGACTTTCAGAGGGCATATATCTATTTTTTTCAACCTTTAATTAACATTTATTTCAGGAAAAATGGCAGACACTTCAGACTTCAGAAACGGACTTATAATAAAATTTAAGAATGATCTTTATTCTATTGTAGAATTTCAACACGTAAAACCCGGTAAGGGTGGAGCTTTTGTCAGATCAACTTTAAAAAACCTTAAAACAGGCAGAGTGCTGGAAAATACATTTCGTTCTGGTGAAGGCATTGAAATTGTTCGCGTTGAAAGAAGAAAATATCAATATCTTTATCGTGAAGGCGAATTTCTTGTTTGTATGGATAATGATACTTACGAACAAATAAATATTCCTATAGAATTATTTGGTGACGGAGTAGTTTATCTGAAAGAAGCTGAAGAAGTAGAAATTCTTTTCAATGGAAATGAAATAATAAATGTAGAACCTCCGACTTTTGCTTATCTTAGAGTAACTCATACTGAACCGGGATTTAAGGGTAACACAGCAACAGGTGCTCTGAAACCAGCAACGCTTGAAACATCGGCAACGGTTAATGTTCCCCTCTTTATTAATGTTGATGATATTTTGAAAGTAGATACAAGAACAGGGGAGTATGTAGAAAGAGTAAAATCTAAATAGAGGAATTAAAATGGATATAAATTTAATTAAAAAACTTATTAAGCTTGTTGAAAACAGTGAAGTAACTGATCTCGAAGTTGAAGAGAATGGAATTAAAATAAAAGTTGCTAAAAAAGTCAGAGTTTCTCAAATACCGGTGCAGAATTTTCAGGCTGCAGCCCCGGTTACGCAAGCACTGCCGATTGAATCTAAAGAAACAAAAGCTCTTGTTCAAAAAGAAGAAGAAACATCTGCAGGATTACACGAAATCAAATCGCCGATAGTTGGAACTTTTTATAGAGCCCCCGCTCCTGATGCAGATTCTTATGTTCAGGTAGGCGATACTATTTCTTCCGGCGCTGTGCTTTGTATCGTGGAAGCCATGAAATTGATGAATGAGATTGAATCGGATGTAAGTGGTAAAATTGTAAAAATTCTTGTTGAAAACGGCAAACCGGTTGAGTATAATCAGCCGCTGTTTTTGATTCAAACTTAAAGACCTAATAATATTTAGAGAAAAATTTGTTTAATAAGATTTTAATTGCTAATCGCGGCGAAATTGCACTAAGAATAATCAGAACCTGTAAAGAACTTGGAATTAAAACAGTTGCTGTTTATTCTGAGGTTGACAGAGAATCACTTCACGTTACCTTTGCAGACGAAGCTGTTTGCATAGGACCCGCCCTTGGAAAAGAAAGTTATTTAAAAATTCCTGCCATTATTTCAGCAGCAAATATAACAGGTGCAGATGCTATCCATCCCGGCTATGGCTTTCTTGCTGAGAATGCAGACTTTTCGGCAATATGTGCTGAATCTAATATTAAGTTTATCGGACCTTCACCCGAAATGATAAGAGCGATGGGAGATAAATCTTTTGCTAAAGACACGATGAAGAAAAATGGTATTCCTGTTATTCCCGGAAGTGATGGAGTAATTGATGACCCCGAAGAAGGCAAAAAGCTTGCGCACGAAATTGGCTTTCCGGTTATAATTAAAGCTTCTGCTGGTGGTGGTGGTAAGGGAATGAGAATTGTTTGGGAAGAAAAAGATTTTGACAAAGCATTTCAAACAGCTCAGACAGAAGCCGAGGCAGCTTTTAGTAATTCTGCAGTTTACATTGAAAAATTTCTTGAGAATCCCCGTCACATCGAATTTCAAATAATGGGTGACAGATTCGGAAATGTTTATCATTATGGCGAAAGAGATTGTTCTGTTCAGCGAAGACATCAAAAACTTATCGAAGAAGCTCCTTCTCCTGCTCTTGATGATGTCTTAAGAGAAAAAATGGGACAAGCTGCAGTGCTTGGCGCTAAGTCGGTTAATTATGAAGGCGCAGGAACGATAGAGTTTTTACTTGACAAGCATCATGATTTTTATTTTATGGAAATGAATACACGTATTCAGGTTGAACATCCTGTTACTGAATTTGTGTGGGGAGTTGACTTAATAAGACAACAAATTTTGGTAGCCAGCGGAGAAAAAGTTGAAGTACTTCCGGAGCAACCTAAAGGTCACAGTATTGAATTTAGAATTAATGCTGAAGATTATGAAAATAATTTCAGACCTTCTCCCGGAAAAATAACTTCTCTTAATATGCCGGGTGGATTCGGTGTAAGAGTTGATTCTCATATTTATCAGGCTTATACTATTCCTCCTAATTATGATTCTCTCGTGGCTAAACTAATAGTGTGGGGAACAGATCGCCCTCATGCAATAGCAAGAGGGAAAAGAGCCCTTGAAGAATTTGTAATTGAAGGAATTAAAACAACCATTCCTTTTCATTTAAAAGTTTTGGAAGATAAAAGATTTTTAAGCGGTAACTTTGATACCGGTTTTCTCGATAATTTCTAATCAATAAATAACAAAATGTTTTTTAATCAGAGGTTAAAATGAAGATTCCCATAAATTTAAAATATACTAATGAACACGAGTGGGTACTCGTTGATGGTAATGTAGGGACAATCGGCCTTACAGATTATGCCCAGGGCGAATTAGGTGATGTCGTATTTGTTGACATTGATTCAAACTTAGCCGAAATGAAAAAAGGTCAGTCAGTTGGATCTATTGAAGCAGTAAAAACCGTAAGTGATGTTTACGCTCCATTTTCGGGGAAGGTATTAGAGATAAATGCCAATCTTGCCAACAATCCGGAAATCATTAACTCCGATCCTTATGGTGAAGGCTGGATGTTAAAAGTTGAGATCAGCGATTCTTCTGAGCTAAATGATTTGCTTGATGCTGCCGGATACAAAGCTTTGATCGGACAGTAAAGAATTGTAATCCTTACTTGTTATTAGATCATTTTAAAACTTTTATGAAATCCGGCAAAATGCCGGATTTTGTTTTTAGTACCTAATGAAAGTTAAATGTCTAAAAGAGAAACAATATTAATCATAGACTTTGGTTCGCAGTACACACAGCTAATTACGCGACGCATAAGAGAAGCAAATGTCTACTCTGAAATCCATCCTCATACTATATCTTATGAAAAATTAAAAGAAATTAATCCGGTTGGAATTATTCTATCCGGTGGTCCAATGAGTGTTTATGATGATGACTCACCCGATTTAGATGAAAATATTTTACATTCTGATGTTCCACTGCTCGGAATTTGTTACGGTCTTCAGCTGATATCTAAAAAGTTAAACGGCAAAGTTGATCCTGCGAAAAACAGAGAATACGGTCGAGCAAGACTCATGATCATTAAAGATTCGCTGTTATTTAAAGGAATAAAAAAAGAATCAAATGTATGGATGAGTCATGGCGATTATCTTACAGAACTGCCGAAAGACTTTGAAGTTATTGCTAAATCAGATCACTCACCGATTTGTGCAATTTCTGATGAACGAAGAAAAATTTATGGAGTACAGTTCCATCCGGAAGTTGTCCATTCAGATGAAGGAACTGAGATAGTTAACAACTTTCTTTTCAATATTTGTAAATGCAAAGGGGATTGGACTCCGCACAATTTTATTGAAGAAAGTATTAAGCGAATAAAAGAACTAGTCGGTAATTCAAAAGTTATTTGTGCATTAAGCGGCGGAGTTGATTCAACAGTTGCGGCAGTGCTTGTTAAAAGAGCAATCGGTGACAATTTAATCTGCATTCATATTGATACAGGATTGATGAGAAAAAATGAAAGCAGAAAAATCGGAAAATTATTTAATGATAAATTAAATCTTAATCACATTCATGTAGATTCCTCAGAATTATTTCTTGCTAAGCTTAAAGGTGTGGCCGAACCTGAAAAGAAAAGAAAAATTATCGGTAATACTTTTATAGAAGTTTTTGAAGAGCAGGCAAAAAAATACAGCGATGCCAAATATCTTGTTCAAGGCACTCTTTATCCTGATGTAATAGAATCTGTATCAGTTAAAGGTGCTTCGGTAACTATTAAATCTCATCACAATGTTGGTGGACTCCCCGAAAAAATGAATCTCAAACTGATTGAACCATTTCGGGAATTGTTTAAAGATGAAGTGCGAAATGTTGGCAGGGAATTAGAAATTCCGGAAAAATTTATTCAACGTCATCCGTTTCCCGGACCCGGTCTTGCAGTCAGAATTCTTGGTGAGGTGACTAAAGAAAAACTTGATATTCTTCGTGAAGCCGATGATATTTTTATCAGCTCAATCAGGGAAGCGGATCTTTACACACAAATCTGGCAGGCTTTTGCTGTGCTTTTACCGGTTCAATCGGTTGGTGTTATGGGTGATCAAAGAACTTATGAAAATGTTCTTTCTCTCCGTGCCGTAACTTCTGTTGATGGAATGACTGCCGATTGGTTTCAGTTTAATCATGAGTTTTTATCAAATGTTTCGAACAAAATTATTAACAAAGTACGCGGAATAAACAGAGTAGTTTATGATATCAGTTCAAAGCCTCCGGCAACTATCGAGTGGGAATAGACATTGTGGATGAATTTAAGTTTCAGGAAAAACTAAGCCTGGCGGCAAGTTATGAGAGTCTTGAAAATTATCTTCACGCAATTCAGATTTATACTTCTTTAATTGAAGAAGATGAATCTTACATCGAAACTTATTTACAGTTCATTAAATTCTATGAAAGAACAGGAAGAACCGAAGAAGCGGCAAAAGTTGTTGATAAAATGATAACGTTAAATCCTAAAAAGGATTATGCTTTATTAACCTCAGTAGAATTTTACATGCATTACTCATTTTGGGAAAAAGCTGCGGAAGTTTTATCAGCACTTGACGCAGCAGACTATCCTTTTATTGATTACTGGCGTGGACTCTGTTATTATAATTTAAAGAATTACGATGCGGCTAGATTTCCATTGGAGTATTATTATAAATATTCTAATGTTGATGATTTGGCTGCTCAAGTGTTGTTGTTGCTTGTCAAAGTTGAATTTGAGCTTAGCAATTTTGAGGTTGCACTAGAATATGCTAAAAAATTTGAATATCTTGATTCACATAACTGGGAGATAAATTTATTTTTGGCAAAAATTTATTTTAAGCTTGATATGATTACGCACGCAGTAATTAATATTGAGAAAGCCTTCAGAAGGAAAAAAAGAAAACCCGAAATAGTGGAAACAGCAGCCAAAATATATTTTAGATCCGGTGAATATGATAAAGCAGAAAAATATTTTGACCTTTTACTGGAATCAACTGATGAAATTTCAGCTGAAGTATATTCATATATTGCTACAATTGCAAAAGAAAAAAAGGAATTTGATAAAGCTCAATTATATTATGAGCTTGCTTTAAAGATTGATCCCGGGTTTCAAACTGCAATGGATGCCCTTAATTCTCTATCTTCACAGAAAACAGGCAGAGTGAGTAATGAATAAAGTAATTGTTGGATTATTAATTATACTTTTCTTTGGAACTCTTTTTGCTCAGGAAAACGAGTTTAATAGCGCTTTGAATTTATATAAATCAGGCAAGTCTGATGAAGCCCTACGGACATTCTATAAAGTTGTTGAAAATTATAAGCTTAATCCTAAAACTTTTGCTGCAAAATATTTCATTGCAAAAATTTTGATTGATCAGACCAGATATTCCCAGGCTGAAAGAGAAATAAACAAGTTTCTTGAAAAGAACACTTCAGGTAATTATGTAAATGATTTTCTTTATCTCAAAGTAAAGCTCAACTATGATCAATTAAAATATAACGATGCATTTAAAGAAGCCGTAAAACTTGTTGAGAATTCGTCAACCTCTGAAGACAAATTTGAATTCAAATCATTAGCACAAAATATTGCATTAAATCATCTGACTTCTAAACAAATAAAAACCTTTTCCGATGAAGCTAAAGACATAAAAATAAAACCATTTTTATTATTGATTCTGGGAAAGAAATATCTACTTGAAAATGACATAGTGAATGCGATTCTTAGTTTTAATGGAATCACTTCATCTTACAGTTCATCAGATGAATTTACAGAAGCAGAAAGATTAAAAACAAATTCTTCAACAATCTCAAGTTATGGAGATAAAGGAATTCTGATCGGTGTAATGCTTCCTTTAAATGATAATGACGGTAAACCAAATCTTGCCGGACAGGAAATTCTTGAAGGAATTAAGTATGCAATCTCTGAACATAATAAAGGCAGAGAAAATAAAATAGGAATTCTTATTAGGGATACTAGGAGCAGAAAAGAAAATATTACAGCTATTAAAGAGGAGTTTGTAAATAATTCTTCCGTCAGGTGCATAATCGGGCCTATATTCAGTGATGAAGTTAGAATTGCATTAAATGAATTCCGTGACGTTGATCTTCCGATGATTTCTCCCACTGCAACAGATGAAGACTTAACTGATATCAGTTCAAGTTTTTTCCAGACAAATCCACCATTCTCAATAAGAGGAAGAATATTTGCTCAATATCTTTTTTATGTTGAAAATAAAAGACGAATGGCAATCCTTAATGCCATAGAGGGTTATTCACCTTTACTTGCTTCAAATTTTATTGATGAGTTTGAAAAATTAGGTGGAGAAATAGTTGTTCGTGAATCATACCGCAGTAACAGTTTTGATTTAAGTGAACAAATAAAAAATATAGCTTCACAATCATCAAGAATAGAGGGGATTTATATTCCTCTTGCTGACAAGATTGATGCAACCGCCATTTTATCACAATTAGTCCAACACGGTTTGAATCTGTCTATTTATGGTAATCAGGATTGGATGTTGGTTAAAGGATTTGAAACATCACCGGACTTAAGTAATAAACTTGTATTCACATCTGATTATTTTATTGATTTCAACGATAAGATATTTAAAGAGTTCACAGAAGCATTTCAGGGTGTTACCGGCAAAGAGGTAAACAGAAATATTTTATACGGATATGATACTGCAAAATATTTGCTGACTGCAATGAGAAATATTGATCCAACTCGTAAGGCAATCAAACTGAAAATGGAATCGGGAATTAGCAGTGTAGGTTTTAAAAATAATATTTCATTTGATCAATCGCGTATGAATAAATTTCTTAATATAGTTCGTTATAGCGATGGTATTTTCCTGCTTGTTGATAAATTCAGGGCTGGGAGATGATTGTTTAAGTTCAGGTTCTAGTTCAAGTAAATTTATTTCATTTTTTACATATTAAATCATTAACACTTTTTAAAGATTTTTAAATAAAATATCAGAATCAGAATGAACAGAATTAAAGATCTTCCCTTAGATGACAGACCGAGAGAAAAGCTGATTCTGAGAGGTCCGCAAAGTTTAACAGATGCAGAACTTCTTGCTATTCTTTTAAGAACCGGGAAAAAAGGTAAATCCGTTGTTGCCGTTGCACAGGAAATGATTGGTAAAGAAGGAAATCTTGCAAAGCTTGCCTCAAGATCTTTAGAAGATTTAAAGAAAAACAGTGGAGTTGGAAAAGATAAAGCTGTTACTTTATTAGCTGCGTTTGAAATTAGCCGCAGAATTTTATCGCAGGAAAAGTGGCACTCTGAAAAGAAAATAACTTCACCAGAAGATGTTGCTAATATGTTCATTCCGCTTTTCAGAGATGAGGTTAAAGAACGGTTCCTTGTTATTTGTCTTAATTCAGCAAATAAAATAATTAAGCATGAAACAGTTTCGATTGGCAACCTGAATTCAAGTGTTGTTCATCCAAGAGAAATATTTAAATCAGCGTTAGAACAAAGTGCAGCGAGCATAATATTACTTCACAATCATCCAAGTGGTAATCCTGAACCAAGCAATGAAGATATATCAATTACAAAAAAACTGGTTGAAGCCGGAAAGATTATGGATATTCCTGTATTTGATCATATAATTATTGCAGGTAATAATTACACTAGTTTTGTTGAAAAAAGGCTTATTTAATTGCAAATAAGCGTTATTTTAGGGTTAATTAAAAAATTATTATAAAAATTCATAAAAAATCTAAGTTTTTTTTGAAATTTTATTTTCAGTTATCATTCTTTTTACTAAATTAAACCTCACTTTTAACTGGTCTTACCAATAATAATATATTTATCGGAGGTTAAGTATGAACATAACAAAATCGCTCAAAACTACTTTTGTAATTGGTAGTTTAGCTTTGGCAACCATCTTCTTAAGTGGTTGTGGTGGATTGAGTGAAGCTCAAATAGCTGAACTTGATGCATTAAGGGTAGAGGTCAAATCTCTCGAAGCAGAAGCAAACAGCCTTAAGGATCAAAGGGCAAAACTTGAAAAAGATATTCAGGACATCAATAGAAAGATGGCTGAATGCGAAAAACAAAAAGAAGAAACAAGGGTTAACCTTGAAAAACTTCCTCAATAATTTTTTAATATTAAATTGATTACGGAGGTAATTCATATGAAATTCAGAAATATTTTATTTATTCTTTCCCTTTTTCTTTTTGCAGGTCTTGCTTTTGCACAGGAGGAAATGACCGAAGAAGAATGGGAAGCAGAAATGAGCCGTCTAAAGGCTAAAAAAGATGCTCTGATGAGTGAAATTAATACACTTAAATTAGACATCGATAATCTTAAATCACAAGATTTAGGTGATCCTGAAGTGTGCATCGACGAACTATATCAGATGGTTGGTGCCAACAGATCTGATGTTGATAACTTCAGAAAAGCCGTTAATGAATTAAGCGGTATGATCAACAGAAAAGAAGGTCCAAAAGATGACAGGCAAGCAGACCTTAACGCTCTTAAGATGAACAAGATCAGTGCTTTACCTGAATTTTTCAAAAAAGTTCATGGTGATATGCAAAACGCTCTTGATGCATGGATAGAAGCACCAAAAGATATTATGTACTCTGTTGTTAAAGGCGACCATCTTTGGGGAATTGCCCGCAAGACAGAGCATTACGGAAACGGTTTTGCTTGGCCGGTTATTTATCAGGCTAACAGAGATCAGATCAAAAATCCTGATTTAATATATCCTAAGCAAGTATTTAAAGTTCCTCAGCTTACTGAAGAAGAAAAATCTAAATACGAAAAATTAAGAACAAATTATAAGCCTGCTCCTGTTCAATAATTGAGCAGCTTTTTGAAATAATTGAAGCCCTTGTCAGAGATTGATAAGGGCTTTTTATATTTAAACTAAGTTATTATGACCATAGCTGAAAAAAAACTTACTCTTTCTAATGTAGATATGATGTCGCTTCTTGGCATCAATGACGCAAACCTTCAATTACTTGAAGAGCGGTTTAACTCTACCATTACGGTAAGAGGGGATATTTTTAACATAAAAGGTGTGCTGGAAGAAGTTGAACAGATAGAAAAAATAATCAAAGAAATGGTTTATGTGCTAAATACAAGCGGAAGACTTCAAACTTCTGATGTTCGGACTATTCTCGATTTAACTCTTGAAGGAAAAGAAATAATAGCTGAAGATGAGTATGATTCAATTGTGCTTTACACAAAGAACGATATTGTAAAAGCTAAAACACCGGGACAAAGAAAATACTTGCAGATTGCTGCCAAGAATGATATTTGTTTTGCCATTGGTCCTGCCGGAACAGGAAAAACATATCTTGCAGTTGCAATTGCAGTTTCAGCTTTGAAAAGGGGAGTGATAAAGAAAATAGTGCTTGCCAGACCTGCCGTTGAAGCAGGCGAAAGTCTAGGTTTTCTTCCGGGAGATTTTCAGGAAAAAATAGATCCTTATTTAAGACCGCTTTATGATGCGCTCGATGATATGATTCCTTCCGAAAAACTAAAAGGATATTTAGAAAAAAGAGTAATTGAAATTGTTCCTTTAGCATATATGCGCGGTAGAACATTGAACAATGCTTTTGTTATTCTTGATGAAGCACAAAATGCTACTGATATTCAGATGAAAATGTTTTTAACAAGACTTGGTGCAAATTCAAATGCAATTATTACAGGTGATATAACTCAGATTGATTTACCGGTTAAATCAAGAAGCGGACTTGTGCAGGCCAAAGAAATTCTAAACGGTATTCCCGGAGTTGGATTTGCATACTTTGATAAAGAAGATGTTGTAAGACACAGATTAGTTAAAGATATTATTGATGCTTACGATAAATTCAACGAAGCAAATGGTAACGGAAAAAAATCTAGTTAAAATCTAGTTAAAGCCTGGCAGCTTTTTACTTTCTTCCCAAAACTTATCCATTTCAGCAAGATTTGATTGACTGATATTTCTGCCCGATTCTTTTATCTTATTTTCCACATAAGAGAACCGTTTAATAAATTTTCGATTAGTTTTCCTAAGTGCATTTTCCGGATTAATACCTAAATATCTTGCATAGTTAACCAAAGCAAAAAACACATCACCAAATTCTTTTTCCAACTCCTCTTTTGTACCGGTTTTTTCAGATTTATGCATTTCCTGAATTTCCTCAATAACTTTGCCCCAAACGTCTTCTTTCTTTTCCCAGTCGAAACCCACCTTAGAAGCTTTCTCTTGCAGCCTGTGGGCTCTCTGAAGCGCTGGAAGGCTTTCCGGGATGCCATCTAGCAGATTTTCTCTGCCTTCATGAAGCTTCATTTCTTCCCAGTTTTTCTTTACCTCTTCAGAACCATTTACTTTCTTTTCACCAAAAACATGAGGGTGTCTTCTTATTAGTTTTGTTTGAATAGCATCAATTACATTGTTTATATCAAACTTGTTTTGCTCCTCCACAATAACAGTGTGAAAAACAACATGCAGGAGCAAATCACCTAACTCTTTTTTTAATTCCTCATAATTTTTATGATCTATTGCATCAACAACTTCATAAGCTTCTTCAATAGTATTGGCTTTTATTGAATCGTTTGTCTGTTCTTTATCCCACGGACATTCTTTTCGTAATCGTTTAACAATGTCAACGAATTCATTAAATTTGGTTTGAGTCATTATAATCCTTCGAAGGGTTGTAAAATAAACTTAACAAATTTAATAAAATTTATTTCAGTATATCGTGGAGAAAATATGATTGAAGAAAAAATAAAAGAACTTGGTTTTGAAGTTCCGGAAGTTGCAAAACCACTTGCAGCTTACATTCCTGCTAAAAGAGTTGGAAATCTTGTTATGACATCAGGACAAGTGCCGCTTGTTAAAGGAGAATTAAAATATGCCGGTAAGATTGGTGTTGAATTAAGTGAAGAAGAAGGACAAAAAGCAGCAGAAATTTGTGCGTTGAATTGTCTTGCTGCCATTAAAGGTGTTATCGGAAATTTGGATAAGATTGAAGAAATTGTGAAGCTGACCGTATTTGTAAATAATAAAGATGGTTTTACTGCGCAGCCAAAAGTTGCAAATGGCGCGTCAGAACTAATTGGAAAAATTTTTGGTGAAAAAGGTTTACATGCCAGAAGTGCAGTTGGTGTAAGCGGACTTCCAATAAATGCACCGGTTGAAATTGAGATGATTGTAAAAGTCAATGAGTGATTTGGTTTCTAATCAAGAGTAATAGATTGTCTTTACATAAGAACAGGAATTATGGTGTGCTGGAGTATTGGAATAATGAAAAAATAGTTGTCCTCCATAACTCCATCATTCCGGATTATTCATCTAACCAGTTTTTAATTATTGCTTTTCCTTCTTTAGTAAGAATGGATTCGGGATGGAATTGAATTCCGGTTAGCGGATAGTTTTTATGTTTCATTCCCATAATCATTCCATCATCGGATTCTGCTGTAACGGAAAAAGCTGACGGAAGCGATTCTCTTTCCACCATAAGTGAATGATATCTCATTGCTTCGAAGTTTTGAGGGATGTTTCTAAAGACAGAAGTATTAGAGTGTTTAATCTTCGAGGTTTTTCCGTGCATTAATATTGGAGCAGTTACAACTTTCCCGCCGAAACAAATAGCCATAGCCTGATGACCAAGACAAACTCCAAGGATTGGAATGTTGTCTCCAAAATTTTTTATAGCATCAAGTGAAACTTTTGAATCTTCAGGTTTTCCAGGACCGGGTGAAATAAGAATTTTATCGGGCGCGAGTTTTTGTATATCGTCAGAATCAATCTCATCATTTCTTCTTATAATTGTTTTACAGTTAAAACTTCCAAGAAGTTGAACAAGATTGTAAGTGAAAGAATCGTAATTATCTATTACTAAAATTTTCATAGTTTGTGAGTGAAAGTAAGCACCTATTTGTTTCTATGTCAAGTTTTCAGTGCTCGTAAAACAAAAATAAATCAGATACGTCTAAATTGTGTCGGTTTATCTATCTATCTTCTGTCTTGAAATAAGTTCAATATTCTGGCTATATTTGAAATGTCAAAGAAATAATGATTTTTAATAGGGTTTTTGACTTATTACATGTTAGTACTATACATTGATTTTAATAAATCATTTAGATATAATACATAAAATTTTTGGTGAATTTATGAAAAAGCTGTTATTTGTAATCATAGTTTTGTTTGCCGCAGTTAGTTATGCTCAGTTTAAAGATCCTGCATTTCCAACGAGCAACATTAAAGATGGAATAGTAGATTATTCTTCAGGTTCATTGTTTGGATTTCTAAACAGCGAAAACTTTTCAATGAGACACTCTATTGGAATGTCTTATTCATCATTCGCCGGTCAGGGAATTGCACTCGGAACATACACAAACAGTATGATGTATCGTTTTTCCGAAGATCTTAACGTTCAGTTTGATGCAAGTATTGTTCATTCACCATACAGCACTTTAGGGAAAGAATTTCAGAATGATCTTTCAGGTATTTATATCAGTCGTGCCGCTCTGAATTACAGACCGTGGAAAGATTTTAGTATTCATTTTCAATACAACCAATATCCCGGATCATATTATTATAATCCATTCTCCGGTTACTATAACAGAGGTTCTTACGGTTACTATGATCCTTTTTATAATCCATTTAACTTAAGATAATGCAAGAAGCAGAGTAGAAATTCGTGAAGGGTAATTCCAACTCCAAAGAAACATCGCAGCAAAAAAAGGCTTCCAAACCGGCTTCAAATTTTTTACACAACATCATTATTGTTGTTCTGGCTTTGCTCATTTTATTTCTCGGCTATGCTCTGATCGTTCAAATCTCTAGTTCATTTTCTAAAGAAGAAACTGTCGAACAAAAAATAATCTTACCTTCCCAAGTGCAAATTGAAGTACTTAATGGGTGTGGTGTTGCAGGAGTTGCCGACAGATTCACTGAATTTTTAAGAACCGAAGGTTTTGATGTTGTAAACAAAGGGAAATTATTCTTCTTTTGATGTTGACAATACATTGATAATTGACAGATCGAACAATCCGGAAAAATCATCTATGGTTGCTGAAGCAATTGGTGTTGAGAAAAGAAAAATCATAAAGCAATTTAACAACCAGTATTTTCTAGATGTAACTTTAATTATCGGCAAAGATTATAATACGTTATTAATCAATAAGTAAGGAATTAAAAATTGAATTCGAAAAATTTTGCAAATACGATTTCCGAATTAATTTTCACAAAAAAAGGTTATGATGTAAAAATTATCGATCTAAAAAAACTCACAACATTCGCAGATTATTTTGTTATTTGCTCTGCCGATTCCGATACACAGGTTAAAGCAATAGCAGATGAAATTGATAAAAGTTTAAGAGATGAAGGAATAAAATGCTGGCATAAAGAAGGTTATATGGCTCTCCAATGGGTTCTACTTGATTATGTTGATGTAGTTGTTCATGTATTCAAAAAAACAGCAAGAGATTTTTATAACCTTGAAAAACTCTGGGGTGATGCGCAAATAATTGAAGTTGAGGATCCGTTTCTTAAACCAAAAAAAGAAACTTCTGTAAAAAAGAAAACAGTCAGAAAAACCACTACTGCAAAGAAAAAAGCATGAAGGAATATCTGAAGAAAATCTTTTATGCTGCTTCAGAAAAAATTCCTGAACTCGCTCAGATAAATCACGTGATTGATGTTCCAAAACAAAAGGAACACGGCGATCTTTCTTCAAATGCCGCAATGCTGCTTTCGAAAATCCTTAAGAAAAATCCCAGACAAATTGCTCAACAAATAATTGAAATATTAGACGTTGATCCTAAAGTTATATATAAAACCGAGATTGCAGGACCGGGTTTTATAAATTTTTTCTTCACACCAGAATACATTGCAGAAATAATTAAGATAATTTTAGAAAAGGGAAACAATTTCGGTAAAAGTAATAAGTATAAAGGACTTAAAGCAAATGTCGAATTTGTTTCTGCAAATCCAACCGGTCCTTTAACCGTTGGACATGGACGAAATGCAGTAGTTGGTGATACAATAGCAAATCTTCTTGAATGGGTCGGTTACGAAGTTGATAAAGAATATTATTTTAACAATGCCGGCAGACAAATGCGTGTGCTCGGTGATTCTGTTAAACTTCGTTATTTGCAATTGCTTGGTGAGCAAATTGAGTATCCTGAAGATTATTATCAGGGTGACTACATTAAAGATATTGCACAAAGTCTTATTAATGAATTTGGAGATAAATTAAAAGAAGAAAACCCGGAAGGCAAGTTTAAAGAAAAGGCTGAGAGAGAAATTTTTGAACTTATTAAGAAAACTTTAAACAGTATTGATATAAAACATAAAATCTTTTTTA
This sequence comes from uncultured Ignavibacteriaceae bacterium, assembly GCA_963714415.1. Taxonomy (GTDB): domain Bacteria; phylum Bacteroidota; class Ignavibacteria; order Ignavibacteriales; family Ignavibacteriaceae; genus JAGXRK01. The sequence goes on from CAVQOL010000002.1 coordinate 256,272, forward strand.
ATGAAAATACTTTATTTGAAGAAGGAAAGATAGAAGAGGTTTTAAAAATTTATAAGGAAAAAAATCTTTCTTATGAAAAGGATGGCGCCGTTTGGTTAAAGTTTAGCCAGCTTGGTAAGCAGGATGATAAAGTAATAGTTAAATCAACAGGTGAACCGACATACCGTTTACCTGATATTGCTTACCACACAACAAAATTTGAACGCGGTTATGATTTGATGGTCGATATTTTTGGTTCAGATCATGCCGCAACCTACACTGATGTTTTAGCCGGACTGGAAGCTTTAGGATATGATTCATCAAAAGTAAAAGTATTGATTCAACAATTTATTACTGTTACCGAAAATGGTGAAGCCGTAAAAATGTCAACTCGTAAAGCAAATTATATTTCTCTTGATGATCTTATTGATGAAGTAGGAAAAGATGTTGTAAGATATTTCTACAATATGCGTAATATTTCTTCACATATGAATTTTGAACTTTCTATTGCAAAAAAACAATCTGATGAAAATCCTGTTTTTTATCTTCAGTATGCACACGCAAGAATATGTTCTATACTTCGAACGATTGAAGGAGAAAATCTTAAATCAGATACTACATATCTTAATCTTCTTACTTCTGAAGAAGAACAAACACTTTTAAAGAAACTTTATCAGTTCGAGGAGGAAGTACTTTATAGTGCAGAGGTTTTTGAAACGAACAGAATCTGTGCTTACCTTGAAGAACTTGCCGCAGCATTTCACAGGTTTTATACATTTTGCAGAATTCTTGGAACAGAGAAAAATCTTGCTGAAGCAAGAGTAGCTTTAGCCCTGGCAACTAAAGTTGTTTTAAAGAATGGATTATCAATTCTTGGTGTGAGTGCACCCGATAAAATGTAAGTTTAATCGGCTATTGCTGCCGAAACTGCATAAACTTTAACCGCACCGTTATTTAATAATTGTCGAGCACATTCTGATATTGTTGCTCCTGTTGTTATTACATCATCGACAAGAAGAATGTTTTTCCCTTTAATTGACTTTTTATTCCTCACGGCAAAAGCATTTCTTACATTCATTTCTCTGTCTGAAATATTTTTTAAAGTCTGGGATTCAGTATATCTTCTTCGTTTCAGCACATTGTCTTTGTAATTAATATTAAGTTCTTTTGACAATCCCTTTGCTAAATAAAATGATTGATTATAACCACGCTCTGCTTTCTTAAGATGATGAAGAGGTACGGGAACAATCAAATTAATATTCCAATCTACAATTACCCTTATTCTTTCTTTAGCAATTTCTCTACCCAACTTTATACCACTTCTAAATTTTTGATTATACTTAAACTGATGCAATATTTCCTGAAGCTCTTTGTCTTTCTCAAAAACAAATAATGAAGTGAATCCGGCGATCAGTTTTTTAGATTCAAACTTTTTGTTGAATTCAAAATCGATCCTGGATATTTCGGCTAATTGAATGGAATCAAAACAGTTATTGCAAATAGTATCTTCGCTGTTAGTTAGTTTTTGTTTGCAGGAAGGGCAAAATCTTGGAAGAAAAAAATCTAACAGGTCTATTAAAAAGAGTTTCAAGTTAAAATCCTTTTGCTATTATAGCATTCCGGATTTTTTTCTTATGAACCATTCCATTGCAAAGATAAGAATAGTAAAAATTAACAACCATTCACTTGACCAAAGATTTATTTCGGATGTTAAAAATTTTTCTTTGACAGCTCGAGCTGAAATTTTATTCAACTCATCAATTAAGTTATTTGTTTCTTCAGGATTAAAATACTCCCCACCGGTTTCCATTGCAAGCAAATTTAAAAATTCAAAGTCCATTCTTGGATCCAGCATTTCAATATCTACTTCACCAATATTAAACCTGCCTCCATCTTTACCCAAAACATTGCTATTCAACCGGGCATCTGCCGTAAATGAATAATCACCGGGATTGCGGATTTGAATTTTACCTTCATACAGACCACTTCCAACAGAATTAAGATTAATTTCAAACCTATCTTCTCCATTTGTTACGTTAACCGAAACATTCGCATTTGAAACAGGGTTTAATGCATCATCATAAACCCGTGCAGAAAATTCAATTTCTTCGCCGCTAGCAAATATTTTTTTTGTCGGTTGTATTCTGACTTTTCTGAATTCGTCCGATACATTCAACCATCTGACAGAATTAAGAATAAAACTATCAAATAAATCAGAGTTTCTTGTTGCCGTTTGAAGTTTCCATCTCCAGAAATCTTTAGCAAGAACTACTATTGATCGTTTATTTCCTAAAGACCTTGTTAATATTAAGGGATTGGGTCGTGGTACGTTATCAACTTTTATTCTTGAAACTATTTTGCTTTCAGGTTTAGCATTAATAATAATTCTAGGTTGTAGTATTGGCGGTAAATTATTCCAGGCTGCAATCGGGTTACTTGCATTGTTTTGAAGAAGCGGATTGTTATTCTCACTAATTTGTATTTCCGGTTGAACTTGTTGATAAATATTATCAATCTGCGAAATAGTAAACGGCAGATACTGTTGAAGCTCTGACAGCTTTGCTACATCAATATCGGAGGAAAGCGAAAAAAAGAAAGGAGTATTTTTATCTGAGATTTTTTTTGTAATAAGATTCAATGCCTCAACAGATGTTTCTTTTGTAGGAAACCCGATAAGAAAGAAAATATCTGCACTGTCAATTTTCTTTGTGTAACCACCTTCTATGAATTGATTATTTCTGATCTGAGTAAGAGTTGAAATAGAAATATTATTGTCCGTTGATAATGAATTTTTAACAAAAGTAAGATCAGCCGAAGGTGATCCGCTTATAATTAACACTTTTATTTTATTGCTTAATACATTAACAAAAAATATCTTTTTATTATTTGCGTAAGTGAATTCATCCTTCAGTTCAGAAACAGTTAATGATAATTTTTTCTCACCGCTAGTTTTGGGTGTATAATCAAAATTAATATTGTTAGTTCCGCTTTCATCAAGAATCATATTCTTTTGTTCGAGGAGGATATCATTTTCATAAAACGATACCATAATATTTTGTCCTGCATAACCTCGGTTTGTAATTGAGCTCATAACAGTGGTTGGAGTTTCTGCATAGATCAAATCATTGTATAAAACTGATTTTATTTCAACATCATTTTTGCGTGATGAATCACCAATTCCAACTGTGAAAACAGGCGTGGCTTTTTGTTGAGCGATATAAATTGGATTAGAGCCGTCAGTTATAACTCCGTCAGAAATAATTGTTACAGAAGCAATATTTCGTTTTCCGAAATCAGTCTCATTAAATATGTCCGAAAAGTTGGTTGATGAATGTGAAAAATTTAATTTGCTGATCGAATCACGTTCAAGCTTTTCCAATCTGCTTCCGAAAGTATATAGTTCTAAATTTGGAGAAGTAGATTTATTCAATAATTCATTAACGATTTCATAAACCGTTTTTTCTCTTTCAGTTCCATCTTCAAATAAAATTGATTTAGTGTTGTCAATAAAGATAAGATTTGCCGGTTGCGAAATTTCTTTCTTTGTCAAAGAAAGTATCGGTTCAAAGAAAATAAAGAGGAGAAGAATTAATGCTATGCCTCTTAGCGAAGCAAGAAAAATTCTTTTAGCGGTCGAAACGGGTGGAAGTGTAAATCTATATACATAATACGCATACAGAAATGCGATGATTATTCCGAATACAAACAATATTGCAGAAAAAGAAAAACTCAGGCTTATTTTTTCGAAATCAAACATTAGATGAAAATATTTCCTTTTAGAAAAGTAACTGCATTACCTTTAATAATTAATTCCTGCGTATCCTGATTAAAGCTGACTTTAACTCTGCCTTTTTTTCCGAGATGATCGCCTTGCTCAACTGTTATCGATTCCTTTAGAATATCTTTTGATACTAATCCAGCTTGTAATAGAACCAGTGCTAAGTATGCAGAGGCTGAACCTGTAACCGGATCTTCGGTTATTCCAAATCCGGGAGCGAAAAATCTCTGGTGAGCAGTATTTTTCTCTTCAATTGTTTTTGTCGTGTATAATGACACATCAGGATATTTTCTAAATATTTCACTTTCAATATTGAATTTCGGAGTATAAGAAATGAGCTCAGAATACGATTTTATTTTAATAAAAAGGAAGTTGTTACTCAATGTGAAAAAAGGAGTATCAATATCAATGATATTTTCCGGAATATTAAATGCACTGATTATTTCTTCTTTAAGTTGGGTTAATTCTCTAACAGAACAAACCGGTAATCGCATTCCGTATTCATCTGAATTAATTGAACAATTAAGAATACCGGAGCGCGTTTCAAAAGTTAAAGAATTGGAAATTTGAATTATTTTTTTTTCAGTTAAGAAGTGAAGAGAAGCAATTGTGGCATGTCCACAAATATCAACTTCCTTTAAAGGAGTGAACCATCTTAGTTTGTATGTAGCTTTAGAAGAGGAACAGAGAAAAGCTGTTTCGGAATAATTCGTTTGATTTGCTATTTGCTGCATCTGATGTTCGGTTAAATCATTACCAAACATTACTGCAGCCGCATTACCTTCAAAAGGATTTGCCGTGAATGCGTTTATATGATAAATCTCAAACTGTTTTCGCATGAAAAAGTTTTTCGATATTCCAATTTTTCATTGATTCAAATGTTCCGTAGTCTGTAAGATCAAAATGAATCGGTGAAACAGAAACATAATTATTTTTTATTGCTACCTGATCTATATTAAGCTCGTGATCAACTTCTAATAAATTACCTGTTAGCCAATAATAATTTCTACCATAAGGATCAACGCGTTTTTCGTAAATATCGTCCCACTTTGACTTTCCTTGTTTAGTAACAAGAATACCTGAAATTTTTTCTTCAGGAATGTTGGGAACATTTACATTCAGCATTGTACCTAATGGTAATCCTTTTTCGTGAACTTCTTTTACAAGCATTTGAGCAACCTTGGCAGGAAAACTAAAATCCTTTACAGCATGACTTGTAACAGAAATTGCAATTGCAGGTACATCCATAATAGCTGCTTCTCTGGCTGCTGAAACCGTTCCTGAGTAAATAATATTTATTGCAGTATTAGAACCGTGATTTATTCCCGAAACAACAAGATCGGGAGGACTGGTCATTAAATTTCTGATTCCCATTTTTACACAATCGGCAGGAGTTCCGCCAACAGCATATCCAAAAAATTCACCGTTTTTATGATATTCAAAAACTCTAAGAGGAGTTTGCATTGTGATAGCGTGACCAACTGCGCTTTGTTCTGTATGAGGTGCTACAACAGTAACTTCTGCTATTTCTTTTAACGAATTAACAAGTGCATGTATTCCTGCGGAATCAATTCCGTCATCATTTGAAACAAGTATTCTCAAGATAATATCCCTTTTTATTGAAAAAACTGCGGACAATATAATACTAATAGAATCCTTCGTCAATTAAGTAATGTGACTATAATAACAAATATTAAATTTCATTAAATTGTTCATCAAAAAAATCATTTATGTTTATAGTAAAGCCGCATATATTCAATAATTTTCCTCAAATAGTTGCAGGGGTTAGCACTAAAATAGGACTGAACAGTAAAACCTCCTTACTGCTTTAATTTGTCTCTTAATGTTGGTGATGATCTTGCTATTGTTTTAGAAAACAGGGAATATTTTTTTAGTAATTTAAGATTAAAGAATGATGAGATAGTCTATCAGAATCAGATTCACTCAGATATAATTACAATAGTTGAATCATCCGGTAATTGTGGTGAAAGTGATGCATTGATTACTTCACGGTTTAATCTTGCTTTAGTTTTAACCATTGCAGATTGCACACCGGTTTTAATTTATGATGCGAAGAATCAAGTAATTGCAGCTATTCATTCAGGCTGGCGTGGAGCTGAGAATAAAATTCTTCACAAGACTTTAATAAAATTGAAAAAAATATTTAACTCAAAAGGTGAAGATCTTTTTGTTTATCTAGGACCATCAATTTCTCAAATTAATTATGAAGTCGGTAAAGACGTTTCCGAACTTTTTGAAGCCAAATATATTTTAAAATCAAACGGAAGATTTTTGCTTGATGTTGCTTCGGTGAACTATGATATGTTAATTGAATTTGGAGTTAACCCTTTCAACATTCAGAAATCTGGTTTATGCACTTACCAAATGAAAAACTTGTTGCACTCATTCCGTCGTGATGGAAATAAATCAGGTCGTTCATTTGCTGTTATTGCAATGAGGAATTTTTAATGCAAAACGGGAATACTAAAGTTGTAAGTGCTTACATTTTGCTGTGTCTAATTTGGGGAACAACCTGGCTTGGAATTAAGGCAAGTCTTGAATCTCTAACTCCATTTATGTCTGCTGGACTACGTTTCTTTTTCGCCTCGCTTATAATTTTGTTAATAATGAAATTTAACGGAATAAGACTGCAAAAAGACAAACTCTCAATCAAGCTTTATTTTTTAATGGGATTCTTTTCATTCGTCATTCCTTTTGGATTAGTTTATTGGGCACAGCAATTTGTGCCATCAGGTTTATCGGCTGTATTATTTGCTGTTTATCCATTCTTTGTTGCCATTCTTAGTTATTTAAGGATAAAGGATGAAGAAATCGGATTATTTAAAATTGTAGGAGTCATTTTAGGATTTACCGGAATCGTAGTAATATTCTCCGATTCATTCGGTCAGAACATTTCAGACTATATTCTTGGTATGATGGCAATTGTTTTGAGCGGAATTATGCAAGCGAATATAGCTGTAACACTTAAGAAATCCGGTGGTCATTTACATTCATTGTCAATGAATTTAGTTCCTATGGCATTAGCAGGATTTTTCATGATATTATTCTCATTCACAGTTGAAGATATGTCAAAGAATATCATTGATCTTAACGCTGTCATTTCAGTTTCTTATTTAGCAATATTCGGAAGTGTTGTTACATTCACGTCATTTTACTGGTTGTTAAAGAGAGTGAACATAGTTATTCTTTCATTGATTGCATTCATAACTCCGATTGTAGCACTTATAGCGGGATGGATTTTTTATAATGAGCATTTAACAAATCGTCATCTGATAGGATCTGTTTTAGTTTTATTTGGATTGCTTTGGGCTAATATGGAAGCTTATTTCAAATATAGAAAAGCACAAAAAAAGTACTTAATGAACAAATAAATAAGTTCATTTATTTCAGTAATTTTGTTTTGAAATTTATTACGGTTAATTATGACAAATATTATAAGAATTAAAAAGGCAACATTTTACGGTTATCATGGAGTTCGTTCTGAAGAACAAAGCGTTGGCGGTAAGTTTGAAGCCGATGTTGATATTTATACCGATTTTTCTGAGGCTGCAAAAAAAGACTCATTGAGTGAAACAATAGATTATCATAAAGTTTATTCGTTTATGTATCATCTTGCGCTAGAGCAGAAGTATTATTTAATTGAAGCACTTGCAGTGAAAATTGCGGACGAGTTGTTAAGAAAATTTTCTGCAATCCAGAAAGTTGCAGTAAGAATCAGGAAAAATAATCCACCGTTAGGCGGTGTTGTTGACTGTGTTGAAGTTGAAGTAATAAAAGAAAGAAAAGATTTGTAATTTTTGTGAACTCGAATTCGGGAAATATTGCTTTTATTGGTTTAGGTTCGAATAAAGGAGACAGGTTAAACTATCTTCAAAGTTCTTTGATAAAATTAAGCTCCATAAAAAACATAAAGATAGTATCGGTTTCATCTGTTTATGAAACTAAACCTTTCGGTATAAGTACGCAGGATAATTTTTATAATGCCGTAGCAAAATTAGAAACAGGTTTAGATGCAGAAAAACTTTTTGAAAAATTGAAAAAAATTGAAGAAGAATTAGGCAGAACTTTCACCGAAAAATGGGGACCAAGAGAAATTGATCTCGATCTTTTATTATATAATCGCTTAATTTTTTCCAATGATTTTATTAGTTTGCCACATAAAGGTATTATTTATAGGGATTTTGTCCTTCAACCTTTATTTGAACTTGAACCTGAACTTGTTCATCCTGAATTAAATAAAAAGTTAAGCATTATTCTTTCAGAACTTGAAGAAAAATTTGTAATTAATACAATACCCGAAAAATTATTCATACCGGGACAAAACAATTGAATAACAACGAAGTAAGATACATAGCAATCGAGGGAGTAATCGGATCGGGCAAAACTGCTCTTGCAAAAAAAATTAAAGCCCGGCTCGATGCAAATCTTATCCTTGAACAATTCGAAACGAATCCTTTCCTGGAAAAATTCTACACCGATAGAAGAAGATATGCTTTCCAGACCCAGATGTTCTTCCTCATCAACAGATTTAAACAGCAGGAAGAATTAAACCAGGAAGATCTCTTCACTCAATATATCGTTGGTGATTATATTTTTGACAAAGACAGAATTTTTGCTTATCTAAATCTTTCCGGTGAAGAACTTAAACTATATGAATCAATATTTCCGTTATTACAGAGAAATTTGCGTAAACCCGATCTGGTTGTGTTTTTGCAGTCTAGTATCGACAGATTGATGTATAATATTAAAAAGCGCAGCAGAAAAATTGAAAGAAACCTTACACGTAGTTACATTGAAGAATTAAGTGATGCATATACTCATTTTTTCTTCCGGTATAATTCATCCCCATTGCTCATAGTAAATTCTACTGAAATTGATTTCGTGAATAAGGAAGATGATTTTGATGAATTATTCAGACAAATATTTCGCGAAGACCGGGCATTTATTGAATACTTCAAACCTGAATCGAAGAGCATTGAATGAGCCAGTTCCTTAGAATACTTCTTCTTGTTTTAATATTTCTTTTTCTATTCAGAGTAATTAAACGTTTTCTGGTGAGCTTGTTTAGGTCATCAACTAACAAAGCCAATATTCCTCCTGACAAGCGGAAGAGAAAAAAATACGAAAATATTGAGGAAGCCAAATACACTAATATTTCAGACGAAGACCAGGAAGAAAAGAATAATTAATGTCCGAAAAATCGTTTGCCTCGAAATTAGTAACAAAGCTTTTAGAAAAACTTTTATCAGTTGAAAAAAACGAAAGCAAAGAACTTGGTGAAGTAAAAAATGTTTTAGTGGTTAGGCAGCATAATCAGCTCGGTGATCTTCTTTCCGGCGTTTCACTCTTCAGAGCACTCAAAGAAAAATATCCCGAATGTAAAATTACTCTGGTTGTTAGTCCTGATAACTACCAGGGAATAGTTAAAAATAAATTTATAGATCGTTGTTTTATTTTTGATAAGAATAAACTTCTTAAGCCGTCTTACTTTTTTTCACTAAGAAAAATTTTGAGAGAGGGATATGATATTGCCTTTGTTCCTGTAGTAGTTTCAATTTCTTTCACAAGTAATTTGATTGCAAGACTTAGTAAATCCAAAATCAGAATTGGATGTGAATCACTTGACGGGAAAAAAAATGAAAGTGCTTATTTATTCGATAGACGCATTAAACTTGATTGGAGAAATCATCCCGATTCTAACGTGTCGGAAAGATGTTTAGATATTGTAAGACCATTCGGAATTGATACAAACAACTACAGATCAGAAATTACTATTGATTATAATGATTTAAGATTTGCTCAGTCCTTTGTAAAAAAAACAGAGAAAAAAAAGAATCAGTTATTAATTGGCTTTCACGTTGGTGCCGGTAAACCTCCTAACAGATGGTCGCTGAATAAATATGTTGAGCTGATTAAAAAACTTAACAAAGAATTCAATTGTGTCTTCTATTTAACAGGAAGCGATGCAGACAGAGATGAAATTGATTATGTTATAAAAAACTCTCGTTTGCCTGTAAGAACATTTCTTAATAAAACCATTCCACAAGTCGCTGCTTTAATTTCTTTATCATATCTTTTTATATCAAATGATACCGGAATAATGCATGTAGCCGGAACTACCGAAACACCACAAATCTCAATATTCGGTCCCACAAATCCATTTAACTGGGCACCAATCGGTCCAAATAAATTTTTTATCCGTGAATCTGAATTAATTGATGACGTTGAAGTTGATGATGTGTTTCAACTTTGTGTTAAGATTTTAAATCCTGTTAAGAAATAAAAATTAAAAATGAGAAGAATTGCTGCAGTAGATATGGGCACCAACTCATTTCACCTTATAATCGTTGAGGTGAATGGAGATGGCTCATTTATTCTTACTATACAGGCAAAGAGAAGTAATTCGTCTTGGTTCACACAAAGGCGAAGATTTAAGTGTTATTTCAGATGGTGAAACAGAAAAAGCGATTGATCTTCTTTCAAACTTTAAATCACTTGCAGATTATCACGGTGCAGAGTTTTATGCTGTTGCAACAAGCGCTGTTCGCGAAGCTCAAAATAAAAACGAATTTCTGGAAAGGGTTTTTGATAAAGTAGGAATTGATATTAATGTTATAGACGGCAGGCGAGAAGCCGAGCTGATTTTCCTTGGTGTTCAAAAAGCGTTGCCTGTATCTGATAAAAAAGTTTTATGTATAGACATTGGCGGAGGAAGCACAGAATTTCTTCTGGCTGATAAAGGAAAAATTATTTTTGCGGAAAGTATAAAAATTGGTGCAGTAAGACTTGCTAAAATGTTTTTTCCTGATTATAAGCTTAAGACAAGAGCTGTTAAAGATTGTAAATTCTATATCAAACAGGCACTCAATGGAAATAAAAACTTAGATTATTTACAAAGTTTTGATATTGCTGTTGGTACATCCGGAACAATAAACGCTGCTGCTGCGCTTATAAACTCAAAAATTAGCGGTAAGAAGGCTAAATCATATAACGGCTTAACTTTTTCCTATTCAGATTTTCGTTCTGTTCTTGCTGAAGTATTGGAAGCTCAAACTCCTGCCGAAAGAATTACTCTTCCGGGAATGGAAGTAAAAAGAGCAGATATTATTCCCGCCGGGCTTCTTATTTTAAGAAGAGCCATGAAAAATTTTAACATAAAGGAAATGACAATCTCTGAATACGCTCTCCGCGAAGGTATAATTTTCAATCTTATTAAAAATCATTAATTAGTTGCCAAACAAATTATTGTTTGTTGTAAAATTTATTGGATATAAAAGGACAACATTCAACAAAGCCGGTAATTTTTAGAGTTTAATCATAACCTTCATCTAAGTATATTTACATATAAATTTTCAATTCGATATTAATGAAAAACATCAGAAATTTTTGCATAATTGCGCATATAGATCACGGAAAATCTACTATTGCAGATTGTCTTCTTGAGAAAACCGGCGTTGTAAATCAGCGTGAAGCGATGGATCAAATTTTGGATAATCTTGAACTTGAACGTGAACGAGGAATAACGATTAAATCCCACGCTATTCAAATGCTGCATAAAGCTTCTGATGGTCAATCATATACTTTAAATCTTATAGATACACCGGGACACGTTGATTTTACTTATGAAGTTTCCCGTTCACTTGCTGCTTGTGAAGGTGCAATTCTTGTTGTTGATGCTGCTCAAGGCGTTGAAGCTCAAACTATTAGTAATCTCTATCTGGCAATTGATGCTGGATTAGAAATCATTCCGGTTCTTAATAAAATAGATTTACCAAGTGCGGAAATTGATAGAATATCCGGACAGGTTATTGATTTGCTCGGCTGCAGTAAAGATGATATCATAAAAGTAAGTGCAAAAGAAAAAATTGGTATTGATGAATTGCTGGAAGAAGTCATAAAAAAGATTCCTCCTCCCAAAGGTGATCCTAAAGCTCCTCTGCAAGCACTTATATTTGATTCCATTTTTGATTCATACCGCGGAGCAATTGCTTACATAAGAGTATTTCAGGGAACACTGAAAACCAATGATAAGATAAAACTCTTTAAAGTTAATAAGGAATCTGAAGCTGAAGAAATCGGTGTCCTTGGCTTAAAAAGAATTAAAACCAATGAGCTTAGTGCCGGTGATGTAGGTTATCTTATCGCTGGCGTAAAAGATGTACGCGATACGAAAGTAGGAGATACTGTTACTCATTTAAAAAACGGGGCGGCAGAATCTTTACCCGGCTACAAAGAAGTTAAGCCAATGGTTTATAGCGGATTGTATCCAACAGATTCTGATGATTTTGAAAATCTCCGCGATGCACTCGAAAAATTTCGCTTAAATGATTCTGCACTTGTTTATCAACCGGAAACTTCTGTTGCTTTAGGTTTCGGTTTTAGATGTGGATTTCTAGGATTGCTGCATATGGAAATTGTTCAGGAAAGATTATTAAGAGAACATAATCAATCTATTATTACTACACTTCCCAACGTTGAGTATATAGTTTATACAAAGAGTTTTGAAAAAATAGTTGTCGATAATCCGGCTGAAATGCCCTCTGTTGGTAAAATTGAACGTGTTGAAGAACCTTATATGAAAGCTCAAATTGTTACTCCTTCCGAATATGTTGGAAGTATGATGAAACTTGCGATGGAAAAACGAGGAGTTTATATAAATACAACTTATCTCGATCCAACAAGAGCAGATATTCAATTTGAATTTCCATTATCTGAAATAATTTTTGATTTTTACGATAAGCTTAAATCGATATCTCGAGGATATGCTTCGTTTGACTATGAGTATATCGGATATCGTGAATCCGATCTTGTAAAACTAGATATTCTAATCAACGGTGACCCGGTTGATGCACTATCTATGATTGTTCATAGAAACAAATCGTATGATTGGGGTAGGAAAGTTTGTTCAAAACTTAAAGAACTTATACCAAGGCAGATGTTTGAAATAAATATTCAGGCTGCAGTTGGAACTAAGGTAATTTCTAAATCTGTTGTTAAAGCTTTAAGAAAAAATGTTATTGCAAAATGTTATGGTGGTGATATAACCCGAAAAAGAAAACTTCTTGAGAAGCAAAAAGAAGGAAAGAAGAGAATGAAACAGGTCGGAAACGTTGAAATTCCCCAGGAAGCTTTTCTTGCTGTTTTGCAGATTGATGAATAACTTTGGGCAAGTCGTTTTTAGAATTTAAGAGGGCATAAAGATTAAAAAAGGCGGTAAAAAGTTTTTAGTTATAACAGCGATACTTCTGCTGTTCATCGTAATAATTCTTAAAGCATTTTTTATTGATGCTTATAGAATTCCTTCCTCTTCAATGAAGAACTCTCTTATTGAAGGCGATTTTGTTATTGTAAATAAGGCTTCGTACAAACTCTCAACTCCGGCATTCATACCATTCACAAAAGTTAAACTTTCTCAGTCTGAATTGTTGTCATTCAGTAAACCAAGCAACGGAGATATTATTGTTTTTCATACATCCTGAAGACTTATTGGATCCTGATTTAGAATATCCCGTTCATTTTATTAAAAGAATCGTGGCGCTTCCGGGTGATACAGTGAAAATTATTAATAAAGAATTATTTATCAATGACAGGAAAATCCGGCCGCCTAAAGAAGCGTTGATTGATTTATTGAATATTAAAAAGGCTAAAATTGCCGATGAAAATATTTATCCTGGTGGCAGAAAATGGAATACCGATAACTATGGACCAATACGAGTGCCTGCAAAGGGCGATACAATTCAGATCAATCCCAAAAACATTGATGATTGGCAGTATATAATTAGTCTTGAACAGGGAGTCGGTTCGTTAAGTGTTGAAGGTACAGTAATTAATCTTCACGGAGTTCCAATAAGAGAATATGTAATTACAAATGACTATTATTTCGTATTAGGTGATAACCGGGATGATAGTATTGACAGTAGATTTTTTGGATTTGTTCCCGAAGATGCAATTGTCGGGGAAGCAAAATTTATTTATTGGTCATTAAGAAACGATTCAACATTAAGTTTTCCCGGTAATGTAAGATTTGACCGGATGTTTAAATCTATTCATTAGATTTAAATCCCTTTTTTATACCTTTCGAAAAGAATATATTTATTTTACTAACAAACAATACTTATACTCTATGATTCACAGAATATTTTTACTTTTAGTAATTTTCTCAACATTAGCCTTCTCGCAGGAAAAACATTTCATTTATTTTAAAGACAAAATTATCAAATCGAGATGAGTCGTTAAATAAAGAAAATCAATATTACAAAAAAGCAGTGGAGGAATTAAGCGAACGAGCTATTCAGAGAAGAATTAAAAATATGGGTGAGGATTTTATCTCATTTGAAGATATTCCCATAAACAAAAATTATATAGAAGTACTAAAATCTTATGGTATTGAAATTATTCACGAGTTAAAATGGTTTAATTCTGTTTCTGCAAAATTAGATGAGTTGCAAATTGCACAGATTAAAGAATTAGACTTTGTAGATCGTATTGAACCAGTAAAGAAAATATCATTCAGAAAGACATTCGTTGATGATCTTACTCTTAATAAAGAAGAATCTACTTTGGATTACGGACAATCTTTTACTCAACTGAATCTCTCAGATATTCCATTTGTGCATTCAAAAGGTATTACCGGTGAAGGTGTAATTATCGGTCTGCTTGATACAGGATTTGACTGGGAAAGGCACATCTCTCTAAAAAATCAAAATGTTTTAGCTGAATATGATTTTATTTTTAATGATAATATCACTGCGAATGAAATAGAAGATCAATCCGATCAGCATAATCACGGTACCTTAATATTTTCAATAATTGGTGGATTTGATGACAATACAATGATTGGTGCAGCTTATAATTCATCATATATACTTGCAAAGACTGAAGATGTAAGAAATGAGACTCACATTGAGGAAGATGATTATGCTGCTGCTTTAATATGGATGGAAGGACTTGGTGTTGATATTACCACTAGTTCTTTGGGTTACAGCACATTTGATGCTTCAACTGATTCTTATACTTACAGCGATATGGATGGAAAAACTACTATTGTAACAAAAGCTGTTGAACTTGCTTTCTTAAGAGGTGTTTCAACATTCACTTCTGCCGGAAATGAGGGAGATGATGCATGGTTTTACATAACAGCCCCTGCTGATGGGAAAAATATTATAGCTGTCGGCGCAGTTAATTCAGTAAATGAGATAGCAGCATTCAGCGGAAGAGGTCCAACTTACGATGGAAGAATAAAACCCGAAGTGGTTGCAATGGGTGTTGGCGTTTTTGGTGCACAAGCAGGTACAGTTGATTTGTATAGGTTTGCTCAAGGGACGTCTTGTTCTGCACCAATTGCCGGTGGAGTTGGGGCATTATTACTTTCAGCTCATCCTCACTTAAAGAATACTCAAATACGCAGTATTATTCTTGAATCATCTGACAATTCGCAAAATCCTAATAATGATATTGGTTATGGATTAATTTCTGCTAAGAATGCGATTGAATTTCCGAATTTAGAATTAATAAGTAACGAATTTATACTTCGAAAAATATTTTTTGTAGAAAATATTCAACCTGGTTCTGTTGTAATGAATTATTCAACAGATGGAAGTAATTTCGATCAGCTGTTACCGAGTTTTGATGGAACATTCTAGATATAGTTTTAATATTCCTTCTTTCTCTCTTGGGAAGAATGTTCAATTTTATTTTAGTTTCAAGGACAGTGCAAATATTGATTATCGTGTACCTTTAACTGATAACTTTCAGTTCAGTTATGGAGATTTGAATATTTCGCTGAATCTTGCTTCTAACAACCTGTTGAATAATGATTTAGTCAGTGATCCTTTTCCAAACCCGTTTCTTCCTGCAGAACATCAAGGTGTAAGAGTTAACTTTATATCTTCCGGCAATGAGTTATTTAAAATGGCAATTATTGACGGAGCAGGACAAAAAGTTAAGAGTTTTAGTTTGATTTCAACAATTGGTATGTAATTTTGTAGAGTGGAACGGATTTTCTGACCAAGGTCATTTATGTGCAAGTGGTGTTTATTATCTTTTAATTCAACTTAGCGGTAAAGAATACGGAAAGAAATTGATTTTACTCAAATAAATTTTTCATACGGAATATTCTTAAATTATTTAAGATAAATTATCAATTCTTATGAGCACAATATATTTTCCTGCACAAGCAAAGTACATTGAATCCTTTCGAAAGAAAGAAGACGAACTTATACTGGAAATGGAATCTTATGCCAAAGAACATAAGATTCCCATTTTATCCTGGCAGGCAGCAGAACTAATGGAACAACTCATTTTAATTAAAGATCCTAAAAGAGTTTTGGAAATCGGAACAGCTATTGGATATACAACTATACGAATTGCCAGAAATCTTGGTAAAAAAGCCGAAGTTCATACGATTGAAATGAGTACCGATAGCATACCTATTGCAAGAGAAAATTTTGAAAAATCCGGTTTGACAAAAAGAATAAAATTATTTGAAGGCAATGCGCTCACAATCATGCCGCAGCTTCAGAAAAAATATGACTTTATTTTTCTGGATGCAGATAAAGAGGATTATAAACGTCTTTTTGATTATTCAATGATTCTTCTTAAAAAGGGTGGGGTGATAGTGATTGATAATTTATTGTGGCATGGATATGCAGCTACTACAAGGATTCCTAAAAAATATAAAAACTCAACAAATCTTATTAAAGAATTTAACAGAATATTTATATCACAGGAAAATCTTGTTACAACTATTTTACCTGTCGGCGATGGATTGGGAATCGGAATTAAGAAATAAATTATTTTATGAATAAATACGATATAAAAACATTAAATGAAGCTGAACAATTCTCTGATTCTTTACTTAAAGAAAAAGGATGACTTAGTTTTGTTGTTAAATGAATGCAGCAGCATTAATAACTTTAAGATATTTGATGATCTTTGTTTTACGGGAAAATATATTAATGGACTTCTAAGAGTATTGAAGACAGGAAATACAAATCCGGAAGTAAAAAGTTTAGATCACGTTAAAAAGGATTTATCTGATAATATGGAAAAGGTAATCTCTCAATTAAAAGAGATTACCTTAAATTCATCTGAGGAAATAAAAACTGATTTTGAGAAAAAATATTTTTCTCTTAGTCCTGAAGCTTTTACCAATCTTACTGATTTAGTTTCCGACCTGGATGTACTAAAAAAATATTTAAATCATCTTAAAAGAAAATAAGTACACTAATAGTCTTAGGGTTTAGCAAGCCATCTTTCAAGAGCCACAAGAAGTTGATTCATTGCATTAATCAATGGTTGATGCTGGTCAGGCTCAATATCATCTAAAATTTCACGATGGACATGGACATAATCCTTATTTAGCTGAGAAACGAGCGAGTGTCCTCTTCTAGAAAGCTCAACAATCATATTTCTTCTGTCGTTCGGATTAATTTCTCTACTGATATATTCCTTTTTAACCAATCCGTCTATTATTCTTGTTAAACGACTTGGACTCAAATTCATTCGTTCAGCTATTTGTTTGTTATTAAGACTTTCATCTGTTCCAAACAAACGAAGGCATCTGAATTCTGCTTGTGTCAATCCATGTGTTTCCGCTAAACGAACTTCTTTCTCCTGGCAATTTGCAAGAAGACTGAAGGTTAGATTTGCTAATTTTTCAGCGTACTGATTAACCATATTATCCTCTAAATTAATAAATAATTATTGTCTGTATCAAATATCGCTGATTAGAATAATTTAATCAAGTGCAGAATGAATTTTTTTGAAATATTGTTAATTATGAGTAAAATTGTTTACCGGTAGAGATTATTTCAATTTTACCCTTTAATAGCTCTAATAAATCAATTTTTAGAAAATTTATATACCTTGGCTGAATATTTATATCAAAGATTGCTTCCTCTTGAAAATCAGATTTTTTTACCTTTCCTTTATAGATAGAAATTATTCTGTAGAGTTGACTAATAGATGAAATGTCCATTTTAACAATTATTCTCTCAAATAAGAATCTTTCTTTTTTTTCTACTTCTTCTAAAACATTTATTGCTGATGTATAATAAGCTTTACCAAGTGGACCGACGCCGAATTTCGTTCCGCCAAAATACCTTGTGACAACTAATAAGAGATTTGTCAAGTTAAAATGTTCAATTGCATTTAATATCCTTATTCCGGCAGTTCCTGAAGGTTCACCATCATCCGAATATCTTTGAACTTCACTTAAAAATTTATAGGCAAAACAGTTATGAGTAGCATCATAATATTTCTTTCTCACAGTTTCTAACAATTCTTCTGCATTTTCAGGATTTATAATTGGATAAACCTGTGCAATAAATTCTGACCCTTTTTCTTTAAAGGTTAATTCGTGGAACTGTTTAACTGTTATTATCTGTTCTGGTAAAGACATAACAAATTCTTTCAGGATTATATAACACAAAATTATTTGACAATCATTTTATGCATAGCTAATATAAGAGTTTGAATTTTTAATTGTAAGAATAGCATTGGAAAAAGAATTGATAATTATTAAAGGTGCAAGAGAGCACAATTTAAAGAATATAGACGTAGAAATTCCAAGAGAATCGTTCACGGTAATAACCGGACTTTCCGGTTCTGGTAAATCCTCACTTGCTTTTGATACGATATATGCAGAAGGACAGAGAAGATATATAGAATCACTTTCTGCTTATGCACGACAGTTTCTCGATATGCTTGAAAAACCTGATGTTGATATGATTGATGGATTAAGTCCGGCAATTTCAATTGAACAAAGATCTGCATCAGGAAATCCGCGTTCCACTGTTGGGACAGTAACAGAAATTTATGATTATCTTCGATTACTCTATGCGAGATTAGGAACTCCTCATTGCTACAATTGCGGAAAGCCTGTTAACAGGCAATCTTCTGCTCAGATTATTGATACTGTAATTCAGAATAATTCAGGTAAAAAGATTTCTATTCTTGCGCCAGTTATAAGAGGACGAAAAGGTCATTACAGAGAATTGTTCGACGAGATATCTTCCGATGGATTTTTAAAAGTAAGAGTTGATGGAGAGTATTTTGAAATTACTAAAGGATTTCAGGTTGACAGGTATAAAATTCACAATATAGAAATTGCAGTTGATAAAATTTCTGTAAGTGAAAGATCAAGAACAAGAATAACCGAATCAATAGAAGTTGCGCTCAATTACGGTAACGGTATTGTAATTATAGATGACGGTGAAAAAGATAATGTTTTCAGTCGCCATCTTGCCTGCCTTGAATGCGGAATAAGTTATCGTGAACTTGCACCCAATTCGTTTTCATTTAACTCACCCTATGGTTCCTGTACAGATTGTGAAGGTCTTGGAGAGAAAAAAGAACTGGATATAAATCTTATTATCCCGGATTGGAATAAATCCATAAATGAAGAAGGAATTGCTTCGCTTGGAAAACCAAGAAACATCTGGTTCTTTAATCAACTTACTACTGTTGCTGAAAAGTATGGATTCACTTTCGATATGAAGTTGAAAGACCTAACTGATGAACAAAAAGATATTCTGCTTAACGGAAGCAAAGAGAAGTTATCTTTCAGTTATTCTTACGGAAATGGAAGACCTGCTACTTATCTTCACAGATTTTCTGGAATCTATCAATATCTTCGTAACTATTACAATACTACCAGTTCAAATAATGTAAGAGAGTGGGTAGAATCGTATATGAACACAATTACCTGTCCTTCCTGCAATGGAGGAAGATTGAAGAAAGAATCTCTTTCTGTAAAATTTCAAGATAAAAATATTACGGAGGTTACAGAACTTTCAATAAAAAGAGCCTCCAATTTTTTTTCAGATTTGAAATTAAAAGGTCGCGACGAACTTATCGCAAAACCGATTCTCAAAGAAATAACCACACGTTTAAGTTTTTTGCTAAACGTTGGACTTGATTATTTGACACTTAATAGATCTGCCAGAACATTATCCGGCGGCGAATCGCAGCGAATAAGATTAGCAACACAGATCGGTACTCAATTAGCAGGAGTTTTATATGTTCTTGATGAACCTTCAATCGGTCTTCATCAGAGTGATAATAAAAAACTTATAAAATCATTAAAAAGCCTTAGAGATTTAGGAAATACAATTATTGTCGTTGAGCATGATAGGGAGACTATTGAAAGTTCAGACTATATGATTGATCTTGGTCCCGCAGCTGGTGAACACGGCGGTAAAGTTTGTATTTCTGGTACAACTTCAAAACTTCTTAATTCAAAAAACGGATTTGATTCACTTACGCTTAAATACTTGCGTAACAAACAAGAGATTGCTTTGCCTGCCGAACGAAGAAAACAAAATGGAAAGTATCTCACACTTAAAGGTGCAAGTGGAAATAATCTTAAAAAAGTTGAATTAAAAATTCCTTTAGGAACTTTAACTTTAGTTACCGGAGTTAGTGGCTCAGGTAAATCAACATTAGTTAATGAAACACTTGTTAAAATTTTAATGAGGAAGTTTTACGGTTCTAAAGTTGTTCCACTTCTTTATGAATCAATTGAAGGTGTCGAACATATTGATAAAGTGATTGAAATTGATCAATCACCAATCGGAAGAACACCAAGATCAAATCCTGCAACATATACAGGACTGTTCACATTCATTCGCGATCTTTATTCGCAAATGCCTGAATCGAAAATGCGAGGCTATGCTACTGGAAGATTCAGTTTTAATGTTGCTGGTGGAAGATGTGAGGAATGCAAAGGTGACGGGTTAAAGAAAATTGAGATGAATTTTCTTCCCGATGTTTATGTGTTGTGTGATGTTTGCAAAGGTAAAAGATACAATCGTGAAACTTTGCAGGTTCTTTATAAAACAAAATCAATTTCCGATGTTCTTGAAATGCGGATTGATGAAGCGCTTGAATTTTTTAAAGATCTTCCAAGAATTAAAAGAAAATTACAAGCTATTCACGATGTCGGGTTAGGATATATTCGACTCGGTCAACAGGCAACCACACTTTCCGGCGGAGAAGCTCAAAGAGTTAAACTTGCCACCGAGCTAAGTAAAGTTAGTACAGGTAAAACACTTTACATTCTTGATGAACCGACAACAGGACTTCATTTTGAAGATGTGAAAATTCTTCTAAATGTTCTAAATAAACTTGTTGAAAAAGGAAACACGGTTGTAGTTGTTGAACACAATCTTGATGTTGTTAAAACAGCAGACTGGATAATTGATCTCGGTCCCGGAGGGGGAGAAGCAGGTGGAAAAATAATTGCTGAAGGAACTCCAGAACAGATTATTAAGAATAAAAAAAGTTTGACGGGGAAATTTTTAGCAAAAGAACTTAATTAGAAGAATTTCTATCGAATTATTTTATTTTCATCGGATTCCAGGACAATCTTAGACCTTCATCAAGTCCGTTAAGAATTTCCATATCACTATCCGAAATTTCAAAATCAAAAACATTTGCATTTTCGAAAATTCTTTCACGCTTTGCTGATTTAGGAATTGTTATAACGCCGTGTTGAAGACTCCATTTTATCATTATCTGAGAATAAGACTTGGAATATTTTTTCATCATTTGTTCAACAATAGGATTGTTTAACCTTTTCATTCTTGCTAAAGGGGAATAACCCTCAAGGGCAATTTTATGCTT
This sequence comes from uncultured Ignavibacteriaceae bacterium, assembly GCA_963714415.1. GTDB lineage: Bacteria > Bacteroidota > Ignavibacteria > Ignavibacteriales > Ignavibacteriaceae > JAGXRK01. The sequence goes on from CAVQOL010000002.1 coordinate 277,675, forward strand.
AGCACAAAATTCTAGTAAATCTTTTAGATACAGAAATGCATGAAACTCCACCTGGTTAACAGCAGGAATTATATTCGCATAACCAAGCAATTCCTCAAGATGATGAATCATGTAATTGCTAACACCAATAGCTCTGCATCTTCCGGATTCATAAATATTTTCTAAAGCTTTCCATGCTTCTTTTCGTTTTTCTGTTCCTGGCCAATGAATTAAGTAAAGATCAATATAGTCTAGACCTAGATTCTTTAGACTTTTATCAAATGCTTTTAATGCTTTATCGTAACCGTGATCATCATTCCATAATTTGGTTGTTACAAAAATTTCTTCTCTCGGAATTCCGCTTCTTTTTACTGCCTCGCCAACTTCTTTTTCATTTCCATATATACTAGCGGTATCAATATGCCTGTATCCTGCTTCAAAAGAGCTGAGACAAGCATCAACACATTCCGAAGGTTTGGTGAGATAAACCCCTAGTCCAAATTGAGGAATTTCAAGTCCGTTGTTAAGCTTGATTTTATAATTAATATCACGTTTCATATTTTTCCTAAAAGACATTTAATAGTTCGAGAGACATTATTAAAATAGCAACGATTAGAACTGCTTTGATTAATTTTTCACCTTTCTTAACCGAAAGTTTTGCACCCCACCAGCCTCCAAAAGCATTTCCGGCTGATAGAGTCAATCCGTAAAACCAGTTAATGTTATCTGTGAACAGGAAAACAAGAAATGCTGGTACAGTAAATATTAATACAACAAAAACTTTGTGCATATTAATTCTTATCAAATCAAGCTTCATAAGTTTTTGTAAAGCAGCCATTATCATAAAGCCAACACCAACCTGAATGAATCCTCCATAGAAACCAATGCCGGTCATCGCAATCAATACTTTCCAGTCAATTGTAAGATTACTGTTAAATTCAGTCTGCTTTTTATTCGGTATAAGCATTGTAATAATTATCCCGATCATAACAATTGCAAGGAGTTTTCTGAATAAGCCATCGCTGATGGTTACTGCAAGGACTGCACCAAGAATTGCTCCGGGGAGTGTGAGCGCAGAGAGAATCATACTATTTTTTAATTCGTAATATTTTTCTCGTTTGAATGCATAGACTGCCGAAACATTTTGGAACAATATTGCAACCCGGTTTGTCCCGTTTGCAAGTGCGGAATCCAAACCAAGAAAAATAAGGGTTGGAAGAGTCAATGATGAACCGCCGCCGGCATTAACGTTTATGAATGCAGCAATGGTTCCAACAACAAATAAAATTAAAGCGGCTTCTATATCCGACAAATGTTTTTCTCCTTAAAAACAACTCTGCTAAAATACTAATAAACAATATTAAGCATAGAACTTCTTCAGCACGGTTTTCATTTATTCTAAAATCAACTAATTTTAATTGAGTTATAAATTAACTTTTATTCAGGGTATCTAAATTTATGAAAACTTTTCGATCAGCATTTTGCATTTCGACAATTTTTTTTCTAATTAACTTTTTTTCCTGCTCTCAATCTAATTCTTCGGCAGAATATCTTCAACAAAACTATACTAAGAAAGAATATAAAATTCCAATGAGAGATGGGTTAAATTATTCACAATAGTTTATTCACCGAAAAATAAATCTGAAAAATATCCTATTCTCTTAATGCGAACTCCATATAGTATCGCTCCTTATGGAGAAAATGTTTTTAGAAATATTCTGACTCCATCAAAATCGTTTATTGAAGACGGATATATCTTCGTATTCCAGGATGTACGCGGCAGATTTATGTCTGAAGGCGAATATGATAATATGCGTCCTTACATTAAGATTAAGCAAAGTGTTAATGATGTTGATGAAAGCAGTGATACTTACGACACTATTGAGTGGCTGATTAATAATATTGAAAACCATAATGGAAAAGTTGGACAATGGGGAAATTCATATCCAGGTTTTTATACTGTAATGGGAGCGATTAGATGCTCATCCAAATTTAGTTGCAGTTTCTCCGCAGGCTCCGATTGCCGATTGGTTTATTGGTGATGATATGCATCATAACGGCGCTTTTTCTTTATTGCTGTCTTTTAATTTCTTTAAGACATTTGGAATTCCACGTAATGAACTGACAACAACATGGCCTCAATCAATTCAGTATACTTCTCCGGATGCATATACTTTCTTTTTGAATCTTGGTTCCTTAAAGAATTTAAATAAGAATTATCTGAACAACGAAATCCCTTTTTGGGATTCTTTAATGACTAACGGAAACTATAATAACTTTTGGCAAAGCAGAAATGTTCTTCCGCATTTGAAAAATATCAAACCTGCCGTTCTTACTGTTGGTGGATGGTATGATTCCGAAGACCTTTATGGTGCATTGAATATTTATGAAACTATTGAGCAAAATGATACCGAAAATAAAAATTTTATAGTAATGGGGCCCTGGACACATGGACACTGGGTTAATGGTAAGGGGGATTCATTAAACGACTTTTATTTCGGTAGTAATACAGCAGAATATTTCCGTGATGAAATTTTGTCTCCCTTCTTCAAATACTATCTAAAAGGAGAAGGAGAATTGAATTTAAAAAGTGCATATTTATTTAATACTGGATATAACAAGTGGGAAAGTTTTGATGCGTGGGCACCACCAATTGCACAAGATATGGAAGTGTTTTTCAATTATGATGGTGAACTATCCTTCGATAAAAAAACTAATGAAATTAAATTCACAGAATATTTAAGTGATCCGAATAATCCTGTTCCTTATACTAGTAAATTTATAGACTCACGTGGATTTTACCGGGAACAATATATGATTGAAGATCAACGGTTTACTTTTACACGTCCCGACGTAGTTTCATTTCAAACTGAATCGCTTGAATGTGATATAACCATAGCAGGACAAATTATTGCTGACCTTTTTGTTTCAACAACCGGAACAGACGCGGACTGGGTTGTAAAACTTATTGATGTTTATCCCTACGATATGAGAAATCCTGATCCAAATCCAGCGGAAGTTGAAATGGGTGGATATCAAAGACTTATTCGTTATGAAATATTTCGTGGAAAATTTAGAAACAGTTATGAATATCCAGAACCATTTACTCCGAATGAAGTCACAAATGTAAAATTTAACTTAAACGATGCTTATCATACATTCAAAGAAGGTCACAGGATAATGATACAAATTCAAAGTAGTATGTTTCCTTTCTTTGATCGTAATCCGCAGACATTTACTAGTATTTATAGTGCAGATGAAAAAGATTTTATTAAAGCTTATCACAGGGTTTATCATTCAAAAGAATATCCCAGTAAAATTGTTTTGAAAGTGCTTGAGTGAATTGGATTTCCACCTATGAGGGGATGATAGTTAAAATTGTAATTGTTTTATTAAAAAAACTATAAGGCAAAAAATGAAAAAGCAGATTTTATTGTTTATTACTATACTTTTTATTGCCAGTGAAATGCCGGCACAGGTTTATAACAGTGAAAATCCATTAGCACATACATATTCTATCGTTGCACGCGATCCTGAAACGGGAGAAATGGGAGTTGCAGTCCAATCTCATTGGTTCTCAGTCGGATCTATTGTTGCGTGGGGTGAAGCGGGTGTTGGTGTTGTTGCAACTCAATCATTTGTAAATCCTTCATTTGGTCCGCGTGGATTAGAAATAATGAAAAACGGAATGAGTGCCGAAGAAACACTTGATCTTCTAATTGCATCTGATGAAGGAAGAGAATTCCGTCAACTGGCAATTCTTGATGTAAACGGAAATGTTAAGACTTTCACTGGAAACAAGTGCATTGAAGATGCTGGACATATTATTGGAAATAATTATTCCGTTCAAGCAAATTTGATGTTAAATGAGCGTGTTTGGGGAGCAATGGCCAGGGCGTTCGAAAGATCTACAGGACCACTTGCAGAAAGAATGATTGCCGCACTTGAAGCAGCTCAAAATGTTGGCGGAGATATTCGTGGTCAGCAGTCCGCTTCTATTTTAGTTGTGCGTGGTAATGCAACAGGAAATCTTTGGGAAGATAGGTTAATAGATCTACGTGTTGAAGATCATCCTCAGCCAATTGATGAAATTAAAAGACTATTAAAAGTTTACCGTGCTTACGAACATATGAATAAAGGTGATGTTGCAGTTGAAATAAATGATATGGAACTTGCAATGAAAGAATATTCTGCTGCAATGGAAATGTTTCCCGAAAATCTTGAAATGAAATATTGGACTGCAATTACTTTAGTTAATGTGGGTGAATTGGAAAAAGCTTTGCCGATGTTCAAAGATATTTTTTCAAAAGACCAAAACTGGAAAGAACTAACTCCGAGATTGATAAAAAATGAAATGTTAATTGCAGATGAGGAAACGCTTAAGAAAATTATGAATGTTGATTGATGCTTCATTGACAACATGGCTGAAGCCAGAATTATTTTATGTTTTTTCTCAGTCAGTTAAAACTGACTGTAATAGAAATTAAGCGTAATCCCACTTAATTTATTGCAGTTGATTTTAATCAACTGAATAAATTGAGACAAAAGTATTCTGGCTTTAGCCACATTGCTTATTTGCCCTTACACACTTCATAACTTTATATTTACAGATAATTAAAGAGTTATTATTTGCAAATCGATAAAGATATATTTCGCAGGTTGATTGTTCCCCTAACTTTTCCTTTAATAATATGGATTATACATTTAATCGCATACCTGTTTAACATTAGCTTAAGTCAGTTAGGTGTGCTGCCAAGAAATTTTTCCGGACTAATTGGAATAATTACTGCACCGTTAATACATGGTAGCTTTTCGCATCTCATTTCTAATACTGCTCCTCTAATAATACTTGGTGTTAGTATATTTTATTTTTATCCAAAGTCGGCTTATCTTTCTTTTGTTTTAATATATATAGGAACCGGATTTTTTGTTTGGTTATTCGGTCGGGAAGTCTACCATATCGGTGCAAGCGGTGTAGTGTACGGTTTTGTATCATTCTTATTCTTCAGCGGAATTTTCAGAAGGGATAATAAATCTATTGCACTCTCTCTTCTTGTTGTTTTTCTTTATGGTGGTTTAGTTTGGGGTGTTTTTCCCGGTATGAAAGGAATTTCCTGGGAATCGCATCTGATAGGTGGAATTGTAGGAATGGCAACAGCATTTATCTTTCGTAAAATTGATCCACAAAAAAAATATGATTGGGAAGATGAGGAAGAAACTATTCCAAAAGAAAAATTAGAAATCTCTTATGACGCTGATAAAAATAAATTTTTAAATGAATAGTCTTTAAGAGTAAGATTCTTCATAGTAAAAAAAATATTTTAATAAATTTAGTATATAAGGAGTAACATGAAAAAAACTTCATCTGAAACACGGTTATACCGGACAGAGATGAACGATAAAATTCTAAATTCGGGTTTTAGAGATTTCAATAAGTTTTTTGCTCTTGATAATAAGGCTTATCTTGACGGTGCACTTAACGCAAAAACAAAAGAGTTAATGGGACTTAGCTGCCTCAATGGTACTGCGATGTAATGATTGTATATTTTATCACATTGATCGTTCAATTCAAGAAGGCGCTACAAGAGAAGAGCTTCATGAAACTTTTAACGTTGCACTGATTGTCGGCGGTTCAATTGTCATTCCGCATCTTCGTTATGCGTTTGAGGTGATGGAAGAAATCTTTAAAGAGAAAGGGTGATGTTATGATTGAGAGTGAGAAAAAAGTTCTTTTAACTCCCAAAGAAATTGTAACTGTTGATTCACAAAACAGAGTTTTAAAAAATCATGCTGTTGAAATTACCAATAACAAAATCTCAGCAATTTATAATCTTAATGAGATTGATACTCAAAAATATGATGGGAAAATAATCAATGCTAATAATCTGACTTTAATTCCCGGATTTATTCAAACTCATATTCATCTTTGTCAAACGTTGTTTCGCGGACTTGCAGATGATCTTGAACTTCTTGAGTGGCTTCAATTAAAAATATTTCCTTATGAAAATGCGCATACTAAAGAATCTCTGCGAGCTTCAGTTAAAGCAGGAATCTTAGAATTGCATAAATGCGGTACAACTACTCTTCTTGATATGGGAACTCTTAATCATCAGGAAATAATCTTTGAAGAATTAATTGATTCCGGTATGCGTGCTTTTGCAGGAAAATGTATGATCGATCAGAACGATCTTTTCCCGCAATTTAAATCAAGCTACTAAAGATGAGATAAAAGATACTTACCAGCTGGCAAAAGATTTTCACAATCAATCAAATGGAATGATAAAATACGGATTTGCTCCTCGTTTTATTCTGTCTTGCTCCGATGAATTATTAAGAGAAACATCTGAAATGCAAAAAGAATTTATCGGAAGTATTTATCATACTCACGCATCAGAAAACAAAAATGAAATAGCTGAAATAAGAAAAAGGTACGGACAAGAAAACATAGAGCATTTTAGTTCAATTGGAATATTAAATGATCATACAGTTCTTGCTCATGGTATTCACGTTAATAAAAATGAAATAAATTCACTTAAAAAAAATGATGTGAGAATATCTCATTGTCCTTCTTCTAATCTTAAACTTGGATCGGGTATCGCAAATATTCCGCGTTACATAAAAGAAGGAATATCTGTTTCACTCGGAGCAGATGGGGCGCCTTGTAATAATAATCTTAATATTTTTACTGAAATGCGATTGGCTTCACTGATTCAAAAACCGATTCACGGACCGAAAGTTATGGACGCTTTGACAGTATTTCGCCTCGCTACAATTGAAGGAGCAAAAGCTTTGCATATTGATACTGAAGTCGGGAGTATTGAGGTCGGTAAAAGCGCAGATCTTGTTTTGCTAGATCTTAATGAAATTGATATACCTTACTTAGATGACGAGACAAATATTTATTCAAAGATTGTTTATTCGGCATCACAGCAACATGTTAACTCTGTTATGATTGAAGGAAAATGTGTTGTAAAGGATAGAGTATCTCTTAAATATGATGAAGGGGAACTTATATCATCAGCAAAATCTGAATTAAGCAGTTTATTGAAAAGAGCAAGATGAATTTAAAAAAGATACTTATAGCTACTACAAATAAAGGTAAGCTTGAAGATATTCGTGAGATATTAAAGGATATGAATATCAAGATAGTTTCTTTTCTTGACTTCAATGATTATCCGGATGTAATTGAAGATGGAGAAACATTCGAAGCAAATGCAAAACTGAAAGCAAAAGCTGCTTTTGAAACATATAAAATTCCTGTTATTGCTGATGATTCAGGATTGTCTGTGGATCAGTTAAACGGCGCACCGGGAGTTATCTCTGCAAGATATGCCGGAGAGAATGCTACTGATGATGATAATAATAAAAAATTAATACAGGAATTAGAAAAATATCCCGAACCTCATTTAGCGAAATATATTTGTGTTGCAGTTTATTACGATGGAAACAGTTTTGTAAGTGCATACGGAGAATGTAAGGGCAAAATTATTAAAAAAGGCAGAGGAACTAACGGATTTGGGTACGATCCGTATTTTGTGTCCTGATAATTATGAACTAACAATGGGTGAATTGAGCTTAGAGGAAAAGAATAAGATTAGTCACAGATTAAAAGCATTTGAACAGTTAAAACATATTTTGGAAAAATTATGAAAATAAGATTATCCTGTAATCATTTTTGGGCTATAATAACCTGAACAATTCCGAACGTCATGTTATGTTTTTCAATTTTTTCAAAACCGGAATTTTTCAACAGCTTTACTAAATCAATTTTCTCATCAAACTCTTCAACGGAAGATGGAAGATATGAATATGCTTCTTTATCGCCGGAAATAAATCCACCTACTTTCGGCAATACTTTTTTGAAATAAAATTTATACAATCCTTTGAAGAATCTATTTTCAGGCATCCGAAATTCAATTACTGTTGCCTTGCCATTCTTCTTAAGAACGCGGAAGAAAGAATCGAATCCTTTCTGAATATCATAAAAGTTGCGTACACCAAAAGCCACTGTAATATTTGTAAAAGTTTCATTTTTGAATGGAATATTTTCAGCAACCGTTTGAACATTTTTTCCAACAATCCATTTACTTTTATCGTTAAAAAGCTTCAGCATATTGTGTGAGAAATCTGCACCATAAATTTTTGTTACGCCCATTTTATGTGCGCTGATTGCGACATCGCCTGTTCCGCAAGCAATGTCCAGAAGAATTGAATCTGAGTTTATTCCGGTTAGTTTAAGTGCTTTCTTACGCCAGTAATGATCGATGCCAAAACTTAATAAATGATTTAATAAATCATATCTGAAAGCAATCGAATCAAAAATTCTTTTAACTTGATTTTTCTTATCGCTCATTTTGAATTAAACTAATGCTTTTCAAATTCAAATTTTTCTTTTCCAACTTTTCTACGCCACCAATTAAACAAATATTTCCCAGTCCAGATAGAAAAGATCATAAATGCCGCACCGCCAATGAGATCAATTACATAATGATACCATAAATAAACAGTTGCAAAAATCAGCAGTGAACCAACAGGAACAAAGAAATATTTACTGCGACTTTTTAATTTTATAGAAAGATACATAACAATTAATGTTATCATTGTGTGTCCGCTTGGGAACACATCTCTTTGAACAACTTCTGCAGCATTAAGAGTTCCAGCAGGAATTCCTTCCCCGGTATTAACAACCTCGCGCAGAAAATTTGTAAGCCACAAACCGGGCAGAGTATCATTTATTGTTGCAAAATCATGAAGAATGAATCTTGGTCCGATTCCCGGTAATAAAAAATATCCGAGATAAGAAAGATAAAATCCATAGATGACTGAGAAGAGCATATAATCAAGGGCAATGTATCTTTTCTTTCGCAGTAAAGTTAATCCAAGAATAATTGGAAGCAGATAAAAAATTCCGTAAACAATCTGTAAAAGCTCTGTTAAATATGGATTTGCAATCTGATAAAGTAAATGAGTTGGGTCGTTTCCGAAAAACATCCATCTGTCTATTTGAATAAAAAGCTGATCATAGTCATAGGGTCTGATAGGTTTAATCATATAATTCAATTGTCTGAATGTAAGCAAAATTATTGGGGCGACATACCAGTAATGTATAACTGACCAGATTTTGCTTTCACTTTTTGATTCCATATAAGCAAGCATAAAAGTAAAAGCAATGATAAAAATGTTTATACCAATCCAGTTAAGTGAATCTTCAATCCGATCATAAAAAATAATATGGAGAGCAATCAGAAAAAGATAGAATGCAATCAATACCAGATCAAAAGCTTTAAGATTTTTTATAAATGATTTTATTCTATCCATTAAACAAAGTATTTGTGATTACGTTAGTTTGCAGACCAATCCTTCTGTTTCAAGACAAATTCTGTAAGTGACAAAAATTCGTCTAAAGTTAGTTGTTCAGCTCGTTTAGAAAGGTCAATACCTGATTCTGAAAAATTTATTTCGGCAAATATACTATTACTCAAGGAATTTCTTAGCATTTTTCGTCTATTACCGAATGAAGCTTTTACAACTGAAATAAAGACTTTTTGAAAATTCTTAGATTGACTGGATTTCTTTGAAGGTTAGATGAACCACCGCCGATTCAACTTTAGGTTTTGGATAGAATACATTTGGTGAAACCTTGAATTTTAATTTAACTTCAGCAAAATATGAGAGAATAACAGATAATATTCCATAGTCTTTTACTCCAGTTTTTGCAGTCATCCTTTTTGCAACTTCGTATTGAACCATCAAAACAGAATCTTTAATAAGCTGGTTGTCCGCAATCATTTTGAAAATTATAGATGAGGTAAGATTGTAAGGAATGTTGCCAACAATTCTTAATTTATCTTTTTCAAATCGCAGTAAAGAGGTTAAATCAAGTTCAAGAAAATCGTTCTGAATAATATTTAACAATGGAAATCTGTTCTTAAGATCATCAATAACACGTTTGTCAATTTCGACTGCTGTAAATGCTATTCCTTTTTGTTCCAGCTTTTCTGTAAGCGATCCTAATCCGGGACCGATTTCAAGAATATTATCACCCGGTTGAGGAGAAATTTCATCAACAATTTTATTTAAGATATTATGATCTTTAAGATAATTCTGACCAAATTTTTTTAATGGACGGATATTGTTCATATAATTTTATTTTAATTACTTAAAGATAACCAATCATCACAAAAGCATACCAAATATAATTTCACTTTCTTATTGTATGACTCAATAAATATGAATACTTTTTTAGTGGTAAAAAAAATCTTCTTACTAAAACGGAGTAAACATTGCCAGCAAAATATGTTGCAAGCGTAGATATGGGAGGCACTAAAATATTAGCTTCTGTATTGAACTCTAAAGAAGGAATAATAGCAAGGGTAAAGAAATCCACAAAGGTTGATGCAGGAAGTACATCTTATATTTCAGATCTTGTTGAAATAGTTCACACAGTTATTGATAAAGCAAAAATCAAAGAAAATCAGATTGTAGCAGTATCAATTGGGGTTCCCGGTTCTGTAAATCCATTTACGGGAAATATTGGCTTGGCTCCTAATCTTGGTTTAAAGAATTTTAACATTAAAAAAGCACTTCAGAAAAAAATCTCATATCCTGTTTTAATTGAGAATGATGTAAACCTTGCCGCAATTGGAATAAAAAATTTTGGTGTTGGTAAAAAAGGTAAAAATATTTTGGTCGTCTCGCTTGGAACGGGTATTGGCGGCGGAATAATTATAAACAACAAAATTTACCGAGGCTCTAATTTTGTCGCGGGGGAAATCGGACATATTCCGGTTGAAAAAAACGGACCTGTTTGTGGATGCGGAAGAAAGGGATGTTTTGAGGCAATTGCCAGTAGAACTGCCATCGTGAATCAAATTATAGATGATATTAAAAAAGGGAAGAGCAGCGTTATCAAAGAATTTATCGAATCGGGTAAAAAAATAAAAAGCGGTTCGTTGAAAAATGCAATTAATGAAAATGACAAAGTTGTTATTAAAAGAGTATCCGCGGCTTGTGAAACAATCGGGGAGGTTCTTTCCGGTTTAGCTAATCTAATGAATTTTGATATGATTGTTCTTGCGGGAGGATTGATAGAAGCACTTGAAAAATTTATGCTTCCCAAAATTCAATCATCTTTTGAAAAACACGTTCTTAACGATACTGCTTACGGACTGAAAGTAATAGCTTCAAAGCTTGGTGATGATGCTGCAATTTATGGAGGTATTTTTTTAACGGAAGAATTTTTAGGAATAAAAGTTTAGGCAAATTGCGATTCAATATTAGCCAATTCTTCATTTAACTTTTCCCATTGAAGGAGTACATCTTCAAGTTCAACTTTTGTTTCACTGAACTTTTTTGTTGTCTCTTTTGCTGCTTCGGGATTTGAATAAATTTCAGGATCGATTAGATTTAATTCGAGTTGTTTATTTAGAATTTCAAGTTTACTTATTTCCTTTTCCAGCTCAAAAATTCGCTTAACCAAGTTTTTTGTAGCCGAATATTTTTTCTGTCTTAATTCTGCCTCAATTCTCTTCTGATCTTTTCTTGATATCGAATCATTATTTACTGACTTTTTAAACTTATTAATTTCAGTCAGCTTTAGTTCTTCACGTTTTGAAAGATAATAATCAATATCACCCGGATAATTTTTTATAACTCCTTTTCTGATATCAACAACACGATTCACAATCGGTCTAAGAAAGTCTAGATCGTGCGATACAAGAATTAGTGAACCGCTGAAGTTCATCAATGCTTTTTGCAAAATAAGTTTTGAAGAATAATCCAGATGGTTTGTCGGTTCATCAAGAATGATAAAGTTAGATTTTGTAAGAAGAATTTTGCACAAAGCAACCCGGCTTTTTTCTCCTCCAGAAAGGACACCAACTTTCTTAAAAACATCATCACCGGTAAATAAAAATGAGCCGAGCAATGATCGTAACTGACCAATTGTTTTTCCCGGAGAAATCCCATCTAAAGTTTCAAGAATATCTAGTTCAGAATTTAAATTATCCGCAACATCCTGGGCGTAATAAGAAATTAAAGTATTATGACCGATAATTCGCTCTCCATTATCGAAATCAATTACACCGGCAATAATTTTTGCTAATGTAGATTTACCAGCTCCATTAGGACCTATAAAAGAAATCTTTTCACCACGATCAACTTTAAAGTCCGAATTATTAAAGACACGATTATTTCCATAATATTTTGAAATATTTATTAGTTCTAAGTTTACTCGTCCGCTTTGAGGCGGCTCAGGAAACCGAATATTTATTTCAGACTTGTCTTCAGGAAGTTCAATCAACTCAAGTTTTTCAAGCTGTTTTATTCTACTTTGCACTTGCCGTGCTTTTGTATTTTTGTATCTGAATCTTTCTATGAATCTTTGCGTATCCTTTATTTTACGCTGCTGCTGTTCAAATAAATTTATTGTAAGCTGATCTCTTTCTGCTTTGTAATTTAAGTAAGAATCGTAATCGCCGCTGTAAGAATAGAATTTACCGTTAAAGATTTCGAGTGTTTTGTTGGTTACCTGGTTAATGAAATTTTTATCATGTGATACAATGACTAGTGCACCTTTGTAGTTTATTAGAAAATCAATTAACCATTCCAATGAATCGAGATCAAGGTGATTGGTAGGCTCATCCATAAGAAGAACATCATTTTGTGAAATGAGAATTTTAGCAAGTGCAATTCTCATCTGCCAGCCGCCGGAAAAGTGATTTGTAACTTTTTCAAAATCACTTTCTTCAAAACCGAGTCCAAGTAAAATCTTTTCTACTTTTGAGGTAGCGCTGAAAGAGTCAAGTTCTTCAAGACGATGATGAACTTCACCGAGTTGATTGACCATATCATTTCGTTCTTCATCTTTCAGATTATTGTCAGAAAGTTTTGCCGATAGTTCTTTTTCTTTTGTTTGAAGTTCAACAATATCTGTTAAAGCAGATTGAGCTTCATCAATTAGAGGTCTTCCTGAGTGAATAACCTGATCCTGAGGTAAATATCCAATTGAAATATTTTTTTGTTTGAGGAGATTTCCTGATTCAGGTTCAAGTTCTTTATTTATGATTTTCAGAATTGAAGTTTTTCCGGTTCCGTTTGCTCCGACGAGAGAAATTTTATCGCCGGCGCTTATACGGTAATTAACATCTTTGAAAAGATATTTGCCGTTAAACTGAAGAGAAATGTTTACAAGATCGATCATCTATTAAATCATTTTCTCAATACAGCTACTTTACCGGTTGCAACATTATTGCCATCCACATCAAAAGCAACTATAATATAAACACCGCTGTTAACAAGATTGCCATTGTCATCTCTCCCATCCCAATAACCCACGCGTCCGCCGGGAGTTGAAAATTCGCTGATAAGTTTACCCGAAACAGATAAAATTTTAATATTACAATCTCTGACAAGACCATCAACTGTTAGAAGCTGTGATTCATCAGAAATAACAAACGGATTTGGAAAAGCAAATAACTCGCCAAAACTTTCTGCCGGTTTTATTGCCGGAGTTTCAAACACAGTTAAACCGGCTTCTGTACCAACAAAAACTTTACCGGCACTTTCATCAATAGTCAGACTTACAATTTTATCGGCAAGTAAAGGACTGTTTTTAGTATCAAATGCAGCAAGCAATCTGGTACCGTCGCTGTTGAGTAAAACCAATCCCTGATTTGTTCCTACCCATTTCTGATTAAGCGGATCAACAGCAATTGCATTTATTGATTGCGTTCGAACTGAAAATACAGAGCTTATTTTAAGCTGAGGACTTGAAGAAAGAACGGTGCCGGTATTTGTAATAATATTAATTCCTAAACCGGTTCCAACCCAAACTTCGCCCCTTCTATCAACAACAATGTCATTTACAGTATTACTGTTCAATCCATTCTGATTGTTGAGATAACCGGAGTAGTCATCATTTGGACTATCAAATGTTTTGTTTTCATTAAAATAAAATAATCCAGTACGTGTTGCATCAGCAGAACTGAACCATTTAGTATCATACTGATCAATTGTGAGATTACTGTGCATTTGCAAAACTCTGCTTAGTGCGGCTGGAATTGTAAAGTAATACCAGGAACTATCAGGTGTAAGCATAGCTAAAGTATTTCTATCTGCAGCTTCAACATTAAGTATCCATAAGTTATTTCTTGAATCAAGATCAAATCCGCCAATTAAAAGAAAATTTGTGTTACCTGTATATCCAACCATATCAGTATTATTCACGTCAAAACGAACAATCTCATCACCTCTGATTCTTATAAATCCTTGACCCCAATTACCGGAATAAATGGTATTATCGGGAGCAGCATAAATAGAGAAGTAATCGTTGTTGAGCATAACCGGATATGTTTGTGCATTATATGTTTTCCAATTTTCACCATCAAATTTATAGACTCCTTTTCCGGCATTGTTAATTCCGCTTGCTGACCAAAATCCTCCGTTAGGATCAATCGTCATATTTGGAAATTGATTTGCGGCAGGACCATCAGGGAAATAATATTTTCCTTCATTGATAATTAACACTCCAGAAGCAGATGCGGCTAATAATCCTTTAGATTCAGAATAAGCAAATGAATTTAATTTTACGGCTGAATTGAATAATAAAACAAGGTTTCCTGCACTATAACTGTGAACAGAAAAATCAGTCAAAATAAATAACGAATCATTTTTTACGTAAAGATCAGCAACATTAAGACTATTAAAATCAGGATGAAAAACCTCCCAGATATTTCCATTTAATATAGAAATTCCTCTTGTTGATGCGACAACTATTTTATCTTCAAACAGAACTATTTTATTTGAGTTTACAGAAAGTCCCGGTGCAAGCTGCGAATAAACATCCCATGACTCGGGTGCAGATAAATTTGTGGTACCGGGTTTTTGAATAGCAATGCCAAACTCAGTAGCGGCATGAAGCAAATTTGTTTTTGTTATGCTGTTAACTTTTATGTTTGAGAGTAACGTACCAAACTTGAAGTATGTATCAATAAATACTAAGGAGCTGGCATTTATTAGTGAAATTCCAAAATCAGTTGCAGCATATATTGTATCACCTTCAGCATAAAGATAATTAATGCGTTTACTTGTTTTATCTGAGTTAGCTATATCGAGCAAAGATTTAACATTGCCCGTTTCAGGAATATAAACATCAACAACTCCTGCATTACTTCCGAACCACACTTTACCATACTTATCAATTGTTACAGAAGTTAGTTCAATTCCTGTTAAGCCATCGGCTTTATTTAATCTTAAAAACGAGTTTTGAATAAAATTAAAATTGAATCCTCCGCCAATGCTTGCCGCCCAGAATGAGTTTGCCGAAGAAGAAACTGATTTTACATCCTTCATATCAGTGTAATTTCGCCAGTTTGTAAATTGTTGCGGAAAGGAAAGCGTAGCGAACAATAACAAAAGAGATACGATTGTCTTCATGATGACCTTGAATGTTGTTAAAAAAGTAAAAAGATACCTTTGTCGTATCCCTTTCTAATGTTAGTTGTTAAAAAGTGCATTAAAATAATGTTTTTATTTAAAGTGGAAAGTAGAAAAATAAATCCTATATTCTTTTGAAAAGATCTGCCATTTCAATAGCTGTAAGAGCAGCATTCCAGCCTTTGTTGCCTGATTTGGTTCCTGACCTTTCAAAAGCCTGCTCAATAGTATCAGTGGTTAATATTCCGAAAATTACAGGGACAGAATTCTTTAAAGCTGTTTGCAAAATTCCGCTGCTTGCAGAAGATGCAACATAATCAAAATGAGGAGTAGCACCTCTTATAACTGCACCTAAACAAATTATCGAATCATATTTATTGCTGGCAGCAAGTTTATCCGCAGTAACAGGAATTTCAAAAGCACCCGGCACTTTAACAATGTCAATATTTTCATTTCTGCAACCGTGTCTTGTTAAACAATCAATTGCACCCTCAAGCAATTTTGTGCATATCATTTCATTAAATCTGCTTACAACAATAGCAAACCTAAAGTTTGTTGCAGATAAATTACCTTCAATTATTTTCATATTTACATACTCCGCATTTAAGCTGAATTTTTTATTAACCTGGTTCTCATTGCTTCAACGATACTAATATCAGTATAAAACTTTCCAAAATTTTCTTCATCATTTCTGTCACCACCGTGAAAATCCGACCCACCACTTTCAAGTAAAAAATATTCGTTAACAATTCCACGATAATATTTTACTTTGTGTGGATGATGAGATGGATGAATAACTTCTATGCCGTCAACACCTGCATCAATAAGTTCTTTTATAATATATTCAGGAAGATTTCCGGGATGGGCAATAAAAGAAAGTCCGCCTGCATCGCTGATGATTTTAAATGCACTTTGAGGAGAAACGTGAACTTTTCTTTCGTGAGCGGGGCAGCCGTTTCCAATATATTTATTGAATGCTTCAAAGTAATTGCTTACAAGTCCTTTTTCTTTCATTGCGTGAGCAATATGCGGTCTGCCGATTGCACCTTTACGAGCTTTTTGAATTACATCATCGAGAGTAATTTCTAAACCAAGCGTATTTAATTTTTTTACAATTCTGTCAGCTCGCTTTATTCTTTCTTCACGAAAGAAACGAAGATAATGTTCAAGTTCTATATTCTTCGGATCGATGAAGTAACCTAAAATATGTATTTCACGATCACTGATATCTGTACTTATTTCGACTCCGGGAATTACTTCAACACCGTATTGTTTACCAGCTTCAATGGCTTCATTCAATGAATTAATGCTGTCGTGGTCAGTAATACTGATTCCATCCAATCTTTTTTCTTTTGCTTTGATTACAACTTCTTCAGGTGAAAAAGATCCATCTGAATGAAAAGTGTGAATATGTAAATCTACTTTTGATCCCATAAAGATTATCTGAACATTTCTTGAAACTTTGCAAAATCTATAATTCTCAGATTTGATCCTTCAAGTTCAACAAGTCCCTTTTTTGCAAAAGAGAGAAGAGTTTTGGAAATAGTTTCTCTGGAAGTGCCTGCCATATTTGCAAGTTCATTAAGGGAAGGTAATTCTTCTATTTCAACAGCACCCTGTTTTATTTTACCGAAATCATCGGCAAGCTGTAATATTACTGTAGCAACTTTTCCTTCAGCATCTTTTAATGAAAGAGCTTTAATTTTCATGGAAGTTGCGCGTAATCTAGTGGCGAGTTCCTGAAGAAGTGCAATCGAAACATCAGGAAATTTTTTAAGAAGATCCAGGAATTCATTTCTTTTAATAATAAACAGCTTTGAATCTTCCAAAGCGATAACATTTGCGGAACGATTTAATCCATCTAAAAGAGCCATTTCACCGAAGAAGTCAGGTTCATTTAATATTGCAAGAATAACTTCTTTCTCGCTACTATCTGATCTAACAACCTTGACTTTTCCTTCAGTTATAACAAGCAGTGCACTTCCTGCTTCCTCTTCGGAAAATATTACAGAATCCTTTTTATAGGATTTGAAAATACCTGAGTTAGCTACTTTTGTTAAAGATTCTTCATCCAATTCTGAAAAGATAGGCACTTGCCTTAAAAATTCAACATAATCAGACAATTTTTTACCTTTTTGAAAAATAATTAAGCAAAAATATAGGCTCATAACTACCTAAAGTCAACTATTTAATGAGACACTGATTTTAATCATCTGAGTGGAATAAGCCTAGAAAGTATATTATTGCCATTCAAAAAACATTGCTTTTTAAGGGCTTCATGTCTATTTTTATCAACTTAAAATTTCAATAAAATAAATTTTGGAGAAAAATTAATTATGGCTATGATGGCCAAAATGAGAAGCCTTGCACCTGTCTTTATTTTAACTGTTGGTGTTGTATTTGTCCTCTTTATGGTAATATCTGATTCAAATGTTCTTGAAGCTTTGGGCGGTAGAACAAATGATGTCGGAGTAGTTAACGGCAAAGCAATAACTTATCAGGAATTTCAACAGGCATTTGAGCAGCAGAGAGAACAACGACAACAGCAAACTGGTCAGGATCTTGATGAAGAACAGTATGAACAATTGAGAGATCAGGTTTGGGATGCTATGGTTACCAATATATTATTTCAACAAATGATAGATAGTTATGGATTGACTGTATCTAATGATGAGATAAGAGAAATTATACTTGGAGATAATCCACCGGATTTTCTCAAACAAAATTTTGTTGATTCACTTGGAAACTTTAACAGACAGCTTTATGAAGAAGCTTTGTTTGATCCAAGAAACAGAGAGCCTTTAGTTCAGGCTGAAGAATATGTAAGACAGTCAAGATTAACTTCAAAGCTTCAAAGTCTGATCTTTGCTTCCGTTACAGTTGGTGAAGATGAAGTGAAAAGAAAATTCATTGAACAAAACACAAACATAAATGTTGAATATGCTTTGTTTGATTTGAATTCAGTTCCTGAATCGGATATTACTGTTGATGAGTCAGACCTGAAGACTTATTATGAAAAGAATAAAAATCTTTATAAGATTCAGCCTCAAAGAAAACTGAGATATGTGCTTTTCTCAAATCAACCTTCCGCTGAAGATACTATGATGGTTGTACGCAGCCTTGAAAATATTGTGAACAGGATGGAAAGCGATACGATGGATTTCAAGGAACTTATTGAAATTTATTCTGAACTTCCTTATTCAAAAGATACATCTTCAGTCAATTTGCTGTCGCCTGAAATTATTTCCGCTTTAAATAAGTCACAGGTTGGAGATGTTATTGGTCCATATTCAACAAGTCAGGGATACGCTTTATTTAAATATTTTGGGACAGTTCCTACTGGCGAAGTAATGGTGAGTGCCTCACACATTCTTAT
The DNA here is from genome assembly GCA_963714415.1 of uncultured Ignavibacteriaceae bacterium. Lineage (GTDB taxonomy): Bacteria > Bacteroidota > Ignavibacteria > Ignavibacteriales > Ignavibacteriaceae > JAGXRK01. Next base: position 296,465 of record CAVQOL010000002.1, read on the forward strand.
AAGTCAATTTGGTGATGATGAAAAAAATCTTGAACAAGCAAATAAGCTTTATGCTGAATTAGTTGCTGGAGCAGATTTTAGCAAAGCAGCAAAAGAGTTTTCACAAGACCCGGGAAGTGCTCAAAAAGGTGGAGAGCTTGGTTATTTTGGAAAAGGCATGATGGTTCCGGAATTTGAAAATGCAGTGTTCAGCGGAAAAGTTGGTGAAGTTCAAAAACCGGTAAAGACTTCTTATGGATATCATATCATTAAGGTTACTGATAAAGTAACTAAAAAATACATTGTTGAAAGAATTGTAAATCAAGTTAAACAATCAGCAGCAACTCGCGACAAAATGTATAATTCTGCAAATGACTTTGCATATTTAGCACAGAAAAATGATTTTCTTAAAGAAGCTGAACTGATGGAATATAAAGTTCAGGAAACTCCTTTGTTTATTAAAACTACCACAGTTCCTGGAATCGGAGCTAACAAAAGATTAATTGAATTTTCGTTTGAGAATGGTCTCAACACAATTAGCGACCCGTTTAAAGTATTCAATGGTTATGTTGTTGTACAAATAATGGAGAATATCGGCGAGCACTTCAAACCTTTTGATGAAGTTAAAGAACAGATTCGTCCGGCTGTAGTAAGAGAGAAAAAGTTTGCAGTGTTAAAAACTAAAGCGGATGATGTTTATAAAAAAATAAATGGCGATTTAAGTAAAGTTCCGCAATTTGCAGAGAATGTACAGATTCAGCAGACGGGAAATTTTACACCGCAGGGAAATATTCCAAATATTGGCAGAGATTATGCTTTTACAAACAAATCTCTGGAAATTGATATGAATAAAGTCTCTAAGCCTTTGAAGGGACAAAGAGGAATATATCTTATGAGAGTTATCGAAAGAACTCCTTTCGATGAGAATTTTTATTCAACCCAGAGTTCTAATCTCAGAAATATGTTATTGCAGGAAAAGCGCAGCAGATATGTTAATCAATGGATTGAAAAGCTGAAAGAAACAGCAGACATAGTGGATAACCGATATTTGTTTTATGGTCAATAAATAGTTCAAGAATATTTTGAGCCCCCAAGTTGAGTATTGATTTGGGGGTTTTCTTTTTTAAAGTTTTATGTAATTTTAGAAAAAGCACTAAACAATTTTTATATGATGATGATCCGGACAATTATCCTTCTAATAGTTTTTACTTCATCTGTTTATTCACAGTATAACGGATATGATTTTGGCATCAGCTCAAGTTTAGTGTACACAACATCCGCAGATATCTATCTCAATCCCAATTCTACTGATCCTTTTGTTCGCAATCATTCATTTCCGATAAGTGATATAATCAATCCCGCAATAGAATTAAGATACAGGCTTTCGGAGCCTTTGATAGTTGGTGTTGGTACGGAATATATGATAACAAAGCAAATAGGAAGAAACCTGATTGTATTCGAAGGTAACAATGAAATAAGCTTGGAAACTGAGGATGGGTTTATTTTTGTTCCAATAGAGTTGTCATTATACTATCAAATGCCTTTTTCAACTCAGAATTTTAAATTTCTGATGGGTGGCGGTGCAGGCTTTTATATAGGTGAATTTTCACGAACGTTCGGAGATACTGAAATTTCTACATTAGAAAAACAAACTGCTTTCGGTGTTCACGTATCTGTTTCTATGGAATATCTGGTTATTGATAGATTAGGATTACGACTCGAAATGAAATTCCGTGATCCGGAATTTAAATCTAAAAGTAAGTACGATAGTAACATTGTGAATTATAATGGTAACCTGATAACTATCCTTCGGGATACGTTTGATACAAGAGTAAATGTTAACGGAATTGCTTTTATTTTAGGTGCCGCTTTCTATTTTTAATTTGATTTTCAAACCATTTCTATTAAATTCATTCCACCATTATTCAATCTGTTTATGAAAAAGAAAATTATTTACTTGACAGGATTTATGGCTGCCGGTAAGAGTACAATCGGACCGATACTCGCAAATACTTTAGGCTGGGACTTTAAAGATATTGACAGAGTAATGGAGCAAAAAGTCGGGAAGAAAATAACGCAGATCTTTAGTGATGAAGGTGAAATTTATTTCCGTGAGTTAGAGAATAATACTTTGAAAGAATTATCTTTTCTTCATAATATAATTATTGCACTTGGCGGGGGAACAATCGCTTCAGATGAAAACTTAAAAGTAATTAAGGAAACCGGTTTACTGATTTATCTCCAATCTTCTCCCGAAGTAGCATACCGAAGATTAAGATTTAAACGAGATCGTCCCGCATTATTGTTCGATGGTGAAGATGAACCAACAAAAGAACAGTTAACAGAAAGAATTAAAGAGCTTTTAAGTAAAAGACAAAAGTATTATGAACAATCAGATTTCATAATTGATACGGATGCTATTGCTGTTGGAAAAACTGTAGATCGTTTAGCTAACATAATTAAGAAAGAAATAATTAGAGATGAAAGTAAAAATTAATCACAGTTTGGGTGCATATCCCGTTTATATTTTAAGAGAGAATTGGTCTGATTATCTTACAAAAGAAAAAATATAACAATAGAAATGCATTTATTATTATTGATTCAAATGTTTATAAACATTACCGGACTCATTTAAATAAGACCTTTAAGAAATATTTTAATGTTTTTAATCTTTATAAATTTACTGCAAGCGAAAAGAACAAATCATTTCAGGAATTAAATAAAATCCTTTCTGCGATGCTTAAAAGCAAATGCGACAGAAATTCACTTATAATATCTGTCGGTGGAGGAATTACAGGAGACATATCCTCCTTTGCAGCAAGTATTTTTATGCGAGGAGTTGATTATGTTCACATTCCAACAACACTTTTATCTATGGTCGATAGTTCAATAGGTGGAAAAACATCAATTAACTTTAATTCAGGTAAAAACTTAATTGGAACATTTTATCAGCCAAAAGCAGTTTTTATTGATGTAATGTTTTTATCAACCCTCCCAATTAAAGAAATTAAATCCGGGGTTGGTGAAATTGTTAAATATTCTTTCCTTCACGGTAATAAGAATAGATCTTTATTTAATAAAAGTATTAACAAAATTTTAAGCAAAGATTTTTCCAACATTGAAAAAATAATTCACGAATGTATTAAGATTAAAGCTGCTGTTGTTGAAAACGATGAAAGGGAAGTAAAAGGAATCAGAAAAATTCTGAATCTTGGTCATACTTTTGCTCACGGACTAGAATCAGCCTCTGATTTTAAGATTAGCCATGGTGAAGCAGTTTTTCTTGGAATTATTAGTTCGTTGTTCTATTCATACCGTGCAAAACTTATTTCAGCAGAATATTTGTTCAACAGTTTAATTAGTTTGAAACCAAATTCGGGTTTTTCTCAAAAGATCAGTAAAATATATTTATCCTGAAAAGGTCCTTTTGAATATGCACAAAGACAAAAAAAATAAGAACAATAAAATCAATCTTGTACTGATCAATAATTCCTGGTGAAGTTATTATTGACTATCCTGCAAGAAGTAATGTTATTATAAATTCATTGGATGATATGGTAGTCTGGGTGAAGGAATCTGTTTAAAAAAGAACTGTCGAGAGTGAGGGCATACTCTCGACAGTCAGTGTGTCATTTTTGGAGGGATGCTATGCTTAAACTATTTCAGCCTTTAATTTGCAACTTAAGTGCCAGTAACATGTATTGTGAATATCTATTAAAAAAGTCCATTATTTTATTGTAAATCAAGGTACACGTAATTATTACTTGTAATTTTGTTATAGGAAAGGATTAAAAGGAAGTGAATATACCAGAAACTGAGTTGGAATTAGAACTTGAAGAAGAAGTAAGACAGCTTAAAATTGATCAAAATGCTGTGATTTTAGCTCATTTTTACCAGGATTCTGAAATTCAGGATTTGGCGGATTTTGTTGGAGACAGCCTGGAACTTGCAAGAAAAGCTAAAGAAACAGATGCCGATGTTATTGTGTTTGCCGGAGTTCATTTTATGGCAGAAACAGCCAAAATTTTGAATCCGCATAAACTGGTTCTTCTGCCTGACCTTGAGGCAGGATGTTCACTTGCTGAAGGTTGTCCACCAAAAGAATTTGAAGCTTTCCGGAAAGTTCATCCTGATCATATTGCAATTACTTACATTAATTGTTCAGCAGAAGTAAAAGCTTTGAGCGATATTATTTGTACATCAAGCAATGCAGAAAAAATTATTAATCAAATACCAGTAGATAAACCAATTCTTTTTTCACCGGATAGAAATCTGGGAAAATATCTCATCAAAAAAACGGGAAGGGAAATGCTTCTCTGGGATGCAAGCTGCATTGTTCACGAAACTTTTAGTGAAAGAAAACTTATTGATTTGAAAATGAAAAATCCTAAAGCAAAAATAATTGCTCATCCGGAATGTGAAGAAATATTGTTAGCTCATGCAGATTTTATTGGATCAACCAGTAAATTGTTAAAGTTTGTTCAGGAAGACGAGTCCGAAAGTTTTATTGTTGCAACGGAAGTGGGAATAATACACCAGATGATAAAAGCTGCCCCGCATAAAAATTATATTCCTGCTCCGCCTGAAGATAACTCGTGTGCCTGCAATGAATGCCCGCATATGAAGAAGAATACACTTGAAAAATTGTATTTATGTATGAAGAATAAATATCCTTCAATCGAAATGGATGAAGATTTAAGAAAACGTGCATTACTTCCAATCGAAAGAATGCTGGAGATGAGTTAAGGAGACATTAAAGCTCCAATAAAATGATCAGCGGAAATCTGCTTAATCTGTGTTATCTGCGTTCTATTCTGCAATAATTTGGAGTATTCTTTAATCTTTCTTCAGCATAATCTTAAAAGTTGTACCTTCACCGGCAACAGAACTTTTAACGAATAATTTTCCGCCGTGATAACCTTCTATAATTCGTTTTGAAAGACTTAATCCTAAACCCCAGCCGCGCCTTTTTGTACTGTAACCGGGACGAAAAACATCTTTCCTTCTTTTCAGATCAATACCTTTACCATTATCTGCCACTTCAATTTCAACATTCCTGACCGAGTCAGTAATGCTAATATCTATTTTTCCATTTTTATTCTCAATCGCATCGAGAGCATTCTTCACTAGGTTTTCAAGGACCCACTCAAATAATTCTGAATTTAAATTTGCTTTTACATTATTATCACCCAGTTACACTCAGCTCAACGGATTTTCCCGTTTGAGGCAGTCTGCCGGTTAAAATAATCTGTTACTTTTTTAGCTTCTTCAAAAACATTATGCTGCTTTAATTCGGGAGTGGAACCAATTTTTGAAAACCTGTAAGTAATCCTGTTTAACTTTTCAACGTCGTCATTAATTTCCTCACTGATATCTAAAACCTTATCAGGATCTTTATAATTAAGCTTAAGCATTTCAAGCCAGCCCATTAAACTAGAAATTGGGGTTCCGAATTGGTGTGCAGTTTCTTTAGCCATGCCAACCCAGATATTACTTTGTTCGCTTTTCTTGATATGACTGAAACCGATATATCCTATAATTATAAACAAAGCAGCAATTGTAATTTGCAGGTAAGGATAATATTTAAGCTGTGTGATTAATTCAGAGTCGCCATAATGAATTTTCTGAAGCACTATTGAATCTTCATAGGTAACAACAATAGGCGGATGAATTTCATCCATTTCTTTAATCAGGTTTGAAAAAAATACTTTTGATTCCACCTCACTTAGAGTTGTGTCATAATTTACATTTCTTGCATCGGATTTGTTAAGAAAATTAAGATCATCTTCACCTACTGTTATAATCATTGGAAAATCAATTGGTTTGATAATATTATCAAAAAGAAAAGTTATATCTACGTCGGTATTCGTTGTATTTGCAATGTACTCAATACCTTTAGCATAAAGCTCAACAATCTGTCTTTCCTTTTCCTGAAGTTTTGTAACCAGCGATTGAGTGTAATAAAGCGTTCCTCCTGCGATTACGAGCGCAATAAACAGGAGAATTATCTTTAAGTTAACAGAAGCCGGACCGCCAGACATTTTCATATAAATACCTTATAAATGTAGTTTTTAACATTGCTTAAAATTAGAGAAAAGAGAAGTAAAATCCAGTGAATTAAAATTGAATTACTTCTTTTATTATTTGAGTTATATTATTATAGTATAATTAAAAAAAACGCCACGGTGTTACCTATGGCGTTAATCTAATAATGTTGTAAAGGTTGTTATTTCTCTGCATAAAACGTCTGTTTACGTTTAGGACCTACAGAAATAATATCAATCTTAATTCCGGAATGTTTTGCAATAAAGTTTAAATACTCTTTAGTTTTTAACGGAAGCTCATCGTAAGAAAGACAATTACATATATCTTCATTCCAGCCGTCAAGTTCTTCATAAATTGGTGTTACTTCAGAAAGCTGGTCAACTGCCGTAGGAAATGATTTTAATCTTTTACCATTTAATTCATAACCAACACATACTTTAATTTTCTCGAAGCTGCTTAATACATCAAGCTTTGTTATTGCTACAGATGTCAATCCGTTTACCATTTGAGAATATGCAACAAGGAAAGCATCGTACCAGCCGCAGCGTCTTGGTCTTCCGGTTGTAGCACCGTATTCAGCACCTACTTTTCTTAACTTTTCACCCTCTTCATCGGTCAATTCAGTAGGAAACGGACCATTACCGACGCGTGTTGTATAAGCTTTTACAATTCCAATTACAGAATCAATTTTTGTAGGAGGAATTCCCGTTCCGGTACAAGCTCCACCCGAAGTTGGACTGCTCGATGTTACAAAAGGATAAGTGCCGTGATCAACATCAAGCAATGTTCCCTGTGCACCTTCAAGCAAAACGGATTTTCCATCTGCCAATGCCTGGTTAAGAAATGCAGGAACATCTTTTATATATTTATCAATTGCCTGATCGAATTCGAGGTATTCTTTTACAATTGCATCAACATCAAGCCCTTCATGTTCATAAACTTTTTTCAGCAGTTCATTTTTTTCTTTTAGATTAGCCCGGATTTTCTTTTCGAGCTCTGCTCTGTTTAACAGATCAACTATTCTTATTCCCTTACGCGCAAACTTATCTATGTAACAAGGACCGATACCTCTTCCGGTTGTACCAATTTTATTTTCACCGCTTTCGCTGATTGAATCTAATAATTTATGATAAGGCATTATTAAGTGAGCATTATGACTGATGAAGAGTCTGTCCCTCAACTTTAATCCCGTTTTTCTCAAGAAGTTCAATTTCATCTAACAGTGCTGTGGGATCAATAACAACACCGTTGCCGATTACACAAATAACGTCATCTCTTAAAATTCCGGATGGTATAAGATGAAGAATATATTGTTTATCACCAATTATAACGGTATGACCGGCATTTGCACCGCCCTGATAGCGGGCAACTATTTTAAATTTTTCGCTGAGTATATCAACTATTTTACCTTTACCTTCATCGCCCCACTGACTGCCGACTAAAACTGTTGCACCCATTAGATTCTATACCTTAAATATTTTTGGTTTAAACAAAATAAAACTCCGAACAGAAATCCGGAGTTTATTGAATTAAATAAAAAACTTAAAATTAATCAGCTAAGCTTTTTACAGCTTCATCAACTGATTCGTAAGATTCAAAAATTGTAATAAGCTTTGTTATAATAAGAAGGCTTTCAATTTTATCTGTAACGTTAGCAAGCTTAAGATGACCATCTGCTTTTTTCATTGTTGTCAATCCGCTTATAAGCATTCCCAACCCGGAACTGTTCATGAACTTAACTGCAGAAAGATCTACAATTACGTTTTTTTTGCCTTCATCAATTAGTTTATGGAGGGTTTCGGTAAAATCTTTAGTATCCTCCCCGCCCATCACATTTCCTTTAAGTTCTACTACTACTGCATTATACTTTTCAACAAGTTTGGTTCTCATAAAAAATCTCCGTAAAATTTATTGATAATTTACTTAGATGACTTTATTTATGCAAGGTCATATATATTAAAAAATACCATTTATCAGAAAGTTAAGATTTAATTAAGTCTATTTTTTAGTTTAGCGGAACCAGAAAACAAAAAAGGCGTCTAAAACAATGAATCCCGAAAATAAGGAGAATATGGAAGTTCCCAAGATTCTGAAACTGGATGATGATTTTTCACTTATCAAACGGTTTATCGATGGCGAGGAGGAAATTTTCGATGAGTTGGTTCGCCGTCATAAAGAAAAGGTCAGAAATATAATATATCTGACTTTGAATGACAGAAATTATGTAGATGATATAGCGCAGGATGTTTTTATAACAGTTTACAGAAGCTTAAAAAATTTCCGTTTTGAATCGCAGTTTACAACCTGGCTTTACAGGGTTACGGTTAATAAATGTAAAGATTATCTCCGCAGAAAAAATATCAGAAAGATAATTCTACCTTTTAAGGATACACAGGAAGATCCCGGGTATGAAATTTCTCCTGAAAGTTCGGATACAAAAGAAATTATTCAGCAGGCAATAGCAAAACTGCCGGACAAAATGCGAATACCTCTTGTATTAAAAGATATTGAGGGATTCAGTTACCAGGAAATAGCAGAAACAATGCAGTGTGAAATAGGAACTGTAAAATCAAGAATATTTAGAGCCAGAGAGGGGCTTAAAAAAATTCTTCAACCTCTTGAAGAGGAACTATTAAGATGAAAACAGATACTAAAATAAAGGAATTACTCTCTGCCTATATTGACGGAGAACTTTCTCCAAAAGAGAAAGAATACATCGAAGAAAAGATAAGTTCGTCACTTGAACTTCAGAAAGAACTTGCCGATCTGAAACGATTAAAAGAGCTGACTGCTTCTGCATACGAACGACTTCCCGAAGCTCCTTTTTTTCAAACTAGATTAAATGCCGAGCTTGCAGCTACAAAGCCGTTCTATTCTAAAATAAAGAAATGGATTCCGGCAATTGGTGTTACGTTTTTAACTGCTGCTTTAATGATAACTCTTAAAGTAAATCCGGATCTGATTAAAAATGTTATTGAAGAGCAGAGTTCAAATCTTGTGAATTTATATAAAGAAAATCTTCAACCGTTGCTATATGCCGCTAATCTTACGAATGAAGACATATTCAACTTTGCCTTTTATTCTGAGCTGCCGCTGGATGAAACTAATCAGCATTATTTAAGATTAGGATATGATCCGAACGGAGCAGAATATTTCGAAATAAAAAAATCTGATTCACAAATAAAGGAAAAGAATTTTGAAAAATTTGTACAGGCTTTAGATCTTAATGAACTTCAACGTAAAGAAATGGATTCTATTATCAATTCTTATTCTGATGAATTGATGGCACAGGTGCTTGTGAGTGACAAGAATACAGTTGCAATTAATCCTAATCTGTGGAATTACCAGAAGGCAATTGCAGCAGATATTCTTGCCTTTGCAAAAAGTAAAAATGTCGGTGTTTATAACAATATTATTCCGTCTGGAATCCGACCACCTGAAAATATTCAGTTGGCTAAATTTGTTAGAGAGTTAAGACCATCTCGCGAGGATAGATATATTTTCTTTACACCGGACAGCATTTTTACCGATACTTTTGTTTTTGATGATAAGGCATTCAGAAAAGAATTGATAGAATTGGAAAAAGAACTTGTGGACATGAACAAAATGGAAAAAGAACGTATAAGAATGGATAAAAATCTGGTAAGAATTAACTACCAGATAAGAATTGATACTACATTAAAGCGACTTGAAAAAGATTCCAGCTGGGCTAAAGATTTTACTGTTCACATTGATGCTAATAAATTCAAAGTAAACATACCAAACATCGTTATCCGTAAATTTGATGTTCAGATGCCAAATATGGATAGCATAAATATAATTATTCAGGATGCTTTAAAGAATGTCGAAAAATTCTCGATAAAAATTCCAGATCATAAATCGATCACACGTGAATTTAAAATTGAAATGCAAAATGGCGATTCTCTTAAAATCGAGGAGTTTAATTTTAATGAAAATATGATTGATTCTATAATGAAGAATCAATTTCCTAATCTTGATTCATCACATGGATTTAATTTTGATCCGTTTAAATTCTTTAGTGATTCTACATCAGGAGGACTTAACTACTTTTTTAATGATAGTTCAATGTTTGATATGAATGAAGATTTGAAAAAACAGATGCAGGAACTAAGGGAAGAACTAAGAAAATTCAGAGAGGAAATGAGATATTATCAGAATGATCAGCCGAATCAGCCTGATACGGTAAAACCAAAGTTAAAAGGGATTGAGATTTAGTAGAGGCACGAGGGGTAAGGATTAGCAGGATAGCAATTAAATTTCAATTTTCAAATAACAAGAAACAAACAAACTCTGAAATTCAAAATTCAAAATTCAAAAAATCAATAGCTTCCAATATCATTTTTTCTCTTTGATTTAGCAGCTATTCATTAGACATTTCTTATAAAACTTTATAACCTTATACTCTATAACTATATAGTGCTATACGAAATACCGTTAATCCTTATTAAAAACCATTATTCATCTCATTTCCCGTTTATAACTCTTCTCTTTAAAGTAACCTAAAAATGCTTTAATTTTAGCCAGTAATTGACATTAAGATTATCAAATTTATAAATCGGACATAATTTGAATATCAGTTTAACAACAATGATAAAAAAATCGAAACTTCATTTTTTTATTTCGCTTATAATTCTGCTTGCAATTTACAAGGTGATCTTCTTTTCCGCTGATTCATACTTACTTTTATTGTTGAATGATGTTATTGTAATTATTTCGATTGCAGTATTATGCCTCTATATAATGGAAAAGATTAGGGAGAAGAAACCTGCTCCGCTTTCGTTGATTATGAATGTCGGGATTCTTAATGCATTTGTATTCTTTGTAATTACATTTTCAGACAATATTATGAGCAGTGTTTATGATAGAATCAATAATCATAAACTTGATCCTGGACCAATATCAGATATTGTAACTTTAATTTATGTTCTGATCTTTTTTGTTTTCTTTGCTTATGTTCTGATGACTTTCAGAGAATTGTTTTTCTATAAACAAACAAAAAATGTAAAAGTTTATTTTCAGACAATGATAGTATTCTTTTTATTATCCTCAATTTCCGTCGCACTTTTCAAGGGTAATGAATATTCATATATAAAAAACACTTTCTTTGTCTTATCAATAATATTGATTATAGCTAATTCAATCAGAATATCCTGGATAGCATTTATCAATAAAAAAGAAAAGCTAACACTTCTTGCACTTTCTGTAGTTATATCCGCTTTGTTTATTGTAAATGTTGTAAACAGTTCTGCAGATGGAGTTCACGGACAACTTTTACTACATTTTTCTCCAGCCCTACAAAAATTTTCAACTTTGATACTGATTTATGGTGCGGTTTATTTCAGCTTTCTTTTCTTTACTACAATGTTTCATATTCCGACTGCAGAGGTTTATGATCGCAGGGCACAGGAAGTATCGTCACTTCAATATTTCAGCAAACTTATAACAGAGGTCTTGGATTTTAATGATCTTGCTGAAACCGTAACAGATATAACTATAAAAGTCAGCAATGCAGATGCAGCCTGGATTGTTCTCCGGGAAAAGAATCAGCTGGACACAATTGCAGTTAAAAATGCCGCTTATGTAGACGCAGAAATAATAAATAACTATTTATTTAAGATCAAAAAAATTGAAGAACTTGCTGATACAACAATATTTGATATTGATGATTTCTCTGTAAAGAGTTCTTTATCTGAAAAATTCAGTAATATTCTCGTATCTCCGTTAAGAACCCACAACGATCATAAAGGTTTTCTAGTTGCATTAAGAAAAAATGAATTAATCTTTTACGAAGAAGATAAAAAAGTTATAGATACTTTTTCAGATTATGCATCTGTTGCAATTGACAATTCCAGGCTGTTAAGTGAGTCTATTGAAAAGGAGAGACTTGAAAAAGAACTTGATGTTGCACGCGAGATCCAGAAAAAAATTCTGCCGTCAAAAGATCCGGTTCTTGAAAAACTTTCAATTTCATCTGTATTTATTCCTGCATTTGAGGTTGGCGGAGATTATTATGATTTTTTTGAAACTTCAAAAGATAAATTCGGCTTTGTTATCGCGGATGTTTCGGGTAAAGGAATTTCAGCGGCATTTATTATGGCTGAGGTGAAAGGTATTTTCGAATCACTTTCACTGACTATTGATAGTCCCAGAGAAATTCTTATTAAAGCTAACCAGGTTTTAAGGGATACTCTTAGCAGAAATAGTTTTGTAAGCGCTTTATATGGGATTATTGATCTTAAAAATGAAAAACTATATTTATCGAGAGCAGGGCATTGTCCGGCTTTGCTTGTCCGTGATGCAAATGTGCTTGAGTTTAAACCGGCAGGAATGGGATTAGGATTGACATTCAATAGTCATTTTGAACAGACTATACAAGAACAAGAAATTGATCTAAAAGATAATGACACAATCATTCTTTATACAGATGGAATTACTGAAGCCAAGAATAATGAGCTTGATGATTTTGGTGAAAGGCGATTATCAAAAATAGTTATTGATAATGCAAATCTTTCTGCGGATGATATTGCAAACAGAATAATTCACGATGTTACAATTTTTTCGAGCAGTCACTCTCAATATGATGATATAACATTAGTAATTTTAAAGTGGAAACAAAAAAAATAATTTAAATGGAGTTAACGAATGACAGAATTTAGCACATCAATCAGAGAGCAGGGCGAAGTAAGCATAATAAATCTTCAAGGATTTCTTGATGCTCATACTGCGTCATCTCTCGAAAATGATTTTACAAAACTGATTGAGTCAAATCATTTCAGGATTGTAGTAGATTTCAAAGATCTTGCCTACATAAGCAGTGCAGGTTTAGGTGTGTTTATGGCTTACATTGAGAAGATCAGGGATAATAATGGTGACATTAAACTTTCCGGTATGACCGATAAAGTTTATAACATTTTCGATCTTTTAGGGTTCCCGCTTCTTTATGAAATATTTAAATCCGAAGATGAAGCCATAAATAAATTTAAAGAGAAAAACAGCAGTGAAAAATAAATTAAAGAATAAAAAACTTGTCGTTAAAAGCAGAACGGAAAATCTTTCCGCGATAAGGGATTTTATTGCTTCTGCAGCACGCTCTGTAGGTATTGATGAAGAAACTGTTGAAGATATTATGCTTGCTGTGGATGAAGCTTGTTCAAACATTATTAAGCATGCTTATAAATTGAATCCTGAAGGCGAAATAAAACTTAGTATAGATTATTCCGAAGATAAGTTTACAGTTATGATACAGGATAAAGGAATGTCCTTTGAACCAAACTTAATTCCCGAACCCGACCTGCAGAAGTACTATCGGCAGAGAAAAGTTGGCGGGCTTGGAATGTATCTTATGAAATCTCTTATGGATGAGGTTAAATACATTACTGTACCGGGAAAATATAATTGTGTTCTACTTACAAAAAATATTTCTTTGGCTCAAAGCAATGCCGGATAACGAATACACAAAATTTAAACGCAATCTCAATGCACTTGTTGAATTCAGCAGGGTAATTAACTCCAGCCTTGACTTGAATTTCATACTAAACAATGTACTCCTTACATGTCTTGGAAAATTTCTTACTACAAAAGGTTTTATTGCTCTTAATGAAAACGGAAAACTTATATTAAGATCGTCAAAAGGAATTCCGGATAATGTAATATTTGATTTTCCCGAAGTTAAAATCAATGAAGATTGCGATTTAAGTGAATCATTCAATCATTTTTTAGGGCTTGCTAATCTTACAGTTGTTGAAAAAATAAGTTCATCAAATGAATGTGTCGGTATTATTTCGCTTGGTGAAAAACTTAACGGGACTGGATATTCAGAGGATGATCTTGAGTTTCTTCGTACCATATTAAACATATCGGCCACTGCTATTCAGAATTCTATAATGATTAATGAACTTAAGGTGGTTAACAGAATATTAGATTCACGTGTACAAAGATTAAATTCTCTTTTTGAGCTTAGCAAAGAATTTGGATTGTTTAATGAATCATCAAAAGTTACACGTCTTCTTGTATTTTCTTTAATAGGACAATTTTTAGTTTCAAAATATGCATTGGTAAAATTTGATGATGAAAATATTCAACTGCTTGAATCAAAATTTCAGACGGATGATATTCTTGAAAGAATTAAAAATGTTGATTACCGAAACATTGAATCATCAATTAAAATAGATCAAATTCAAAAAGATTATCCCGCTTTATTCGATCTTGATGTAAATCTGATCGTTCCAATGCAGCTTCAGGGTAAAACAAAAGGATTGATTTTACTTGGCCGCCGAATGAGTCAACAGGATTATACAGATGCTGATATTGAGTTTGTCTTTTCGGTTGGAAGCCTTGCTATAATTTCACTAGAAAACAAAAGACTGTTTCTGGAAGCGCTCGAAAAATATAAGCTTGAAGAAGAACTTGATTTTGCCAGAGATATTCAAAAAAACTTATTACCTCAGTCAATTCCTGAGTTAAAAAGTTTTGATATTGCAGCGATAAATGTTTCATCGCGACAGGTTGGCGGAGATTATTACGACTTAATAAAATTAGATGAAGATAATTATAGTATCGCAATTGCCGATGTTTCGGGAAAAGGTATTCCAGCTTCACTGCTTATGGCTAATATGCAGGCTTTCTTACGCGTAATATGTCGACTGGAAATGAAGCTGGAAGATGCAACAGAACTTATAAATGATTTGATTTATGAAAATACATCTGATGGAAGATTTATAACTTTCTGCTGGGGAATTCTAAATCAGGAAAAGAAAACACTTAATTATGTTAATGCCGGTCATAATCCGCCGCTGCTTATCAGTGATGGTAAAATAAAAAAACTTCATAAGGGTGGAATTATTTTAGGCGTAGTGAAAACTGCAATTCCTTATGAGTCAGAAACTATTGAACTTAAACAAAATGATGTATTGATATTTTTTACAGATGGAATTTCTGAAGCTATGAACACGAAAGGCGAGGAGTTCTCTGATGTAAAATTGGAAGAAACAGCAATTAATTCAGCTTCACTTTCTGCAAAAGAGATTCTGAACAATATTAGAAATGAAATTACGGATTTTTCCTCCGGCGCGGTGCAGTCGGATGATCTTACGATGATTGTTGTAAAAGTAAAATAAAATTTTTAAAAATTGCAAATGACAAAAACCAAATCACAAATAAGCATCAATGAGTAAATTCAAATTAAGATATCTTTTGGAGATATTATGATTGTTTATTGTATTAAAGTTCAGGTATTAAAATTTGGAGATTAAATATTATTTGGAATTTACAATTTGATTATTGAAATTTCGAAAAGAACATATTACAAAATAAGTTTATCACTGGTTTAACCTTGACAAAACTATTCCTAAAATATCGTTCAAACATTGTAGTTGTTTTTACTATTCTGCTCATTGCAGTAGCATTACTGAACATCTATCATTCAGTTGCAGTCAATGTAATTTCAAACGACGAATGTTTGTGGCTTCCAAAGAAATCTATGACTTCACTGGAAGAAAGAGCAGAGCTTTTCTTTTCAACTGTAAAAGAGGGAGGAGTTACATGGAATGCTGGTATAAAAAATGGTGACCAGCTTCTTGAAATAAATCATATTGAAATTGAAACACCTCTTCAGGCTCAAGGGATATTAAATGAATTTGACTATGGTGAATTAGCTCCGTACAAAGTTAAAAAGCCTGACGGGAAAATTGTTGAAACAACAGTATTTGTGAAAAAACTGGTTCAATTCGGACAGCTTGCTACTTCTATAAGCGCGTTAATTTATTTACTGATAGGGTTCATTGTTTTATCAGCCAAACCGGACGGACTTTCTCAGCGATTATTTTACGCAATGGGCGTTCTAACCGTATTTATAGCATCTACTGCTCTTGTTCCAATGTATGGCGGCTATTTGCAGCTATTTCAGGAAACTCCTATCATTGGTACTGTTCTGAGCAGTATGTTCATTATCGGTATAAGTTTTTTACCATTTGTGATGCTTGCTTTTGTCTGGACATTCCCGCAACCTTTCCGGTTTATGGAAAAGACATGGGTAAAGCTCACATTAATTTTTATTCCACTTTTGCTGTCCGTAACAGGTAACCTGATCGGGCATTTTTCACTTAACAGTCAAGTTATTCCATTACAATATTTTGGTGCTTACCGTGTCTGGCTGAGATATTTTGCGCTCTTTGCACAAATTGTTGCAATTGTTTCAATGTTTCTGCAATACTGGCGCGTAAAATCTACAGTGCAAAGAAATCCTGTACTGATTATTGCTATTGCAATGTTGTTCGGATTTATTGTAGGTATTTATACTAATAATATTGCTCCGGCAATTTCCGATACTATCTATAACTCACCGGAATATTACATGCCGGTAATTCTTTTAATTCTCGTTCCGCTCGGATTTGCTTATGCTATCTTTAAATACCAGCTTCTTGATGTAGGTGAAGTAGTAAAAAATACAATTGTTTATGGAACTGCTACTCTAGGAATTGCAGCCATTTACTTTTTTATGATTTATGTTATCGGACAAAGTTTAAGCTCTGCTATCAGCACTGAGTACCAGGGTATTATTGCGGGAGCATTCTTCATTGCATTTGCTCTCATATTCCAATCAACTAAAGATAGATTTCAGGATTTTCTTACAAAAAGATTTTATCCTGAACAGTTTGCTCATCAGAAAGTTCTGATGAAATTCAGTAACGACATACCAACCGTGGTGGGACTTGATAATGTTCTTGATATTACTCAATCAACATTTGTTGAAGCCCTGCACCTTAAGAAATTTGGAATTCTGATAAGGGATCATAAAACTGGCGTTCTCAATCTTGTTAAAAGTTTTGGTATCAGTAAAAATGAATGCGTAATTAAGCAGTCAGGACTTTCTCCGTTTATTGCGATTAAAAATTCTACTGATGAGGTTCCTGTAATTCAACAGAATGATTTTGAAAGGCTCTTCCCCGATAATTTTAATGATATGATTAACGAAGGATTTTACACTGCCGTTCCGATGTACATTAAATCTAAAGTAGTTGGACTTCTTTTATTCGGATTAAAATATTCCGGTTCACAGTTTGCCGGTAAAGACCTTGAATTATTAAATGCAGCCGCTAACCAGATTGCAATTTCAATTGAGAATGCACGGTTATATGAATCTGAAGCAGAGAAATTGAAAATTGAAAAAGACCTTGAACTGGCAAGAGAGATACAGCAAAGCCTTCTACCGCGCTGCATTCCGGCTATGAATGGATTAGATATTTGCGGTGAAATGATTCCTGCAATGCAAGTGGGTGGTGATTACTATGACCTGATAAAGGTTTCCGATACTAAATTATTTGTTGCCGTAGGTGATGTTTCCGGAAAGGGATTAGCTGCATCCTTCTATATGACTAAAGTGCAAACGATGATACAGCTTGCTTCAACAAGCAGCACTTCACCGAAAGATATTCTTGTTGAAGTAAACAGAAGAATGTATGAATCGATGGAAAGAAACTGGTTTGTTACTATGACTCTTGCTCTCTTCGATACTGGAAAAACGTACTGTTAAATTTTGCAGGGCAGGACATTTACCATTATTCAAAGCCTGGAATGGTTCGGTTGAATCGCTTAGATCACAGGGTATAGGACTGGGACTTGAAAAGGGAATTATCTTTGAACAGACACTTTTTGAAGAAGAAATGCCCTTACATCCGGGTGAAATTTATGCTTTCTTTTCCGATGGAATTACCGAAGCAATGAATGAAAAAAATGATCTGTTCGGTGAAGAAAACCTTAAAGAGCTTCTGTTAAAAAAATCTGACCGAAGATCTGCACAGATTATGAATGACATCTGGGAGTCATTAAAATCCTTCCGCAAAGACACTGACCCCAATGATGATATGACTATGGTCATAGTGAAAGTAAGTTAAAATTCAATTTCTTTCAAAACAAAAAAGCCGATGATAATTTCACCGGCTTTTTTAATATCTAAAAATTAAGTAACTCTTTTTAAGAGAACTGGACTTTCTTCTTTCGCTTAGTTAGCATACTCAAGAACAAATGCACTTGCAACGAAGATTGAAGAGTATGTACCAATGATAATACCGAAGAACAAAGTGAACGCAAATGCTCTTAACACATCTCCGCCGATAAGCATAAGAACAAAAACAGTTAATAATGTTGTAACACCTGTAATTATTGTTCTGCTCATTGTTTGGTTAATGCTTTTGTTAATAACTTCCTGTAAATCCATTGTTTTATGGATTTTCATATTCTCTCTGACTCTATCAAATACAACCACTGTATCGTTAATTGAGTAACCAACCAGAGTTAAAAATGCTGCAATTACGGTTAGATCAATTTCCAGGTTAAGTCCGGGTATAACTCCGTAAAGGACAGAATACAAACCAAGTGTAATCAATACGTCGTGGAAAAGAGCAGCTACTGCGCCGACTGCAAATACAAATTTAAACCTGAATCCCAGATAAATAAGTATAGCAAGAAGTGAGAATAGAATAGCAACAATAGCGTCACGTTTTAGTTCATCACCAATTTTGGGTCCGACCCGATCTTCCTTTAGCACTCTGAAAGGATTATCTTTCATTTTTTCTCTGAGGTTTTCTTTTATCCAGTCGGCAATACCAAGACTTACAATCAACTGAGTGTTATCAGGTTCTTCTGAAACACCCGAAACCTGAAATCCTGCAAGAGCAAGTTGTTCAACAATATATCTGGTAGTATCCGCATCAGGCAAAGAATATGTAATTGCGGTAGCTGATGAATCAACAATTGTGAATTCAATACCGGGAGCGGCTTTGTCAATTTCATTTTCAAAATTTCTGACTACCTGTGGATATAATTCGGAGGGAATTTGTTGTAATTCAGTTCTTACAAGAGCTCCTGTTTCACCACCGAAAGTTTTCACTTCCACATTTCCCAATCCAATGTTTTCAACTAAGCTTCTTATTTCACCGATCTGAATAGTTTTATCAAACTGAAGAACTATTTCAGAACCGCCTTTGAAATCAATTCCAAAGTATAAACCTCTGAAGGCAACGTTCAACGCACCTATAAGAAATAAAAAAGCTGAAAAGTAATAGAAGATTTTTCTCTTCCCTAAAAAATCGAAATTTAAGTTTTCAAATATTCGCATTTAAATTCTAACTCCTGAAACTTTTATTGATTAACCAACGGTTATTTTCGTTCCTTTTGCAACCATAAAATCAAACACAAGGCGTGATATTACAAGTGCACTGAATAAAGTAGATGCTATACCAATCATTAACGTTAAAGCAAATCCCTGCACCGGACCGGTACCAAACTGGTAAAGAATAATTCCGGTAAAGAAAGTTGTAATGTTTGAGTCAATTATTGCAGATAAAGCTTTTTCATATCCTCCGTCAACCGATGCTTTAATTGTTTTTCCTGTTGCAAGTTCTTCTCTTATTCTTTCAAAGATAAGTACATTGGCATCCACTGCCATACCTATTGTAAGAATGATACCTGCAATACCCGGTAAAGTAAGTGTTGCGGTGAATCCCGCAAGTACACCAAGAATAAAAAGAACTGTAAATACTAAAACACCTGCGGCAACAGTTCCTGCTTTTCTGTAATAGAAAATCATAAATAAAGCAACAAAGAAAAATCCTATTAAAGCAGAATTGAAACCTGCTGATACTGAATCCTGACCAAGAGAAGGACCGACAATTCTTTCTTCAATTATATCAACAGGGGCTGGAAGTGCACCGGCTTTTAGAACTATTTCTAAAAGTTTGGCTTCTTCCTGACCAGCCATTCCTTCAATTTGTGATCTTCCGCCTGTAATTTTACTATTTACATTAGGAGCAGAGAAGACAACACCATCGAGCATAATTGCAATTCTTTTGTTTATGTTGGCACCTGTAATTCTTGCCCAGTCTGTTGCACCTTCTGAATTCATTGTCATATTAACAATCCATGCAGAAGTATTCGGATCGATATTAGCACTAGCATCAGTAATTACACCACCGGTTAATTCAGGGGCTTTGTTAACAAGGTAAAGCATATAAACGCCTTTACCCTCCTGGTATCCGATAGGTTTTGCCGAATATACAAATTCAACATTATTAGGAATTACTTTCTGAACTTCAGGAAGACTTAACCAATAATTTACCTGATTTCTGTTATCTTCCTGAACATAAGCATCTGCAAATCTGCCTTGCGGATCGAGAAGAGCCACAGCAAAGAAGGGATGCTGTTTACGAAATTCCTCTTCAGTCAATTGCTGTTGAGTTGTATCTGAAGCGGTTGTTGTATCCTCTGTTAGAACAGTAGTATCGGTTTTTGCTGTTTCTTGAAATAAAGTGTCTGCACTGGCTCCGGTTAGTCTATTTGCTAAAACGCGGTCAATGTTTTCAAGAATAGGTACGGTTAATTCAGGATCCTTTACTAATCTGAACTCGAGGAGAGCAGTTCCCTGAATAAGCTGTTTTGCTTCTTCTTCACGGGCTACGCCGGGAAGTTCAACAATAATTCTTCTGCTGCCCTGACGCTGAATTGAAGGTTCGGAAACTCCATACTGATCAACTCTGTTCCTGATAATTTCCATAGCACGGGCAACTGCATCGGCGGCATCTTGATTCAACTGATCAAGTATTTCTGCGTCATCCATACGGATTGTTCCGAAATATCTGCTCAATCTAATACCGCGCTCACTAAGTTTTCTTCCAACAATATCAACAATAGGTTCATCTGTTCTCTGTGCTTCCATATCTGATTCAGCAAGAACAGATTTTAAGATTTGATCGGGATTATTAGCCAATTTTTCGAGTAATTTACCTGTATTTACTTCAAGTACAACACGCATTCCGCCTTGAAGATCCAAGCCAAGTTTTATTCTTTTCAGTCTGGCTTCTGCTATAGACGGATCACTCTGTTTTATGCTATCTTCAACTATACTTACAGCGCTTTCGATTTGTACTCTGGTGTAATCAGGATTTTCAGCTTTTATCTCTTCTCTTTTTTGATCAAGGATTGAAGACATTTCTTTGCTGTTTTGATAATCCTGGAAGGTAGGATAAAGCAGGTAGATGCTTAATGCAATTGCTGCAATTAATAAAATAAAGCGAAATCTGAATTCTTTCATACCTTAACTTTATGTTTCTGAATGAGTTAAAAAATTTTAATTAACTGTCAAACTTAAAGGTTCGGGCTTAGAAAGTCAATAAAAATAAGGGGTTTACACTCTGTTTAGACATCTATTATGCAGATTTTAATGAAATTGCAAAAAATGAATTATAAAGCAACAAGTAAATAATTAAATATGCTTTATTGGAACAGAATAAACTTTTTGACCAACGAAGCAAACTTTTCCTGGACTTTTTTTGCTGTTTCGGTCACTTCATTGTGTGAGAGTTTTTGGTCGGATATTCCGGAAGCAAAATTTGTAATACAAGATATAGCTGCGACTTTCATTCCAAGACTTGAAGCAAATACAGCTTCGTGCACTGTGGACATTCCGACTGCATCTCCTCCAAATTTGGAAATGAATTTTATCTCAGCGGGAGTTTCATATGATGGTCCTTTTGTAAACCAATAAACACCTTCTTTTAAGTTTATGTTTTCTTCTAAAGCTGCTTTTCTGATTAAATTATTAAGTTCTTCACTTGGAAAGTCCGGAAAAGAATTTTTCATATCTTCATTCGCTAAACCAAGCAATAGTGTTAATTCTTTTTTAATCTGAATGCCGTTGAAAGAAGTGTTTAACATCAAATCGCCTGGTTCCAGAAAAGAACTTATTCCGCCGGCAGCATTTGTTAGTAAAATGTTTTTACAACCAAGTTTATGGGAAATAAATGGAGGAAGAATACATTCAGAAATATGATATCCTTCATAAAAATGAATTCTGCCGCTGAAGAGAAGAATTTTCTTGCCTTTGTGTGTTCCCCAGATGATTTTTCCTTTATGTCCTTCAACTGTAGAAATGGGATAACCATTAAGCGAGTTAGTAGGAACCTCTTTTACAATTTCAATTTTGGTATCAAAGTTGCCCAATCCGCTTCCGAGGATAATTGCAATTTCCGGATTGAATGGAGAATGTTCTGCAATCTCTTTGATTAAATCTTTGTATTTGAAATTTAGATTAATCATCTATGAAAATAATAATCCTACTAAAGTTGCTGTAAGTAAAGTTGTTATAACTCCGCCGGTTACTGCCTTAAGTCCAAGAAGGGCTATATCGGATTTACGTGAAGGGGCAAGTGGTCCAAGTCCTCCAATCTGAATTGCAATTGAGCTGAAATTTGCAAATCCACATAGAGCATAAGTTGCCATCAGGATAGATTTTTCATTTACAAGTTTTCCAAGTTCAATAAGGGTGCCCATTTCCGAATACGCTACAAATTCATTAAGAACAATTTTTGTTCCGAGCAAACTTCCGAAATTAAGTGCATCTTCCCACGGAACTCCTATTCCAAAGGCAACACCTTGCAAAACCGATCCAATTATTAGTTGAAAACTCAGAGGTCTTCCGAAATTTTCAGTCAAATAAACATTCACATTAAGAATATCACCGAGTCCGTTTAATAAATAATTTATCATTGCAATCAAAGCAATGAATGCAATAAGCATTGCTCCAACATTAAGTGCTAACTTAAGTCCGTCACCTGCACCATTTGCCGCCGATTCAATAATATTTGCAGCGTTTTTTTCAACTTCAACCTTAACAGATCCTTTGGTTTTGGGTTCACCAACTTCCGGCATAAGGATTTTTGCAATAACCATTGCCGCTGGAGCAGCCATTACACTTGCACCCAAGTAGTTGAGTTGCAAACATTTGTTGTGCCTCTATAAGCGGAATACCATGAGATATTGCATAAGCACTTCCTAAAATCTGAATGTATGCAGCCATCACACCGCCTGCAATAGTAGCCATTCCTCCAACCATAATTGTAAGTATTTCGCTCCTTGTCATTTCCTGTATGTATGGTTTTATCATCAAAGGAGCTTCTGTTTGTCCGACAAAAATATTAGCAGTACAGGAAAGAGATTCTGCTCCGCTTGTTCCCATAAGCTTTGCCATAACCCAAGCCATTCCCTGAACAATTCGCTGCATTATTCCCAGATAATATAAAACAGACATCAAACTGGCAAAGAAAATAATGGTTGGTAAAACCTGGAAAGCAAAAAAGAAACCCAGACTGTTTTCAGTAGCAGGAGGCAGTGCAAGATTTCCAAAAACAAACTGCGCACCTTCAGTAGTAAAATTTAAAATCAAAACGAACACATAACTTACTGAAGCAAAAAAATCTTTAGGCCAGCCTAGAGGTTCGAAAAAACTGCGAAGATTTTCTCCTTTTAGAATCAGTAATGCAAATACAAATTGAATTCCTAAACCTGAAAGTACAAGCTTCCAGTTAATTTTCTTTTTGTTGTTTGAAATGAGAAAAGAAATACCGATTAAAAGTAGTATTCCTAAAAGTCCGCGCAAGATAGAATTGATATCCATAAATTCACTTTAACTTTCTTCAGGGATGTAATGACATCTGCGGCAGCGCGCTTCATAAATGTCTGCCGCACCAACTACAACTCTTTCTTTCGAAACAATTTTGCGTTGTGTTTTATCAGCGGGATTTCCACATTTAACACATATAGCTAGCGCCTTGGTTATATATTCTGCAATTGCAAGTAATTGAGGCATCGGTTCAAAAGGAATACCGCGGTAATCCTGATCAAGTCCGGCAACAATTACTCTTTTGCCTTTTGATGCAAGTGTATTACAGACTTGAATGAGATCATTAGAGAAGAATTGTGCTTCATCTATTCCTACAACCTGTGCATCTTTTGCAAGATGAATTATTTCCCGGACATCTTCAACAATAGTTGATGGTAATGATTGCTCGTTGTGAGAAACAATTGAACCTTCGGAATATCTCGTATCAATTTTAGGTTTAAATACCCGGACTTTCTGTTTTGCAATTTGTGCTCTGCGTAAACGGCGGATAAGTTCTTCAGTTTTACCACTGAACATACAGCCGGCAATAACTTCTATCCAGCCGATATCTTTGGGCATTGAGTGAGGTGCGAGTTCATTCATAAATATTTACCAGGAATAAGTTAGTAAATTAAAATTTTTATTTAAGATCCTTGTCTCCAAAAGCATAGGGAAGGAGAGAAGATAATTTTTCTATCTTCTGTTCACCTTTTGAGTTAAGCATAATTACATCAATGTCTCCGCAAAGGTCACTCATCACCTGCCTGCAGGCACCGCAAGGTGAAATATAATTTTCTGCATCGCTTGCAATTGCTATAGCTTTGAATTTCCTTTCGCCTTCAGAAATCGCCTTAAATACCGCTGTGCGTTCTGCACAAATAGTTAAACTGTAAGAGCTTGATTCAATGTTGCCTCCGAGGTAAAGCTTATCATCTTCGGTTAATAGTGCAGCACCTACCCGAAACTTGGAGTATGTAGGCACAGAAAGTTTTTTTGCATCAATTGCTTTTTGTGAGAGTGATTTGTAATCCATTAAATAAATCCTTTCAATTCTAAAATATATGATTTGGCTCTGATTTCAAATCGGACCAATCATAGTTTTTTTAAGAGCATATAAAAAGTAGGAGTAAAAAACTTATTTATTATTCCAAATTTATCATTAGCAATTCGAAGTATCAGTTTGTTTAGCTTAAACAATGAAGTAAATTTTATAAGTGATAAATGAAAATTACTCCAGACAATTCCTTTATTTCCTTTGAACAATTCTTCAACTGCAAACTTTGTATAGAGTTTGACATCAAAATAATTAGAAAATTTTTTTATTAAGTTATTTAATGAAAATAGTTCTGCAATGTCTTTGCGTTCTATCTCATCTTTTCTAAATTTCTTCAGATAAAAGTTTTTAATTGCTTTGCGTTTAAATAGTGCCAGGAAAGGCATTCCCCAATGCGGATCGGAAAGTATGTTAAAAATAGAAAAACGGTTTGGAGTGCTTAAATAGACAATACTACCTGGTTTTAAAATTCTGTTTAACTCATTTATCAATACTTCTATTTCATCGATATGCTCAATTATATCCTGAAGAATAACCAAATCGAAAGAATGAGCTGCAAATGGTAGTAATTTTGCATTACTGTTTATTCGGTAATGTTCAATCTTATCAAAATTTTGCGAATGTCTTTTTAGTCTTGTAAAACTATAGTCTAAACTGACAACAAAATTATTTCTTGACAAAATATATGATGTTCCGCCCTCGCCGGAACCGAGATCAAGTATAGTTAAATTGTTTGGATCAAAATGTTTTTCGATGAGAGATTGAACAAACTTTCCTCGTTCAATTGAAAGATCACGTCCTCTTTTCCATCGTTCATAGTTGGGATGACTATCGTCAAGCCACGGAACAGAATGGTTTATCTCCATTTTTTGAGACGTGTAAAAGAATTAATGAAGTTATAAATAACCATTAACTCATACAGAAATTGTAAGATTGGAATTTCAGGATTTTCGAAATTATAAGCTAAAAGGGATTGCCTTTTTCTTATAATACTGTAATCAGTAAGCATCTTTACAATAACAGGAACTAAAAAATAAATTGAAAATGGTACAAGTAAAATTGAAAACAGGAAGAAAAGGTTTATTAAATGCCAGTAACCAACAAGCAGTTTGTTCTTCAGTAAATAATGATGCGAAGTTTTTAAATGTCTTTTCTTCTGCCGGGAATAATCACTAAAAGTAAACGGAGTGTTTGAGTAAACAAAACTCTGTAAATCGGTAACAGTTCCGACCGACATTTTATTTTTTACAGCTTCCTGAAGGAGTAAATCATCATCGCCGCCAAGAGTTTGAAGAGTGTTTTTATATCCGTCAATCTTATAAAAAGATTCTTTTTTAAACCCGAAACTTCTGGAAGTGCCTGAAAAGGGTTTGCCAAGTCCTGCAGCCGACATAGTAAGTAAAGAGGTTCGCAGATTTTCAAAACACACAAAAGTACTTATATCAGAACTTTTTTGCTGATTGAATGGTGCAAGTCCGATTAAGAAATCGTGACCATCTCTGAATTTGTTAACGAAGGATTTAATCCAACCGGGCAGGGGAGTGCAGTCTGCATCTGTTATTAAAATAAAATCATTTTGAGCTTGTTCAATTCCTAAAGCTAATGCTCCTTTTTTTGGTGGAAGTTCAGTATCAGTATTAGAAATAACTTTTACATTAGATTTATCTGATAATAATGATTTTATATTTGCCAAAGTTGAATCTCTGGAATTATCATCAACAATAATTACTTCATAAAGATCTTTCGGGTACTCCTGATTATCGAGTGCGGTTATGAGATTTTCGACATTACGTTCCTCATTCTTTGCAGCTACAACAATGCTAACCTTCATGTTGATTGCTTCTGTGGAGCCAGGAATAAATACTCTCTTTAATCCTTTGTTGAAAACTGCAATTGTTATATAATAAATTATTATAAGCGAGACTACAATACCTATTATAATTAAATCCATATCTTTTCCGTTAGAATAATATTTTAGGGAAGTAACTGATTTTTGATATAATGTTTGTTTCTAAATTCTTATTAAGGAACTGAGCAAACTTACACAAAATCCTTTATTGACACACCAAAAAATACTTATAAGTGAACCTTTTACAAAGGAAGGTGTTTGGCACATTTTTTATGAATAATGAAAGTAAAATTAGAGGTTAAATCGTTATCTCGCTTTTATTATTTATTTTGATTAAGTTTTAGCAAAGATTAAAGGGACGGTTATGAAAAAGAAATTTTTATATCTGTTTTTACTCCTTCTCTCTACTCATTTAGCTGCACAGGATTTTCAAATAAAACAAATTACCAGCGGTGATTACAACGCCCGTAATCCTTTTATCAATCACTCGGTTGGGGGTTTATTTTCAACTTATCTTTACTTTGAATTGCATTGGGATAGTTATTCGAATATTTATGCTGTCTCTTATGATTCTTACAGTCAAATGTTTTCTGATACAATTCAAATTACTTCAGGAAATATTCAATGATCTTAATCCCCTAATGGACTTTTATGAAAATCTTATATTTCAGACAAACGGAAAGGTAATTGGGATATTGCAATAATGTTTACTAATTATGGAACTCAGATGAAATATTTTATCTTACAGATTCTCTAGAAGATGAAACTAATCCAAAAATTATTTATCACTGATGATTATTGGTTCTACCCTGATTCCAGCAAGGATATTATTCAAAAGAAATGATGATATTGTATATATGTCTTATCTTAATGATACAACAAATTCACACATAGTTTTTCAGGATGATTTAGAATATACATATTCGGATTATTATTGGAATTATGAGTTCAAATTACCAGGGTTATTTCCCGGAAGCCGGATTGTATATTATTGCTGTTGAGACTGATAACTCCGGGTTTAAAAGATTAGTTTCAAGATTCAGAAATACAAACGGACAATGGGAAGCAAAAAAAGTTATTATAGACACATGTGATTGTTCTAATCCCGATTGGCAAGAGGTCGATTCGTTTTATCCTGTTTTGGTTTATGAAGATACTTTAGATAATAAAGAAGGTTATTTTTTATTGAGACTTGGGATAATGAAATAGATTCTAAGATTAGTTGATTTACCGTTCAGTCGGAAATACATTCGGATTTAAGAGCGATATGCCGGATATGATAACTAAACCGGGTGTTATTCAGAAACCGATTCATACCCATATTTTTATCACCTCACACTTATTTCATTGAAAATAATGACAGCAATTTATCCGATTAAATAAGTTAGAGTGGTTGGTTGGTCTCCGGATGACGACACTCTAATTCAAATTAATATTCCAAATGCCAATTCGACAATAGGTGCATTAGGTTATTGGTATTAACGGTATGGTTTATTTTACAGTGTGGGAAGATTCTTCAGATGGTAATGTTCATTTGTTTGGAAGAAAACAGTATCTCGATATTGGAAATGTAAATGAAGAAAACAATATAGTTGGCTTTATTCTTTATCAGAACTATCCAAATCCCTTTAATCCTGTTACAAGAATTGATTATAAAATTTTAACTGCATCCAATGTACGTTTTGAAGTGATAAATGTTCTTGGAGAAAATGTTTATGAAGAAAATTTCGGTTATCAGTCAGCAGGAAATTATTCAATCAATTTTGATGGAAAAGATTTAGTAAGCGGAGTTTATATTTATTCAATCTTTGCTGGGGAGAGTAGATTAACAAAGAAGATGGTTTTGTTGAGGTAAAAATGCTCAGAAAAAAACTGTAGGGATCGGTCTCCTGACCGATCCGAAAAATGAACATGTTTTTTCATAATTGTAAAAAATCCAGAACGGACGGGAGTCCGTTCCCACAAATTTTGATTAGATTTGTTCCGAATAAAATGCGGCTGTATAAAATGATAGAAGATAAAAAACTTATTTCGAACATTCACGCGGTTCAACAGTTTCAAAACATTTTTCGAGTCTACATTAAGATATTAATACCAATTTTATTTGTTACTTTAATATTAGGTTATATAAGTATAAGAACTGCAATACGTGGTAGTCGCATCTTAGAGCCTTATCCCAGTTTCTTACTAATCGTAATTACAACTTCAGCTATTATTTTTGTTCCTTATTTTCTCTACATACTTTTTATAGAAAAAAAGCAAAAATGGATTATATCATTTTTTATTTTTGTAGTAATACCATTTATTTTGGCTTATATGATATTTCAGCAATTTTTCTTTTACAAAATGGGTGCCTTTCCACCGGTTCTGTGTTATAGTATTTACTGCTATTTATTAAAGTCAGAAGTCCAAAAATGGTTAGATCAATATTACCGGGATCAAAGGATGGCAGAAGCAAAGAAAGAGAAAGAAGATATATATAAAACGGGGATTTTTTAGATCAGATGAATAATATTATTGTAAGCAACCCAAGACTGATAAAAGATGTTGATGCAGTACAAAGATTCAGAGATATATTGTTCTACCAAAGACAAATTTCCAACTCAACAATATTTTTACTTTTATTACTGTATTTTTTTCTTCCCAGAATTTGGCCTGAAATAACTAGTATTATGATGATGATTATTGTTATTGTACTTGGAATAATACCCGTTGCAGCAATACTTTTCACTCCGTATATTTTTTATGTTCTGATAAAAGAGAAGCGGTTTGGATGGATAGTTAATATTTTTTGTAATGATAATAATTCCTCTTTTGCTTGCATTCCTTATATTCCGTGATACTCTTGCTTATGAAGCAGTTATTTTAATTTCACTGGCTTGTTTCTATTTCTACTGTTATTTAATTAAATATGAAGTTGATAATTGGTTGGGAGAATATTATTCGCATCAGGAAAAATTACAGCAAATGAAGGATAGGGAAGAAAGAATTAAAAATGAGATGATGTTTAATAATTTGTAGGGATCGGTCTCCTGACCGATCCGAAAAATGAACTTCAGGAACGGACGGGAGTCCGTTCCCTACAAATCTTCATCTAACAGCCAGCCCTGTGCGAGATCTGAAGAAATTTCTGAAATGAACCTTGATGGTTTTGATAAAGTCATTCCTGCTTCTCTATCGTACATATTCATTGGGTATGATACAAACAGATTATTCTTTGCTCTTGTTGAAGCAACATACATCAGTCTTCTCTCTTCCTCCAACTGTTCAATACTTTCAGCAGAGCGTGATGATGGGAAATATCCTTCCACACAATGAATGATAAATACAGTATGCCATTCCAAACCTTTTGCGGAATGTATTGTGGAAAGTGTTACATATTCTTCTTCTTTATCTGTTCCCTCAATATCAACAACACTTTCAATTATCGGTTCAATTGCCATATCAGAAAGCAGTGTATCGAGTGATTTATAATTCTCCACAATGTTTAAGAAAATATCCAGATCCTTGCTGCGTTTGTTGTAATCATCGTAGATCAACTTAAACAGATCATAATAATAATTGTAAACCATCTGTACCATTTCAGCGGGCATTTTATTTTTTTTATGAAGCTGATAAAGCAGATAGAAAAGCGGTCCGAGTTTTTCACGATATTTAAATTCTGTATGCTTATCAGGTTCTTTGGAAATTGACATTCTTCCAAGTGCAAGATCATCAAGAATTTTTTGTGCGGTTTTAGGACCAACACCTTCGTGCATAAGCAGAATACGGTACCAGCTTACTACATCTTTCGGATTAACGGCAATGCGTAAAAAAGCCATCACATCTTTTATATGTGCGGTTTCAACAAACTTCATCCCGCCAAATTTCTGAAACGGAATGTTTGCATGAGCAAGTTCAATTTCAAGATCAAATGAAAAGAAAGATGAGCGGAACAGTACGGCAATATCTTTTAAAGGAACTCCTTCTTCTCTTAAATCAAGAATTTTTTCAACAATAAATTTTGACTGAAGGTTATCATTAGCTGCTGCAATAATATTCGGAAGTTCACCGGTTCCTCTGCGTGTAAAAAGATTTTTCTTGTATTTTTCAATTGCAGCATCATTAATTCTGTTTGCAAAATCTAAAACAGATTGCACACTTCTGTAATTTTCTTCAAGCTTAATTATCTGAACATTCGGAAAGAGTTTCGGAAACTCAATTATGTTCTTAAAATCAGCACCGCGGAAAGAATAAATTGCCTGTGAATCATCACCAACGACCATTATGTTATTATTGTGCTGGACTAATCCTTTCACAACATCTGCCTGAAGTTTGTTTGTATCCTGGTATTCATCAACCATAACATAGTTAATCTTATGCGGAAAGAATTTGCAGAATGTCCACCTTCAAATAAAAACTGTCTGAATCTTACAAGCAGATCATCATAATCGAGAAGATTATTTCGGTATTTATATTCAGTAAATATTTTTTGGATTTCAAGAATCTTATCAAGCAGGGGAATGAAATGCGGATAATCTTTTTCAATTAGCTCTTCAACTTTTTGACCGGTGTTAACACTTAAGCTGTAAACTTTATAAAGAGTTTTCTTGTTGGGAAATCGTTTTTCTTTTGTAATAAATGCATCGTTCGATCTGATCAGATTTACAACATCTTCGCTATCACTCTGATCAAGAATAGTGAATGATGGATCAAGTCCAACTACCTTTGCATATTTTCTGAGTGTAATGTTTGCGAATGAATGAAAAGTTCCTCCACGTAATTTTTGAACACCTGTCATCAAGCAATTCAGAGGCACGTCGCATCATTTCATTTGCAGCTTTGCGTGTAAAGGTAAGAAGAACAATTGAATCCGGTTTATTACCCGTTTCAATTAATCTTGCAACGCGGTAAACGAGTGTTTGTGTTTTTCCTGTTCCCGCACCGGCAATTATAAGATGAGCACCATCGGCAGCAGCTGCGGCTTCAAATTGTGATGTGTTTAATTCGTCGCGGTAATTAATTGAAAAACGGGACTCATCAATCTCTTTTGTGAGTCCCGCTTGTTTAAATCTTTTCAGAACATATTTCTTCTGATTCATCTGTGTTTCAGAGCTTTAGGCTTTCCAAGTATTTCTGAAATAACGATATATTCTTTCAGCGAAACCGGCTGCTTAATTCTCTTCTTTATATTGTTCTGGAATGCAGATGAATATGTTTTCTTTTCCTTAAGCAGTTCCTCAAACTTTGATGCCTTACTGAAAGTTAATGAATCGATCTCTTTCTTTTTTGAAGCAATGTTCCTTCTTTTCTTCTCCCAGATATCTTCATACACGTGTTCAGATTCTGTTTTGCTTCGCCAGGATTCCTCAGCAGTTTTTTTCTTTTGTTCAACGTCAATTTGCTGAGGAAGTGGTTTAGGTTCACCTACTTTGAAAAACTGTTCTAACTCTTTCAGCACATCATATTCATCTGTTGATGAAGATTTAGCAGTGCTTGTTTCTATCTCCATCTCAGGTGAATAAGATACGTCAACTTCTTCACGCTGCTGGGGAACCTGAGACCCTGGTTTCTGAGTCTTAGGTTTCTTCTTTTTGAAGATAGAACTTAAGAAAGTAAATATTATGAAAAGATAGATAAGTATTTCAAAAATATTATCCATCGTTACCTTTCTTCTTATCTTCAGGTTTTGCTATTGAGTCGCGCATTTCTGTATCAGCCTGAATATTTTTCAAATTGTAATAATCAAACACTCCAAGTCTTTCCGCTTCTGAATGCATCAGCCATAGCTTTTGGAATTTCAGCTTCAGCTTCAACCACTCTTGCTCTTTGTCTAGCAACTTCAGCAATCATTTCCTGCTCAAGAGCAACTGCAGCGGCTCGTCTTTCTTCTGCTTTTGCACGTGCAACTTTAAGGTCTGCTTCTGCCTGATCAGTCTGAAGAATAGCGCCAATATTCTGACCGATATCAACATCAGCAATGTCTATTGAAAGAATTTCAAATGCTGTACCGGAATCTAGACCTTTTGCAAGAACGCTTTTAGAAATTGAATCAGGATTTTCAAGTACCTGCTTATGAGTTTCAGCAGAACCGATTGTGGAAACAATACCTTCACCAACTCTTGCAAGAATGGTTGCTTCACCTGCACCACCAACTAATCTTTCAATGTTTGCGCGTACGGTAATTCTAGCAATTGCTTTTAATTGAATACCATCTTTTGCAACTGCGGCAACTAATGGCGTTTCAACAACTTTTGGCAATACAGACATCTTAACTGCTTCGAGAACATCTCTTCCTGCAAGATCAATTGCAGTAGCACGTTCAAATGTAAGATTAATGTTTGCTTTATCTGCCGATACCAAAGCGTTAATTACTTTACTACATTTCCGCCAGCCAGGTAATGCGCTTCAAGATTTTGCTGGTCAATTGTTAAACCGGCTTTGGTTGCGGTAATCATGCTTCTGACAATAACTACAGGAGGTACTTTTCTAAGTCGCATTCCAACAAGGTCACGGAATATTTTTACTTTTACACCCGAAAAATATGCTGTAATGAATAATCCTATCGGAACAAAGTAAAGCACGACGATAAGAAAAAGTACTACAGCAATTATTAGAACTAATGATAGTCCGGTTAATGCTTCCATCAATATTCTCCTAAAAAATGAATGAATTTTGTTTGTAAGTCTAAAGAAATTTTACTTGAAATTAAATACTAAGTTTTAATTGAAACTGATTATTTGTCATTTCTTTTTACAAATTTAGATTAATCTATGACATTATGATAGAGAATTTGACGTGCAGTGTGAGTAATAAAGTATTATCTACTTAAATTTTGAAAAAATTTTATGTTCTTTTTATGGCACCATAGTTGGATATTTTGTTATTAACAGAGCAAATCGGCATTTCTACATAATCTCAACTGTCTTGATTGCCGAATCAGCTTATTATATATTTCCACTGTGTGAAACGAAAAAAAGCCATATTTTGTTTCATTATCAGTTATAAATGAAAAAGGATGAAAATGGACGGAAATTTTTCAGATAGATTGCAGGATGTAATTAGGTTAAGCAGAGAAGAAGCTCTCCGACTCGGGCACGATTATATAGGAACCGAGCATTTGCTGCTTGGAATTATCCGTGAAGGGCAGGGAGTGGCTGTAAGAATTTTACGCAATCTTGACTGCGATTTGGTGAAACTTAAAAAAGCTATAGAAGATACTGTGAGAACTTCAGGTGGAACTTTAACAATTGGAAATATTCCCCTTACTAAACAGGCAGAAAAAGTTTTAAAGATTACTCAGATTGAATCTAAAATTTATAAAGCAGATGTTATCGGTACAGAACATCTTCTTCTATCTCTGTTAAGAGATGAAGATAATATCGCAACTCAGATACTACATCAATTTAATGTAAGCTACGATGCAGCACGAAATGAACTTAATGCAATGCTGAGCAGCAAAAATCCCAAAGATCCTAATGCGCAAAGACCTCCACTTATTGATAAAAAAACGGATAAAACAAAAACACCAGTTCTGGATAATTTCGGAAGAGATCTTACCAGGCTTGCAGTGGAAGATAAGCTTGATCCGGTTGTTGGAAGAGAAAAAGAGATTGAACGAGTTGCTCAAATTCTCAGCAGAAGAAAAAAGAATAATCCTGTACTCATCGGCGAACCGGGTGTAGGTAAAACTGCAATTGCAGAAGGACTTGCTCTGAGAATTGTTCAGAAAAAAGTGCCAAGGACTTTACAGGATAAAAGAGTTGTTACTCTTGATCTTGCCGGACTTGTTGCAGGAACAAAGTACCGCGGTCAGTTCGAAGAAAGAATGAAAGCTTTAATGAACGAACTTGAAAAAGCTAAAGATGTAATTCTTTTTATTGACGAGCTACATACTATTGTTGGTGCAGGTGGAGCATCCGGTTCACTTGATGCTTCTAATATGTTCAAACCTGCTCTTTCACGCGGCGATATTCAGTGCATTGGTGCAACAACTCTTGATGAATACAGAAAATATATTGAAACCGATGGCGCACTCGATCGACGATTCCAAAAAATTATGGTTGATCCACCAACTTATGATGAAACTCTTCAAATACTTGAGAACATTAAATTCAAATATGAGGAACATCACAGAGTTCACTACTCTCAGGATGCAATTGAGTCCGCGGTAAAACTCAGTAACCGGTATATAACCGACAGACATTTACCCGATAAAGCTATTGATGTTATTGATGAAGCAGGTTCACGTGTTCATATGGGTAATTTTGAAGTGCCTCAGGAAGTCCTTATTCTTGAAGAAGAAATTGATAATGTCAGAAAAGAAAAAGCACTTGTTGTTAAGCAGCAGGATTATGAAGAAGCTGCACGACTGCGTGACAAAGAACGTAATCTTCAATCTGATCTTGAAACTGCAAAGCGTGAATGGGATGCTAAAACTAAAGACATCGTTCACGACGTTACCGAAGAGGATATCGCTACTGTTGTTGCTATGATGACCGGCATTCCTGTTAATAGAATTGCTCAGACTGAATCTGAAAAATTATTGAAGATGGACGATGCATTGAAGCAATCAATAGTTGGACAGGATGAAGCGGTTATAAAACTAACCAAAGCCATTCGCAGAACCAGAGCAGGATTGAAAAATCCGGACAGACCGATTGGAAGTTTTATTTTCTTAGGTCCAACCGGTGTTGGAAAAACAGAACTTTGCAAAGCACTCGCAAGATATTTATTTGATACAGAAGATTCGCTTATTAGAATTGATATGAGTGAGTATATGGAAAAATTCTCGCTGTCAAGATTAGTTGGAGCGCCTCCGGGATATGTTGGGTATGAAGAGGGTGGTCAGCTTACTGAAAAGGTAAGAAGAAAACCTTATTCAGTTGTCTTGTTTGATGAAATTGAAAAAGCTCATCCGGATATTTACAGCATCCTTCTTCAGGTTCTTGATGACGGAGTTTTAACGGATAGTCTGGGTCGTAAAGTTGATTTCAAGAATACTATCATTATTATGACTTCTAATATTGGAACCAAGGATATTAAGAATATTGGTTCGTTTGGTTTCGGCGGTGATGAATCAAAAGGCAAGTATGAAAGCCTTAAAAACACAGTTGAAGATGCAATGAAGAGATTGTTTAATCCTGAATTCCTAAATAGAGTTGATGAAACAATTGTATTCAGAAATCTTGAGAAGGAAGACATCAAGCAAATAATTAATATCGAGATTAAGGATGTTCTTAACAATATAAAAGAACATAAAATGAAACTTGTTCTTGATGAATCTGCAAAAGAATTTCTGGTTGAAAAAGGATTTGATCCTAAATTTGGTGCAAGACCGTTACGCAGAGCAATCCAACGTTATGTTGAAGATCCGCTTGCTGAAGAAATTCTTAAAGGTTCGTTCAAAGAAAAATCTACAATTGTTGTTAAACACGGTTCAAATCCTGAAGAGCTTGTTTTTATTGATGAAGCGGATTTGAATACAAGTTCGGATGAAGTTGAGAAACCAGATAAAACTGAAGCATAAACAATAAATTAATTCAGATTAAGTTAAACCCGGTTCAAATTTGAATCGGGTTTTTTGTTGATTAAATTTTTACAACTTAATAAACCCGGTTCAAATTTGAATCGGGTTTTTTGTTGTTTAAATTTGTACAATCTTAATAAAAAAAATCGAAAAGTTTTTAGATGAGCTTAAGTGAAAATGAAGTTCTTGAAATATTTACAAAAACAGAAGCATTATTAAACGGACATTTCCTTCTTACTTCAGGAAGGCATAGTGATAAATATTTTCAATGTGCAAAAGTATTACAGTATCCGAATTATACAGAACAGGTTTGTTCAAACATTGCAGATTTTTTTAAGGATTTTGATATTGATACAGTTATCGCCCCTGCAATGGGTGGAATAATTGTCGGTAATGAAGTTGCCCGCCAGCTCGGTAAACGATCAATCTTTACTGAACGTGAAGAAAAGATTATGACACTTCGCAGAGGTTTCACTCTTGAAAAAGGTGAAAAAGTTCTTGTCTGTGAAGATGTTGTAACTACAGGAGGCTCTGTATTTGAAGTAATTGAAATTGTCAAATCGTTTGGTGCTGAAGTAGCTGGAGTAGGATTTATTGTTGATCGCAGCAATGGAAAAGTTAATTTTGGTTATCCTCAAAAAAGTACTCTAACGGTTGAGGTGATATCCTATCCTCCTGATGATTGTCCGCTTTGTAAAGAAAATAAAATTCAACTGGTTAAACCAGGTTCAAGAAAGGCTGTAAAATGAATTTCTTTTTAGATCCATTAAGAAACTTCCTTCAGGACGAATTATTATATCGAGTTGTACTAATAGTAATCACTATAGTACTGTCATTCCTGATTTCTAAAATGCTTGGTTTTATTCTTAAAAGAATAGTTAAACCCTTTGTAGCGAAAACTGAAACAGAACTTGACGACAAATTGCTGGCTATCATCGGTTCGGGAATTTACAAAATTGCATTTCCTTGGTGGAATTTTTCTTTCTCTGGAAATATTTAATAAAGGAATCAGATCAGAGTCGAAATTACTTGCTGAACCCTTAATTAAAATATATCCATTCCTTGATACAGTGACTGCTGATTCTTGATGCAATTTTGTTCGTAGTTTTCATTGTTATTGTACTGAGAATCTTTTTCAAGTTGTAAATCTTGCATTTGACTGGTATGCAGAAAGAATTAATGCTGAAGCAGATAAAGATCTCAGCGGCAGTCTTTTTCCTCTTACTAAAAAAAGTTTCAAAAATATTGTTGTTTGCACTTGGTGTTGTGATTGTACTGGCAAAATTTAATGTGGATATCAGCGCATTTGTTGTTTCACTAGGAGTTGGTTCTCTGGCAATTGCACTTGCAGCACAGGAAACAATTTCTAATATGATATCCGGTTTTATTATAATGATTGATCGTCCTTTCCGCATCGGCGATCGAATTCGTTATGGCGATAACAAAATAGGCGATGTTGTTGAAATTGGAATTCGCAGCACAAAAATTCAGGATTTTGATAACAATATTGTTGTAATTCCAAATAACGAAATTGTTAATTCCAGCTTAGTTAATATCACTTATCCAACTACATTAACAAGAGTTACTGTTGAAGTTGGTGTTGCTTATGGTTCAGATATAAACAAAGTTAAAAAAGTTATGCTCAAGGCTGCAGAAGGAGATCCTGATCTGTCTACTCAAAAACCGCCGGATGTTTTCTTTATAAATTTTGGCGATTCATCACTCGATTTTCGCCTCGTTGCATTTACTGATCATTACCTTAGTGCCTGGTTAATGCAGTGCAGGTTAAGAGAAAATATTTATGAATTGTTCAATAAAGAAGGAATCGAAATTCCTTTCCCGCAAAGAGTTATTCATTACCCAAATAAATCATAGGATTATTATGAAAAATAAATTTATGTAATAGAACGCAGATAGTGTGGAATAAAAAGATTATCGCTGATTTTTATCCGTTTAAATCCGTCAAATCCGTGGCATCAGTGTTCTATTTATTTCTGATTTTGTTTTCAACCGCATCTTTTGCACAAATAAAATTTGATGATTATTTCTTTGATAAAACATTAAGATTAGATTATTACCATACAGGTAATCATGAAGAAGATTTTTATTCTTTCGATGAATTAATTGAAGAACCATTTTGGGCCGGATCAAAGGTAAACCTTATCGATAAATTTAATTTTGGCAACTATAAATTTGTTGTAATTGATGAAAAATCGGGAAAGCCGATTTACTCAAGAACATATTCTACTTTATTTGCAGAATGGCAAACCGTTGATGAGGCAAAAGAAACTTATAAATCATTCAGTGAAACAGTTGTTTTTCCTTTTCCAAAGAACAATGTTGTTGTTGAATTTTATGGAAGGGACAGGCAAAATAATCTCGTCAAAAAATTTGAGTACAAAATTGATTCATCAAACTATTTCATCAAAAAAGAAAGACCGATGAAATATGAAACTATGAAAGTTTTATATAACGGTGATCCGGCAAATAAAGTTGATGTTGCTTTCATTCCCGAAGGTTATACCAGGAAGAAATGGAGAGATTCAAAGAAGATTGCCAAAAGTTTGCAGTATATTTTTTTAATGCTTCCCCATTCAAAGAAAATAAAAATAATTTTAATATTTGGGCAGTTTTAGCACCTTCAAAAGAATCCGGCACAGATATTCCTGCAGACAATATCTGGAAAAACAGTTTGCTTAATTCAACTTTCTACACTTTTGATCTTGAAAGATATTTGATGACATCTGACAATAAAGCATTGCGTCACGTTGCATCAAATGTTCCTTACGATCAGATTTTTATCATAGTGAATTCAGGTAAATATGGCGGCGGAGCTATATACAACCATTACTCAGTTTGCGTAAATAATAATATACATGAGGAGTATGTTTTCACTCACGAATTTGGTCACGGTTTTGCATTTTTGGCTGATGAGTATTATACCTCTGATGTAGCATATAATGATTTCTATGATCTGACTGTTGAACCGCTTGAACCAAATATAACAACGCTTGTTGATTTTGATTTAAAATGGAAAAATATGGTTGAAGATGAAATTCCTGTTCCAACACCTTCTACTAAAGAATTTAAAGATAAAGTTGGCGCATTTGAAGGCGGCGGTTATGTTGCAAAAGGTGTTTATCGTCCGAAGCAGGATTGTTCAATGAAATCTATTTCCGTAGATAATTTTTGTCCTGTTTGTAAACAGGCAATTCAGGATATGATAGATTTTTATATTGAGTAAGATTAAAAACATTAAGAAAGTAAAAATTGGATCAGAAAAAACTTCACAGGACAATAGAAATAATAGCTTCAAAAAAGTTTTCTTCAGATGAAGAATTATTAAAAACTGTTCTTAAAGAAATTGTTGATGATAAAAGTATTGAAAATGTAAATGGAGGAAGAGTCTGGAAATTACATTCCGAACTTGGCGGTTATAAACTTCTCTATCAGTGTGGTAAACTGCAAAAATTATCATCCGGACTTCTTATAAAAATAAGTGATTATCCTACTTTCGATTTGATATCGAAAGAAAGAACTATCCTGGCTAATGAAACTAACGAACTCCTTCGGAAAAAAGGCATCTTTAAATTTTCTGCATCCGGACTTGGATTTAAAAGTAAAGTAGATGGCAAGCCCTATTTCGACTATATACTTGCATTAAATAGTGATTCGATAAACGAAGAATTGAGAATCACGCTTAGCATAGTAGCCACGGCATTAACCTCTCAAATTAAACAAAGACGATACTCCGCAAGTGCTAATAACCTTAAAGCAGATATCGACAAAGCCAGGCAACTTCAGAAAAGTATTCTTCCCGAACATGAATACAGTTTTTTTAACTATGATATTTATGGATTGACTTTTCCAGCAGAAATTGTTGGAGGAGATTTTTTCGATTACCTTGAAATTGGCGACAGCAAAGAAATTTTAGGTATTGCCCTTGGCGATGCTGCAAGTAAAGGTGTTGCCGCATCCGCAGAAGCAATGTACATATCGGGTGCGTTGAGAATGGCAAGTAACTTTGAAATAAAAATTTCTCCGTTGATGCAAAGAATGAATCAGCTTGTAAATAAGATATTTGAAGACGATAAATTCATTTCTGTCTTTTATGGTGAAATTCATTCTGACGAGAAAGGATTATTCTTGTATGCAAATGCCGGACATAACCCGCCCATATTTCTGAAAAACAAATCCAACAAAGTTGAATATCTTCAACCAACAGGTCCGGTGCTTGGTCCTGTTCCACATGCAAAATATAATATTGAAAGCATCAATTTTGAATTAGGAGATATTCTCGTTCTTTTCTCTGATGGTATAACTGAATCTGCTAATTCAAATTATGAACAATTTGGCGAAAAGAGATTAACGAAAATTATCAGAAAGAATAACGATAAAACACCAAAAGAAATCGTTTACAAAATTTTGGATGAAGTTATTAAATATTCTAAGAACGGTCTATATTCAGATGATAAAACCTTAGTTGTAATTAAACGTGTAAAAGTATGATCTGCCGTTAATAATCAGGAGAATATTATGATTCAATCAATAAATCCTTATGATAATTCACTAATAAAAACTTATCATGAAATGACAAACAATGAAGTAGATTCAATTCTTCAATCTTCACAGCAGTCATTTAATGAATGGAAACGCGTTCCTATATCGCAACGGGCTGCTCTTATGAAAAAAGCCGGAGCGGTTTTAAGAAGTAATATTAAAGAATACTCTGAATTGATGACTATAGAAATGGGAAAGCCAATTGTACAATCCCGTGCTGAAGTTGAAAAGTGTGCCTGGGTTTGTGATTACTATGCAGAGAATGCAGAAAAATTTTTACAGGATGAAATCGTTCAAACAGATGCATCAAAAAGTTTTGTCAGCTATCAACCGCTTGGAGTTATACTTGCCATTATGCCGTGGAATTTTCCTTTCTGGCAGGTTATAAGATTTGCAGCACCTACTTTAATGGCAGGCAATAACTGGTGTCTTGAAACATGCTTCAAATGTAACCGGATCTGCTCTTGCAATTGAAAATATTTTTAAGAAAGCCGGATTTCCGGAAAATGTTTTCAGAACTCTTGTCCTCTCGTCTAAAAATGTTAAGCGCGTAATTGAAAATCCTATTATTCAAGCTGTAAGCATTACGGGCAGTGTTCCGGCAGGTAAAGCAGTTGCATCTGCAGCAGGATCTGTTCTTAAAAAATGCGTGCTTGAATTAGGTGGAAGTGATCCTTACGTTGTTCTTGAAGATGCTGATCTTGAAGCTGCTGCCGATACGTGTGTAACGTCAAGATTAATAAACGGGGGACAAAGCTGTATTGCTGCAAAGAGATTTATAATTGTTGAATCAGTATTTGATAAGTTCGAAAAACTTTTTACTGATAAAATGACATCAAAAAAAATGGGAAATCCTCTCGATGAATCTAAAGATATTGGTCCGCAGGCAAGTATTCCTCTTAGAGATGAACTTCATGATCAGGTTTTAAGATCAATAAAAGCGGGAGCAAAATTATTATTAGGTGGAGAAATTCCTTCCGGTAAGAATGCATTCTATCCGCCGACTGTTCTTACAAATGTAACTCCGGGAATGCCGGCTTTTGATGAAGAGTTGTTCGGTCCTGTTGCCGCTTTAATAAAAGCCAAAGATGAAGCTGAAGCAATAAAATTAGCTAATCAGTCTGTTTTTGGTTTGGGCTCTGCAGTGTTTACGGAAAATATTAAACGAGGTGAACGAATTGCAAAAGAAGAATTAAATGCCGGTAGTTCTTTTGTGAATGCATTCGTAAGATCAGATCCTCGATTACCTTTTGGCGGAATAAAAGAATCCGGTTACGGAAGAGAACTTTCTCCCTTTGGTATAAAAGAGTTCGTGAATATCAAAACAGTTTATGTAAAGTAGTGCTTATTTACGAATTATAAATTCAGATTCAATTAGAGTTTTTAGTGGACTTTTATCAAAATATTTTTTATTAAGTATTCAAACAAAATAAATTTTATTATGGAAACAGCAATTGATAGTCTAGATGCTTTTCATCATTTGAAGATGGTACCTGAACCTTTATTAGAATCGGGAAATTTGTTAACAATTCTTCAAGGTCTGGGAACAGTAATATTCATCGGACTTTTAATCGGACTTGAGCGTGAACATTCTCGATCAAAGGACCAGAAAATATTTGCGGGTATAAGAACATTTCCACTAATTGGAATTTTGGGCTTCCTTACGGCACTGGCTTCATCGCTTACTTCTGAGTTGGTTTACGTTGCTGTATTATTTGGATTCTCGGGGCTTTTAATAACTGCTTATTTTTCTGCAACCAAAGACGGAAGACTTGGCGGTACATCCGAAGTAACAGGATTTCTCGTTTTTATTTTAGGTACAATGGTTTACTGGGGATATCTTCTTCTTCCCGTTATAATTGCAATTATAATTACAATTTTCTTATCTCTTAAAATTCAGCTTCACACTTTTGTTGGAAAAATCAGCGGTGAAGATATTTTTGCCACGCTTAAATTAGCAATCATATCAATTATAATTTTACCTTTGTTACCGGATAAAACTTTCGGTCCACTGGATGTTCTTAATCCTCGCTTAATTTGGTATATGGTAATATTCATTAGTGGAATAAGTTTTATCGGCTATTTTTTCATCAAACTTTTAGGTAAAGATAGAGGAATTGTTTTAACAGGATTACTAGGCGGATTAGTCTCAAGCACTGCGGTTGCATTTTCTTTATCAAAGAAGAGCATTCAGGAGCCGCAGTTGTCTTACAATTATTCAATTGGTATTGTGCTGGCTTCAGCAATGATGTTCGTACGTGTATTTATAATTGTGCTTGTTATAAACAGTGCATTAGTCTCAAATCTTTGGATTCCGCTTCTTGTTTTTGCTATTATAGGATATATTGTCAGTCGAATAATGTATAAAAAAGGATCTAAGAATGAATCTTCTGAAATTGAGATAAGCAATCCTTTTGAACTTAAGTCTGCCTTTTTATTCGGACTTTTATTCGCAGTAGTGATCTTTGGTGCAAAAGCCGCACAGGTTTATCTCGGCGATCAGGGAATTTATGCGGCAAGTGCTCTGGCAGGATTAACAAGTGTTGACGCTATTGCTCTTTCCATTACCAAACTGTCATCAGATAATTTGGTTTTTCTTGTTGCTGAGAAAGCTATTATTATTGCGTTGATATCTAATACAATTGTAAAAATGTTAATTACAGTTATCTGGGGTTCACCCGAGCTTAAGAAATCCGCAATAAAAGGTCTTAGTCTCGTTTTAATTGTTCCTGTGATCTATCTGATTACACTTTTCATTTTTTGATTTGGATAATAAGTGAATAATTATAAACTGATAATTCAGTATGATGGAACTGATTATTCAGGTTGGCAAACGCAGATTAACGCAAAAACAATCCAGCAGACAATTACCTATTCAATAGAAACAATCATCAAAGAAAAAGTAAATTTGATTGGTTCCGGAAGAACTGATACCGGCGTTCATGCAATTGGTCAGACGGCAAATTTCAGAATTGATAAGGAACTCGACCTTTATAAGTTCAAGTATTCATTAAATTCAATTCTGCCATATGATATTTCCGTATTAGCAATGGAAAAAGTTAATATTGATTTTCACGCAAGATTCGATGCAAAGAAAAGAACTTATATTTATCTTATTTCAAAACATAAGTCACCCTTCTTTAGAAAATATTCCTATCATTATCACGGTGGACTAAATCTTTCTGAATTGAATAACCTCAGCAAACATTTTTTGGGCAATAAAGATTTCACTTCATTCAGTAAAAAGAATACGGAGATTGATAATATGTTTTGTGAAGTTTATGATGCTAAATGGTACGGGAAAGATGATCTTGTAGTCTTTGAAATAAGTGCAAGTCGTTTTCTTCATGGAATGGTTAGAACAATTACGGGAACAATTCTCAAAGTATCAGAAACGCAAGGCAGTAGAGAATTTATAAACAAAATATTTGAAGAGAAAAACAGAGAAGCTGCTCTAATGGCTGTTCCTGCTCACGGCTTGTTTTTACATAGTGTGGAATATTAAGTAAATGGAATTATTGAAAAGTAATGTGTTCTTCAAGTTTGAAGTTACAGCGGTAAGCTCGCTAAGAGAAAATTTTTTTGATTCCATTCAAGAATTTAGTAATTCTAATGAAGAATAAATTTTTGTTACGGATTTTATTTTTTAATTTTGGGTTGAAATGATTGTACAAAAAAACATATCAGTACTACTTTTAATTTTTCTGCTAACAGGTTTAGGTTTTTCTCAAACAAAATCTACTGACAAAGCACAGGGATTTTTTCTTGCTTTTTCTGTTGGGCCAAGAGTTCCAATTGCTGAATTTTCAAATCAGAGTAATATCGGTTACGGAATTAACATCGAGTTCTCTTACGCAGATACAGATGTTTTGCCAATCTTCTTTTTCGCAACGGTGGGATTTGAACAATATCCAGGCTCACAAGATTTTTACAAAGAAACCGATTATTCTAATTTTCATACAAATTCTCTTCCAATAACCATCGGTGGACGTTACTATTTTTCGCCTATAGTAAGAGATATTATACTTCTGATGCCAATTGTACAGGCATCGGCAAATTTCAACTATTATGAAAAACTTCATCAGTTTAAAATTGACTCGGGAAGAAATAATTTTTTAGAGGATAATTCTAAATTTGGATTTAGTGCCGGTGCAGGTGTTTCAATGTTTTTAATGGAACTTCTTGCATCTTATAACTACTATGAATTAAATCAATTTCTTTCTTTTGATCTAAAAGTAAGAATACCTTTGTTTATAACATTTTAAGAGATGAAACATGGAATTAAAAAACTTACTTCTCGAAATAAAAGACAACATAGCAGTAGTTGCAGTTAATCGCCCGGACAAACTTAATGCTTTGAACAAAGACACGGTTTTAGAACTGCGTTCAGTTTTCAAAGAGTTGAGAAGCAACGATAATATATTTGTAATAATTCTAACAGGAA
Source organism: uncultured Ignavibacteriaceae bacterium (assembly GCA_963714415.1). GTDB lineage: Bacteria > Bacteroidota > Ignavibacteria > Ignavibacteriales > Ignavibacteriaceae > JAGXRK01. Next base: position 341,356 of record CAVQOL010000002.1, read on the forward strand.
GCGGAGAAAAAGCTTTTGTAGCCGGTGCAGACATAAAGGAACTCAATCAACTTGATGTTCTTTCTGCAAAGAAATTTTCTGAACGCGGACAGGAGGTTTTCAACTATATTGAAAACATGAATAAACCCGTCATTGCCGCTGTTAATGGCTTTGCTCTTGGGGGAGGATGTGAACTTGCACTTGCCTGTCACATACGCCTTGCAAGTGAAAATGCAAAGTTTGGTCAGCCTGAAGTTAATCTGGGAATTATTCCCGGTTACGGCGGAACTCAGAGATTAGCCCGACTTATAAACTCCGGCAGAGCTATGGAATATATTTTAACCGGTGATATGATTGATGCAAATGAAGCATTCAGACTCGGACTTGTAAATCATGTTTATCCTCAATCCGAGTTGCTGATTAAAGCTATGGAAATGGCGCAGAAAATAGTATCAAAAGGACAGCAAGCGGTTAGATTTGCTATCAAAGCGGTTAATGTTGTCGATCAGGTTTCTGCAAAAGAAGGGCAGAATTATGAAGCAAGTCTTTTTGCTCTTTGCTGCGGTACTGAAGATTTTAAGGAAGGTACTTCTGCATTTCTTGAAAAACGTAAACCTGATTTTAAGAACAAATAAAAATTTCATTACGCATAAATGAACACACAACAAAGAATAATTGCAGCACTTTTCGCAGTTGCAATTCTTCTGCTTGCTGTTAATATAATTGTAGGCAAAGTTTTCAAAACTGAAAACCAAATCATTACTCCGAAAATACTTTCTGCGGAAGAAATTGATTCGCTGGTTTTTGTATCAATACAAAATTTCGGTCTGGAATTATCTGCAATTAAAAAGCAAAAAATTAAAGAGATTAGTATTGATGATAATTACTCAACTTATGCACTGAGTTTACCTAAAGACTTACCAATTCCTGTCTTTATTTCTGAGCTAAATGAGATTTTCAGTGATTTTGCTGTTGACATTTTAACTGATGAAAAAGTTATTTCCGGCAAAACTCTATTAAAAATTTTTTCTGAAGATGAATTAAGATTTGCTGCAAACATTGATTACAATCCAAACTTAATAAGAGAAGCTGCATCTGTTGGATTTTTAATTAACATTAATGATAAAACAGAAAAATCTACAATCGACAATCTGCTTAACACTCCTGAACCATTTGCTTTTTTATTCACACCTTCATTGGTTATGAAAACGTTTGTAGCATCAAATCAAAAATCCAGCAGACAGTTTGCCCTATTATTAGGAGATGAAACTACTGATCTGGATTTTAAATTTGAGTCAAATTATTCTGAAAGAAGATTAAAAAGTTCTATTCGTTACGTACTCTCAGCATTTTCTCAGGCAGCATTTTTTGTTATTGATGATAATTCATCTTTCTACGGATCAAAAATTTATTCTTTCGTTGAGAAGGAATTTCTTGCCAGGAAAATAAAAATTATTAAAAAAAGTGAATTGAGCATCCTTTCCGGTGCAATTACAAGTGCTCCAACGCAATTTAGTGAGTTAGTGCAATCTCTGGAAAGTGATCAGTCAATGTTGGTTGTTTGTTCACCTGAAGATTTTGATAGTATTCTAAATGATATAAGAAGATTCAGGAAAATCGGTTATAAATATTCAGTACCGTCTGAAATATTGTTCGGCTTATAGAGTTTCTTTCAAATTTCTCTTCCCTTATAATCAACTTCAACTATTTTCAATCCGGTATCTTTAAGCTGAGAATACAGCTTATTTTTATCTCCGACAATCACACAAAATGCTTTTTCGGGATGAATTAAATTTTGTGCGGCTTCTTTTACCTGATCTGAATTTACAGCACTGACATTTTCTATATATGTATTAAAATAATTATCAGGAAGCGAATGAATAATTTTAGTTGTAAGATTACCTGTTATTTGTCTGTAAGATTCAAAGTTAGAAGGAAACTTTTTTATGATGGATGATTTTGCAAATTCAAGTTCTTCATCCGTTACTCCGCTTTGAATTTTTTCAAGCTCGGAATAAATTTCATTAACGGCATTTACAGTATTTTCAATTCCTACCGAAGTTGAAACATAAAAATAAGCAGCGTCTTTCAGATAACTGAAAGTTGAAAATACTCCATAAGTATATCCTTTATTCTCGCGGAGATTAAGATTTATTCTGCTTGTAAATTGCCCACCAAGAATAGTATTAAGAATTAGTCGGGGGAAAAAACTATAACTGTTTCTTTTTACTGAAGGATGACCAATTCTTATTTCGCTTTGAACAGAATCTTTTTTGTCGAAAAGGAATATTTTTTTAGAGTTAATAGAATTATCATATGATAAAACTGTCCGCTCGGTTGATGAATTCCAATCTTTAAAATATTGTTCCATTACTTTTGTAAAACTTTCAAAATCAGAATTACCAACAGCAACAAGATTAGAAACTTTGGGAGAAAATTTATCAGAATAAAACTTTTTAATATCATTAAGTTGAAGATTTTCAATATCATCAACATAACCCAGAGAAGGGAATGAGTAAGGATTGTTCTCACCAAAAAGAAGAAACTCAAGAATTCGCTCAGCTAAAAATTCAGGCTCATCTCCAAGTTGCAAAAGCCTGGTAGATATTTTTCTTTTCTCTCTTTCAAAATCCTGTTGTTTAAAGTCTGGTTTTAATAAAACCTTTGAAAAAATATCTAATGAACTTTCAAGGTTTTCAGTTAATGTTTGCAGTTTTAAGTTTATTGATTCAGCACCTGAGTTAACAGAAAAGTTAGAACCAAGAGAATCGAAAGCATCGCTGATCTCAAGTGCAGATAAACCATCGGCACCCTCATCAATTACCATTGAAGTTAAGTTTGATAATCCTTTTTGGTTTCTAGGATCAAACTTGCTGCCGCATTCAATCATCAAATTTAATCTTGTTATCGGAAGTTTTTCTTTTTGGATATAAACTACTTTTAGTCCGTTTGATAGAGTTGTTTCCTGAATTTCAGGAAGGGAAAAAAATAATTCTCCCGCGGGTTCCGGCTTTTGTTTTCTGTTGATCATTTACTTTGCTTTTTATTTGATATTACCCTGAGTTCCACAAAAGGATTTGATAGATATTTTGAACAGACTGCTGAAACTTCAGCTTTACTTATTTTATTGTATCGCATTAAATCATAGTTAAACTTGTTGGGATCGTTGAGATAAAAATTGTACAAATTTAATCTGTCTGCTATTATATCAATACTTTGCATTGAATAAATGTAGTTTGCTTTTATTCCGTTTTTAGTTTTTATCAATTCATTGTCGCTCACACTATCATTGTAAATTTTATTTATTTCATCAAAGATCACTTCCTTAATTTTATCGAGTGAAATATTAGGTTTAGCTGTTGAGGCAATCATAAACATTCCGCCAAACTTTCCTGAGAATTGAAACGCAGAAACATCCTGGGAAATTTCTTCATCAAAAACCAATCTTTTATACAACCTTGAATTTTTAGAACCGCTTAAAATATCTGCCAGTACATCAAGAACAGGATCATCATTGCTGTAAATTTTATCTGTTCTCCAAGTAAGGTATAGCCTGTCCAGTTGAACATTGTCAGGATGTTCAATTAGTATATTTTTATCAAGCTTAAAAAGTAATTCAGACGGTTCTCTTCTGTTATTTGATGAATTAATTGAGCCGAAATATTTTTCGATGAGATTCTTAGCTTTTTCTGATTCAAATTCTCCTGCAATAACAAGAGTGGCGTTGTTAGGAGAATAATTCTGTGAAAAGAAAGTTCTAACATCGTCAAGTGTGTAACTTTTTATATCATCTAAATATCCTATTGTTGCCCAGCTATATGGATGACCATCTGGATATAAATTTTTAAGAATTATTTCCCACGCTAACCCATAAGGTTGATTATCATATCTTTCAAGCCGTTCATTAGCAACAACACTTTTCTGATTATCGAGCTTTTCCTGAGTGAGTGAATTTAAGAAATATCCCATCCTATCAGATTCCAGCCAAAGTGCTAACTCAAGTGAATTGGATGGAAGTTTTTCATAGTAATTTGTTCTGTCGAAATTTGTAGAGCCGTTCAAAGTTCCGCCGGCTTCCTGGATGTATCTGAAGTGCATTTCTTTCTGAACGTTTTCAGAACCCTGAAACATCATATGCTCAAACAGATGTGCAAGTCCTGTTTTGCCCTTTACTTCATAAGCTGAACCAACTTTGTACCAGATGTTTACTGCAACAAGAGGCAATGAAGCATCTCTATGTAAAATAATCTCTAAACCGTTTTTGAGCTTATATTTTTCGTAATTAAGATTTAATAATTCCATAAATTCTTTTTAGTATTCGTTTAAAATCGCTTGAATACGCTTTAGTTTACCGTCAATATTAGTTTTCGGTTTAATATTTAAAATTTTACAGAGCAGTGGATATATATCAATATTTAATACAGTTCCAATCTTATAATTCTTTTTGAAAGAAGGACCCATTGCATAAAAAATTCCGTGCATATCAGTGAAGTAATTATCGTAACCGTGATTACCGGAAATTGATTTATTGTTGTATGAATCTGCAGTTTTTTCATTAACCAAAGACCAACCCGGATCAGCAATTACAACTATATCAGGTAAAAGATGTGAGGCTGATAAATTATAATGTTCTGGTAAATTATCTTTGTAATAAACTCTGTAATTCTTTTCATTTTCTTTCAGAGTATTATAAATGATTGTCTTGTTTTCAGGATCAGGGAATACAAACATAAAAGGACCATCATCAACAATTTTATATCTCAGACCTTTTAAGATTTCATCAATATTAATAACTCGCTCATTTGATATTTCATTCATTCCGTGATCTGAAACTACAATGATATTAGTGCTGTCAAAAAGATTTATTTTTTTGAGTTTTACTATCAGTGTATTTAGAAGTGAATCAAGACTCATTATTGTGTTATTAATTTCTACGGAGTTTGGACCAAATCTATGACCGTAAGTATCGGCAGCATCAAAATAAACAGTTATAAATATAGGTCTTTCATCATAAGGCAGCTTAAGCCATTCAATTATTCCATCTATCCTCTGCATATAAGGACGTTTGTGCTCATAGAAATGAAAATAATCCGGTCTTCTGTATTCAATATCTATTTCAGAACCCGGCCAAAAGTAGCTGGCTGTAATTAAACCTTGCTTTCTGGCAGTTTCCCAAATGGCTTCTCCTCTATACCATCGGCTGTTTTCCACTGCGGACCTGTCTCCCAATGAGAAATACTCATCATAAAAAGGGTCATACATATTATTTGAAATTAAACCGTGATTTTGTGGATAGAGTCCTGTAACAATTGTGTAATGATTTGGAAAAGTTTTTGATGGAAAAGATGGCTGCAGAGATAAGGCAGAAACTCCATTTTCAGCAATCATTTTGAATGTTGGTGTAATTCCTCTGTTTGGATAATCCCACCTAAAACCGTCAAAAGAAATTAGAATTGTATAATTCTTATCTTGAGCGGAAATTGTTACCGAAATTAAGAAAAAAAATAATATATGGATAAAGGATTTTGCTAAGTTCTTCATAAGATTAAATAGGTAAAAAATATTTGATAAAATAAAGTTATATAAAAAATCTTTCAGTATCTTCAAAAAGTACAATTTTATTAATATGCAAATATTTTGCTAAAATTAATTAAATATTATATTTAAAAAAAAGTGAATCTTCGCTTGCATGAAAAGTTGTTTACTAAGATATTTAACACGCTAATTTTTAATCTTAAACTGAATCTTAGTCTATGCTAATATTTCTACAAATCCAGAATATCTTTAGACCCCAACAAATAATTAACTCATTATTCAAACAAATAGGAGAGATCCCCAATGACTAAACTGTACAGTCTCATTTTCACATTGGTTCTTCTGTTTTCTGTTTCAAACTTCGCTCAGAACTACACGGTATCTGGTCAAGTTACAGACGGAAAAACAGGCGAACTATTAGTAGGTGCAAATGTCCTTATCAAAAATATGGGCACTGGTGCCGCAACTAATGGAAGTGGTCAATATGCAATTTCGCTTCCAGCGGGAGAATATGCTATAGTTTGTAGCTATATCGGCTACGAAAAAGTAGAAAAGGATATTGAAGTAAATGGTGATATGACCGTGAACTTTAGTCTTAAAGAATACCAATTTACTCTTAGTGTTACAGTTATCTCTGATAGAGCAAAGGAAAGAGAAACCCCTGTTGCTTTTACGAACATTGATAAGAGACAGATGGATTTTAATCTCGGTTCAAAAGATGTTCCACTTGTGCTGAATACTGCCCCATCAGTTTTTGCTACTGATCAAGGCGGCGGTGCCGGAGATGCTCGTGTAAACGTGCGTGGTTTTAATCAAAGGAATGTTGGTATAATGATCAATGGTATCCCGATTAACGATATGGAAAATGGATGGGTTTATTGGTCTAACTGGGATGGTTTAGGTGATGCTACTTCTTCAATCCAGTTACAAAGAGGATTGAGCTCTGTTAACTTAGCTACACCATCAATTGGCGGTACTGTAAATATTATTACTGATCCGACTCAACACAAAGCTGGTGCATACTTCAGAAATGAATATGGAACCGGGAATTTCAGCAAACAAACCTTTTTTGGTCATACAGGATTGGTTGATGGAAAATTCGCTATGAGCTTTGGTGGAGTTCGTAAGGTTGGAGAGGGCGTTGTTGATAGAGCCTGGACAGATGCTTGGGCTTATTATATGGGAATGGCATATCAGGTTGACGATAAAAACAGACTTGAATTATATGCTATGGGAGCTCCGCAGAAGCATGGTCAAAGACGATGGATGTTGAATGCGGCAAATTTTAGTCACGAACTTGCCAGGGATTTAGGCTATACAGAAGACGTACTTGAAGATACTCGGTTTGCTGAACAAGGTACTCTTTACAATTCAAACTGGTCTGGTGTCAGTACTTCATATACCGGCATGCAGTGGGAACGATCATACTGGAATAGCGATTTAAATCAAAGGCATGATCCTGCATATATTAATGAAAGTGTTAATTATTTCCACAAACCATTGGTCAATCTGAACTGGTATTCACAGTTTTCAGATGTATTTAGTTTATACAGCACAGTTTATTATTCGGGTGGACAAGGTGGTGGTTCAGGTACATACGGAAGTTTAGGATGGAATTATGGTCTATTACAAAGAGTAGTTGATTATGATTTGACAATCGCAAGAAACACCGCGACTGCACAAATGGATACTAATGGATTATATGCTTCCAGAGGTATTTTAAGAAATAGCGTTAATACACAGTGGACTCTTGGTGCAATCTCTAAAGCTTATTTAAAAGCTTCCAAAGAATTAACTTTATCTTTTGGAATAGATGTAAGAACAGCTGAGATTGAACACTTCAGAGAAGTTCGCGACCTTCTTGGCGGAGATTATTTCATATTCACAGGTAATGAATTTGACACACCTGATGATTATCTATAAGAAATTAGGTGACAGAATTGATTACAATAATACTAATACTATAAACTGGATGGGTGCTTATGTCCAGGGTGAATATACCAAAGATCAATATACTCTTTATGGTACTGCCGGGTATACGACAATTAAATATGATTATACTGATCACTTCAGGAAAGATACAGTCACTGGTGGTGAGATTAATTTAGTCAGCGATTTTATCGGCGGTTATCAGTTTAAAGGTGGTGCAAGTTACAGAGCTACTAATGATATTGTTGTTTACATTAATGGTGGCTACGTCTCTCAGGTACCTACTTTTGACCAGGTGATTAGTGACGTTGATGCACAATTTGTTGAAGATCAGATAAACCAAAAGTTCTTTTCATTTGAGTTAGGAACAAATACTTCTTGGTTACAAAGTAAATTAAATCTGACTGCCAATTTATACTTTACAGACTGGTCTGACAGATCCACTGATAGGATAGTTCCTGATCAGGAAGGAAATGAAAAATTAATCAGACTGCAAGGAATCAGTTCCAGACATATGGGTGCTGAATTTGAAGTCGCTTACCAGCCTGTAAAATTTGTCAGGTTTGATGCAGCATTCAGCTATGGAATCTGGGAATATACTGATGACGTCAGCGGAACCTACATTGTTGATTTTGCTACAGGAGAATCTGAAGATTATAACTTTTACCTAAAAGACTTAAAAGTTGGTGATGCACCGCAAACCCAGCTTGCAGCTGCACTTACGGTATTTCCTGTTCCGGGTCTTCAGGCTCAGTTACTCTGGAGAAATTATAGCAATTATTATTCTGAATTTGATCCGTTCAGTAGAACTGATTCAACCGATAGAGAACAAGTATGGCAAATACCATCTTATAGCTTGTTCGATCTTCACTTTTCTTATAATATCCCTGCAAAAGTTGCCGGTGCAAATGTAACCCTGTTTGCACACGTATTTAACTTGTTTAATGCGTTATATGTACAGGATGCAGTGGACAATAGTCAGTATAACGGTTATACAGCAAATAATGAAGAGTTAGGTACTCACCGTGCAGATGATGCTGAAATATATCCTGGATTACCAACGACATTTAATCTTGGATTTAACATAACATTATAAGTCGTTTGGATTCTGATCAAATCCTTATAAAAAAAGGGCTGCGATTGCAGCCCTTTTTATTTTTTATGTGCAATAGTTTTAGTGTAACAGTTTCAAAACTCTATCCGGTCTTATCGATCCGAGTAATCTGAATAAATCAGAAAAGGGAATATCCCGATCCCAGGAAAATAAAGTAATAAAAGCTTCGCCAACAACTAAATCTCTTGATACTAATCCCCAAAATCTGCTGTCCTGACTGTCATCTCTATTATCACCCATCATAAAGTAATAATCTTTTTTGAAGGTGTAAAAAGAAACAGGAACATCCTTTATCATAACAATATTATTTTTTACATCCACGACTCTTTCTTCGTACTCACGGTCGATTATTGTTCTCCATTGTTCAACATTATAGATGTTAAGTGGTATTTTCATTCCTTTACTGGGAATTACCAGTGGACCATAGTTATCACGATTCCACGGCAATCCTTTAGGGAAGATATCATATTCAGCCGTTCCTTTTGGAATAGGTTTTAAATAAGCGCTGTTCATTCCCCTATAATATTTAATAAATGGCGGTCTCCAGAATTCTTTTCCGTTCACAAAGACAACCTTATCAACAATTTCAACAGTATCACCCGGTGTCCCAATACATCGCTTAACATAGTTTACACCTTTTTCATTTGGCACAAGCTGGTCTCTATCACCAGGATATTCAAATACAACAATGTCTTTTGGTTTAGGGTCTTTAAGAGCAGGAAGCCTGAAATAGAGAAGTTCAATTTCTGTAAATGGAATGTACTTAGGTGATGATGAACCGTAAATAAATTTATTTACAAGAACAAAATCTCCTACAAGAATTGTGTCTTCCATCGATCCGGTAGGGATTCTTGTATTCTGAATGATAAAAGTAATTATAAAAAATGCAGCAATAGCAGCAAATGCAAGCTGCTTGAAGAATTCTTTAACTTTCTCACCAAATGTTTTCGGTTTCTTCTCTTCTTCTTTTGGTTTTGATTTGAAAATGTTCTTTAGCTTTTCTTGAAACGACAATTTTATTTCTCCTGGTTATTTAACAATCTGATTTCTTCTAATTTCTTCTTTAAAACTTCATTAACAATTTTTGGATTAGCCTTACCTTTAGTTTCCCTCATTATCTGTCCGATAAAAAATCCGAATATTTTTTCATTACCTTTAAAATAACTCTGAACCTGATCTTTATTCTTCTCTAAAATTGATTCGACGATTTTTAATATTTCACTTTCATCAGATATCTGAACAAGGTTTTTCTCTTTGATAATTTCCTCAGCATCTTTTTTCTCATTAATCATTACAGGAAAAATTTCTTTTGCAATTTTACCGCTTATTGTTCCATCCTTAATAAGGTTTATCATTTTACCAAGTTTCTCTGGTTCAACAGAAAAATCATTTATCCCAATTTTTTTTTCATTGATAACACCAAGAACTTCACTCATAACCCAATTGCTGGCAGTTTTATAATCATCGGTTATACTAACTACCTTTTCATAATAACCTGCAATATCTTTTGATTGAGTAAGCAATTCAGCATCATAATGGGGAAGTGAGAAACACTCAATAAATCTATCTAACTTTTTATCCGGTAATTCCGGCATAGAAGTATATATTTTCTGTTCCCATTCTTTATCAACTACAACCGGCATTAAATCCGGATCAGGAAAATATCTGTAATCGTGTGCTTCTTCTTTTGATCTCATAGGATAAGCTTCATTCAAATCTGCATCCCAAAGCAAAGTCTGCTGAATAATTTCTTCACCGTCTTCAACTGCTTCTATCTGTCTGTGTATCTCATATGTCAAGTGCTCTTTCGACGTTTCGAAATGAATTTAGATTCTTTATTTCCGTTTTAGTACCAAATTTTTCATTTCCAGATAATCGAATGGAAATATTTGCATCACATCTCAAAGAACCTTCTTCCATGTTGCCATCACAGATATCAAGGTATTGAAGTATCTTTTTCATCTTTAGTAAGATATAAATACGCTTCTTCAGGTGTTCTTATATCCGGTTCACTTACAATTTCAAGAAGCGGAACACCACATCGATTCACATCAACAAGAGTTGAACTGCTCTGATCGTGAATTGATTTTCCCGCATCTTCTTCTATATGAATTCTTGTTATACCGATTTTCTTTTTATTTCCATCATTCATTCGTATTTCTAAAAATCCGTGTTCACAAAGTGGTAGTTCATATTGTGAAATCTGATAGCCTTTAGGCAGATCAGGATAAAAATAATTTTTTCGTGCAAATATTGAATTCTCGTTTATAGTGCAATTTGTGGCTAATCCCATCAGAACTGAAAATTCAACAACTTTTTTGTTGAGAACAGGAAGAACTCCGGGATGTCCGAGACAAACGGGACAAACATTACTGTTGGGTTCATTTCCGAATTTTGTAGAGCAGCCGCAGAAAATTTTTGTATCGGTGAGCAGTTGAGCATGAACCTCTAATCCTATAACTGCTTCATATTTGGAATTCATTTACCTAATTGCTTATTAAGACTGCCAAATATAAAAAAGAATGGATACATTAAGAAAGATTATTTTGAGGTACATGTTCTTTAGATTATCAACAAGAAAATTTTACTTCATACTTTTTGAATTGACAAGATTTTAAGAACAGATATTAGACTTTACAATTTAGCAGCGAGTTCATCTTGAAATTTAATTTTATCCAATTCGCTAATAACCTGAGTTTTAACACTGTCAAACTCTGCTATTAGTTCTTTTTTAACCGGATAAGAAGGAGGATTTTTTTCTTTATATGGATCAACCTGAACTCCATTTTTCCAAAAGCGGAAACATAGATGTGGTCCTGTTGCTAATCCGGTACTGCCTACATAACCAATTACCTGTCCCTGTTTAACAGTAACTCCTCTCTTAATTCCTTTGGCAAAGCGAGACATATGGAGATATTGAGTTGAGTAAATAGAGTTATGCTTTACTTTAACATAATTACCATTACCGCCTGAATAGCCAACCCCAACCACAACTCCATCGCCAATTGTTCTGATCGGTGTTCCGCGAGGGGCAGCATAATCAGTTCCGAGATGAGGTTTACTTCTTTTTAATATAGGATGGAATCTGTTTTTACTAAAGCGTGAACTGATTCTTGAAAATTCAAGCGGGGCTTTTAAGAAAGTCTTACGCAGACTATTACCATCCTGATCAAAAAATTGTAAAATGCTGTCCTGCTCAAGAGGAATTGCGTAATACTCTTGCCCCTTATGCTGAAAAAATGCACCAAGAATATTTCCTGTTCCGATTATCTTATCACCGACTAATTTTTCTTCATAAATAACTTTGAAGCGGTCACCTTTTTGGATTCCATAAAAATCAACTTGCCAGGCAAATATTTGGGAAAGTTTAATAGCAAGTTCAATACTTGCACCGTTTTCGGATAGGCAAGCATATAATGAATTATTTATAGTAGCAGATAAAGATTCTTTTCTTATTTCGACAGAGATTGCATCTTCATAAATCCGTAATGAATCATTCAAATCAAAAACTATGATATTAATGTTATCTTTTTGATAGACAAGGTAGCGAAGTTGAGCAAGAGAATCGTCACTAACATAGAAATGATACGGTCTGCCTGCCCTGATTGATCTAACGTTAAATACTTCTTTCGCTTTTAAGATGACTTCTTCAAGAGAAAATTTACCAAGATTGAAAGAATTAAGAATATCTGAAAGAGTTTCGTTTCTCTGGACATCTTTAATTGTCTCAACAAGTTCAAAATCAATAAATCCGAATTGATTTAGTGGTAGTTCTTCTTCAACAACCTCAGTGTTTGTCTTTTCATCATCTGCATTAATGAAAGTTTTGGCAATTACAAATCCAAATAGAATTATTACAATAGAATAAAATAAAATGAGGAATAGGGAGGTATTTTCTTTAATCTGCATTAAGTATTAAATAAGTTGCTGAAATTTTAATATTAAGTTAAAAACATCCACAAAGTATTACAATACGGAAGAAGAATCTCTGGGTCAAAAACAAATTATAAAATTTTTTCTTACGAAATGATTTTTTATTTTTTACACAGAAAAAAATGACAACAAAACAAATTACCGGACTACTGATCGGGTTATTAACTTTTATAATTATAATTGTTTTTGCTGATCTCGATCCTTCAAAACCTGATATAACTAAAATGGCCGCAGTTGCTGTGCTAATGGCAATATTGTGGATAACAGAAGCGATCCCACTTGCTGCCACTTCACTAATTCCACTTGTTCTTTTCCCATTGCTTGCTATTCTTCCGGGCGAAGAAATTGCAGGAGCTTATATTAACTCTGTTATCTTTTTATTCCTTGGCGGATTTTTAATAGCAATTGCCATGGAAAAATGGGGACTCCATAAAAGAATAGCGTTAAAAATAATTACAGTTTTCGGCGGCACACCAAATTCAATTATAATCGGATTTATGTTTGCAGCAGCATTTCTTTCAATGTGGATAAGTAACACTGCAACTGCTGTTATGATGCTTCCTATTGCACTTTCAATTATTATAAAAATAGAAGAAGAATTCGGTAAGGAAAAGGCATTAAATTTTTCCAGAAGCCTTTTACTATCTATTGCTTATGCTTGTTCAATAGGAGGAATGAGCACACTGATTGGAACTCCACCGAATCTTGCACTTGTAAGAATCTATAAAATAATTTATCCGAATGCTCCGGAAATTACATTCGGAAGCTGGATGATGCTTGGACTTCCGGTAGCAATCTTAATGCTGATTTTTGCTGCTTTCTTAATTACAAAAGTGTTTTATAAGGTTGATAAGACTATCGTAATAGATAAAAAATTTATTTCTGATGAATATAAAAAACTTGGTTCGGCATCTTTCGAAGAAAAAATAATTGGGACAATATTTATTACAACTGCACTTTTATGGATTTTCAGAACTGATCTTAACTTTGGATTTATCATTATTACAGGATGGTCTTCATTATTTTCGGTTCCATCCTACATCGATGATGGTACAATTGCAATTACAATGGCGCTAATTCTTTTTTTGATTCCATCGAAGGATAATAGCAACAAGAGAACAATACTGGGGTTAGGTGCATTTGAAAAAGTTCCGTGGAGTATAATTCTTTTATTTGGAGGTGGATTTGCTCTTGCAAGCGGATTCAGTCATTCTGGCTTGTCCGATTATATCGGTAATCGATTAAGTATTTTAAGTGATTATAATACAATTATTATGATTGTAGCAGTTGCATTCACTATGAATTTTTTAACAGAGCTCACGTCTAACACAGCAACAACACAAATGATACTTCCAATTCTAGCTGCAGTTTCTGTTGCTATTGGAGTTCATCCACTACTGCTTATGATAACCGCAACTCTTTCTGCTTCTATGGCATTTATGCTTCCGGTTGCTACCCCGCCAAACACGATAATTTTTGCCAGTCGTAGAATTAAGGTTATCGATATGGTGAAAGCCGGATTCACATTAAATTTAGTTGGAGTTATTACTGTTAGTTTAATGGTCTATCTTCTTGGAAGTTTAATCTTTGATCTTAGTGCATTCCCTGATTGGGCAAAATAATTAAACTTTGTAGCCTTCAATGAATGTCTTGATGTAATGGAGTATCGCATTGCTGAAAAATGCTATACGCTTATAAAATATCATTCTAAAAAAAGATGTTGAAATTGACAATAATATCTAATAAATTCTTTGAAGATTATTTATCATTCTAATTAATATGAAAAGATTCCTAATTAATATTGGCTTGGTTATCGTACTTTTTCTACTTTCAACTTCCTGTAGACTAGATGTAGTAGAACCAGAAGAATTTAGTTCTGAGATAAATCAACCAATCCAGGAGTCAAGACTTAATTATCTGAGTTATGAAATAAATGCTGAAGACTATTCTGGTAATTCTGTAATAGTTCTAAACTTTGATGTTAACAAATCGACACTTTTTATGACTTTGCTGAACCATAATAATGGTAGTGTGAAACTTGAGATTAAGAATTCATACGAGGATATAGTATTTCGCACAGAGCTAATTGATGATTTGCCTACTTATACAAGAAGTTTTTCAGTGTCTAATTTTTCACGTCTGTACATTTCAATAAATAATTTTTCAGGTAAATTTAAAATCAGTATATCAGCCCAAATTGGTTGATAGAATCAAGTAAAATTTCCTGTGGATTAAGTCTGCACTTTTCTTATTTTTGCATGCCCAAAAATCGATTAAGCAAAAACTATTATTTAACAATGAAAAAAAACTAATAAATTGATTTTTATTTATTCATCAATCCAATTCGACTATTTTATGGGGGAAGTTAGAACATGAAATCTCTTTTAGAACTACAATTTCATTTCCCGGAAATCAAATCAACTGAAATTCCATTACGTAATCAAATAGAAGAAAAATATAAATGGAATTTGACCGACATTTTTAAATCAGATGATGAATGGGAATCAGACTTCCTTTGGGTAGAGAAAAATATTCCGCGTTATAAAGATTTTGATGGCAAATTATCTTCCAGTCCTGAAGTACTTTTTGCATGCCTGAAATTTGATGACGAATTGAGTGCTAAAATTGACAGGTTATATCTGTATGCGATGCTTGCCAAAGACAGTGATATGCGTGTAACTAAATATCAGGGAATGGACGACAGGATTAAAGGACTTCATTCAAAAGCTTCAACTGCTTCATCATTTATTAGTCCTGAACTTCTCAGTGTTGACGATGAAAAACTTTTGGCTATGATTAATTCTAAAGATGAACTGAAAGTTTATCAGCATGCGATTGCAAATCTCTTACGAACCAAAAAGCATACATTAAAAAAAGAACAGGAAGAAATTCTTGCATTATCTGGTGAAATTTCTCAAACTCCTTATAATACATTTTCTATCTTTACGAATGCAGATATAAAATTTCCCTTCGTTAAAGATGAACATGGTAATAACGTTGAAATGTCGCACGCAAGATATTCTGCTTCGCTTTACTCAAAAGACAAAGAATATCGTGAACGTGCGTTCAAAGCTTATCTTTCTCCTTATAAAAATTATGTAAATACTTTTGCATCTCTGTTTAATGGGAATCTTAAGACGAATATCTTTTATGCAAGAGCAAGAAAATATTCGTCTGCACGTGAAGCTTCACTTGATAAAAATAATATTCCGCTTTCTGTTTATGATAACCTGGTGGAAACAGCAGGGAGAAATCTTGCTCCAATGCACAGATGGGCAGAATTAAAAAAGAAAGTTCTGGGATTATCAGAACTACACCCGTACGATGCTTATGTAACTTTGTTTGAAGAAGCTAATAATAAAAAATATTCTTATGATGAAGCGAAAAATATTGTGCTGGATTCTCTTAAAGTTATGGGTGATGATTATTTGAATTCGCTTAAAACAGCTTTTGATAGCAGATGGATTGATGTTTATGAAACCCAGGCTAAGAAAAGCGGAGCGTATTCCTCAGGCACCACATTTGATGTTCATCCTTATGTTTTGTTAAACTGGACAGATTTATTAAATGATGTTTTCACTCTTACGCATGAAATGGGTCATAATATGCATTCATATTATACCGGATTGACCCAACCATATACTTATGCAAACTATTCAATCTTTCTTGCAGAAGTGGCTTCAACTTTTAATGAATCGTTATTGCTGGATTATCTAATAAGTAAATCAAGTTCTAAAGCCGAAAAACTTTTTCTGCTCGAAAAATATCTGAATAATATCACATCAACATTTTATCGGCAAGTCATGTTTGCTGAATTTGAAATGGAGGCATATCGATAGAACTGAGAAAGGTGAAGCGTTAACACTGGATTTGTTATGTAAAATGTATAAAGATGTTTATCAGAAATACTGGGGACCGGCAATGGTGATTGATAACGAAGAAGAATATACCTGGGCGCGCGTTCCTCATTTCTATTATAACTTTTATGTTTACCAGTATGCAACGGGATTTGCAGCTTCACAAGTACTTGCTAATCTTGTGAAGAACGATGGAGAGAAAGCAATTGATAAATATCTGAATTTCTTAAAAGCAGGTAGTTCTGATTATCCAATCAACATTCTTAAAAATGCAGGAGTTGATATGAATTCTCCCGAACCTGTTTTAGCTGTTACACAAAAAATGAATGAGATTCTTGATGAAATGGAATCTTTGATAAACACTTAAAAATATGGAATAAAAATGAAAGTCTATACAAAAAAAACTCTTAATGAATTTCACCAATCGCTTACTTACGATGATATTAGTTTAATACCTACAGAAATATCAAGAATAAAGTCACGATCAGATGCGATAACCAATTGTAGTTTTCTCGGATTAAAACTATCTGTGCCCGTTATTTCGAGTCCGATGGATACTGTTACAGGAATAGAAATGGCAAAGGAATTATCAAACCTTGGCTGTCTTGGCATACTTAATCGTTTTGATTCTTCACTTGATGAAGTTCTATCTAATGGAAAAAGCGTGAGAGGAATCAAAGGCGTTTCTATCTCAGTTACAACTAGCTTAAAAACTATTGAGAAACTTGTTTCGTGCAATTATGTTATTTGTATTGACACAGCCAATGCTAATAATAAAGAAGTTCTTAAAAAAACCGAGCAGATCAGGAAAAAATTTAAATCAGCTAAACTTATTGTTGGCAATATTGCTCATGGTTCTACGCTTCAGCAGCTTGAGGATGCGGGAGCAGATGCAGTAAGAGTTGGTATTGGCAGCGGAAGTGTTTGTACTACATCGATTCAAACAGGTATTGGTATTGGGCAGGTCTCTTCACTACTGAATACTTACCTTGCAAGAGAAGATAAAAAACTAAAAATAAAAATTATTGCAGACGGTGGAATAAAATCTCCGGGTGATGCTGCAAAAGCTATTGCTCTTGGTGCTGATGTTGTAATGCTTGGAAGAATGATTTCGGGCACAAGGGAAACACCAGGTGAAGTTATTAAGTACCAGGGACAGTTGTGGAAAAAGTACAGGGGCTCTGCTTCTTTTGGTGTAAAAATGAGAAATGAATTTATTGAAGGTGAAGAAACAATGGTTGCTTACAAAGGAGCGGTTAAGAATGTAATTGATGCATTATCTGATGGATTAAAAAGTTCTATGAGTTATATGAACTGTCTTAATCTTAATGAACTAAGGAAAATTAATGCTTTTGCAATTTTAAGCAATAGTTCTTACCTGGAACGATTGCCTAAAATGTAGTTCAATAATTTAAAATTAAACCTTAAATAATATTTAAAGGAGGCTCAAATGAAAAATCTATTTGTAATTCTTTTTACTGCAGTTTTGTTTTTTGCAGCTAATTATTCTTATGCGCAAGAAATGGATATGCAGGAAATGATGAAAATCTGGACCGAATACATGACTCCAGGTCCGATGCATGAAGAGATGGCAAAAAATGTTGGTGACTGGAAAACCACCACTTCATTCTGGAATTATCCGGGTGCAGAACCAATGGTATCTGAAGGAACAGCCACAACAGAAGCTATTCTTGGTGGCAGATATTTTAAAACCGTTCATAAAGGAATGGTAATGGGTATGCCTATGGAAGGCTGGAGCATCGAAGCCTACGATAATGGTAAGAAAGAATTTATAAATATTTGGTTTGACAATATGGGAAGCGGAATGGCAATCAGTACGGGAAAGTATAATGATTCAACAGCTACGTTTGATTATACTGGTACAATGTATGATGCGATGTCAGGTAAGGATGTGGAGTTCAGATCAGTTGCAAAACAAATTGATGAGAATAAAATATTATTTGAAATGTTTACTTCCATTAAAGGAAGCGAATTTAAAATGATGGAGATGGTCTATTCCAGATAATCATCAATAATATTTAATTATTAAATAGCCGGATGATCTCCGGCTATTTTTATATTTTCTTTTTTTTAAGTCTCAAAGAGTTACTAACCACAGAAACAGAACTGAGCGACATTGCAAGCGCTGCAAATACAGGACTTAGTAATCCAAAAGCTGCTAACGGAACTCCGATAGCATTATAGATAAAGGCCCAGAAAAGATTTTGTTTTACAGTTTTTATAACCGCCTTAGAGAGTTTTATAGAATTAACAACACCATTAAGATCACCACTCATCAGAACTACACCTGCAGTTTCAATGGCAACATCCGTTCCTGTTCCAATTGCCACACCAACATCTGCTTGAGCAAGTGCCGGTGCATCGTTTATACCATCGCCGACCATTGCTACAATATTATTTTTGTTTTGATATTCCGAAACTATTCTTGCTTTATTTGAAGGTAAAACTTCTGCACGGAATTCATCAATTCCAACTCTTTCCGCTATAGCTTTTGCAGTTTTGAAATTATCTCCCGTTAATAAAACAGGTTTTATTCCCATATTTTTTATTTTCTTGATTGCATCCACTGCATTGCCTTTAACAGGATCTTCTATTGTTATTAATCCTCTAACCGTATTCTCTATTGCAACAAGAATTACAGTCATTGCCTTGCTAGATAGCTCATCAAATTTATCTTTAATCATTGATAAATCAATCGAATTATCATTCATTAATTTTTCATTACCGATAAGAATTGTTTTGTCTTCAATCTTTGCTTTGATACCAAAACCCGTGAGACTTTCAAATGAAACTAAACTCCTTACAGAAATTCCTTTTCGTGAAGAATAATCAGCAATAGCTTTTGCTAATGGATGCTCTGATCTTTTTTCAGCAGGAATAATAAATGATAAAAGTTCTTTCTCAGTTATATTAAAAGTAATAATATCTTTTACTGCAGGATTTCCTTTCGTGATAGTTCCCGTCTTATCAAATATTATGGTGTCTACTTTATGAAATCTTTCCAGATTTTCTCCATCTTTAAATAAAATTCCATTCTGCGCGCCCTTGCCCATTCCAACAATTAATGCCGTTGGAGTTGCAAGTCCCAAAGCACACGGACATGCAATTATCAACACAGCAATAAAGTTTACCAATGCAATGTTGAATTGGTTAGTAACTCCGAATAGAAGCCATCCTATAAAAGTGAATATTGCTATGAGAATTATAACAGGCACAAATACGGAAGCAACTTTATCTGCTAATTGCTGAATTGGGGCTTTAGACCCTTGAGCATCTTCAACTAGTTTAATTATTTGTCCAAGAACTGAATTTTGCCCTACTTCCTTTACAGTAAATTCAAATGTTCCGGTTTTATTTATTGTTCCACCAACTACATTCGCACCAATATCTTTTTCAACGGGAAGACTTTCGCCGGTTACCATTGATTGATCAATTGTAGAGTATCCTTTAATGATTTTTCCATCCGCAGGAATTTTTTCTCCCGGCTTTACAATTACAATATCGCCAGGTAACAGATCATTAATTTGCTTTTCAAGTTCTTCTCCATCAATTACAACTAATGCCGTTTTGGGACGAAGCTCAAGCAAGTTCTTTACAGCATTTCCTGTCCGGGATTTGGCTCGAATCTCAAGCCATTTACCCATAAGTATTAATGTTATTATAACAGCAGCAGTATCATAATAAACGTGAACTTCTTGATGATGTGAAAAAAGCATTTCAGGAAAAAGTGTTACAATAAGACTAAACAAATAAGCTGAACCGGTTCCAATTGCAACAAGTGAATTCATATCTGCAGTAAGATGAAGTAAATTTTTCCAAAAAGCAGAAAAGAATCTTTTTCCGGGGATGAAAATAATCGGAGTGGTTAACAGCAGAAGAATTTTATTGATTTGTTCTGTTGATAATGGAATAATGTCGGTAAATGCTTCCCACATCATTCCCATATTTATTATTATAATTGGTATTGTTAGAATAAGTGCAAATATAAAATCCTTTTTGGTCTGTCCTTCATATGAATTTTTATAATCTGTTGTTTGTTTCAATGAAGAAGTATCCGTTTTATTACTGAGAACAGAAAAATCAATTTTATAACCCATATCATTTACTAGTTCAGCAATTTTATTCAGATCTGCTTTTTCAGAATCAATTTCAAACGATACTTTTTCTGTAGCCAGGTTTACTGAAACATTCTTAATGCCTTCGGCTTTTGAAATTGCTTTTTCAACTTTTGTAACACAGCTTGCACAAGTCATTCCTTCAACAGGCAGAGATATTTTAGAGGTCTTGATCATAAAATTATTTTTAGTTTTTGATATATTTGATGAATGATTGAATGGCTGAATAAAAAACAATCAACCAATCAACCATTCAATCAATTCTATTAGTCGTTGCTCACTACTTTGTATCCCGCATTTTCAATTGCTTTAACAATTATTTCCGAAGATAAATTGTTTTTATCAGTATCAACTAAAACGGTTCCAATTTCAACTTTGTAGTCTTGTGCATTTATTTTATTTAATTCCTTCTTAACAGCCATTACGCAGTGACTACAAGACATTCCTTCAATTTTAAATGTACGTTCCATAATTTATTCTCCTTTTATCTTTACGACATAAATTTATGAAAGAAAAACAGATTGGACGTTATAGAATAATTGGATTGATTAACAAAATCTTCAGATGACTTTGTCTATAGGTTTTCTACGTAAGTTTTTGAATTGTTTGAAGTAGGAAGGTGTTAGTCCTGTTACTTTTTTAAATTGATTTGACAGATGCTGAACGCTGCTGTATTCAAGCCGGTATGCAATTTCACTTAATGTGAGTTCATCGTAAACCAGAAGTTCTTTTACCTTTTCTATTTTCTGCATGATAATGAATTTTTCAATTGTTGTTCCTTCAATTGAAGAAAATAAAGTTGAAATGTATTGATAGCTTAATGAGGTTTCATCGGCTATTGCTTTAGCATAATTAACTTTTGATATCTTACCTTCACTTAGTTCTTTCATTTTATTGATGACCGTTAATTTTATCTTTTCAATTATTCTTGAATTTTTATCATCTATAAGTTCAAACCCATTTACCTCAAGGACAGTTTTAATCTTATCAAGACTAATTTTTTCGTTCGATTGTAATTCTACCTCACCAAGAGAAATATCAAGCACCTGGTAACCAAGTTTTTCCATTTCTTCTCTAACCACTTTAATGCAGCGGTTGCAAACCATATTTTTAATATTAAGAGTCAGTTTTTCAGACATTAGATCACTTTGGAAATTTGTTTTTGGAAAGATATAAAAAAAGAAATGAAAAATTTGCCGTGATGTTGAGATTAATAATTCTTACCTGAACTTTAACTTATACATATCCGTATTTCCTATTGACTGAAGAGTGTATAGATTTTCATTAGTCTTTTTGGGTGAGCATTTCGAACTACTTTCCGATGAAAGATCGTTTACCACAATAAATCTTTCAGAAGTTTTTTTTCTTTTATCATTTTCAATGTTCGTCAATATGGATTTCGGAATCTCAATTTTCTGTACTTTCGCAGGATTAGCTCTATTAATCGGTTTAGGAGCTGGTTCAATCTTATTTCTTGTTCTTATCTTGTAAATAGAATAGGAAAGTGAGAAAATACCGAAGACCAGTAGTATGATTAAAAAAATAGTTTGCTTTATGATTTCAAATAATTCCATTTTTCTTGCAGTTTTAGTAAATATTTGCCAATTATTGTACCAAATAACTAATATGAAATAAAGTCAAAAATCAAAAAATATTTGAAGAATTCTTAGTTGAATCTATTTTGAATTGAGAAAGTTATCAATTTGAGAAAAAAATCTACTTTTCCATAAAAAGTATTCCATGCTTTTACTTATCCCTAATAATTGATTTTATATCAAAACTTTGATAACTTAACCGCCTAATTTATAAAGACTTAGTAAATTCTTCACTAATCAAAAGGCAAAAAATGACAAAGGCAGATATTGTCGACAGGGTTGCAGCCGGAACAGGTTTAACTAAACTTGAGACCGAAGCAATTATTGAAGGATTCATTACAACTGTAATTGAAGCTTTGAAAGACGGTAAGGGAATTGAGATAAGAGGTTTCGGCAGCTATAAGGTTAAGCAAAAGAACGCCAGACAAGCACGAAATCCTAAAACAGGTGAACAGGTTTTTGTTCCTGCTCATTTTGTACCTACATTCAAGTTCTCAAAAGATTTTAAAGATATTGTTGATAAAGGAATGAAGGAAAAAGGAACAACTATCTGATGACAAAGTTTTGTGGTGAATGCGGATTTGAGTTTGACAGGGATTATAAATTTTGTCCCGAGTGCGGAACAAAAGTATCGCGTTCTTCTAATGAGAGAAAAACAGGAAAGACAACTAAACAGGGAAAAGTTAAACCTGCAGCAGTCGATGATAAACAGTTAGATCCTAAAGTAATTGTTGGAATATTTGGTGGTGGTGCAATAGTAATAATTCTTATTTTTCTGTTAACAGGCGTGTTTGACTCACCAAGCATTACTCAAACATCTATGCCGCCGCAAACGAGTTCAGGTGTAGATTTGAATAATCTTCAACTTATAAACCAACTTGAAGAAAAAATAAAATTAAATCCTGAGGATCACCAAACTTTGCTCGATCTGGCTCATTTAAAAAATGATTCAGGTTTATTTGAAAAGGCAATAATTAATTATAAATCATATCTTGAACTTCATCCTGATGATGCAGATGCAAGAATTGATATGGGAGTTTGTTATTTCAATTTGCAGGATTTTGAAACTGCAAAAAAAGAAATGTTGAAAGCACTAGAGTATTCACCAAAACATCAGATAGGTCATTTGAATTTGGGTGTTGTTACTTTAAGTGCCGGTAATCTTGAAGAATCGAAAGAATGGTTTAAAAAAACTATTGAAATTGATCCCGCGTCCGATGTTGCAAAGCGGGCAGAGGAATTATTAAAATCACATTAAATTAATTTATCTTAATTAAGGAGTAGCGAATGCCTTGCGGTAAAAAAAGAAAACGCCATAAAATGTCGACTCACAAAAGAAAAAAAAGATTAAGAAAGAACAGACATAAAAAGAAAATAAGATAGTCATTTAAGTTAAGGATTTGTCTGAGGCTGAGGATTAAATTACCTTAGCCTCAAGCTTAACCTTTTAAAAATTATTTAAACTACTAACCAATAATAATTCAACTTACATTTTTCCAATAGTTTGCTTTTACACATGCCAACTTAGCTCAGTTGGTAGAGCAGCTCATTCGTAATGAGCAGGTCGCCGGTTCGACTCCGGCAGTTGGCTCTGAGAATTTCAAATTCAGATTAAAAAATCCTTCCTTAATGCTTACAATTGTTGACCATTTTGAAATTGCATCTATTAATCCTGATTTCTTTTTGACTGTAGTCAACTTTTTTCAGGACGAGACAAGAGTAATTATGTTGTCTTCGGTTTATTGATAGATTTATTAACCAAATTATATATCCAGGCAATTAAAAAGCCTGTGATAAAACCATCAACAAATCCCCATAAGAATCCTATTACAGCTCCGCCCCAAGAGTATGAATAACCAAAGTAAAATGTTGAAAGTTTCGAAATAATTTCTCCCGGAGCATTCCTTAATAGGAGAAACCAAGTGCTAAGCATTACAGCAAGTCCCCAAACTAGTCCCAATGCAATTCCCAAAGCTCTTTTACGTAGTTCCATAATATCCTCCTTGATGTTATTAATTTTCAGCAATTTTTATCCCTCGCTGAATTTATTTTACAGGGCTACCCCCACCAATTCTTTATTGCACTTAGCTCTTTTTAGATGTGACGGCAGTAAAACCTGAAAATATTCTCTTTACACTTTTACTTTTGCAATGAGGACAAGTAAAAGATTTTTTTCGTTCATAATCTGAGATTGATAACTGAAGGGAAAATTTTTTCTCACATTTATTACATTTGAATTCATAGGTTGGCATATTTTAACCTCTTACTAAATTTAAATGACTTAATGCGTGAGGAGAACATATGAAATAAAAAATCCATTATCAAGAAAAATAAACTTAACGATTAGTAACTCACCTTACGCAAGAGGTCATTCCGGCGAATGAAATGAGTCCGGAAACTTTGAGTTTAGATTATATTTCAGATTCTGGACAAGTTCGTCAGAACTCCGTTCTGCCGGAACGAGCCAGAATGACTGGATCATAATTATGTTGCGTAAGTTAGTAAGTAAAAAAACCCCTACCTATTTTATTAAGCAGGGGTCTTTGAATTGAAAATGAATTTG